>CAYVPJ010000004.1:0-120413 GCA_964453505.1 uncultured Oscillospiraceae bacterium | reverse complement strand
CGCTTTGATTTTCGTGACCGCCCAGAACGATATGTACCACGCGGGCACGTTCGTCGCCCACACCGCCACGCGCGAGCCGGGCTTCACCCCCAACGAAATCAACGCGCGCGCGAACTCGTCCACGTCGTTTCTGAACTGAGCGTATGTGCGCGTGTAGTCGAGAGTCGTGTATTTGAAGCAAAGCTGGTCGGGAAACTCCTTGACCATGCGGTCGAGCACCTGCGGAAAAGTGAGGTCGATGAGCGTATCGTGCTTCCACACGTATTTGCCCGTTCCCTGAACGCTGTCGAACAGGCGCGCCCGCCACGGCCGGCTCGGCTCGAACTGCTTTACGAATGAGGTAAAATGCGCGAACACGATGTACGGGTCGTCTATCTCGCTCACCCATTCGGGATTCCATTCAAGGCTGTGGTAGCCGTCGTAGCTCACGCTGCGAAGCGCCGTGAATATGTCGTCCATAGGCAGGTCGCCCTCGCCCAACAGCCTGAACTCAACGCCGCGGGAAGTCTGAACGGAGTCCTTCAAATGGACGTGTTTGATGTACGCGCCCAAGTTGGTGACGGTCGTCTCGGGCGTTTCGCCGTGGACGCGGTACGGGTGGTGCACGTCCCACAGCGCCGCCAAGTTGTCGCACGCGAACGAGTTCAAAACGTTGGTTAGGCGAGCTGTGTCGGAATAAATTCCCGCCGTTTCAAGCAGCAGCACCACGCCCGCGCGTTCCGCCTCGCATATAACGTGAGATATGCATTCCTTGACGTTTTCGTCGTCCGAATCGCCCGTTTCGTTCGCTCTAAGGCGCAAATACGGCGCGCGAAGCGTTTCGGCTATGCGTATGCAACCGATGATCTCATCGATGTTTTCGCGCGTCGCGCCGAGCGACGGATTGCAAACGCAGTCAATGCAGGCTATACGAACGCCGTCGCGCTCCATCTGGCGCGCGGTGCGGGATATTCTGTCCGCGCCGAACGGCGCGCCCTCGCCCGAAAAGCGCGCGTCGCGAATGTTGTGAATTTCGACGCCGTCTATATGCATTTCGTTTATGACGTTTATGAAATCGCGCCATTCGCTGCGCGGCCAGCCGTATGTCGATGCGCAGAGCTTCATATTATACGGTCTCCCTGTACACAATTTTGTTAAGAGCGTTCAGATACGCGCGTATCGCGGCGCCGATTATGTCGGTCGATATGCCGCGCCCGGAGTACAGCCGCCCGCCGTCGCGCAGTTTGACGAGCGCCTCGCCCATCGCCTCGCGCCCCGACGTTACGGACTGTATCTGGAAATCGTCTAGCTCGTAGTGATGCCCGATGATTTTTTCGATAGCCATGAGCGCCGCGTCTATTGGGCCGTCGCCCGTGGACAGGCCCTGCACCGCCGCGCCGTTTTTGTTAAGCTTTATGTGCGCGGTGGCTGAGATTATGTTTCCGCTGTTTACGACGTAGCTGTCTAGCGAGAACGTGGGCGGCACCTGAAGCGCCACGGAAGCTATTATGGCGTCGAGTTCCCGACTGCCGACGTTTTTCTTCGCGGCGAGCTGTGAAAACGCTTCGAACACGCGCGCCGTGTCCTCGCCGGAGAGGTCGTAGCCCAACAGACGCGCCGCGCGGGACACGTCGTTTATGTCGGAGTTTTTGTTAAGCTCGGACAGGCGCTGAGCGTTTGACGGAGTCGCCGCGCCGCTGTCGGTCTCCTGCGATTCCGCGTGACCGAAGCGCGCTATGCGCGCGGCGGCGCGCTTAACAAACGTGCTCTCAACGCCGCAAGCAGCGCCGAGCGCGTCTCCGCGCGAGTTCAGTATATCCATTATGGCTTTCAGAGACGGCACGCCTTCGCCGAACGCGCGCACAGTGATCTCGCCCGCACCCGCCCGCGCCGCCTGTATCGCGCATGCCGAAGCCATGTTAAGCGCGTCGCCGCAGCATACGCCGACTGTATATTCATGCAATTCAGGCACGTTTATATACAGGTTTTTGATGAATGAGCCAAATTCGTCGGGCAGCGACGAACCCGCGTCGTCGCATACGGTGATCGAGGTCGCGCCCGCGTCAAGCGCGCGTTTTACGGCTTGAGACAGAAAATCGGGTTCGGCGCGGGTCGCGTCGAGCGCCGTGAACGACACGTCGGGGCACAGGCTCTTAGCCGCCGCGACGGCGTTTGAGATCGCAGACAGCATATCGGCGGGCTTCGTTTTACACATGTATTCCATTTGCACGTATGACACGGGCAGTTTCACGTTCATGCGCGGTTTTACAGCGCCCGAGATCGCCGCCCACGCGCGCGGGATTTCGCCCTCGCGCATACCGACGGGGCATGACACGGCGCTGTTCCGAGCGAGCGACGCTATCGTCTTTACGAGCAGCTCGTCCGCTTTATCTCCGTTCAGATGCGGCGTTTCGATCGCGTCAACGCGTATATCGTCGAGCAGCCGCGCGGTTTCGAGTTTTTCTTTGAAACTCATGCGGTTCGCGCAGCACAGGGTCGAATCGTAAATCCTTATGTTTTTCATTCGCATATCCCCTATTCGGATTATTGAAAACGCCCCGGAAACACATGTTTCCGGGGCGATATATACTCGCGGTACCACCCGAATTGCCGAATTTGTCGGCATCTCAGCAGGGTTCTGACAAACCCCTCGCCGCGATAACGGGGCGAACCGTAGCTTCTTACTGATTGATGAAATGTTCGGAAGCTCCGCTCGGGAATGAGTATGTCCGCATTCCGCGCGCCGACTCGCACCTGCCGTCGGCTCTCTTTAGCGCGCTTACGCGGATTTGTTTCCGTCACAGCGTTTATTATCGCATACTATATCACCGAAAAACACGGTTGTCAACACGCTCGGCGCGGGTATTCTGATTTTTACAAACATTCTGTATATTTATTGAATATTACAGAAGGTTGCGCTGAATCTTTCCGCTGACGGTTTTAGGAAGCTCGTCCCGAAACGCAACTATGCGCGGGTATTTATAGGGCGCGGTCTTGTGCTTCACATAATCCTGTATTTCCTTTTTGAGCTCGTCGGTGGCGAGCGTTCCCTTTGTCAGCACAATGCTCGCCTTGACGACCTGCCCGCGAATGTCGTCCGGAATGGCGGACACGCCGCATTCGAGCACATAGGGCAATTCCATTATGACCGATTCTATCTCGAACGGCCCTATGCGGTAGCCCGACGACTTGATGAGGTCGTCCACGCGGCCGACATACCAGAAATAACCGTCCTCGTCGCGCCACGCGGTGTCGCCTGTGTGATAGAAACCGTCACTCACGTTAAGCTCCGGCTTGCCCTTCTCAACGTCGTAGTAACCCCTGCACAGCCCGCACGGCAGGCCGTCCTTTACGCGCACCACGATTTCGCCCGTTTCGCCGTCTTCGACGCTGTTACCGTCGGGGTCGATTATGTCAATGTCGTAAGGCGGCAGCGGCTTGCCCATCGAACCCGCTTTCGGGGTCGCGCCCACGGGGTTGCCTATCATAACGGTTGTCTCGGACTGCCCGAAGCCCTCCATGAGCGAAAGCCCTGTCGCTTTCTTGAATTGATTGAAGACTTCCGGGTTAAGCGCCTCGCCCGCAATGGTCGCGCGCTTTATGCTAGACAGGTCGAATTTCGACAAGTCTTCCTTAATCATGAAGCGGTACATCGTCGGCGGCGCGCAGAACGTGGTTATGTTGTATTTCTTAAACATAGGCAGTATGTCGTTCGCGTCGAAGCGGTCGAAATCGTACACGAACACCGCGCCCTCCGACAGCCACTGACCGTAGAGCTTGCCCCACATTGACTTCGCCCAGCCTGTGTCGGATATTGTCAGGTGCAGCCCGTTCGGGTCTACCGAATGCCAATAGTGAGCGGTGACGAAGTGCCCGAGCGGGTATGTGTGGGTGTGGGTCGCAATCTTGGGATAGCCCGTCGTGCCCGACGTGAACACCATGAGCATCATATCCTCGCCCTGCGGGCGCGTTTCGCCCTCGGGAACGGTGTATGTCGAGCGGAACAGCCGGTATTCCGAATCGAAATCGCGCCAACCCTCGCGCTCGCCGCCGACGATTATGCGGTTGCGTATGAAAGGGTATTCCTCCATCGCCTGCTCCGCCTGATTCGCGCAGTCGCCGACGGCGGTCGAGAGTATAGTCGTCACGCCCGCCTTGGCGAAGCGGTAGACGAGGTCTTTCTTTAAGAGCTGGTTGGGCGCGAGTATGGCGACCGCGCCGATTTTGTTGAGGGCTATCATGGCGATCCAGAACTGATAATGCCTTCTGAGCATCAGCAGCACCTTGTCGCCCTTTTTGACGCCCAGCGACTTGAAATAGTTGGCGGCGCGGTTCGAAAGCCGCGATATATCGGCGAAAGTGAAGCGGCGCTCCGTTTTATCGCGCGATATGTGCAGCATGGCGAGCTTGTCGGGGTGTATTCGCGCGGTCTCGTCAACGATGTCGAACGCGAAATTGAAAGTTTTCTCGTTTTTATATCGAATGGAGATCGGCGAACCGTCGGGGTTTTCGGTTGCGTCGATGTATTTACTGTATAAATGCTCCGCCTGCTCAACGTCGGGCTTTACGGGCACGGGCGCGGGGACGGGCATAGACATGCTCGGCTCGCGCTTCGTAAGCTCGGGTATCGGCTCTCCGCCGGGGTTGAGCACTATGGCGTAGAACAGGCAGTCGCCGCCGTCGACGGCTATCATGCCGTGCGGCGTTGACGAATCGTAGTATATGCTATCGCCCGCTTCGAGCTTTTCCCTGTGAGCGCCCACCTGAACCATCAGTTTGCCGCTTATGACAATGTCGCACTCCTGACCTTCGTGGCTGGTAAGCTCTATGTCCTGATATTGGGCTTCCTCGGAATATTCGGCGTTTACATACAGCGGCTCGGCGATTCTGTTTTTGAACTGCGCCGCCAGGTTGTAGTAGACCATGCCGTGCGCCTGCTCAATTCTCGCGCCCATGCCCTTGCGAGTGACGGTGTAGCCCGAAAGGCGCGGGCTCGCGCCTTCGATTATGTCGGTGACGTCAACGTTCAGAACGAGCGCGCAGCGGTATATGAACGCGAAGTTAAGATCGGATTTGCCCGCTTCGCACGACACGTATTCGTCCAGTGACACGCCCGTCTTTTGAGCCATGTCGGCTTGCGTGAAGCCCGATATTTCGCGCAGCTCGCGTATGCGCCCCGCCATTTCTGTGAGCTTGAACTGTAAACCTGTTGTCTGATTCATTTCACGCACCTCCGGAAAATAGAAAACGCCTCAAAGAATAAACTTTGAGGCGAATATGTTTATATCCGCGGTACCACTCAAATGACGCGTTTTCGCGCCGCTCACGGCTCGAACAAGCCGTTCTCCGTTTACGCAGGCTCACGGGAGGCTCTACTGACCCATTTTGTGGGCGTTCTGCTCTCCGGCTCGGGAGCGACAAGCCGCGGGCTTTTGCGTTACCGACTCTCACCGAACGTCGGCTCTCTGAAACGCTTGGGCGGGGGCGCTCTCCGTCATTGCCATCAAATATGCAATTTCGGACAGTGTAACATGCAAAACCGTGCCTGTCAACCGCAATTTCAGTTAATTTTCAAGAGCCGCGTATGCAGAGCGGTTCGGCGATGGCGGCCTGCAGAATGCCCGTTATGGGCTGTTCCGATTATTTCTTATTGTTGGCGATCCAATCGCTTAACGACCGCTCGTTTTGAGAATTGCTTATCTTCATGTATCCGCACGCAAGCACGAACACGGCGACGTAAGCGACTGTCGAGGACAGTACGTTGATTATGCTGAATACGCCGACAGTCGACATAATATCGTTAAGAGACAAATCGATGTCGGGTATGAGGACGCATAAAAGCACAAATATGCCGAGTATTGAAAGCGCTATACACATAATGATTATCAATGCCAGCGATGACCCGCGCAGGCTACTTGTGTTTTCGCATATTTCAGAGCCGGTTTCGAGCACGTTTGACGCGTCCGCGAGCGTCAGATAGCATCTCTTCTCGTAATTGCAAAGGAAAATCATTATTGTGATCGTGATTCCTATAGTAATAATATACGAGAGTATGCTACCAAAGTCTGAGCCTTTCACTATCGATACGACGAATACTATGGCGAGCAACACGCAAACAATAACCATTATTACCTGAGTATATATGTATTTTATTTTCTTTACGACGCTCATTTTTTTGAGCCATGAGCCATCGCCGCTGAAGCGCGTTTTCCACGCTCCGACGCACAACAGCGCGGTCATCACAACATAAAAGAGCGCGATTACGGCGGCGAAAACTATTAAGAGCTTATTAGCTAAAGTGCCGGAGCCCTTTAGCGTGTCTATCGCGCTGAGTATGTTGATAAACAGCGAGGCAACGCCGGTTATTGCGATTACGGTCAACGTTATCGCCAGAAAAAGCATTCTGCCCGATTGCGCCAAAGCCTTCACGGAGGCTCGCGTATCAAAGTTTTGAGCGCCTTGCATACATGTCATCTCCCATAATCAACTTTATATTCATTGTATTACTTAACATGCAAAGTGTCAACAGATATTTACATTCATCCGTCGGAAGATATGGTCATGGCGTTTTCGAAAAAGCTATACCAGTCGTCCACTATATCAGCGGATATGCGGTCGGGATATTTCTGCGCGAGGCGCAGCATTATGTTCTGCTCGTCGTCGGCTATCCGAAGCGCGTGATTGAGTTTTAGTTCCTGCTCATAAACGCCCTCATACCACGCCGCGAGCCGTTCAGGCACGACGAAAAGCGACGCGGACAGCGCGTCGGGCGATTCGCGGCAGAGCTCAAGCGGATCTGTCGAAAACCGCTCGGGAGGCGCGAACACCTGCATGTGTATCCTGTCGTCCGTCAGACGCCGCCAGTCGTATGCCGTGTCCGGGTCGAGCGGACGTCGGGCTATGCCAAAGTCGATCCAGCCGTAATGGCCGTATCCGGGAAACTGTTCGGCTGCGCGGCGGATGAAGTTCGCTTTCGAATGCGTCATCATCGAGTATTCGGGGTGGCAGTGCTCGGGGTTCTGCCCACGCCCGCCTATGAACGCCTTGAATGAGGGAAGCCGCATTATAGCCTTTTCGGCTTCGAAATAGTCGCGAAAGAACGTGTCGTCGCGGTCAAAATCGCGCAATTTGTATGCGCCCTGCGGCAATTCAGCCCAAAGCTCCTTAGGGTAGTAACAGACGAGCTCGATGTTCTTCTGAGACGCGAGAAATGAGAACCATTCAATATAGAGTTGCCTGTCCCTGCGGAAAGCGAGCCAGTTTTCTCTGCCGATTTCGCAGAATGCCGTCGCGAACAGTATGCTTTTACGGGGCGGCAATTTACTCGTCGCGCGAGCGGCTTTTACTGGATAACCTTCGCCGAACCAACCGCTGAACGCCTTCGCGTTAAAGCGCATCGCGGCAAACTCAACGCCGCTCCAGAGTTCGTATTCGCGCAGGCTGCGCTTGTTTCCAAGACCGTAGATTCCAAAATCCTCACGGCTTGTTTCAACGCCCAGCAGGCGGCGCACTCGCTGCTGCGACAGCATGTCGAGCGCGAACCAGTTGTTTTGATCGCCCCAGTGAGTGTATCGTCCCTCGCGCGAATACTGATGATAGCATACCGCGCGGTTCGGGCAGTAAATGTCATACCCGCTCGTCCATGCCCGCGCCGCGTAGCTTATTTCCTCGCCATGGAAATACAGGTTAGGGTCATACGGAATATCGTTTATGACGCGCGCGTCAGCGAACGCGAAATGCCCCGACCAGAACGCTCCGGGCACGGGGCGCGCCATATGCGTAAGCGGAATACGCGCCGCCAGCATCAGACTGCCGTATGCGTTGAAGTAATCAGCGCCGAGAGTATATGCGACAGGCTGCGAATCGAGAGGCGCGTCGGGCGTATACGCGGGACAGTACGCCGTCAGAATAGCGTTCCCGCCTACAGCGCCGTACATATCGAGCAATATATCGTCCCAGTCTTTGACAAACCTTGCATGGCTGTCGATCTGAAGCGTATAACGCTCTCCGCGCCACAGTTTTTGCGTGATAGCGCGCGCCGCGCAAGTGCCTTTCGCGTCTTTCGGCTCGATTTGCACCATGAGGCAGCACGGAAAACGCGACAGAGATATGTAATCCTGCGATTGGCTGCTTTCCTGAAAGCAAACGCCGAATGTAAGGCGCTCCGGATAGCGCGCCTTATCAAGCGCGTCGCGCATGGTGGGCAGCAACTCAGGGTCGCGGTATGCGGCGATTTGTATGAAGATGCGGTCGTTCACTTATCCGCCGTTCCGTTCCGCGCCTGCGCTTTATAGATATTCATTTGTGCCTGTTTTTTTGGTATAACGGGTCGGCTTAGGAGCCGCGCCGCCGGTTATAAGCGCCAGCATTCCGTCGTCCAGCTCTTTACCGCGGACGGGGAACAGCGCGGCGAAAACTTCCTCGGCGGAAGCGTCCGTCAGTTCCAAGCCGAATCCGCGAACGGTTTCCAAAAGCTCGGTCGCGGTCTGCGCCCGCGCCATCTCCTCAAGCTGTTCAATATTCATTTGCTTCAAAAACTCTTGCGTGTTCATAATTTATGCCTCCAATATAGTAGAAATATGCCCGCAGGCGCTCGCGTATACATTATAAGCCAAACAGCGCCAATGACACAACACATTTTTCGCATAATCTTGTGAATACAAGCAGAAAACAAAGGGATGCTTCCAATATTGCGCGGTAGTTTTTATCATGCGCAATTCTTGCGGCGTCTGCTTTCAGCAATATCACTCATTATTCGCCGTATGCGCATTCTTCCCAGCCTATTAAAGGAAATTACAATGACGGAGTCTACGCGCTGTACGGGCAAACTATTGTTACTATGATTGTTGCGTTTGCTTTGACAACGCTGCGAACCTTTTCAACATTGTGCATTTATGGTATAATGATTAGCGAACCGCGAAGCGGTTGGCCGGGTCGGCGGGCGGGTGTTCGTGCCCCTCACGCCGACAATCATGTAATGCTGTAATCAGATGAATGAATCGGGGTTTTCGGAGGCGATGATTATATGACATGGATTCACCCTTTGGAGAAAATCGTTAAGTCGGTTACATATAACGACATAAAGTACGACATTGTTGAACGTCCCGATGTTTTATGGGTCGGCTGCCTGGACTATGCGCGGGATAATCATTCAGAACCCGACAGCGACGCGACGCTCAGCCGTTTTCGGAATCTTCTGAGTGTTGAGAAACGCGAGCTGATCAATCCCGCTTGGAGCGCCGCGATATGGATAAATAACGACTCCGTTGAAAAGCCGTGCGGACTCATGTTTGCGCAGGAGACATATTCCGACAATCAGGACGGCAGATATGAGGTTTTGAAACAACCCGCCGGGTTATGGTTGCGATTGCGTCGAAGCAAAGAAACATCGCTTGTGTTATTCGGCAACGAAAGTATAGACGCGTGGGACTATTTCGCTTGCGGAGAGATGTCCAAAGCGGCTGAAGCGAACGGATATATCAATAATCCCAACGTTTCTTTACGGATCGGATATAACTGTCACGAAGAGTACAACGCGCCGCCTTATACATGTTTCGCATATCTGCCCATAGCATAAACTTCCGAATAGTCGGAGTTCATCATAGGCATATTGCAGTTTGGCGGGCAGATGAGCTTGTATTCGATGGGCAAGGATTATGAATGCAGCAGTAAGGCGTCAGCATAAAAATCGCAGCCATACTCGGATCGCATAGAATAATAGGTAAGAACAAGGAAATTGAGGATTCCGTTTTCTGTAATTGTTTTTCACGCAGACCGTAACCCGCTTCCTAATAAACATGCCGCGGTATTCAGTTATTGTCCAAGCGGTATATGTGACGAAACGGAAATGGATATGATTAAATGAAAGTTTGTTATGCGAGACTATAGTTTTACCCCGAAGTGAACCATAACTATCTAAACAACCGCAAGAATGCAAACGAGGTCTATAATCATGACATAACAGAGTATGCTAAAAATACTTTACTAAAACCGCGAATTAAATCATGCGTTTAGAACATGACTATTGATCGCGAAATCGGAAACAGAGAGGATACATAAATGAAAATACTGGTAATCAACGGCTCGCCCAAACGCGAGAAAAGCGATACGCTGCACCTGACGCGCGCTTTTTTGGATGGCATGAACAGCGTTTCGAACAATGAGATCAGCTATATAGACGCGGCCGCGAAACATATCGAATACTGTCTCGGCGATCTGAGCTGCATGAAAAACGGCGGCAGGTGCGTCCATGACGACGATATGGCGCAGATACTCAAAGACATTCTCGCAAGCGATATGCTGCTGTTCAGCTTTCCGCTCTACGGTTTTGGCGTTCCGGCGCCGCTTAAAGCGCTGCTTGACAGGACGCTGCCTTTGGGTTCGCTGGCTATGAGAAAAGTCGATGACCGCTATGAACACGTCGAGCAGGCTGATTTTTCTCATCTGCGCTATGCGGTTATCAGCGGCTGCGGGTTTCCGAACGCCGAGCACAATTTCGATGCGCTGCGGCTTCAGTTTCAGCTTCGATTCCCGAACGGCGTGTTCATGCTCACGGTTTCGGAAGCGCCCATGTTCAACGCTCCCGAAGCGGCTGCCGTCACCGCTCCGTTTCTGGAGCTTGTCAGGCAGGCGGGGCGGGAGTATGCGCAAGTCGGCGCGGTATCGGACGAATTGATGAAGAAGCTGGCGATCCCGATGATTCCCGAAGAAATATACGCCGCTATCTGTAACGGAAACGCAAAACAGCAGGTTGACGGATAAACGCCGTATATATGACAAACAGGAAATCGCGGAGGGGCATTTATGGACACGATAATCCGAAAAATGCAGATAGATGATTATGACGGAATATGTGAACTCTGGAAGTCATGCGACGGAATAGGTTTGAATAGTTATGACGATTCCGTCGATGGTATCGAGCGATTTCTGGACAGAAATCCGACCACATGCTTCGTCGCGGTAAACGATAGTGTTATTGTCGGAGCGATCATGGCAGGTAACGACGGCAGAAGAGGTTACATCTACCATACTGCCGTGAACCCGCAATACAGAAACCAAGGCATTGCACATAGACTTGTTGAGAATGCCGAAAACGCTTTGGGAAAACTGGGAATCAGAAAAATAGCGTTGGTGGTGTTCAATAGCAATGATATTGGAAACGCGTTCTGGGAAAACATAGGATTTACTGCCCGAGATGATTTGGTTTACAGAAATAAGGCGTCGGACAACGGCGGTATGGGCAAATTCGGCGACAACCGCAGATGACAGAGAACGTTCAAAGCAAACACAATGTCAGATGATTGTATTCATATTGATATGCTATGAATATCGGAGTTGCATATGCTTCAAATAATCAAAAGATCCCCCGAATACACATCAGGGTACAAGGAATACTGCAAAGAATTGTACGATAATCATGTCATTTATTTCAGACCGACAAATCCCGACAGCATCGATGAGGATTGGTTCGCGCGAACAAAACATTGGTACGATAAGAAGGAGCAGGGGTTGATTGACGGTCAACCTGCCGGATATAATTATTGGGTGGTAGACGACGGCAGGTTTATTGGTGAATTTCAGCTCAGAACGGAATTTACGACAAAAGTGATGTCAGGGATCGGAAGCATCGGTTATGCGGTGAGGGTATCTGAATGGGGAAAAGGATACGGAACCGAAATACTGCGTCAAGGATTGAAGATTGCCAAATCGCACGGAATGGAAAGAGTTTTACTGAACATCAACGACGACAACAAGGCTTCAATTCATGTGTGTGAAAAATTGGGCGGCAGACTGCAAGACATTATTCAGGCAGAAAATGAGGTCGAAGGGCATCACCTGTTAAGGCGATACTGGATAGAGACGAATCTATGATATAGTTTCCGACAGAGGGCTAAGAAGTAAAGCGACAAAAAATTTCCAACATGGGTTTACATTTGGCGGGCGGCGTATAAGCCCGTCCGACAAAAAGACCACTGAGCGCCTCCCGATAATATGCGGGGTTGACATTTCACGCCGTCAGAGGCTTCATGTCAACCCCACAAACTGACTGTTTTTGTTCGATATGTCGCTCGGCGCTCTGTCAGGGGTTGTCCGAAACCTCTGTCAACAATAACTGTTTACTGCGTCTGCGACCCACTGAATGTGTTCGACGGGCACGCCCGCGGGCAGCGTGCAGTCCGCGCCGAGCATGATGCCTTTCGAACCGTATGAGTCGACGATCTTACGCGCATATTTCTGAATATCACTCTTTGAGCCTTTAACGATAAGGCTCTCGCTGCGGTTGTCGAAACCGCCGAGCACGCATTTTCCGCCAAAGAACCGCTTGCCGTCTTTGAGGTTCATGTTCTCTATAAAACATGCCCAGTTTATAGCCTTCGCCGGGTAATTTTGCCAAACCTCCATATGATTCGGAATGCCCGCCCAACCGCAGCAGTGCAATATGTTCATGTCCGAGAAACGGTTCGCGTGTTCGAGAACCTTCAAATCGCTCGGCGCGATCAGCTTTGTATATTCATTAGGCGTGAAGCGATCCTTTTCGCCGCCCTGCACGCAATAGTAAACGCCGTCGATTCCGGCTTCCTTTATCAACAGCTCGCACAGAAGCGCGTTGTCGCGCGCAATAACGTCCAGCGCGTAGGCAATAGTTTCGGGTTTTTCGCGCAGGTGGCGCATAACAAGCTCGTCGGAAGCGCCGAACCGAATCGATGAAAACGGAGCAAAGACGTTGTAGAGCACGAATCTTTCGTCGTTAAGCCCTGCTTTCACAGCCTTTGCGCGCTCCACCTGACCCCTAATAAAGTCGCTGTCCGCGCCCAACGGCTTCATTTTGAACCAGTCGTCGGGCTTTTGCGCGGTC
This sequence comes from uncultured Oscillospiraceae bacterium, assembly GCA_964453505.1. Lineage (GTDB taxonomy): Bacteria > Bacillota > Clostridia > Christensenellales > Aristaeellaceae > CAYVPJ01. The sequence goes on along the minus strand of CAYVPJ010000004.1, from coordinate 107,578 downwards.
TTCGCGATTTCGTTAGGGTAGTCGAAGTAACCGTCGCACATTATCTTGACTATATCGACGTCGGTATTGTTGTAATACTTAAGATGCGCCTCGACGCATTTTGCGCCGCGCTGCTCCTCGCCTTGAAAATGAAACCAGAATCCGACGGGCGGGCGATCCACGGGCAGATTGTTCATCGCCGAAACTACGCGTTCTCTCTTATTCATGCATAATCTCCTCATCTGTCATTGTGTAATGCGCAAACGGCAATCGCAGGCTGACGCGCGTGCCGCTGTTTTCTATGCTCTCAATATCCATGACGTACTGCGTTCCCATTTCAAGCTGAATGCGGTTGAATATGTTGCGCAAGCCCATTCCTATGGCGCTGTTGTCGTCCAGTTTTCTCTCCTTATCGAAAATGCTGAGCTTGAGCGCTTCCAGCGCTTCGCGCGTCATTCCTTTGCCGTTGTCCTCGACCACGAACAATAGCTCGCTATCGCCTTGGTTCCTTCCGCGAATCGTCAAATGCCCATGACTCAATATCTGTTCGATGCCGTGGTACATCGAGTTCTCGACGATGGGCTGCAGCGTCATTTTGAGTATGCTGCAATCGAGAATATCTTCCTCGATGTCAATTTCCCAGTCGAAACGCCCCGGGTAACGAATTTCCATTATCGTCAGGTATTTCTTGATGATCTCGATTTCCTGACGCACTGTAACGAAGCTGTCGCCCTTTATGCTGTAGCGGAATATATCCGACATAGCGTTTGAGATCGTAACGATTCCTTCCGCGTCGTATGCCAGACCCATGCTGCTCAGGCAGTTGAGCGTGTTGTACAAAAAGTGAGGGTTAATCTGACTTCTGAGCGCCAGCAACTGCGCCCTTTGCTCTTCAAGCTGAGCGGAATACAGCGCTTTTTGCTGATCGAAATTCTCTTTCGTCATTTTCGCGACCTTTGCCAGCAATATGTTTATGTGCTCCGCGATAACGCCGCTCTCGTTTTTATACGGAATATCCAGGCGCTGATGCGTGCCGTCGTCGGTCTTTGTCACGTTCTCGACGAATGAAGCTATGGTTTCAATGGGCTCGCTAATATTTTTTGATGTCAGCTGACCTATGACCAGTAAAAGCACTATAAAGAAGCCTCCGAGCAGGCAGCCGAGCAGCAATAGCCTTTGCATGTCCTTAGTCAGTTCATCTATAGGCATTATGCTGACGACCTTCCAGCCCGTGCTTTCTATCAGCTGATACTGCGCTATGGAGCGCATGTCGTTGTATATCAGGCCGTCGTCTATGCGCGATGTGTCGCCGTCTTCCCAGAAAACTCGCTCGAACGAGTCGCCGTCCTGCCATTCGCCGTTGCTCGCGATGATGCGGTTGTTTTGGTCAAGCAGCATAAACAGCGAATTGCGCGGGGAATCGCCTACGTCGAGCAGCGACGTTATTTCTTCCATATTAAGCACGAGCACGCAGCAGCCTATCTTTTTTCCGTCGCCGCCCTTGTAGTTGAAGCGGAATACGGGGGCGACATACGCGTAAAAACTCTTTCTGTCGCCCTCGATGCGCGACGTAAACACTGGTTTCGCGAAATTCTCGCTGCGCACAGGGTATTTCTCGAGCAGACCGTCAGTCATGCCCGCGTCGTTATATATCGGGTCTGAGAGCCTGCGCGTATAGTTGTTCAGCAGGAATACGCTGTGTATATTCGAATTGACCTGTTTCAGGTTTGTAATGACTTCGACTATGTTTGAATACAGCTCCACATCGCGCAGAGGGGATTCCGCCGTCAGTATGTCCTGCACGAAATGATTGTCCGTCAGCACCGCCGCGCCGTTCTCGATCTGCCTGGCGGTCTCGTCTATGCCCTTCGACGCGCGCTCCATCAACTGCGCCGCCGTGACCTCAGCGCGCTGTATGGTGAGGTTCGAAAAGCCCGATATGTATGCGACCTGCACCGCGAGCATCAGTATTAGCGCGCATATCAGCAGAATGTATATCTGATATTTCAGGCGCAGATATTTCAGCTTTGACGAACGCTTTTTATCCATTGTTTCTCCTGTATTCGGCGGGCGTGCAGCCGATATTTTTCTTGAACACCTTGTTGAAATAGAAATAATCGTTATAGCCCGTGCGTTCGCATATCTGTTCAATCGAGAAATTGCTGTTGCTCAAAAGCTCGCACGCGTGTTCCATTCTCAGGCGCGCTATATATTGCGTGAATGTCGTTTGCGCCTCGCGTCGGAACAGCTCGCAGCAGTAGCTTACGTTTATCTGAAACTGTTCGCAAAGTTCCTGCAGATTAAGCCCTTCGCTGTAATGCGAATCGACAAATCTTCGCAGCTTTACGAACCGCTGACCGGCGGAGCTGTTCGGGTCGCGTTCGCACGAGGACAGCTGCTCCGCCAGATAATCGCACATGCTCTCTATCGAGTTGAATTTTTCGACCAGCGAGTGTATATTCAATGGCGTTATGTCTGAGAGCGAGTCGTTGTCGGGCAGGTACTCGCGAACATTGTCCGCGATCAAATTCCACAGGTTCAAAGCGTCGATGGCGGTGAGATGCCGCGCGCGGAATGCGTCGGGTATCTCCTTCAACACGAGTTCAAGAGCGGCGCTGTGCCTTAAACGCAATTCCTGGGCAATCCTCTGCCATATCTCGGAGGTTTTCGACGGCTTCGCGGGGCGATATGTGAAAACGCTGCGTTCGGCATATACAAAGCCGTCAAACGCCGCAAGCTCCGAAACGCACAGCATTTCGGAGAGTAGGTTTATGTCGTCAAACACGGGGCTCATGCCGCAGCGCAGCACCGTGTCCTTTAAATTCTCAATGGCGGAGGGCAGAAGCGATGCATCGTTATCGAAGCTGTTTATAGCGATCATCGCCTTGCGAGGACCGAGCCTCATTCTGACGGCCTGCGCGGACGCGGGCAGCACGATCGGCGACGCCGCGTTATCGCGGGTAATCAATGTCGCCGCTTGCCAGTATGGCATCGCTGGCTTTGTAAGGCGCGGCTCGATATATTTGAGCATATCATCGCCATCGGAATGTATCATGCCATACAGCCGCATATAGTAATTCTGATTGTTCTCGTCCAGCCGCTTTTGCAATTTGTCCATTATTTCGCGCGCCATTGAAATGTCGAGCGGTTTGAGCAGATAGTCAAGCGCGCCTTCGCGCAGCGCCTGTTGCGCATACGCAAACTCGGAGTAGCCGCTTATTACCACGAACGCCGCTTCGCTGCCCTGCCGCCGTGCTCTCTCTATCAGCTTCAAGCCGGATATTTCGGGCATACGAATATCGGTAAACACCAAATCGGGCTGTATGCGCGCAATCGCTTCAAGCGCCTCGAATGGGTTCGTGGATTCGTATACTACCTCGAAGCAACTCGATCCGCGTTCGATATATTTGCGAATGCCGACCAATGCCCAAGGCTCATCGTCAATAATGATTACGCGATACATGCTTCCCCCAAAAACCCGTATGCCTGTCTGCGCAACCGCTTCGCGGTTGCCTAATCATTATTCCTTGATTGTCAGCGTGCGGGGCACGAGCACCCGCCCGCCGACCCGGTCAACCGCTTCGCGGTTGCCTAATCATTATACCACATTAAACGTCAATTTCAACAGTCCGCTTAATGGCACTTCGCATACGTTTACGCCGGGCGTGAAACGCATATTTCCGGAATATGTCACATCGCCCGTCGCGTTGCGCGTTAATGCCTGCGCGGACAACTCCGCGTCTGTCTCGATATACAGAACGGGCGCGTGCGAAGCGTTTATGAACATGGCTTCCGTGCGCGAAGCGTCAAGCTTCAGCACCTTGTTCATCATGTATACAGCCGTAATAGACGTTCGCTCGTCCCGCGCAGTTATTACGGGATACATATATTGCGGTTCCATCGGTATGAACTCCGACCGCAACAGCGTTTTACTGTAGCGCTTTGCGAAATCGAGCCAGAATTTCGTCATCTTGCGGTGGCTTTCAGGCATTTTCGCGATTATCTGAGAAAACTGCACTACGCCGAATATTACATTCAGTATTTGCAAAGCCGCGTGTTCAGGCGTTTCGGAATGATTCCACGAAAGCATATCCGAATGCGCCGCCTGATCCGCGCCCATGAGCCTTATGTCAGTTACGCCCACGCGGTTGGACACTATGTCGCTCGCGCAGTCGCCCACGCAGAACATATTGCCGAACCTGCGTATACCGGGGCCGATATATCGCTGCCGAAACTCTATCATGATATTCGGGTTTATCGCGCTTACGCGCCGCATAACGTCTGTCATCAGCCGTTCAACGGATTCCTGCACGCACGAATAGTCCATTTCGGGCTGCAAGGGCAGATTATCCGTGTCAACAAACTGGTCGATGAAATCGAGCTTGAGACCGTCGAGCCGATACTCGCGCACGGCATGTTCGTAAATTCCAATTATATACTCGCGCACGTCGGGGTAACGCGGATCGAGAACTCCGCAGGAGTTGCGCTCGATTTTGCGCAGGAGCTTGTTCTTGAAGCGCTCTTGGTTCTTAGCGTTATAGCCCATGAACGGCACACTGAACCACATCATATATTTCATGCCGAGTTCGTGGACTGCCCGTATATGCGCTTTTATGTCGGGGAATTTGCTTTCGCATACTTCCCAGTCGCCGGTGTAACCGTAGCCCGGACCGTCGTGATCGGAATGCCAGCCGTCGTCTAATATGACTGTCTCCATTCCCAATTCCTTCGCAAGCGCGCATTCGCTCTCGAGCGCCGCGGCGCTTACGCCCTGATGAAAATTGTACCATGACGAATACAGCGGCGCAAAACAGCTTTCTGGCGCGCGCATTGGTTGAATGTTCAATGTCTTGTTCCACCATTCGCATGCGTCGGTTATTGCCTGATGGAAGGGCACGCGGCGATGATCTGAACGTATCTTCAGCCGAGTGGACGGCTTCTGCCCGTTGAATTGCGCAAGCCCCATGGAAAACTCGGTGTGAATCGCGTTCTGATTCTCGTTTACGCCCATGCGCAGGCTGGAAATCTTCTTTATCTCGCTTGCCGCATATGCGTATACGCTGTCGCCCGCGCCGTTGAATGTAACGCCGAGCGGCGCTGAACCCGTGAGCATCGACTGAAACTTGAGCCGCCAGTCCGAATCCAGCGCGCGGCGGACGCGGCAGTCGGGCTGCCACATGAATTGTACGTCGAGGCACGGAAGCATCCAGCTTATTGTTACGCGCGATTCGGGCATACGCGCGTCATCGGCGTCCCACTCCAGATCGAACTCGTATTCCGATAAATCCTGCGCCAGTTTCTGCTTCTGAACATTGACTGTCAGCCGCACGTTCGCGCTGACCGTGAGTTGATCTTCATGATATATAGTTTGCATGTTCACCCGACGCACCCCGTTTCATATATGTTTTACGCTCAGCCGCGCGGTTTTATATGGTCGGCGGCTGACGCTTTAATTCCAGTGTCATGTGTAAAAGGCTATCGAAATCCATCAGGCGGTCGCCGTTATACCAGCCGATGAAGCGCCCGTACAACGCCTTCTTGCGGTCGACGAGAGCCTGCTCAATATATGACGCCGCCGTTTCGACGGCAGTATTGTACGCGCTTTCGTCAAACCCCGCTCGGCTGCCGTGCGCCGCGCGGCATAAGGCGTTCACCCAACCGTAGAGCGCGAGCATGATCTCGATCTGCACTGATATGTTAGCCTGATAGAACGCTCTGCGATGATCGGGTATATCGTTCATCGCTTCGCGGGCAAGCGCGTGAACTCTGTTGAAGCGTTCAATACCGACTTCGGTCGCTTTAGCGTAGTATGCAATGAAATCGTCAGTGTTATCGAACGCGAAGAGACGCTTGTTCTGAATATCCTGCTTAGCCAGCTCACCGCCATTTATGATTTTGATGAGCATCGCGGCGACGCGCTTCAGCATGCCGTCGTTCAAAGTCATTCGCGCCTGATAGCCTTCGCCGTCCATGACTGTAAAACAGTCGAAATACTCTTTGTACACTTTTTCAAGAGCGGAAGTGTCTTCAACCTCGAATTGTTCGCGGCACCAGTCCGCACGGTCGTCCGAAACGTCGTCGTCGTCAAGATCCCACGTGATTTTCGCTTCATAGCGAATGCCGTACACAAACTCGCGGAAATTGGAAACGTTAAGCACCGCGTAAGCCGTGTCGCCCTTTGCGCGCGCCTGTCTGTAATTATATTGAATTTTTTCGGGGCGGTTTCCCTGCGCGAGGTGAGGGCCGCACCCCCAGAACGCCAAGTGGTAATATACGCCGTAATCCGTGCCTTCAAGCCTCGGCGTTTCATCGTAACCCGTGCCCCACATCTGATCAGGGCCGAAATCGGACTGTATGACCATCGTTCCCTTAGGAAACGTAAGCGCGCCCGCTTTGTATAAAGGCATACCTTCCATCCACAGCGTCGCGGTTGAAAGTATTTCCTGTCCGCGGCACTCCGCCTTTATCAAATCCATTTGCGTTTGTATAGCGTCCGAAATCAGCCTGCCGCGCGCCTCCGGCGTTTCGGGCACTCGGTCGTTCTGATACCACACCGGGCGATCGCCGCGCCCTCGCAGCCCAAGCTGCCATATCACGCCGTCATATCGCGCCCAGCGTCTTATATACTCTAGCCAGACGGTTTTGTACAACTCTGCGTCGTCCACAAAGTTCACGTTGCCGTCTACGCCGCGTTCCTTCCAATATCGATCCATCGTGAACTGATGCACGCCGACGGGCTCTTGATGATGCATCGATATATACAGCCCTCGCTCCGTCACGCGGCGCACGATCATTTCGTCCTCCGAGCGCATGATGTCCAGATGGGAGCACGGAATGAGCATGTTTTGCTTCAAACGCAAAGCCGTCTCTATGATCATGTCCAGCATTTCAGCGTAATCGCGCTGGAAGCGGTAGCCTTTCTCGGGCTTTCCGCGTTTACAGAAACCTTCTATCAAATCTTCGTCGTTTATGAACCAGCCCCTGAATCGGTAGCCGTGAGGGCCGCCTATGACAGGCTTGTCGGGCATCGGAACGCTATCTCGCCGCGCGGGTTCGTGCTGAGTCCACAGGTACAGCGGATCGACTTTCAGAAACCGTCTCAGACACTCGTACACGCCCCACATCGTGCCCCTGCGGTCGCTGCCCGCGATGACCATACCGTGCTCGCATGGTATGATCGCGTAGTGCTCTTCTTTTCCTCGTATCATCGACGCGTCTACGGGAAGGGCCGAAACGCCGACCGTGCCGATTATAATGTCAGCCTCTGCGGCGGACGGGCACGGCTCGACGCCGCGCCCGCTCGCCTTGGTAAGGTCGCTCAAAAAATCCCGAACCGCCAAACGCACGCATGAATGCTCGTCGGAGGAACAAAACACCTTCGCAATGCGATCCACATCAAAAAACACGTTCACGCTTTCGTACCTCCCGTATTCATGCCGCGCAAGGCTCAGTGAAAGGGCAGATAGGGCTTCGCGGCCGCCATCATTTCATCAACCATGTCATGAATTTCCTGCATACTCAAAACCGCGCTTGTGAGCGGGTCGTACAGGCAGGCGTGATATATCTTTTCGGGTTCGTTCTGCAACACCGCCTCTATCGCCAGCTCCTCGCACTGAACTGAAATGCTGTTGAGCAGCGCGCACTGAGGCGGCAGCGCTCCGACGTGTACGGCTTGGAAGCCCTTTTTGCTGGCTATGACCGGCACTTCGACGCAGCAACCCTCCGGCAGGTTGTCAATCAGCCCGAAATTGCGGGTGTTGCCGTTGAACTCGAACATTTCGTTGTCTCCGAAAATCGCGTTGAATATATAGGCGGCGTACTCCGCGCCGCGGTTCAGGTCAACGGGCTCGCTCATCCATTTCGCGAGATTCTCCTGCCGCTTTTTCATGCCGTTCGCGCGCCTCTCCGGCGTGATGGCGAATCCGGGGTCGTTGCCCGTGCCGTGAGTGCAATATTTCTCTATCAAATCAGGGCGCTTGCGGAACCACGCCACATACTCGCTGTGATGCCCGGAGCCTTCGGGCGAAAAATAACCCAGATGCTTGAACATTTCAAAGCGAACCTGTTCCTCGTTGTAAACCTCGGGGCGCTTGGCGGCTTCGCGCAAAAGGGGATACACGTCCTCTCCGTTGCAGCGATAATCCACATAAAACGCCTGATGTCTTCTTTTACGTCGATTGTGTGGTCAAGCTGATTTATCAGTTTACGGCTGAATCCGATGCCGGGCGCACTCGCGCACCAACCGTGCATATAGACGAGTTGATCGGGGGCAACGTCGGGGTTTTTACGGAAGTCAGGCCAGTTGTTTTCTTCGGAAGAATAGCATTCGCGCTCGTAGGCGAGCATGTCGAGAGCGGCTTCGCGGTATTTTACGTCGCCTGTCATACGCCAAGCTATAAGAAGAGCGCACGAAATACCCGCCGCGCCGTGCCCCATACCAGTGAGCGGGAGATTGTCCATGTTCGGACGGAATATGAGCAAATGATTGTTGTAGGAGATACGGTTCTCCATGATATGGTCAGCTAAGCGGCGCGCGGCTTCGGGCGTGTTTGCGTTTAAATGGTACATGCCAAGAAGCAACCCAGATGAACCGCCAATCACGTCATAATCGCGGTCGCGCGCAATCCATGTGTCGGTGAGCTTGTCAAGCCACGCAGATGCTTGGGTTATATACTCTGGTTTATTCAAATAACGCGCGATTTCGCCGAGCGTGACAAACACGCCACCGATACCGTTGGCGAGACCGAAGGTGAGTTTCTCAAGAAGGTGTGTGGATTCGCGGTCTTTCAGTTCTTCGAATATCGCGTGAACCAGTCGTTCGGCATCTTTGCGGGCAGCTTCGTTACCCGTCACTGCATACAACGCCGCGTCAAACAGCGCAACACCCGCACGTCCGCTGTACAAGCCAATCTCCGTCATTTTCACGCCGCAAGCACCTTCCATCGCGCCGCACTGCATTGTCCACGCGGGCGCGCCGTCATCCATTTCGCAATTGTGTTTGCCGATTTCGTCGTAAACAGTTGTCGCTTCATCGAAAAGGTTGCTATTTGACAATGAAGCCGTTGCGGTGCGAATCAACACGCTTGGAGCTTCTTCAGGCGGGTAAGACGCGTGAAACGACGCTCGAATAAGCTCCGTCTGAAACTCGCAGTCACGCTCGTTCATGTTCATTAGGATTCGCTTTGAGCGGTCAAAAGCAGAGATGCGGAAATACTGATCGTATAGCACATTCCCATTTTCATCGCAGATGGCAAGAGAATCAGCGCGGGTAGTGAAATAGGGGATATCACCACGTCGGATTGCAGCGGCTTCAGCTTCGTATATGGGCATAAGTTTGGGGAGAACGCTTGGGTGTGCGTATTTGGTATACGCGAGCGCAAGTTTGTAAAGTTGAGCTTCGTATTTCTCAGGGTCGGCTTGCATGTCGGGTTGGGAAAGACGGTTGATCAAATTGTAGTATACTTGCGTGGAGCGTAGTAGAAAGCGAATCTGACAGTTAGCGAATTCGGAGTAAGGGGATTCATTAAGTATCTTTTCACGGTTAGTGGTAATCCACGCATAGGTCTCTTTAAAGCCTTTGCAAATGTCTTTAATATACTCATAGGCTGGAATCGTTTTGCCACCATATAAAGGCAGATTCTTACAAGATACCAGCCCGCCTTCGAACGTGCCTGATATGCCGCCGCAATCGGGATACTCGCCGTTCGGGTCTTCTATGCGGTGCGGCAAGAGAGAACTGTACAGTACAGAATCACGTAAAAAAGAGCCAGATAGCTTACGCTGTGCAGCGTCAACAGGCTCTAAAAATGAGTGGACTTCACCTGTCAGCAGTGTTTCTAAGTCAATTAGAACAGGTTGATCTCCATGCGCAATCAGGTTTTCAGCGTGCATATCGCGACTTCCTAACATATAGCATAAAGACAATAAACTACCTGAGCGCTTAAAAAACTCATTTACTTTACGAATATGGGATATTGGATTGTGTTCAACATACTCAATTAGGTTTTTGTCATTATGCTGAACAATTTCTGCAGCAATAATACTATGTGGTATATTATTGCTGCTACTCCATACGCAAAAGCGTCCCCATACATAATCTATGTCAATCTTATGGGGCTTATAAACATACTTCTGGTTATCTATTGAAACTAATTTTACAGCTGTCGAATTGTGGCTATCACCCATTTCAACACTGCGTTTTTCTCTCATACAATTCTACTTTCGAAGTAAACACAAATACACCAATACTACAGATACTCTGCATTATTGGTGATATTCGGTTATGTGCATTCCTCATTTATACATTAGGTTTCATAAGCAACGATCATTAGTTCGCATGTTGCATCCGAATGCTGTACCCATGTACCTGCGCTCTGGTTGCATGTTCCATCGGCATATGAATACACATATAAGCCGCAGTTGCTTCCTTGTGCTATTGTATCCGATAGCTGGTAATCCATCACTGAAACGAAAGGCGCTACGTAATTCTTCTTCATTTTTTCCACCCTTTCACATTGTCTCATAGAAACATTCTACATCAACCAAGTTGTGTGTTCTCTCACACAGTCTTTTATTTACAATACCATATCCATTGTTCTCAGAATAATGGTGGGCAGGACATGGTATACAACTTGCTCTTATATTACAATTATTGCATTCTGTGTTTATCAGACTCGGCACATTATCAACCGCATCAGTAATCTTCTTGAAAGATTCCGACAATCCATCTTTTAAGGGATATGCATTGGGATGATCAAGAAATGCGCAAGACAGCATTTCCCCTTTCCAGTTGATCCAGTACCTGTTTCTGCCCGCATTGCACGGTAAGCCTTTTTCCTGTATCGGAACAGCGCTGCGATATCTAGCTTCTTTTTCTCTCCTCATGATGGGTCGATCGTGTTTTCTACAGAAAACTTCATATCGCTCCGCTAAGTTGATAACATCGTCAACCGGTATTTGATTATCTAACGCATTTCTTTTTGTATCATTTCTTGTCTTACATAAAAACGTAAAATGTCGATGTTCTAATCCTTCGTTGTATGCAAACTCCCAGATATTCTCCATATCGGATAAGTTCTCTTTAACTACTGTTGTTTTTAGTTTCACCATTGTCGGTAACTGCTTTAGCATTCTTATTGCCTTAGTTACTCTATCAAATACTCCGTCAACGCCACATAAGCGTTTATATGTTTCGTCAGAAGCGCCATATAAAGTAATTGAGAATGACGACGGGGGAAACCTCTTGATCCTTTCAACAAATTCTTCATCGATCATTGTAGCGTTTGTTAACACGGTAGTAAAGAATCCGTTTTTATAAAGATATTCACATATTTCAAAGAAACCAGGATGTACCAGCGGCTCTCCACCAGTAAGGCTCATAAATAATGTGCCTGCTTCTTTTGCCTGTTTTGCTAATTCAAGCCACTGTATTGTTTCTAGCTCAGAATAACAACTTGGTATGCTCTCCAGATGACTATAACACATCTTACAGTTCAAAGAGCATCTTGGTGTTAACTCAAATGTACCACTAAGCGGAATTCTTTCATTTAACGCCTTGACCCTTAATCGGCTCAAGAAAGCATTCGATTCACTTTTCTGTATTCTTATTTCATTGATGTGTTTCTCCATGATACCCTCAATAATTCTTATAGAATAATTTTATTCTCCACAAGTTGATTTACTATCCGCAGATAATCTTGTCTTGCAGTTTCTTTATCAATGTCATAAACATCAATGATTTTACCAAGTATTTCTTCTTCTTTAAGTCCGCTACTAATAGCTTCCCATATTAATGCGGATGTTTCATTCAAAACAAGCATTTTCTTAAAGCTTACAGTGGCCTCTCCTATTGGTAAAACAATCCACTCATCTGCAATCTTTCGTAAAACCAGATCATCACGAATTCTCATAACACTGCTTCTCTTTCTCTTTCTAGTATGGCCTCAAGGCATTCAACAGCATTGATATCCGGCGTGCAAATCAATTTGAATATGGCAACATGCTTCACTAATTCCTCTATTGTCATAATAAGCTTCGTTAATAGAATACTACTACTACATAGTGATAAACATTGTTCTATCACTAGATGGATTGAATTCGATTCGTTCATTTTTTCAACATGATTTAACTGTCCTTGTTCAAGGAACACAATTGCGCTTATCGGAGCAGAATGATTGCAATAACAAGGTTCGCTTCCGCTCCATGGTAGACCGTAAGCCCGGAAACCATCACTTACTCGTCGTACAGCCGGCCTATCTTGATTGATTATTAAACCTTTTCTATACTTTTCCCACAATCTTGCTTGTGTAGATTTACCTATCCCTGATCTCCCGGAAAATAGAATAGCTACTCCGTTCACATCAACTGCTGCTGAATGAAAGATAAAGCCATTGTTATTCACTACGAATCCGGAATAGACATACTTTAATACTTTTTTCATGAAATTCGGGAATGTTGTGTGGGTTACATACTTATAATCAAATATTACTTGCCTTAACTCATCATCTACAAATGACATAAGAATGATATCAACACCGATTCTCTGATAAAAGAACCAACCATCGTTTATCTTTGTTACAACAAAACGATGATCTTCCTCAAGAACAATACTGTTGGGAAAGTTAAGCTTTCCCAATAATAAAACCAACTCATCAGACAAATCGGTTGCGCTCAACGCGGAGGAAATGAGGGTATTCGTGTCGATTAGCACCCTCATTTTTCTTCACCTTCCGCGCGAAGATCGTTCACTAGCGCCATCACGTTGTCGTCGGTATCGAGACCGCTTTTTTTCGCTTCTTCGGTCATCTCGCTCTGCAGCATCTGCATGGCATATACGGCAGCGTTAACCAGCCGGACGTTTTTACCTTCCACAACGAACGTTACGCGATCCCCGCAGGTGATTCCCAATGCGGCGCGTACATCCTTTGGAATTGTGACCTGTCCCTTCGCCATGACCTTGGCGTTATCGATAAAAGCATTCTGCATACATAATCCTCCTCACGCAATAGGGATAGTAGGGAATTCCGTACCCCCATTATAAGCGATTTGAGGCGAGATAGCAATAGCAGATATCGGCAATCCGCTCAAGCTTACTTAGGCAACAGACCCGGCCAAACTTCATCAATAAAGGCGGGCTTGGATACATTCTTTGTTTTTGTCCGGATCGCGTTCCACGCCCGGAGTTTGAGGAAACCGAGCATATCCATCTGGTCGATCTCGGTCATACGCCAGCCGCCCTCGAGGAGCGAGTTATAGGTTTCGTAGATGAAATCAGGCAGCGTCAGGCGGGCGTTTGCGCCCTCTCCGCCGTCGCCGCCTTCGTAGGGAACTCGTCGAGTATTTCAGTGGTCTGCGTTTGCACAGCCATAAGCGTGAGCGCTATATCGTGCATCAGCCTGTCAACGGGATACCCGTCCAGCACGTCGTCGGGCGTGAACTGGTTTCCGAAAACGAGGCAGAACCAGCGTATCAGCGTGTCCATAGCGCGTTCTATGCTTAGCTCGCGATCGTCGCCGAGCGCCTCGCCTTTCATCGCGGCGTTCGCAAGCGAAACAATGCGCGAGTACATTCTCGCGGCGGGCTCCATTTCGCGCAGCGCACGCCCGCTGATGAAGTCTATATGGTACGTCTCCTTGCCGAGTTTACAGGTTATCATTATTCATATACCCCCCGCGATATCGAGAAATGGCACAGGCGCGCTCCGTTGTAGGAACGCGCCTGTCGAGATAACGTATAACTGTTACGGCGTTTCGGGCGTGAACGTAGGCTCGTAAACGGAAGCGAGGAACGATTCGGCGGCGGCTGAATCGAAGCCGTTCTCGCCTTCGTCCGCCACCGCTTGATACAGACCGTCGTGTATACGTTTAATAGCCGTCCACTCGATCTCGCCCGTCTGACGGTTGATGGTCTTGCTCTCTTTGGTGGCGTAGTTCTCCGTAGCGGGCTTCGCACGAACCTTATACAGCCATATGTAGCGGTATTTGTGGTTCGCTTTTTCGGACTTGAAGCCCACAGCGAAATAGCCGGGCGAGTCGGACGCTTTCTTGACGAGCACGCCGTTATCGTCTATGGAGTTACCGAATATCTGCTCCTGTACAGACAACGGCACGTCCGCCATCTTAGTTTTGAAGGTTAGTTCGGGGTCGGGATAAAGCACCGAAAATTCGACGTCGTCGGCAAATTGCACGTCCGGGTCGGTATTGTCGGGCGTGATGGACGCTTCGATAGCGCCCGCGACTAGCTGTAGGTCGCCGTAGGTATGCGCGGATTCGGTATCCGCCGTAAGCGGCGCGATGACCATGTTTTTAAGACCGACGGTCGACGCGACGGTCGGTGAAGCTGCGGGTGTTGGCATATATGCTGCCTCCTTATTTGATTAGCTCGTCCCTAAGTATCTTCTTCATGATGGAATAGGCTTCGTCAGCGCGCGTATCGAACGCGGGTCTGACGAACGGGTGCGCGGGCGCGGGCGCGGGTCCGCCATGCCCGTACTCGACGGGCGCGGAATAGTACGCTTTCTTCTCCTTGTGATGCACGCCTATCGTTATGGCTCTGCCGCCCAAGCGCCGCTTCTTCACTTTTCCGGTGTGTATGCTGTCGTGCAGTGCGCCGGTGATTATCGCGGGGTCATTCGACGCGTTGGCGCGCATCTATTCTTCGATGGGCACGGCTCCCGCCTCAAGCGCCCGATCAACGCCCTCGCCGAACTCAAGGTTCGCCGCCATGTTCGTGAGATCGTCCCTTAGGTCGTCCACGCCCTGTAACTCGAGCGGCATGTCAACTCGCCTCCTCGTACAGACACCATGTCCATTGCACGGTGTACTGTTTTGTCGCTGAATCGTAGGACGGTTGATTATACCCCTTATCGCTCTCCTCGACCATCGCGAAACCCGCCGCGTACATAGCGCTTCGGATGCGAGCCGCCATATCGGTGGGGTCGGTCTCGCTCCACAGATTCAGGTAAACATATGTGCGATATGAGGTGACGCGGTCGTCTTGAAATGACGATTCGGTTTTCGTCGTGGAATACACCACATATTGCGCGGGCGAACTCTGTTCGGAAGTCGTTGCACGCCAGATGCCCGCCATGACGGGAATACCGAGCGTAGATAGAGCGGTCTGCACTTGCCTCAACCGCTCACCCCCTCGGAGAGCGACGCTTTCAGACCTAGGTACGCGCGAACGAAGCCGTATTCGCCCAGCGTTGATATGAACCACTTCTTGCCCGTGAACCTCACCCACATACCCGGTCTGACGTCAGACCGATAGCGTATGGTGAAGTTGATAACGGCTTCGGTGTTTTTCGCGTCAGCCGCGCGGTAGTTCTGGTTGCCCGCGTCGGTTGCCGCCGCCCATACCTTACACACGACGACGTCTACAGGCTCGGGATATCCGTTCTCGTTTACGGTGTTCTCCGTGTATCCTATCTCAACCAGATGCCTAAGGTCGCCCGGATGGGGCGACGATTCAAAGTTCTTATAGCCGCGCAAGAATCATCGTCCTCCTTTCAGCGTCCGCCAAAGGCGGACTGAGGATGAGCGAATGGAGCATTCGCCATCCGAAACCCGCGCTTGCCGTCAGGCAGCAGCGCGGGGCGGTTCAGAACATTTTGGTCATATCGCGGTAGGGATACAGGAGCGCTTCGAACGCCATGCGCATCGCGACATAGGCTTGCTTTTCGGGCGTATCACGGTTTTCGTAGAAATAGCTGGCCATGAGTAATATGGCGAGCTTTACGGGACCGGGCGCGACCGAATCGAACGTCACGCGGCAAAAGTCCTCGGCGGTGGCTTGCGCTTCGGAACTGAGTGTGGAGAGATATCTCCTGCATTTTTCCTCCCAATCTAACAGGTTCAATACGTTTTTATGCGAAAGTAACTGCCCGCGCCAAATGGTGGTCAGTCATTCGGACACTCGGCGGGCTTTCAGTCGTTCGGCGAGCTTATACCGTTTTACGGGCATTCGCTTCTTAGTGAGCAAACAGATGCTCGACGGGCATTCGGGCGCTCGGCGGGCTTTCGCTGTTCGGCGGGTTTTCAGCTGTTCAGAACATTAATCGCTCTAAACCGGATCACCGGATACCATTTCTCCGCCTTACAGGATAACAACGGGCATAGTATACTACACATTTTGCAAATCAATCAAGAGGTTTGGATAATTTCACAATGCAGAGAAAATCGGCACTTGCAGCGTATATCCCCGAATTTACCGCCGTTATCTACTAGATTAAGGTTTAGAAAATTTCACCGGGGGTATTTACATTATGCTATTCGTGTGATATACTGACTCCAGTAAGCGCACCGGAGAAACCGATGCCTTGGGGGGGGGTAAACACGTGGCAAAAGAAACAAAGCGCGTAAATGGCGGCGACGTGATTCCAATGCACACCGCATCTACAATTGGCCGTCCGTGCGTTGAAAACCCGGGAGAATATGCCGCTAGAATCCGTCAGAGCCGAATGAACGCAGGCTTGAACCAAGCGCAATTGGCGAGCATGGTTGGCATAACCGGCAGTTCCGTAGCCAACTGGGAGAACGGCATTCGCCGCCCTGACATCGATATGCTGAAACGGGTGTGTATCGTGCTTCGCGTA
Source organism: uncultured Oscillospiraceae bacterium (assembly GCA_964453505.1). GTDB lineage: Bacteria > Bacillota > Clostridia > Christensenellales > Aristaeellaceae > CAYVPJ01. The sequence continues at coordinate 91,008 of CAYVPJ010000004.1, read as the reverse complement.
TCTGCGGACAAGATTCTTGGTATTGCGCAATATGACAAGCGCCCGTCAGAACAAGAGATGGGCCTTCTGGAGAGCTATCGCGGGCTATCAAAGCATGACCGTCTGCTGCTTGATACTCTTATTAACAAGATGCACGAGGACAGCTTTGAGGAGTTCCGTCGCACATACAAGAACAGATTCCTTCATCGCGCGGTGAACCCGCTACGCGTTTGCGCCGGCGCCGGCGTGGATCTGTCAGGCGGCGGCGCGATGGGGAAGATACTGATGCGCAATACGGATGAGACGTATGCAAGCGACGAAGTCATTACAATCACCGGCGACAGTATGGAGCCGGATTATCACGACGGGGATCGCATCTTGATAGAGCATACGACTTCAGTCAATATCGGAGAAGTCGGCGTCTTTGTGGTAGCCGGAGAGGGCGTAATAAAGGTCTATCAAAAAGACGGTTTGTATCCGTTGAATCCTGCCTACGAAGTCATTCATCCGAGCGAGGACGATAACGCTCACTGTATCGGTCGGGTTATCTGCGTATTAACCGACGATATGCTACCTACCAAAGACGAACAGTTGATGATCGACGAGGTCAACGCGGAGCGTAGAACATAAATACTATGGAATCAAAAGGCTAAAAGACAGAATGCTAAATTCGGTATGAAGTCCAAATAGCCATAAACGTCAATAGTATCGTAAAGGCGTAGAAGCTATAGAGGCCATAAGTATCAAAAAAGTCATAATAGGCAAAAAGCAATAAAAGCATAAATGAATCAATCTTTCCGAAAACCGTAATATATGGTAGGCGTATTACATGTACCCATTTCTGACCGACAAACGAGGTGAAGCGTATGTATACTCCGGTCGTCGACTTGAAAGCACTGTATAAAAAGAACCCTAATCGCAATCGCGTCGTGCTCCATGTAGACGCCAACTGTTTCTACGCCTCCGTGGAGTGTCTCTACAACCCCGATATCCGCAACAAGCCGGTGGCTGTGTGCGGTGACCCGGAAGCGCGACACGGTATTGTGCTCACGAAAAACTATATTGCTAAAAAGTATGGTATACAAACGGGCGAAGTTATTTTCAAGGCGCGGCAGAAATGCCCTGAGTTGATCGTCATGCCCGCGCATTATGACCTGTATAGGAAGTTCTCACGCAAACTGCGCCGCATGTACGAAGGGTACAGCGACAGGGTAGAATCATATGGTCTTGATGAGTGTTGGGTTGATGTGACGAGTCCTTCTATGGATATCGAGCGCGGGCAGCGCCTCGCAGACGAAATCCGTCAGCGGGCGATTGAAGAATTGGGTATTACGGTTTCGGTGGGCGTCAGCACAAACAAGGCTTTTGCGAAACTTGGCAGCGACATGAAGAAACCCAACGGAACAACCGTTATTCCCGCTACCGGCTTTGAACGAGTGGTATGGCCGCTTCCGGCCGGCGATTTACTCTTTGTCGGGCCGAACACAATGAAGAAATTCGCTAAGTGTGGCATTTTGACGATTGGCGATCTGGCGAACGTTGATACGGATTGGCTTGCCTATAAGATGGGGAAATCAGGCTTGACATTACAGAGTTTCGCGCTAGGGCTAGACACCTCCCAGGTTACTAATACGGACGCCGATATTGTGGAGAAGTCCATAGGCAATTCTACGACGACGCCGCGCGACATGGTGAATTTCGAGGACGCTGAGTGAGTGCTGTATATGCTTGCGGAATGCGTATCCAGCCGTTTACGTCACGGAGGATTCCGTTCACGGACGATTTCATTGGGTGTTCGAACAAAAGACCTGATCTGGTTCGGAAAGCAGAAAACAATCAACCCCGCAACCAATCTGACGGACGAAATTGTCGGCACGGCGTTGGACATATTCCAGCAGAATTACATGCGTTATTTCCCGCTTCGCAGCATCGGGATTCATTGCGACAATTTGATACCGGAAAGCACTCCGATCCAGATCGATATCTTCGGAGACGCCAAGCGACGGGAGCGCGCAGAACGGCTGGAACGCACAATCGACAATATCACAATGCGTTTTGGCAGACAGTCAATTCATCGCGGAGTCGTATACCTTGACAGCGCGTTTTCAAAGATTAATCCCGTTGACGATCATGTTGGTCCGGCGACTAAAGACATCGGAGCGTAAAGGGGTGTAAAACAGCATGTGTCCATTTGGCTTTGAAAACAGCGAGGCTAGGAACAGACACGCTTGTACGCCTGTTAAGGGGAATCCAAATAAGATTCTGGTGAAAGTACGGGCGGATCACAATACGGACGGCACTATACGCCCTGTTTCTTTTCGTCTGCCGGACGATACGAAGGTCGTAATCGATAAGATTCTGGGAATGCGGCAGGCTGCTTCTCTAAAAGCGGGCGGTCAGGGACAGCGCTATGAGATCTCCATCACCTGCGGCGATGTCAGCCGCGTGATGTACCTATTTGATGACGAGGGCGTTTGGTTCATTGAAAAGGAGTGATAAAGATATGGGGTCTCAGTTATGGGGCGGAGAACAGCATATATCTGGGTATCATATGAGGGTTAGCTTATGGGGCGAACTGACGATGAAGCGGAGATAGAATTAAAGATATGGCACTGAACAATGGATTTGAGATATGGCGGCAGTTAAGCCGATGAAAGGGGATATGAGATATGACGACAGATAAGCCGATCAAAGTGTATGTGAACGTGACCGCCGCGTTTGACGCTGACGGCAGAATGAAGCCCCTTTCCCTTGTTTGGGAAGACGGGCATAAGTATATGATTGAAAAGGTGCTCGACTGCAAACCCGCCGCCGCGATACGTGCGGGCGGGCAAGGCGAACGATTTACCATTCGCGTCAACGGTCGTGAGAAGTACCTATTCTTTGAGCGCTGCACGCAAATCAGCGGTGACTTGCTTGGAAAATGGTTTGTCGAACGTAAGAGCGCGTAGTTATGTATGGCTGGGGTATTTCGTATGACTGGACTGTTCCGTGAGACTGTGCTATCTCGTGGGACGGTCTGTCTCTTCATAGCGGCAAGCATAGAGATACGCATAGCGGCAAGCGTACCGGTAGCATAGCGGCAAACATAACGGCAAGGATAGCAAGCAGCATAGCGGCAAGCATAGCGGCGAGCATAGCAGCAGCATAACGGCAAGCATAACGGCGAGCATAGCAGCAGCATAACGGCAAGCATAACGGCAGTATAGCGGCAAACATAGCGGCAAGCATAGCGGCAAACATGCTGATTAACACACAGTATATCATTCTTGCTTCACAGATGTGGTTCACAACATAAAAATAACAGAATATTGTTAAGTAACGCCTGTAGATGTCCTACTATGTCCTAGTATGTCCATATGCACATGTGTTATAATGTATACTGACAGGATTAGGCGTGCATCTATTGTTCGTAAAGTAGATAACGAGTTCTCGCGTAGCATATATACTGATAAAGTTGTACGATCACCGTTTGTTCTTTTACAAACGGTTTTTTTCTCGACACAATTAACAGATATTAAGGAGGGTATTTATGAGTGAATTGAACCTTACAAGTAACGTCCATGAACAGATGCATAACGATGCATCATTCGTGCATACTAAGCAAATACCCATTAACGCTTCATGTGCCTATGAGCGGATGCCTAATAACGCATCACATGCCCGTGAACAGAAACAAAATGACACGTCATGTACCTATGAGCAGATGCTAAATGACGCATTATATGTGTACGCTAAGCAGATTCTCGGTATTCTTTGTGATAGAGGCATCTTGACGGATAACGAAGAATTGCTTATAAGCACACTAGTCGCGGAGCGTTATCCTTCCTCAATGCGAAATGTATACTCTGGTCGTGCGTATTTGTCTTGCCAAGGTTATGGCGAGATATGTAAAACGAAGCGGAATAGAACATCGGATTCGAGTTTGAAGGCGATACGGCAATCAAACGAAGATTGCGCATAAGTATCCTTATTCAACTAGTCGCTAAATAAATGCATACATCGACATATTGCGCTATGTATATCTATCTGGCTAACTTTAGTGGTATGTAGCTTTATCTAACTGACCATTAAGCTGTGTATCGTTATCTCAGTGGCCATTACGTTATGCATTTATCAATACTAACAATTCCCCCGTTCATCTTTATCAGTTGTTTATCTGAGTATAGACTTGCTATCCGCGGAATACCACGGTAACATGCACTCACCCTCTGGGGAATGAAAGGAAGGTGAGGACATGAAAAATGGATTCCAAGCGGATAGCAACCCGCAGAGTTCACAGTCTACGTTTGATCGCTCGACGGATGATAGCCCAATCAACTCGTCCTGCGAAAACAAACCTCGTGTTTGTGGCTATTGCAAAGCCGAGATACGGACAAATGAACAGGTAAGGGCGTTCTTTAAACAAATCAAATGGCTCGGCGATACGATCAAGGTGAATCCCGAATGGGTCTTTGCAGGTATCTACGCCGACCACATCGGTCGCGATGATTCACCGTTCGCGCCGCGCCATCCACGTCTTGACAAGATGCTATTGGATTGCGGAGATTGCACAGAACCTGAGCGCATTGACCGCGTCGTTACGCCCAGCATGTCGCATATTGACCGCGTCGTTACGCCCAGCATGTCGCACATTGACCGCGTCGTTACGCCCAGCATGTCGCACTTCGGCGATATGCTCCCAACGGTACTGCGAACGCTCACCGCGCGAGGGATTGCCATCACTTTTTTGAAGGAAGGCTTCGATACGGCGACCGGAGACGGAGAGATGTTACTCTCGGTGCTTTCGTCGCGCGAAGAGAAAGAGCTTATTCGAGATAAGCCCATTCCAATCAGAGAACCTGCTCCGCGCGACAAGACCATCGGCTATCGACGCGACGGCAAAACGCTTACCGTTGACAACGCCGAGGCCGCAGTTGTGAAACGCGTGTTTCGCGAGTATCTGGCGGGCAATGGCATTATGAAAATCATCAAGATATTCGAAGACGAGGGCATTCCGACGGTCACTGGACGCGCGATATGGTCGCAGAAGACCATAGTGGAGATACTCCGTAACGAACGCTACTGCGGAGAACGCACGACATACGGCGCAGAACGCGAGGCGTTGATTGTGCGCGAGGACTGGCAACGGGTACAGGCATTACTACAAGAGCGAATCAATCCGCCAAGCGGAGTACGCGCGCCCGCGAAGCTTCATCCGTATACGGGTATTGCCGTATGTGGATACTGCGGGAAGTCGCTGGTTCACGCCTTCGTCTTCGGCAGTGGCCATTGGCACAAGGACGTTTACATCTGCGGCGCGCATCATCAGCGTGCATCGAGGTGCCCCAAGGCGCGCTACTACAGTGAAGTCTGCATCGGACAACTACTCGAAAAGGCGCGTGAACGATATCGTGAAATGAACCCAATCCCAGCAGAGGGCAACACTCTCTCAAACGACAGCCGCTTTCCTGATGTGAAGGCGGCTGTTTTCTATGGAGATAAATGCGAGATTTGCTTCAGCGATGGGGCTAAGGTGAAATTTGCCATACCGTGCAGATTAATCTGGACGATTGATGAATAGGAGGATATCAAGATGACACAAGCTACCAATACGGCTAGAGTACAGCCTACCACTCAAAGCCAGCCGACTATGCGGAATCAGCATACCGCTCAGAGCCAGTCTGCCGTTCAAAGCCAACCCACTGCTCAGAGCCAGCCTGCTACCCGAAATCAGCCTACCGCGCGGAATATCACAATCCTGCCAGTACAGCCGCGTGTCAACGCGCAGCGCTCTTCCGCGCCCGCGGCGATCACGAAAAAGCGCGTATGCGCCTACTGCCGCGTTTCGACGGATATGGACGAGCAGTTGGAAAGCTACGAAGCGCAGATGAAGTACTACACCGATTACATCCAAAACAGACCCGATTGGACGTTCTGCGGGATTTTTGCCGACGAGGGCATATCAGGCACGAGCGTCAAAAAGCGCGTCGAGTTCATGAAGATGATTAAGTGCTGCAAGGCGGGTGAAATCGACATGGTGATCACAAAGTCCATCAGCCGCTTCGCGCGCAATACGCTCGACTGCTTGAATTATGTACGGCAGCTCCGCGAGAAGGGGATTGCCGTGCTGTTTGAAAAGGAGAATATCGACACCAGCGACGCGAAGGGCGAAGTTCTACTTACCATTTTGTCCTCGCTCGCGCAGGACGAATCGCGCAACATCAGCGAGAACACGCGCTGGGGCATTCAACAAAGGTTTCGCGAAGGCCGCGTTTGGGTGGGCGGGCATATGCTGGGCTACAATACCGAGCGCGGGCAGATTACCATTAACGAAGAAGAAGCGGTGACGGTTCGCCGCATCTTTCGCGAGTGTATAGAGGGAAAAAGTACGGTCATGATCGCGCGCGGGCTGATGGCCGACCATATCCTCACCGGCGCGGGCAAGCCTAATTGGACGATTAAGGGGATACTGACAATTCTGAAGAATGAGAAGTATACGGGCGACGCGCTTTTGCAAAAGACCTACACCGCCGACTTTCTGACGCACAAGCAAGTGGTCAACCGAGGCGAAATGCAGCAAATTTACGTGGAGGGTAGCCACGAGGCGATTATCCCGAAGGAGCTATTCGACCGCGTACAGCTTGAACTTGCCCGCCGCGCGCGCGGCGCGAAGCCTGCCGTGAAAAGCGTGAAGTTTCCGTTCAGCGGGCGCATGGTTTGCCCCGATTGCGGCAGCTTCTTCACGCGCCGCATCTGGGACTCGGACGATCCGCGCTACAAGCGAGCGGTATGGCAGTGCTCGAAAAAGTACGACCGGAATGTCGACGGGCAGAAAGGCGCGCGCTGCGCGTCCGGGCATATCGCGGAGAAGAAGCTGATCGAGATTACAAACTCGGTAATGGAGCAGGTACTTACAAACCGCGATGAAGTCATTCAAACTCTCCGCCAAAGTCTTGAAACTACGCTGACGCTGAAACACAACCCCCACCGCGACGAGCTTCCCGCCGAAATCCAAGCGGTAAAAGAGAAAATGAACGCGCTCATCACCGGCAACGACATGCGCCCAGAGTCTCAGGACGGCTACAGCGAAGAATACGCGCGACTGACGGTCGAACTCGACGCGCTGATGAAAGAGCAAACAGAATATGATACAGCGGAGTTCAAGATGAACGCGAGGCGCGAAAACGCGCTGGCCTTAATCGACGCTTTGAGCACCGGCATCGTGCCGCGCGTTGTAGAAAAACCCGACGAACGCGAAGAGAAGATACAGGTCGTCACAAAGGTCGAGGACAATCCCGAAGATGGGAAGTATCGCGGCAAACGTAAACGCATGGATTTGTCCGCGATTCCTTTCCCGGACTGTCACTTCCCGTATGAGGATATGAACGAACAGCTATTCGCGTTGATGATCGAGCGGATACTGTTCTACAACGAGAAGCACATCGACTTTGAGCTGAAGGATGGGAGTACGGTGGAGTACGAAGGGTGATTACAAAAAAGAGCCAGCCCTGTGCTTTATGCGCGGGCTGGCTTTTTGCGAATGATTAATCGCTTAATCCTACGGAGAGCGCCGAAGAAATAATACAGAATTGTCCGTTTCCATGTGAAGCGCGGCTGTTTCTGAGATAAGAGCTTCCGTAGAGCCGTTAGCGACTGTTGCCATTGTACATAATCTAGCGTTTCGTCTGGCCTGTGGTAATGAGCGTAGCCGACGCTAAAGTTTGCTCCACATACTCTGCTGCAAAGGCGGGTAATGTCGGTGTTGCCGCCGTTCAAATTGGCTGAGAATCCGGTGTGTAAGGAGATATACTTAGCAAAGCTCTTTAAATTTGCGCAAAAAGGCTTGAACTCTGAACTGCCCCACATATCCAATTCCAGCATATATCGGTGCTTTTGTACCTCTTTGAGAATCTTTGAATTCTTCTTAAGCAGTTCACAGCCTTGCCGATCCCGTTCTTCACTGTCGAAAATCAGCAGCGAATGCCCGCTTTCCCGTAATATCCATACTATAGAACAGCCAGCCCTGTCATCCGCGCCAAGCCCTAAACCTTCGGTGGCTGAAGTAAAAAGACCGTTCTCGAACTTGATATCATGCACATTTTCTTTGCCGTTATAGCTCCAAATAGTGTCCGCGTGGGCGGCGAGGATTACTCTGTCCTTTCGCGTTCCAGGAACATAGCAGAAACGCTCCCGCTCACCCGCGCCACGCTCATATACAGCATTGGGGAGAGCGGCAAAGCGCGAGAAAATATCATCTGTGGTTCCAAGGGGCACGCAAAGGAATTCTTCCAAGACGGTACGATCATTGGTCTTGTTCATAACTTTACTGTGACTTCCTTCTAGTAATCCTCTTGATGCGCCGCATCATACAAGCGGGGTCGGTCACGAGCTTCTCGGCATAGTGAAACATGCGCATGGCGAATCTCGTAAGGCGGGGCACACGAATGCGAAGTCGCATATATGTTGCCATGAGATTTCGCCAGAAGCCTTTCTCACAGTCAATCTCTTTTCCTTTGCGCACGACCTTTATGACAAACGCGCGGAGTTGGTTGGGGCGAATGCCGGGTTCGAGCGTCCATTGCGCGTCTCCAACGATGGTCATTATGCCGTTTGAGTCTACTTTGTAGACACGGTGCATGACGAATTGGCCGCTTGCGCGCTGATAAAACACGATGTCGCCGGGGCGGATTTTACGGTTCGCGAGCGAGGCGAAGACGGCTTGGTCACGGAGGTCGCGCAGGAATGGGTACATGGAGTTTCCGCGCACGGTGATGGAGAACGTACCGCCTTCGTCGAGCACTTCTTTCATCACAGGGTAGAGGTCGTGGAGTGGGACGCTCATGGTTTTCGCGGTAGGTGTGGCGTATGTCTTCATGATTTCATTCTTTCGTTATGTAATGAATATGCCGCTCTTTGACGCGGGCAGCGCGCGCGTGAGCGCGTAACCTACGCCCGCCCAGCCTTGCAGGAGACCTGCGGGAAAGTCATTGGTTTCCAGCGGGTGGAAGAACACAGGCGCGGGGTTAAGGCTTGATGTTTGAATTTTGCCAAGGAGCGCCTTTTCACCTTCTATTCGAGCGGCGTTTCCGCAGCACAGGCTGTCGCGCTTTAAAAGCATAGGCGCGGCGCGGTAGTAGGCGCGCACGCGCTCTATGTCTGCTTCGCAGGTTGCGCGGGTTTCAGGGGTGATATGCTGGCTTAGCATTTGTTTGCGGGCTATGCCGATGCCAGGCGCGCCGGAGCAGAGACCGTTCATGAAACCATGTTTCTCTGGGTCGCGGAGGTCAGGCCAGTTATGGGCGGTTTCGTCGTAGGTCATGTTTTCGGATTTTAGTATACGTTGAATATCGAATTCATAGCGGAAGTCGCCGAGTATCGTCTGCGCGCACGAAAGCGCCAGCGCTTCCCCCGCCGCTCCGTGGGCGTAGCCGGTTAGTAGTGGAGTGTCTTTGCTGAGCTTGTTTGCGAGTGGTTCGGCAACGGTTTTGACGAGCGCGTCTATTCCCTGCCCCATCAGACACGGGAGCGCTATGAGCAAGCCAGAGATACCACCGTAAACGTCGAAGCTTTGAATCTCGTCAATATCCGAAAAATCGAAGCGTGACAAGAGCGTTTCCGCGTCGCGCAAATAAGCGTCGTCATGCAGACAGCGAGTGAGATATTCAAGCGCGAGTAGATGCCCGCCTAAGCCGTGGGTGAGGTTGATGTTGTCGGCGCGGGCAATGATGGGCGTCGGCTTTTCTATGTACATTTTGCGATACGGGTCGTATCGCTTTTCAAGAGCCCGCTTCACGGAGCGATCGCCTGTGGCCTCATATAGCGCGGCGTAAAAGCACAGAACGCCAAGCAGTCCGTTGTACAGGTCAAAGCCAATGCTTTGCAGAAACGCGCGGCCTCTGTCGTCGGTATCCACGCAAATCCACGAACAGGGGTTTGTTTCCAGCGCGCGAGATTCAAGAAGCTCAAACACTTCCTGCGGTGTTGATACCGAGATCGATTCGATCACGGGATTCACGGTGTTCAGCGATTGCCCGATGATCTTCATCTGGTCGCGCTTGTCTGTCTCGTTCATCATATACAGACGCTCTATCGCGTTTTCGACAGGCGACAGAATAAAATAGTCTTCGCAGACAACACCCTTGAAATCCCGCAAGCTCTTCTCGTTTCCGTAGGAGAAGAAATACGGAATGTCCCCTCGCAGCACGGCATCGATCTCGGACTGACACACACGCGCCATGCTCTCTCTCCATTCAGGACTCGGGTCGCGGTCGTAGGCGCGGCGCAGACGGTCGGCTTGTCTCTGCTTCTCCGTATCATCAGTCAATGCCTCAATCCGGTCTACCAGCCGCCCATAAACCTCAGTAGGGCGCAGGAGCTTGCGGAACTGGGCGCGGTCGAACAAATGAATCGCGCTTTCGATTTCAGCTTTGTGCGAGAGTATGAAATCGTATGCCTGTTCAAAGCCTTCGACAATCTCGCTGATATGCTCGTAAGCGGGACAGGGTTTGCCCTCGAACCACAGTTGGTTCTTGTCGTCGCCCGTCAGCCCGCCGATATCGCGGTTCTCGTCGCCGTCCAACATCCAATTAGGCAGAAGATGCGAATACATCAAACTGTCCGAAAGTCCGCTATCGTATTGACCTCTATCCGGCAGTTTGCCTGCGAGTAACGTTTCCAAGTCTACCAGTATCGGCGAATCCGCGCAGGCAATTATGTTTTCAGCGTGCATATCTGTTGCTCCGAGCAGTTCACACAGCGCGAGGAACGTTCCGTATCGCAAAAAGTACATTCGAACGTCGCTGTCCAATTGCGCGGGCATGTTTTCGATGAATGGCACTAACGTTTCAGTTTCGTTATATGGGTCGATGGGACGAACACAACGCGGAAGATTTGGCGCGCCCATTTGAGCAAGTGCGTCAACATAATCGCAAAGCGCGCGGTCTGTTGCTGGCGAACGCGGTTTGAGAATGAACTTACCGTTTTCTGTTTCTAGCAGCGCGGCTGTTTTGCCTCCGTTGTGGCGGTCGGAAAGACCGTCCTTGCGTTGAATGATAATTGTTACCATAATACCTCTTTATAGAAAAAATGCGCCGCGAGGGCGCTGGTCAGTCGGTGATGTTGTGTTGGATTTTGTAACAGAGGCGGGGGGAAACCTTGCCGTATTCATGAGTATCTGCATAATGTAAGAACACACAACGACGGCATCTATTCATGTATATGCATTTCTGGCACTCCATTAATTGAGGTACATTATCAGCATACTGAATAATCTTTTGCCATGCTTCGTTAATACTTATGCCTTCTAGTGGAATTGTTAAGTTGTCATCTGTTGTGCATGATTGCATTTCACCTCTCCAATTAATAGTAAATCCATTTCTTCCAGCTCCGCAGAGCATTCCTTTTTCTTTTGCAATTTGTTTGCCTATAACTTCTTCAGGAATGAGTGGCGCTTCCGAATACTTCATTTCGTTCCTTCTACAGTATTCTTGAAATAAACTCTTAAATGATTCATTATCAACACTTATAGATGCGCAATCACGATTATGCGCCTCTCTATTCGACATCAAAATATTGCTATAAATAAATCTGATTTTTCTTTCTTTCGCATAATCATACATTTTAATGAAATCTCCAAATACATCCTTCGTAACTGTAGCTTTTAAAGTAATTGGAATATTCATATTGCATAATTTCTCGATATTCTCCATTACACGCTCAAAATATTCTCCATTTCCAACAGTATTCATATATGTAGACTCAGACATTCCATATAGTGTTATACTAATGTTCTCCGGTGGATACTCACGCAGTAAATTAAACTCTTTCTCAGAAAATAAAGAACAATTTGTCATGATCGTTACTCGAAAGCCAATCCTGCTTATTGCTTCATATATTTCTCCGAATTGTGGATGTGTTAAGCATTCTCCTCCAGTTAGTGAGACATTTATTGTCCCCAGTTTATAACATTCTTCTGCCCATTTAATCCATCTATCTGCTTGTACTAATCCTCCATTGCAGTTTACATATTCCTTCGTTTGTCTCGAATAGCACATTTTACATGAAAAATTACATAAAGGGGTAATCTCAAAATACACACTACTTGGAACCCTGTTCGCTCTAGTTATTCTCATCAATTCCCGAGACAATATGTATTGCCTTTGAGATGGCTCAGTTTCCCTTAATAATCTAATAATATCGCTCATATTATTCATTGCTTTCTTCTAAATACTTTGAATTATGTAATTCATTCAAAAATGAATCTATATCTCTACTTGCTTCTTCCGCATTGACTTCATACTCTTTTGTAAGTTCGTTGATTAGTTCTTCCTTTGAACACCCTTTTTCGAGTAATTTCCACAAAAAAGCGCTCGTTTCGTTCATAATAACAGTTGTGCTATAGTTGATAAATTCTTTACCTGTAGATATTGCAACATACTCACCAGCAATATTCCTTAACCTTAAACCTTGCTTAATCTTCATTTCACTCATTACTCCATCCCTCTCTTTGCTATAGTCATTGCCAAATAGTTTTGTGTATACTGTTTGCACAGCACCTTCGTTAACGCAGCATTCAAGTTCATACACAGGAATTCTATTAGCAATTTCCTCAATAATCTGTGTGTACTTCTCAAATAAATCTTCGTTTATTGGATAAGATAAAAAATGCGAATTCATACTAGTAAACGCTTGTGCATAAGACATTCTTCTAATATAATTACTTTTTGCTTTTTCTACAAATACAATTGCATCGAGTGGGTATTCTCTATTTGCATAAACTCTTTCTTTTCCACTCCAAGGAGTACCGCATATCAATAATTCTTTATTATTAAGTTTGATATATGGTTTGTCGTAGTTAAGTATTTTTGCATTTAAGTATTTACACCATAAATTTGCTTGAGTGCTTTTACCAGCGCCTGATTCACCGCAAAATGCAACACCGTGATTATTGTATATCGGCACAGCAGCATGAATCATCACATTACCTTGCATTATCAATCTCTGCTGACAGATATATTGCAAAATTTCTGACAATACTCGATTCCTTTTTATGCCTATAGGCTGCCTTACAAAGTATACACTGACCTGCGAAAAAGAGCAAGAACAGCTGACAAAAAAACTCTCTTCTCTATCAATGAAAATATATTCATTATTAGTCTCAAAAGCAAAAAAGCCTTTCCATTCGCCTAGGAAAGACTTATTTGTTGAAAGAAGCTGCACAATACTCTTTCGTTCTTCATAATGTAGTGAATAACAGAATTCTGTACAATTACTCAAGAATTGCGAAAATGAGTCTGGTACGAAATCCTTAGAAGCGCAATCGGTGATAAAATACATTTGCATTAAGTTAGGGGACCGTAATAACAGTCACCATCTCTCCTGTCAACATCAGTAGAAGCATTACAAATAGGCGTTGTTGTTGAATCTTCTCCATAATAAGTATCCCATAAACATCTCCCAGGATAAGCGGCATATGCTTCCTTCGCCTCTATGTTAAGACAACAAATCTCAGGCTTCTCATATACTTTCATACATCATACCTCGCAATCACACTGTTGATCCAGAGTAACACACTGAATTGCCACCATTCTGTTGATCAGGTGCAGTCCCAGTACATTGATATAGCATCGCGAAATCCGTTCCCCATATCGTATCGGAACACTGTCCATAACTGAGGATAGATTCTTCTGTAGAATACTTTACCGCTTCAAATGTTGGAGCCTCATACTTCTTCATTATAAACACCTCCAAAACTATTTTGCTCAAGGCTATTGCCTTGAGCAAACACTAGAGCCAATTATTTAGTTAACGTATTTGCATTCTGCGGCACGATTTTGTTGAACCAAAATCGCAGAATTCCTTTTTGCATCTCTCTTTTCAATATCAGTCATTTTTGCCCACTCAGCTTCGGTATATTTCCCTCCAGCAACCTGAGATAGTTCCTCGTCCGTAATCTCATTGGGATTCTTCTTGATATCTTCCGCCATCTTCATATCCTCCTTCAAATTCTCGTCCTACCACTCGTCATTCCCCACAGGCACCTTCAAGTGTTTTGTTTGCCAACCCGGTTGCACTTATTGATACGTGGGTAGGGGCGGTGTGTTAGGGGGTGTGCAAGATTTTCTTCGCGGCTGTGGGGCGCGAAGAAGGGCGCTCTTCGGCGCGGGGTTGGGCTTGGTGTGTCTGTCTTTAGTTTTCAAGCGTCATGAGAGTGACTGAATATTAGCCTTGTGATGATGTAATTATATACAAGTCAAGCGGTTGTGTCAATGGGAAGGTAGCATTCGTTTGTTAAGATTTGGATTTTTTGGGCAGGCTCGCGGTCAGTTGGGTTTTGACGGAAGCGGGGACGCGATAGCTTTCTTTACACTTCTGAATGGCTTTACGGCGCGTCCAGTCCGGCAGGCGGGTCGAGGCGAGGTACGGTATCGCGGCGGCGGGCTGTTGGGCGACGGCGGTGGCGAAGTACCACGCTATAGCCATATTGACGTAATACTCGTCTGAGATTATACCGGCGAGCAATTCCGGGTGCGACGGGTCGAAATCGTCGGCGAGATAGTGCCGCATGAGCGCGCACACGCCGAAGCGCATGGTATATGTATGTTCAGAGCGAACGTATTCGACGATTTTCGCGTACATTTCGGCGTGATTATGCTTAAAGCATACCGGGTTGAGCGTGTCGCACGTCGCCCAGTTGTTCACATGCGGCAAAAACGCGTCGAGAGCGGTCATGGCGGCGCTTGGATCGCGTATCTCGTTTATCAGCAATGCGTGCAGATTGTCCTCGTCATAATATCGGTGCGGGAGAGTTTTTAGAAAGGCGTCAGCTTCGGGCGAGTTTTTGAGTTCGCGGGCGAGCGCTCTCAACGCGGGCATACGCACGCCGAGTATGCGCTCCGCGGGCACATTCGGCGCGAGCTTTTGCGTAAAAGCAGCGTATGTATCGTCCTTCAGGGATAGCAGGCGGTCGGAAATGCTGGTCATGCGCGGTTTTCCTTCCTATATAGTACGGCTACAGCGCTTCGTCGGCGGCGAGCACGGCTTTCAGGTATATCAGCGCCGCGCGTCTGAGAGCGGGAAGATGCACGTATTCGTCGGGCGAGTGCGCGCCGCCGTGACCTTCTGGCAGGTTTTGGGGTCTGACGGCGTGTTTCGGTATCGCCAAACCGAACGTGACGGCATTTTTGAGACAGCGGGAGTATGTGCCTCCGCCCATCGTGTAGGGCTGGCTATCGTCGTCGGTTATGCTGTTATACGCGTCTTGCAGTAGCTTTACGCGCGGGTCGTCCTTTGGTATAAGCACGGGCGGAGTGGTTTCGATCGACTCAAGCGTCATTCCGTGAGCGAGGCACGTTTCGCCGACGGTTTCGCGGTTCTTTTCAATGTCGGCGGCTATTGAAAGGCGGCAGTCAATGCGCGCTTCAAGTCTGCCGTCGGGACGGGTTTTCGCTATGCCGACGACCATGGTTGTTTTACCTGTGTCGTCGTCCTCGACGGCGATGCCGACATGCTCGCCGAAATATCCCTGCGACAGCCACGCGAGCGCGTCCATCGCTCTGAGCGAATCGCCTTTCAAAAGCCCCAGAGCGCACAGAGCGCAGGAAAGCATATGAATGGCGCTCTTGCCCGCGTCGGGCTTCGCGGCGTGAGCCGCCGCGCCGTGGGCGACCAATCGGGTTTTGTCGCCTATGGGCTGAATGTCAATATGAGAAGTAAAACTGAGCGCCGCGCGCACATCGTTTAACGGAATGTTGAGCACGCATTCGCACACGGGCGGAACCATGTTGTCGACGATGCCGCCATTGAAGGACTCGATCTGAGCGCCGAACGGTATCGACAAAACCGCGCTGAGCGAGCCCTTTTGCGCGTAGCACACCGGAAACGCGCTGTCGGGCACCAGCGTGAGCGCGCACGGTTTTTCGACGCGGTTGTATTCGATCATGTCCTGCATACCCGTCTCTTCGCTCGTGCCAAGTATAAGGCGAAGGCCGTGGCGCAGGCGTATGTCAAGTTCCTTGACCATGCGCATGACGTACAGGCACGCGATGACCGCGCCTTTGTTGTCCTGAGCACCGCGCCCGAAAATGAAATCACCTTCGCGCACGGCGGCGTAGGGCGGGTGTATCCAGTCGTCGCCCTCAGGGACGACGTCCAGATGGGCTATCATGCCAATCGCGTCGTCGCCGTCGCCGAGCGTGACCGTGCCGTAATAGCCGTCGCCGTTCTTGGTTTCGAAGCCGTGCGCCGCGCACCGAAACAGCGCGTGTTTGAGCATTCGGTCGACTTCCGCTCCGAACGGAGCGCCCGCCAGAGCCAAATCCGCGCGGCTTACGGAGCGGATTTTAATGAAATCCGCGAGATCCGCCGCCATTTCCTCGGCATGGGCGTTGAGCCACGCGCTTGCGCGAACGAGGATATCATCATATTTCGGCATGTAAACGCCTCCACGCGACATATATACGAACATTATACACACGGGCGCGCTGTAATGATACTCTTTCATACCATTTTAACGCATTTTGCCGAATATTGTTCATAGGTACGGGCTGCAAAATCTGAAATGGCGCTTTACCGTTTCGATTTTTATCGTACCGACGGCGCCCGAAAATTTTCGCAAGATTTTAGAGACTGCTGCCTCCGCTCCCTGAGCAATCGCCCGGTTCAGAAATGAGCGAATATTGCGCTATGCGATCAAATGCTGTATAATTCCCTAATAGGAGGCGGTTTTATGGGCGGAGGAATAGACGACAGCAGCAATGTGTCGCGGCAATACGAGAACGCGGACAATCTAAACGCGCGTATGCGGCTGCACAGGCTGTATACGGTTGAGAGCGAGCCGTTTTATCAGTTTATACGCAGAAATATAGCGCTGAAGGCGGGCGAGAACGCGCTGGAAGGCGGCGCAGGCAACGGTTCGCTTTGGGTTGGCGCGGAGTTGCCCGTCGGGGCGCGGCTCACGCTCACCGACATAAGCGAGGGCATGGTTCGGACGCTCGCGGAGCGGTTCGCAGCGTCGGGTCAAATCGCGACGCTAAAAGCGGACGCGTGTTGTCTGCCGTTTTCGGACGGCGAGTTCGACATAGTTATCGCTAACCACATGCTGTATCACGTGCCCGACATGCGCGCCGCTTTGCGGGAAATGCGCAGAACGCTCAAGGACGGCGGCAGGTTTTTCGCGTCCACGGTGGGCGACGGCAATTTCAGACAGCTCTGGGAAGCGACGGGAACGGAAGCGCCTAAAATCAAGTTCACGCTTGATAACGGCGGGGCGCTGCTAGGCGAGTTTTTTTCTAGCGTCAAAATGTATGAGCACCCGTCGAAACTGATGATAACTAACGCGCGCCACGCGGTAGAATATATGGAAAGCTCTATTTCGCTGGGCGCGTTCGCGCGGGAGTCAAGCGAAAGGCTGTTCAGAGTTTTGAACGATAAAATCGCGTCGGACGGCGCGTTCGAGGTGACAAAACGCGCGGGACTGTTCGTCTGCGAAAAATGACATACGGAGCGAATGATATGATTATTACACAACAGGCTTTCAAAAACGGCGGCGCGCGTATGCTGAAGGGCGCGCTGCACTGCCACACAACGCGTTCGGACGGCAAAACGTCGCCGGAGGACACGATTCGCCAACACGCGGAAGCGGGCTACGACTTTATAGCGCTCACGGATCATCGGTTTTATAACTATAAAAACTTCGCGCCCGATACGGACATGCTCATAATGCCCGGCATGGAGCTTGATTACGGCATATCGAGCGACGACGGCATGTGCTTCCATATGGTGGCGATAGGCGGCGACGAGGGCGAAAACGGATACGGGCAGGACGACAGGTTTGAATCGCGAAAGGTCAAAAACGCGGTCGAGTGCCGGAAATACGCTGACGAAATACTCGCGCGCGGCAATCTGGCGATATACTGTCACCCGCAATGGAGCTGCACGCCCGCGCGCAGTTTCGAGAGCCTGCTCTGCGACTGTTTCGCGTTCGAAATATGGAACACAGGCTGCGTGCTGGTGGACGGTCTTGACAGCGACAACGGCTGTATATGGGACGAATTGCTTATGCGCGGCGAACGCACGCTCGCAGTCGCGACAGACGACGGTCACTGCGCCGAACAGCACTGTCTGGGTTGGGTGCGCGTGAACGCCGAAAGAAACAGGGCGAGCATATTGAGCGCCCTGAAAAGCGGCGCTTTCTATTCGTCGTGCGGGCCTGAAATATATTCGTTCAGCATAGAGGACGGAGTCGCGCGCGTCGAGTGTTCGCCCTGCGAATACATACGCTTCCACTGCGGCGTGAGGCCCATGAAACTTATAAGGAACGCCGGAAAACCGATCGAGTCTGTCGCCGAACGCCTGCCTGAGGGCATACCGTATCTGAGGGCGACGGTCATGGATTCGCTCGGCCGCAAGGCGTGGACGAACCCGATCTTCCTAAACGGCTGACAGGCTTACCGGGCGTAGGGCAGCGTCATAAGCTCTACGCCCGAATAGTACCATTTGAGTATGTCCGAATATGTCGAGCCTTTCTTTGCCATCGCGTCCGCGCCCGTCTGGCTCATGCCGACGCCGTGCCCGAAGCCAACGGTTTTGAAAGCTATGCAGTCATTCAAAAACTCCATCGAAAAATTCGCGCTCTTGAGCGACAGACTGCGCCTGAACTGGCTTCCGCTCATCAGCGCAAGCCCCACGCGCACGCTTGTTACCCTGCCCGTGTCCCCGCGCGAGAGTATTTCGAACTGGTCTGCAAGCGGTATGTCCTTAGACAGTATCACGCCGGGATTCGCCGCAAAAGCGTTCTGAAGCTGCTCGAACGTATACTCGGTCACGGCGGAATACTGCGGGTACGTTTCCTCGCCGCGCGACTGAACTCCGCGCAGATATGAAAACGCCTCCGCGTATACGTTTTCCGCGTCCTCGGTGTGTCCGCCGGACGACGCGTGGTACATGGCGAATATCGGCTGACCTCCGAACGCGCAGACTTCGCCGCGCGTGTCCTCAGCCGCCCTGCGCGCGATCTCTATGCCGTCGCCCCCGGCAAAGCCCTGGCAGCAGCCGGACGAAGTGCACACATCGGCGGAATCGTGCTTTTGACAGCCCTCGCCCGAATACAGGGCGCACTTGTTGAGCGCGTAGCTGCGCGCGGCGACCGCCTGTGCTTTGAGCGCCTCAAAATCGTATGTCACGGGCATCTCGGCGAGCACCACTCCCGCGACGTATTCCTCTATTCCCATCTCAACCGTTTCGCCCGCGCTAACGTCGTATACGTTTAGCGTGGGTTCTTCGTGCCGTACAGCGCTTGAGAATATAGCGTCGGGAGAGGCCGGCTTGGCTTCTCCGCCGTCCAGACCGCTCTTAGGCGGGAACATGCACGCCGCCAGCAGCATGAGTATAACAGCCGATGTAGAAACGCAAAGCCACTTTCGCACATATATCACTTCCAATCCGCAGGCAGAAGTGTATGGCGAAAGCGGCTTCAATATTCCCGCATTTAATTGTTATGCTGCTATACGCATTCTTTGGCGAACTCAGCTATGCGGTCTATGCCAATCTCGATCTTCTCGCGAGAAGTGGCGTAACTCAAGCGCACATAGCCGTCGTCTCCGAACGCGCGGGCGGGCACGACGGCAACCATTTTGCTCTCGAGCAGGGCTTCCGCGAAATCGTCGCTGCCGTTTATGGTTCGGCCGTTTATCGTTTTACCTATTAGCTTTTTGATGTTGAGCATCATATAGAAAGCGCCCTTGGGCAAAGTCGCCGACAGTTCGGGTATGGCGTTCAGGCGGGTATGCATCAGCCGCCTGCGCTCGTCGAAGGCGAGCAGCGTTTCATGCATGAACTTCTCGCCGTTTGTCAAAGCGACCGCCGCCGCGTGCTGCGCTATGGAATTGGGGTTGCTCGTCGTGTGGCTCTGAAAGCTCGTCATTGCGCGAATGATTTTTTTAGGTCCGGCTGCGTAGCCAATGCGCCAACCCGTCATGGCAAACGATTTCGACACGCCGTTTACCAAGATCGTCTGCGCCTTAATATCCTCGCCCAACGACGCTATGGACACGTGCTTCGCGCCGTCATATATCAGTTTTTCGTATATCTCGTCGGAGATGACGTAAAACTCGCGCTCGACGGCGAGCTTCGCGATGTCTCTGAGCATTTCCTCCGACCAACAGCAGCCGTTCGGATTGTTCGGCGAGTTTATTATGAGCGCCTTCGTTTTCGGAGTGACCCATCTTTCAAGCTCGGCGGCGCTCACCAGAAAGCCGTTTTCCTCCAAGCCATTCACGGGCACGGGCACACCGCCCGCCATCATCACCATTTCGGGATATGAGACCCAGCACGGCGACGGTATGAGCACCTCGTCGCCCGGGTCGAGTATGGCGGACAGCGCGTTGAACAGGCATTGTTTCGCGCCCGTGCACACGATTATGTCCTGCATTTCATACTCCAGCTTGTTGTCCCTGAGCAGCTTGTTTTGTATTTCAAGCCGCAGCTCGTTCGTGCCCGCGACGGGCGTGTATTTTGTCATGCCCGCGTCGAGCGCGTCTTTAGCCGCGTCTTTGATATATTTCGGTGTGTCGAAATCGGGTTCTCCCGCGCCGAAGCCTATAACGTCCAAGCCCATGGCGCGCAGTTGCTTGGCGCGCGCGTCTATCGCGAGCGTCACCGAGGGTTTGATGTTTTCGCATTTTTGAGATATTGTCAACGCCATAACTGCATTTCCCTTTCAGTTTGTGGTGCGCATAGCCATAATATGCGTATCGGCGAACCCAACGACACACATATTACCACGTCTCGCGCAAAAATGCAATATGGCAATCGGTGATAATGCAAAAATAAACCTAAATGGGCGCAATATTATCCTGTTGCGGCGTTATGGCGCTGATTCATATTCAAATGAGCATTCGCTGATCGCGCATATCGGCCGCCATTCGTATGAACATATCGCGCAGGCCGACGGTCGGCCGCCAGCCGAGCGCAGAAATTTTGTCGGCGCGCAGGCGCATTTTGACGTCGGGCGCATATCCGTATTTCAAATTGTCGTTAGGTATGTCGAACACTATGTCAACGGGTCTATCGGAAAGCGCGTCGCACGCAACGCGCGCAAGAGTCTTTATGTTCACGCATGCGGATTCGTTTACGACCGTGTACGCCTCTCCCCTCTCCCCCTTCGTGAGCAGCAGTAAAAGCGCGTTCACGCAATCCGCCAAATACACATAGTTGCCGTATGACTCGCCCTTTGTGTGCAAAACGATGTTCTCGCCCTTCAAAGCGGAACGCGCGAACTGCATGAACACGCGCGTTTCCTCGGCGCTCACGCCCGCTCCGAATGTCTGTGCGAGCCGCGCTATTCGCGCGTTCACGCCGTATTCGTGCGCGTAGGCGGTCGACAGGCACTCCGCCGCGCGCTTGCCCTCGGGGTAGCACGAACGCGGGGAGCGTATGTCAATATAACCGAGCTCGTGCTCTGATATGCCGTCCAAGCCGTCCGACACCGCGCCGAAGGCCTCCATGCTCGACACGTACACCATGCCGCGCGCCTTTTTGCGCAGGGCAAGCGAGAGCAGCGAGTCGGCCGAACGGAAGGTCGACGAAAGCGTCTCAACCGGCTGGGTCACGAACAGCTTCGATTTCGTGACACCCGCCGCGTGCACGATGTAGTCCACGTCGCCGTCAACGTGAAAAGGCTGCGTTATGTCCGCCTCGAACACGCGCAAATCGGCGCGCCCGAAAACGCCGTCGAGCGCCGTGCGCGCCCTGAGTATACTGCGGACGGGCGCGAGCACAAGCGCGTTCAAACCGCGAACGCGGTTGGCGCACAGTATAGCGCGCGTCAGAAAGCCGCCAACCAAGCCCGTCGCGCCGGTTATGAGTATGTTCGAATTTTTGAGAGCGTCGAAATCGTATGCGCCGAACGCGCACGCTTCGACGTCGGATTGCAGCTGTTTCCTCGACGGGCATTCGACGTTATTCATATCACAGCCCCCATATCTGGGAATTTTCGCGGGATTCGTATATCGCCCTGAATATATAGAAATCTGACGCGGTGGTGATTTTGATGTTCTCGACCGGCCCTTCGACCGTGTGCAGTTCAACGCCGAAATGCCTCATCAGAGTCGCTGAATCGATAGCGCCCGTATAGCCTTCCGCCTTAGCGCGCAGGTGCGCCGCGTGAATGTCGGACAGGAAGAACGCCTGCGGCGCGCGGGCAAGTTTAGCGCGGGTGCGGTCGACCACGTCGTTTACGCGAGAAGAATCGTCAACAGTTATTATCGTCTCATACGCGCTCGTCACGGTTATCGCGTTTCCGTGCTCTCTGGCGCAATTCACGCAGTCGGAAAGCGTTTTATCGTTTATAAGCGGACGTACGCCGTCGTGCATTAGCATAAGAGTGTCGGACGGGTTTTCAACGTCCTTCATGACGGCGTCAAGCCCGTTGAATATGCTCTCCTGACCCGTCGACCCGCCCTTCACGACCCAGCGCGCCTTGCTGATTCTGTATTTGTCGAGCAGCGCCTTAAGGCGCTCCAGCCAGCTTTCCAAACACACGACGCATATCGCGTCTATCGAGTCGCTGTTCTCGAAGTATTCGAGCGTGTGTATTATGATGGGCTTACCGTTGAGTTCAAGAAACTGCTTGGGCTTCGTGCCGCTGTTTATGCGCGCGCCCGTGCCGCCCGCGAATATTAGGCCTACGTTCATGATTTCGCGCCTCCCATGCATATGTCGTAAATGCGCCCGGCGACGGCTTCGCTCGCGCGTCCGCTCTCGAAACTGCCGAGCTCCCTGTGGTGACGGTCGATGTCGGATGCGTATTTGTCCGTGTCAAAACTGAGTATGATGTTTTCAAGCTCCGCGTCGCTTTCCGAGAGCGGGAACGGCCATGAATGAATATCTGTGAAGAAATCGCGCTCGGCGGAATATTTTTTGAGATCGGGCGCGTACAGAAACACGGGCTTCCCTGTGAGCGACATATCCCATATGCATGAAGAATAGTCGGTTATAAGGCAGTCCGCCGCGAGCAGAAGTTCCTGCATGTCCGGGTACATGGTCGCGTCGACAGCGCCCTTCGCAAGCTCGCCCTTGTCGAAATACATTACGACGTGATGACCCCTGTACGCCATCTGCCACTCGCCGCCGAAACGCTTTTCAAGCGCCGACAGCGCGCGTTTATAATCGGGCACAATGTCCGACATATACACGTCGTCTCTGTATGTGGGCGCATACAGCGCGAGTTTTTTGTTTTTATCTATGCCCAGCGCCGATCTTACCTTTTCGGAAACGCCGCTCCGACCGTTTATGAGTATGTCGTTGCGGGGCATACCGACCTCCATAACCTCGCCCGTATATCCGAACGATTCGCGCAGAGTGAGCCGCGTGAACGCTTCGCTGGAGGATATGTATAAATCCGCGCCCTGCTCCTGAAACGACAGGAATTTGCGCTGGAGATACGTCATTTTCTGCAATTTGCCAACCTTTTTATACGCGCCGCCGCCATGCCACGTGCGTATGAAATACTGCCCGCGCCTGCGCGGCATCATGGGCTTATAGTATGTGTTCATGCATATGACCTTTGCCGTGAGCGCATATTTGAAGCATTCGAGCGTCTGCGATTTTAGCACTTTAACGCCCGTTTCCTCTAAATATCTGAAATTATCGGGCTTTCGGAAGCTCCAGCCGATTTCAATTTCGCGCCCGTACAGCTCGTTCAGTTTTTCGGAGATATACTTGGGATTGCAGCCGTACTGCTTTTCGCGATAACATTCGAATAAGACGCGGTTTCGCTTTATCGGAAACACGTAAAACACGCGCAGCAGAGCGCGGGCGAGCAGCGTCAACAATATTTTGTATGCCCTGATGAGTTCAAGTTTCATTTTATCAAGCCTCCGCAAACATCGATTATGCGCTTCGCGGCTTCCTCGGACGCGCGCCCTGTCTCGCGTATGCCGAGAACGGCGTGATGGCGCTTCACGTTTTCGCGGTACGCGTTTTCGTCAAAAGACAGTATGTTTGAAACGAGCTCCGCGTTGCTTTGCGAAAGCGGAAAACCCCATGTGTGAATATCGGTGTAGAAATTGCGGACGGATATATATTCGGAAAGATCCGTGGCATACAGAAACACGGGCTTCCCGGTCAGCGACATGTCCCATATGCACGACGAGTAATCGGTTATCAGAACGTCTGCCGCGAGCAGCAGGCGCTGCATGTCCGGGTATTCCGACGCGTTTATGACGCCCTCGCATTTGCGAGCAAAATCGAACCTGTGCCCGCGATACGCAAACGCGAAATCCCCGCCGAAACGCTTTGAGAGCGCGTCGGCCGCGCGCGCGAAGTCCAAGTCGTATTCGCCTGATGCGCCCGACTGCGAATATGTGGGCGCGTACAGCGCGAGTTTTTGATCGGGCGCAAGCCCCAGTTCGGCTTTTATGTTCGAAACGGCATCATCGCAAACCCCCGCCAGCAATATGTCGTTGCGCGGCATACCCTTTTCCATGACTTCGCCCCGATAGCCGAACGACTCGCGCACGGTAAGGCGCGTGAACGCTTCGCTCGACGAAAGGTACAGGCTCGCGCCCGTCTGCTGGAATCTGACGAAAGCCTTATGCAGGCGCGGCAGGTTTTCCATTCCGCCCACGCGCTTATACGCGCCGCCACCGTGCCATGTCAGCATGAAATACTGACCCCTGCGGCGCGGCAGGTGCGGTTTATAGTAAGCGTTCGTGACTATGACGCGGGAAGTGAGCGCGAATATAACAAAGTTAAACTTGCGGTCGTTCAGCACGCGCACGCCGCTTTCTGAAAGAAACGCGAACTTTTCGGGCTGATGGAAGCCCCAGCCTATGTCGAGCGAACCGCCCGCGATTTCAAAAAGCTTTTCGGATATATACTTGGGATTGCACGAATACTGCTCGCCGCGATAGCTTACGAACAACACGCGGTTTGAGCGCACGGGCAGCATGCACAGGCAGCGCAGACACGCGCGCGACAAAACGCTCAGCGCGAACTGCAGGAACAGTTTAAGAGTTTTCATCGGCGTCACCGGCTCGCAGTTTTAGCGATATATAGAAATGGCGCTCCCTCTCGTTTTCGGGCGGAGGGGTCATGTAGTCCGCGCCGTAGAGCTGCCGAAGATACTCGCCGCTGTCGCGCGGAAGCAGCGCTTCCGCGCCCTCGAACTCACCCTTCGACGGCGGAAAATACGCGCCGCGCCTGTGGACTTCGCCAATATAGTGGCGTATGCCCGTGGGCACGGTTATCCAGTCGGTTTCGCGCTTAAAGCGCGAGAAATCGTCGAACGCGCAGTACAGCTTTTCGAATTTCACAAACCACAGGCAGGCGCCCAGAAACATGCGCAGATTATAGTTGATTTTTGACGCTCGCGTTTTTGACATGTAGGCTTTAAGCTCCGGAGACGTAAACGTGCGCATATATTTCGACACGCTTATGTACGCGAACGCGTCCGACACAAACCCGCGCAAACGGCGCATGAGGCGGGAATTGGGCGCGTTTTCTATTGGGAAAATGTCTACCCACAGCCCGCGTTCGCCCGGCGCGTTGAGCCTTTGCAGCTCGGCGCGCTCTGTGCCGCGCATGACGACCTTCGTATATAACGCCGAAATCGGCTTACCCGCGCGGTTTGGCGTTTGTATCTCGTATTTTTCGGAAAGCTCGGAATCGAATATCTCCCTGAAAGCGTCGTAATCGCGGCGGGGCATCATCAAATCCATGTCGTCGTCCCACGGTATGTAGCCCTTATGGCGCACAGCGCCCAAAGCCGAACCGCCGCCTAACATCAGACACAGCCCGCGCGAATCGCAAACGCGCTTTATGTCGAGGAATATCTCGAATATGAGCCGCTTCATTTTCTCGATTTCCGACGGGGTCGGCTCGTACAGCCCCGACTCGCGCGACAGGTTTTTGAGCTGCCGCTGGCTCGACAGTAAACGCATTTTCATCAGCCGCCCTCCTGATACCCGCGCGCGTTGAGCACCGAATACAGCGTTTTGAACGCTATGCGCAGGTCGTAATCGAGAGATATGTTGCGTGCGTACACGCCGTCGAGCGCCGCTTTCGCTTCGATTTCGATTTCGTCTCTGCCGCGTATCTGCGCCAGACCCGTAAGCCCCGGTCTCACGCGGTGCGCACCCGAGCGGTCGCGGGCTTCGATTAAGTCGTATTGATTCCATAAAGCGGGGCGCGGTCCTACGAACGACATATCGCCCTTCAATATGTTGAAAAGCTGCGGAATCTCGTCCAGGCTCGATATTCTAAGATACCTGCCCACGCGGGTTATGTACAGGCGCGATTCGGTCAGCATATGCGTGGGTGTTTCGGCGGGCGCGTCAACGCGCATGGTTCTGAGTTTATATATTTTGAAAAAGCGCTTATCGCGCCCGACGCGCTTCTGAGTGAACAAAACCGGACCGCGCGAATCTATCTTTATCAAAAGCGCCAGAAATAAAAACGGTATCGCCGCAAAAAGCATCAACAGCGCCGCGAGGAACGCGTCGAACGCGCGCTTTACATATCTTTCGTACACGAGCCGTAACGCCCACCTTTCAACGTTTGAAAGCCGCATACAAGTATACATCAAACCGCGAAAAATCGCAACCATATGTAAACGCGTGGAATCAAACACAAACTTGCGATATTCGACATACGGTGATATAATAGGTGAACATTCGCAAATGGAGGGCGTTTCATGCCTATCGAACGACTTAAGGTTTCGGAAATAAAAGCCTCTATCATACAGAAATTAGAGCGCAACTACGGCTGCGAGATTGTCGACGCGACGCAGGAGCAGCTTTACGACGCGCTGGCGCAGACGGTCAAGGACGAGGTCATGAAGAGGCGTACGGCTTCGCGGGGAGAGCGCAAGCGCCAGATGTGCAAAAAGCTGTATTATCTCTCCGCCGAATTTTTGGTGGGCAGAGCGCTGCACAACAACATGGTGTCGCTCGTAAACGAAGAAAACTATGTAAAGGCGCTCAAGGAACTGGGGCTGGACGGCTCTTTCATATTCGAGCGCGAGCCTGAGCCCGGCTTGGGCAACGGCGGCTTGGGCAGACTGGCGGCTTGCTTCCTCGATTCGCTGACCACAATGCGCCTGCCGGCGATGGGCATGACGATTCGCTACGAGTACGGCCTGTTCCGTCAGAAAATCGTAAACGGCTTTCAGGTAGAAATGCCAGACGCGTGGCTCGAAAACGGCAACATGTGGGAAGTCTGCCGCCCCGACCAGTTGGTCGAGGTGCGCTTCGGCGGAAACGTCGAGACTTACAGGGAAAACGGACGCGATAAGTACAGGCACGTAAATTACGTAGCCGTGCAGGCCGTTCCCTACGACATGCCGTGCTTAGGATACGACAGCTCGATGGTCAACATGCTGAGGTGTTGGTCGGCGCGCGCCGTAAACAAGCTCGACATGCAGTCGTTCAACAGAGGCGAGTACGCGCGGGCGGTCGAGGAAAAAGAGCTCGCCGAAGTTATAAGCAAGGTTTTATATCCCGAGGACAACCACAACGAAGGCAAGGAATTGCGCCTGAAACAGCAATACTTCCTGTCGAGCGCGTCGGTGCAATACGCGGTCAACGATTTCGTTAAGGTGTACGGCGAAAATTTCGACATATTCCCCGACAAGGTCGCGCTGCACGTAAACGACACGCACCCGGGCATGGCTATACCCGAGCTTATGCGCATACTCATTGACGACATGGGTTTGGATTGGGATAAGGCGGAGAGCATAACGCGCAGAACGTTCGCGTATACGAACCACACGGTCATGGCGGAAGCGCTCGAAAAGTGGCCCGAGGACATGGTCGAGCGATTGCTGCCGCGCGTGTATATGATATTGCAGGAGATAAACCGCCGCGTCTGCCAAAGGCTGTGGGACGTGTTCCCCGGTCAGTGGGAGCGCATAGGCAGAATGGCGGTCATAGGCTACGGGAAGATACACATGGCGAATCTGTGCGTGTCTATGTCGGGCACTGTAAACGGCGTGAGCCAGATACACGCTGAAATACTCAAAAAGAGCACGTTCCACGATTTTTATCTCGCCGAGCCGGACAAATTCATAGGCATCACGAACGGCATAACGCACAGGCGCTGGCTTATGCAGGCGAATTACAGGCTGTCGAAGCTCATAGACGAGTCGATCGGCGACGGCTGGCGTAAGGACTACAGGCGCTTGTCCGAAATCGAGAAATTCGCCGACGACCCCGCGTTCCTAGACAGATTCGCGCAGGCAAAACACATAAACAAAGAGCGGCTCGCGGAGCGCGTGAAGCGGCTTCAGGGCGTCGCCGTAAACCCCGACGACATATTCGACATGCAGGCGAAGCGGCTGCATGAGTATAAGAGGCAGCTGATGAACGCGCTCGCAATACTCATATTGTACAACAGGATAGCGGACGACCCGAATTTGACGTTCCACCCGCGCACATATGTGTTCGGCGCGAAGGCCGCGCCCGGCTATTACAGGGCGAAGCTGATTATACGCCTGATAAACGAGCTCTCGGCGCTGATAGCGAAGCACCCGAGGGCGAAAAAGCTTATCAACGTCGTGTTCATAGAGAATTACAGCGTTTCAGCCGCCGAATATATGATGCCCGCGGCGGACGTATCGGAGCAGCTTTCGACGGCGGGCAAGGAAGCCAGCGGCACGGGCAATATGAAGTTCATGATGAACGGCGCTGTCACCATAGGCACTATGGACGGCGCGAACGTTGAAATATATAAGGCGGTCGGCGCGGATAATATATACATATTCGGCATGACCGCCGAGGAAGTCGAGGCGGCATACCGCGCGCCGAGCCGCGCGAGCCATATATTCGAGACGAACGCCGAGATCCGCCGGGCGATGACACAGTTGATCGACGGAACGCTGTGTCCGTCAGAACCGGGACTGTTCCGCGACCTGTATCACACGCTGCTGTTCGGCGACAGCGGGCAGATGGCCGACGCGTATTTCGTGCTGAGCGACCTGCCGAGCTATGTGAGGGCGCAGACGCTTTTGGGCGCGGATTATATCGACAGGCGCAAGTTCACGCGCAAGGCAGTTATAAACACGGCGCGCTCGTGGGTGTTCGCGAGCGACCGCACGATCGAGGAGTACAACGAGCGCGTGTGGCATTTGGACAAGGTGAAGCTATGACGCGAGTCTGGCACGACCCGTATGACGCGCGCTTCCGCTCTCCGCGGGGCGCGATACCGGCGCGAACGGAGTTTTGCGTGCGCATACGCGTATACGGCGAATGCGAGCGCGCGTTTGCGCGGGTGTGGCGAGACGGGCGCGCCGAGTTGACTGAAATGACGGCGGCGGACGGAAACGAGTATGCCGCCGTTATATATTCAGGCGACGAACCGGGGCTTTTATGGTATTACTTCATAATCGACGCGCCCGGCGGGCGCGTGTATTTGGGTAAGCCCGAAATAGGCGCGTGCGAAATGTCCGTGACCGAGCCCGCGTCGTTTCAAATCACGGTGTGCGATCCGCTGTTCGACGCGCCGAAATGGATGCGTTCGAGCATAATGTATCAGATAATGCCCGACCGCTTTCGCGCGGGCGGTAAAGCGAGACAGCCGCACGGCAGAGGCGCTTACCTGCACGGAGACTGGTATGAGCCGCCGGATTTGCGCAAAAAGAGCGCCGACGGCGACGCGGAGGCTATAGACTTCTTCGGCGGCAATCTGCGCGGCATATACGAAAAGCTCTCATATATAAAGGACTTGGGCGCGGGCGCTCTGTACCTTAATCCGATATTCGAAGCGCGTTCGAACCACAAATACGACGTGGGCGACTATTCGAAAATAGATGAGTCGTTCGGCGACGACGCGGAGTTTCGCGCACTCGCGAAAGCCGCGTCCGACATCGGCATTAACATAGTGCTCGACGGCGTGTTTTCGCATACGGGCGCTGACAGCGTGTATTTTAATAAGTACGGCACATACGTAGCTGGGGGCGCTTTCAGCGATCCCGAAAGCGTTTACAGAAAATGGTACAGGTTTGACGGCGACGGCGGCTACGATTGCTGGTGGGGCATCGAAACGCTGCCCAACATAAACGAGCTTGAGCCGTCGTTTTTGAACTACGCCGTCGCGGGCGACAATTCAATCGTCGCGCGCTATCTGAACATGGGCGCGAACGGCTGGCGACTCGACGTGGCGGACGAACTGCCTATGCGCTTCATAAGGGCGCTGAGGCGCAGGGTCAAGGCGGAAAGCCCGCGAAACGCCGTCATAGGCGAAGTGTGGGACGACATAAGCAACAAAATCGCATACGGCGCGGAGCGCTCATACGCGCTCGGCGACACGCTCGACAGCGCGATGAATTATCCGCTGCGCGCGCGCCTGCTCGGCTTTTTACTCGGCAAAAACGACGCATATTCGCTCGCGGAAGTCATAAAGCATCAGCGGGCGACGCTACCAAACGCGATGTATTACTCTATGATGAACCTGCTGGGCAGTCACGACAAGCCGCGCGTCATAAGCGCGCTGTCGGGTCGGAACGACTTAGAGCCTCCGCGCAACGAGCGCCGTTACGAGCAGCTTTCAAAAGCCGAATACGCGCTCGGAAAGCGCCGTTTCGCCGACGCGTGGCGCTTTGTGTGCCATCTGCCGGGTATGCCGTGCCTGTATTACGGCGACGAAGCCGGCATGACGGGCATGGCTGACCCGTTCTGCCGCGCCGCTTATCCGTGGGGGCGCGAAGACATTGAACTGCTGGAAGAAATAAAAGAAATAAACGCGCTCAGAAACGGAAGCGGCGCGCTTAAAACAGGCGAATGCGATGTGTTCGCGCGGAACGCCGACGAAGTAGAGGTCGTCCGCACAATATCGGGCGGTTATGACGTTTTCGGCGAGAGCGCCAAAGACGAAAAGCGCTCGTTCATATTGAAGAGATGAGCGTTATGTATAGCCCTTCTTTTCGCTCCTGCCATACTGCCTATCGAAGTTTTCTTTGTTTTTGAGCAGATAGCGCTCGTACAGCTCGTCCGCCGACATATGCGCCCTCAGGCACATCGACACGAAAAAGTGGAGTATGTCAACAAGCTCCTCCTTCACGTTGTCGGGGTTTACGGGCTTCGGGGTCTTCCACCATTTGAAATTGACTTCGTCTATAAGCTCCGCCATTTCGGACATCATGGCGAGCGTCTGCATCTGTATCCATTTTTCGTCGGGGATATCGTTAAGCCCGCGCCTTTCTATTAGGTCGTCGTTGAACGCCTTTTGAAGCGCGAATATTTCGTTCAGCTTATCCATGCTCGACTTCCTTAGTTTCGATTTTCTTTATTGCGGCGGGCGCGTCGGACGACGAGCGCGATATGCGCCTTATAGACGCCGCCGATTCGGCGTTCTGGTCGAGCAGCGCGCGCAGCACGTCGCGGCATTCCTTGGCGTAAGACTGCGTTGCCTGCGCCGCCCTGCGGGCGCGCACGGTTTCGGAACGTATCTTCCACACGGCGAACGGCAGGAGCAGCAGCATGATGCCATATACGAGCGCCACAGCGCCCGCCGCTATCATCAGCCAGTCGACGTTTCCCGCGTCGTTCAGAAACAGTTTCCGTATAAACTCGATGCTCATGCCGTCAACCTCCGTTTATTCGTATGTTATAGAATCAGCGCCGTTTCCGACGATTGCCATGCTCGTGTTCCCCGAAAACACGCGCTTTGAAAGCTCGTTCACGGATTCGCGCGTTATGCCCTTTATTTTCTCGACCACGGTGTCGTCGGTCTGCACGTCGTCAAGCAGCAAGAGCCTGCGGCCTATGGCGTTCATGCGCCCCGACGTGGATTCCAAACCCAACAGGTAGCCCGCGAGAAGCTGTTCGCGCGACTGCGTAAATTCCTTCTCGGTGATGCCGTTCTCGGCAATGTTTCGCGTTTCTTCATTTATGAGCCGTATGACAGAACCCGCGTTTTCGGGGCTGGTGGCGGCGTATACCGCCAGCACGCCCGTGTCTTTATACGGGTTCGGGTATGAATACACCGTATACGCCATGCCGCGCTCCTCGCGTATAGTCTGGAACAGGCGCGACGACATAGCGCCGCCGTAGACGCTGTTCAGAAGCGCCATAGGATATATGAGTTCGGAGCCCATTTCGGGCGACTCGAAGCCTATGCATATATGCGTTTGCTCTATGTCCTTCTGCCTTCTCAAAACGCGCGGCACGGTTTTGTTGGTTTCAAGCGTCGGGCGGGGTTCTTGAGTGGGCTTCCACGAGCCGTATAATGATCTCGCCTGTCCGACGACAGCGTCCCAGTCGTAATTGCCCGCCAAAGCCAGCACGCATCTCTCCGGGCGGTACATTCTCTTCATGTACGAAAGCACGCCCTCGCGCGTGAACGCCGAAACGCCCTTCGCAGTACCGAGTATGGGGCGCGAAACCGGCTGGTCGCCGTATTGGGCGAGCATAAGCATTTCGAACGCCAGATCCTCAGGCGTGTCCTCCGCCATGTTGATTTCCTCGATGACAACGCCCTTTTCCTTGCGCATGTCGTCGGGGTCGAATTTCGGGTTGAGCGCCATATCGGCTATAACGTCCATGGCGAGCGGCAGGTGGGAATCGACGACCTTCGCGTAGAAGCACGTGCATTCCTTGCCCGTGAACGCGTTGAGCTGAGCGCCCACCGCGTCCATCTGTTCGGCGATGTCGCGCGCCGAACGCGTGAGCGTGCCCTTGAACACCATGTGCTCTATGAAGTGGCTCACGCCGTGCTCGCCTTCGCGCTCATACTGCGAGCCCGATTCGACCCACAGGCCGACGGACGCGCTTCTGTAGTATGGTATGCGCTCCCCGATTACGCGCAAGCCGTTCGGGAGCGTCGTTTGATCGAACGTCATCGTTCGTCCTCCGATTATTACATAATTCAACAATAGCCGCGAAGAATTTCTCGCGGCTATTGTTATCGCGCGTTCGTCAGCGCCTGTTGCCCCTGTCGCCGCCGCCTCTGCGGTCGCGATCCATGGGTCTGGGCGGACGGCGAACGGGCATAGCCTCGTTGTCGTACTGTATATCGTTGCGCACCAGGTTGATGCGCCCCTGCGGGTCGATCTCGGCGACGCGGCACTCGAGCGTGTCGCCGACGTTTACGACGTCCTCGACCTTCTCTACGCGCTCGTTCGCGAGCTTCGATATGTGTATCATGCCGTCTTTGCCGGGAGCGTATTCAACGAACGCGCCGAAGGACATTATCCTCGCGACCTTGCCAACGAACACGTCGCCCACCTGCATTTCGCGCACGATGCCCTGTATAATCGACTTCGCTCTCTGCGCGGCCGAATCGTCGGTCGTGGCGATGTAGACGCTGCCGTCGTCCTCTATGTCGATCTTCACGCCTGTTTCCTCGATGATTTTGTTTATCATCTTGCCGCGCGGGCCTACGACCTCGCCAATCTTTTCGGGGTTTATTTTGAACTGTATAATCTTGGGCGCGTACTTCGAAAGCTGCGGGCGAGGCGCGGGCAGCGTTTCGAGCATCTTCGAGAGTATGTGCATACGCCCGTCGAACGCCTGAGCGAGCGCCTGACGCAGTATGGCTTCGTCGATGCCCTTTATTTTGATGTCCATCTGTATGGCGGTTATGCCGAGCGCCGTGCCCGCCACTTTGAAGTCCATATCTCCCAAGAAGTCTTCAAGACCTTGAATGTCCGTGAGCACCGCGACCTTGCCGGTGTTGTCGCTGTCTTTTATAAGACCCATCGCGACGCCCGCCACGGGGCGCTTTATGGGCACGCCCGCGTCCATAAGCGAGAGCGTGGAACCGCACACGGAAGCCTGCGAAGTCGAGCCGTTGGACGACATGACTTCGGAGACGAGGCGCAGGCAGTACGGAAACTCCTCTACCGACGGTATCATAGGCTCGAGCGCGCGTTCGGCGAGAGCGCCGTGACCAATTTCGCGGCGGCCGGGGGAGCGCAAAGGCTTCGCCTCGCCCGTCGAATAGCCGGGGAAGTTGTAGTGGTGCATATAGCGCTTGGAAGTTTCGGGCGATATGCTGTCCAATATCTGGGCTTCGCCAACGGGGGCGATCGTGCACACGGTCATGACCTGGGTCTGACCTCTCGTGAACACGGCGCTGCCGTGCGTGCGGGGCAGAACGCCCGTCTCGCACCATATCGGGCGCACCTCGGTGAGCTTGCGGCCGTCGGGGCGCACGCCGT
This sequence comes from uncultured Oscillospiraceae bacterium, assembly GCA_964453505.1. Taxonomy (GTDB): domain Bacteria; phylum Bacillota; class Clostridia; order Christensenellales; family Aristaeellaceae; genus CAYVPJ01. Next base: position 56,894 of record CAYVPJ010000004.1, on the reverse strand, counting down.
TGTCGATTATGTGGCGGCGCATGACTTCTTTCTGTATGGCGTACAGAGCGTCGGAAACCTCGCCCTCGCGGCCGGCGAATGTTTCGGCGAAATGTTCGCTCACGTCCGCCTTGACTTCCGCTTCGCGGCGGTTGCGCTCGGCGCGCTCGAACGTTTCGAACATCCACTCGACCTTTTCAAACGCGTATTCGCGCACGGCGGCTTTTACGTCGTCCTGCGGCAATTCAAGATGGAACTCGCGCTTGGGCTTGCCGATTTCCTTGACGATCTCTTCCTGGAACTCGACGATTTTCTTTATTTGCTCGTGGGCGAACAGTATGCCCTTCAGCATGACTTCTTCGGACACTTCGTCAGCGCCCGCCTCGACCATCAGAACCGCCTCTTTTGTGCCGGCGACGGTCAGGTTGAGGTTGGACTTTTCGCGCTGTTCCTGTATCGGGTTGACGATATACTCGCCGTCGAGATAGCCGATATTTACGGCGCCAACAGGCCCGGCGAACGGTATTTCGGATATGCACAGAGCGATGGACGAGCCTATCATGGCGGGGGTTTCGGGGCTGTTGTCGAAGTCGACGCTCATTACAGTCGCGACGACCGACACGTCGTTGCGCATTCCCTTGGGGAACAGCGGGCGCAGCGGGCGGTCGATGAGGCGCGAGGTGAGTATGGCTTTTTCGCCGGGTCTGCCTTCACGGCGGTTCCAGCTACCGGGAATGTGCCCTATGGCGTACAGCTTTTCTTCGTAGTCGACGCCCAGCGGGAAGAAATCGATGCCGGGGCGCGGCGTGTCGGACACTGTGCAGTTTACGAGCAGGGCGGTGTCTCCGTAGCGAACGAACGTAGAACCGGCCGCCTGTTCGGCGTACTTGCCGAATTCGAGCGTCAGCGGGCGACCGCCAAGCTCCATTGAATAACTTTTGAACATCAGGACTGTCCTCCTTAAAATATGACAAGACGGGGGCTATTTATAATCGGAAGCACGAAATATGATTTCGCCGACAGACGTGTCCCCGCAGGGATGACGACCGACCGACAAAATGTTAATGTCCGTCGATCCGCATCCCTACGGCGATATCCGCGTTTCCGAAGACGACCAAAAGCGCGCTGCGCCGCCGCGTGGGAGTTTTCCCAAGCGACGGCGCGTATTTCATCTCTCGGGCGGCAAAGAACGTTTTTGCATTATTTGCGCAGACCGAGCTTCGTCAGTATGGCGCGATAGCTGTCGATGTTGGTCTTCTTGAGGTAATCGAGCAGACCTCTGCGCTGACCGACCATCAAAAGCAGACCGCGGCGCGAGTGGTGATCTTTCTTGTTGAGCTTCAGGTGCTCGTTCAGATGGTTGATGCGCGAGGTAAGCAGAGCGATCTGAACCTCGGGCGAACCCGTGTCACCCTCGTGACGGCCGTACTCGGCGATGATGGAACTTTTCTCGTTTTCCAATGTTGTGTCCTCCCCTATTTCGTATTCCCGCAAGCGAAGCAAGCCGTCGGGAACGTCGGCAAACCGCGTATGCGGATAAAATGGCGCAAACTGCCACAATCGCTATTCTACCACACGCACAATACTTTGTAAACGCGATTATGATTCGTTAATCAAAATTTATTATGCGCCTTTGATTTTCTTCTTTCTGACGAACAGCCTGTCGAATACGGCGAGGAACGCGGGCAGCGATAAAACCGTCAGCAAAAACGCGCACACGCCGCCGCGCAGTATGGCGTTTCCTATCATTCTGACAGTGCCCGACGACATGAACAGCACTACCACCGCGCCGCCCAGCGCGAATATGCCAGCCGAAGTCGCGAGCGCCCTCAGCGAATGCGCGCACGCAAATTCGAGCGACTCTTTGACGGGCAGCTCGCGCCTTCCTTCGAGATAGTTTGTCGTCATCAGTATGGCGTAGTCTATTGTAGAGCCTAACAGTATGTTTACGATTATCATATAGCCTATGAACGCCATTTGCGAACCGCTGACCGCCGGTATCGCCATGTTTATGTGTATGCCGCTCTCTATTATGGCTACCAAGAGCACAGCGAGCAGCGGCGACCTGAACGTGACGGCGACTATAGCCGCCACCGCCAGCAGCGAAAACAGCGATATTCTCGAATAGTCGGTTCTGGTGCTGTCCTCCATGTCGATAGCCGCCTGAGTGTTTCCGAGCAGATAATACTCTCCTTCCGCGTATGAAGCCGAAACCGCCGCGCGGATTTCCGAGTTGAGCGCCTTGGCGCGCCCGCCCTCCTCTTCGCAGTCGAGATAGAGAATGATTCGGCGCATACCGTCGCCATCGAGCTGCGAAAGCGTTTTTGCAGGCATGAGCGACGCAAAGCCGCTCATGCTGATTTCAGCATAGCCCGAAACGCTAATAACGCCGTCAATCTGCCTGAGCTCCGCGCACAGCGCCGCTTCTTTCTGCTCGTCGCCCTCGCTTACGAGCACGGCGAGCGTCTCCTGCCGCCCGAACGCGCTTTCTATGGCGCGGCGGTTTAGTTTCGCGTCGCCGTCCTCCGCCTGCGTGCCGCCCGCGCCATATGAGAACGAATTGTTTTGCGAGAGTATGACGGCGGGCACGGTTATTACAATCGTCGCCGCGATGATTACATATTTGTATTTGAATATGAACCGCGCCAGTTTTTCGCCGTTCAGATTTATGCTTTTGTGCCCCGTCTTTACGAGCGCGCCGTCGAACGCGATTATAAGCCCCGGCAGCAGCAGGAACACGCCGAGCAGGCTGCACACGATGCCTTTGCCGAGCACAAAACCCATGTCGAAGCCCATGCGGTACTTCATGAACATTATCGTTATGAAACACGCGATTGTGGTGAGGGAGCTTGCGGATATTGGGGACAGCGATTTGGCGTATGCGACGCGCATGGCGTCGTTGGGCGCGCTCCCGCAGGCGCGTTCCTTTTTATATCGGCTCAGGAGGAATATGGCGTAATCTACGGTGAGCACCATCTGCAATATGCAGGTTATGCTGTTCGTAAGGTACGATACGTTCCCAAGCACTATGTTTGTGCCCATGTTGAGCGCGACGGACGAGCCTATCACTATAATGTATATGACAGGCTCTATCCACGCGGAGGAAAACAGCGTGAGCAGAGTCAAAACGACTATCGCGGCGGCGATAGAGCCGATTATGACCTCGCGCGTGATGCCCTTTTGCGAATCGTATGTCGCCGCAGCGTTGCCGCTCAAACGCAGTTCATAAGGCAATTCGCTTATATTTTCGAGCGCGTCATACGTGCCGCGCGCGTAATCCCCGTCCTCGAACGCAATCTGATACAGAGCGTTATCGCCGTTCATGAACGCCGCGACCTGCGATTTGAGCGCGGCGACGCCGTTTGCGTACTCAGCGCCGAGCGCGCCCATGCCCATACCCCCCGAGCCTAAGCTCTGGAACGCTTTCAGGGCTAACGGGGTCTCGTCCTGCTCCAGATTCGCGGCGAGGGCGGCGAACACGCTCGCGCCCGTCGCGTTCTCGTCGGGTTCAAGAATATTCACGGCCTTAATGAGCGCGTTCAGCTTTGTTAAGTCGCTCGCGTCCGCGCCTTCGGCGAGCGGGAGCAGCGCGTCGTCCAGCCATATGACGCTTTCAACGCCGTCGACGCTCTCTATGGCGGTTTTGCACGCGAGCATTTCTTCGACGCTCGCGCCGGAGAGCATTCCCACGGCGCTGCCTCCGCTTCCGAAAGCGCGCTCCATGGCTTCAAGACCCGCCTTCGTGTTAAAATCCTCCGGCAGATATTCGGTGTCGTCGTAGTTGATGCTCACGAACGGTATCATAACGGCGCCCGCGACGGCGAGCACGGCGAACGCTATCGCCAGCCAGCGCCTGTATTTTACCGCCCAGTGCGATATAATTTTCATGAAATCACCTCAATTTCGTCAACATGGTGTTGATTAAACCACACCGTGTATATTATAATACAGGTGTGGGCGGTCTACAACCGCCAGATAAACGCGTCGTGTTCACAAAGCGACAGCAATAAAGAAAGTGTCGGTTTCGATACAAAAAAGCGAAAATTATCGGGAGGGACGACCGAATGAGCGAAGAGAAAATGCACCGCAAACGCGCGTACTCGCGCATGATGATCAGAAAGGCGTTTCTTGAAATGCTTGAGACGACGCCAATAAACAGAATAACAGTAAAAGACCTGTGCGACAGGGCGGATGTGAACCGCACGACGTTCTACGCGAATTTCGACGACACATACGCGCTGCTCGAGCAGATAAAAAACGAGCTGTTCGAAATTATCAAGTCGTACCTTACGAACCTCGAACAGTCGCGCAACGCGCGCGAAACACTGCCGGAGATATTCAGGGCGATATACGAAAACAGAGACGCGTGCAAAGTCATACTGTCGCTGCGCGACGACGATTTCATACACCGCCTTCTGTATTTTCAATACGCAAGCAGCCTGTCCGAGTGGGAAAAGCGACCCGACGGCATGAGCCGCGAGCAGTTCGACTACTGCTTCGAGTATCAGGCGTCGGGCTGCGTGGGCATGATAAGGCGCTGGCTCGACGGAGGCCTTAAGGAATCGTATCAGTCGATGGCGGCATACGCGCTGTCGTTCACGCGGCTCGACATAAAATGATTCAAAACCCGTAACAGATTTTTTCTTTTACAAAATGTGGTTTTGTGGTATGATAACAAGCGAGTGAAAAAGGAGATGTATTATTATGAATAAGAAAACCGTACAGGACATCTGCGTAAACGGCAAGAAGGTATTGGTTCGGTGCGACTTCAACGTGCCGCTCGATTCCGACATGAAGATCACCGACGACACGCGCATTGTCGCGGCGCTGCCCACGATCAAGTATCTGCTCGAAAACGGCGCGGCGGTCATACTGTGCTCGCATCTGGGTCGTCCCAAGGGCGAATTCAACATGAAATACTCGCTCAAGCCCGTCGCCGAGGCGCTGTCCGAAAAGCTGGGCTTCGAAGTGAAGCTCGCCAAGGACGTCATCGGAGAGGACGCCAAAAAGCTCGCGTCCGAAGTGAAGTGCGGAAGCGCCGTGCTGCTTGAAAACGTGCGCTTTCACGCCGAGGAAGAAAAGAACGACCCCGCGTTCGCGAAGGCTCTGGCGGACTTGGCTGAAATATATGTGTCCGACGCGTTCGGAACGGTTCACCGCGCTCACGCGTCAACTGCCGGCGTGGCTCAGTATCTGCCCGCGGTCGCAGGCTTCCTGATCGGCAAGGAACTCGACTTCCTGGGCGGCGCGGTCGAAGACCCGAAGCGCCCGTTCGTCGCCATACTCGGCGGCGCGAAAGTCAAAGACAAGATCGGTGTTATAACCAACCTGATAGACAAGGTCGACACGCTTATAATAGGCGGCGGCATGGCGTACACCTTCCAGAAGGCCATGGGCAAAGAAATCGGCAAGTCGCTTTTGGACGCCGAGCGCATCGACTTGGCGAAAGAGCTTATGCAAAAGGCGAAGGACAAGGGCGTTAAGCTGCTGTTGCCGGTAGACAACGTATGCGGAAACGATTTCACAAACGATTGCGACATAATCACAGTTGACGCGGACGAGGGCATTCCCGCCGATTACGAGGGCATGGACATAGGCCCCAAGAGCGTAAAACTGTTCTCGGAAGCCGTAAAACAGGCTAAGACGGTCGTGTGGAACGGCCCGATGGGCGTGTTCGAACTGCCGAACTTCGCGGTGGGCACGCTCGCGGTCGCAACTGCGATGGCGGAGTCCGACGCGATAACGATCATAGGCGGCGGCGATTCCGCGGCGGCGGTCACTCAGATGGGCTTGGCGGACAAGATGAGCCACATATCGACAGGCGGCGGCGCGTCGCTCGAATTTCTCGAGGGAAAAGTCCTGCCCGGCGTCGCGTGCCTTCAGGACAAATAAAAGTCAAACAGCTTATGCAAAGCCGCCCATACGGCGGCTTCATATTTGAACGGAGGAAGCAAAAATGCGTAAACCCATAATCGCCGGAAACTGGAAGATGAACAAAACGCCCGACGAGGCGAAAGCGCTCGTTTCGGAGCTTGTCGGTTTGGTGAAGGACGCGAAATGCGACGTAGTCGTGTGTCCGCCCGCCGTGTGCCTGCCGGCGGTCGCTCAGGTGATCGCGGGCACGAACGTTAAGCTCGGCGCTCAGAACGTGCACTTCGCCGAAAAAGGCGCGTACACGGGCGAGCTGTCGGCGGATATGCTGAAAGCTGTCGGCTGCGAATACGTCATAATCGGGCACTCGGAGCGCCGCCAGTATTTCGGAGAGACGGACAAGAGCGTCAACAACCGCGTGAAAGCCGCCGTGAACGCGGGGCTTACGGCAATAGTATGCGTGGGTGAAAACAAGGAAGAGCGCGAAGCGGGCTACACGAACCACATAGTCGCCTATCAGACGCTGATGGCGTTCACGGGGCTTACAAAGGAACAGGTCGAAGCCTGCGTCGTAGCCTACGAACCCGTATGGGCGATTGGCACGGGGCTTACCGCGACCGACGAACAGGCAAACGAGACTATAGGCGTTATCCGCAAGGCAATCGCCGGCGAGTACGGCTGCGAAACGGCGGAAAAGGTGCGCATACAGTACGGCGGATCGATGAAAGGCTCGAACGTCAAGGGGCTTATGGCTCAGCCTGAAATCGACGGCGGTCTCATAGGCGGCGCGTCGCTCAAAGCCGCCGACTTCGCGCAGGTGGTGAACTATTGATGGCGACCTCCGCACTGTTTATAATGGACGGCTTCGGCATAGGCAAAAACGACCCGTCCACTAACGCGATAGTCGCGCAGGGCACGCCCAATATCGACCGCCTGAAAAGCGCGTATTCATATACGCAGATAGGCGCGTCGGGCGAGGACGTGGGTCTGCCCGACGGTCAGATGGGCAACAGCGAGGTCGGGCACACGAACATCGGCGCGGGGCGCGTGGTGTATCAGATGCTCGTCAAAATCTCGAAAGACATACGCGACGGCGCGTTCTTTGAAAACGAAGCGCTGCTCGGCGCGATGAAGCCCCTGAATGGCTCGGACAGGGCGCTGCACCTGATAGGGCTGGTGTCGGACGGCGGCGTGCACTCTCACGAAAAGCACATTTACGGGCTGCTTGAAATGGCGAAGCGCAACGGCGTTAAGCGCGTATACGTGCACGCGCTGCTCGACGGGCGCGACGTGCCTCCGTCGTCGGGCGCCGAATACGTGAGCAAGCTCGTCGGCGAAATGAAGCACATAGGCGTAGGCAAGGTCGCGACCGTCATGGGGCGCTATTACGCTATGGATCGCGATTTCGCGTGGGACAGGGTCGAAAAGGCTTACGCGGCAATGGTGTACGGCGAGGGCATACGCTTTGAAGACCCGGTCGCGGCGATTGAAAAGTCATACGCCGACGGAGTAACCGACGAATTCGTCGTGCCGACGGTCGTGGACGAAGGCGGCATGATAGAGTCAGGCGATTCGGTCGTGTTCTTCAACTTCCGCCCCGACCGCGCCCGCCAGATAACGCGCGCGTTCACAGACCCCGATTTCAAGGGCTTCGAGCGCAAAAACGGGTTCTTCCCGATTAACTACGTGTGCATGACGCAATACGACGCGACAATGCCCAACGTGAAAATCGCGTATCCGCCCGATGAATTGCATATGACGATGGGCGAATACCTGTCGAAGCTCCATAAGACGCAACTGCGCATAGCCGAGACGCAGAAATACGCGCACGTGACTTTCTTCTTCAACGGCGGCGAGGAAAAGACGTTCGAGGGCGAAGACCGCATACTCGTGCCGTCGCCCGACGTAGCCACGTTCGATTTGAAACCCGAAATGAGCGCGTATGAAGTGACAGAGCGCGTGTTGCCGTTGATACTTGAAGACAAATACGACGTAATAATTCTCAATTTCGCAAACTGCGACATGGTGGGTCACACGGGCTTCATGGACGCTACGAAAAAGGCCGTCAAAACAGTCGACGAGTGCGTCGGAAAGATAACGGACGCGCTGATTTCGCGCGGCGGCAAGTGCATAATTACTGCCGACCACGGAAACGCCGACATGATGATCGACCCCGAACACGGCGGAGCGTTCACCGCACATACGCTGAACCCCGTGCCGGTGATAATCGTAGACCCGTCGGACGCCAAGAAAAACCTGCGCCCGGACGGCAAACTGTGCGATCTGTGCCCGACGCTGCTCGACATGATGGGCTTGGAGAAACCCGCGGAAATGACGGGCGAAAGCCTAATTGTCTGACATAAGCCCGAACAAAACAGGCTTTGGCGCTTATATAACGAAAATATAAAAACCAAAGTCTGTTTTTTACTTCAGGTTACACTGAAACTTCAGGCTACGGTCTGTTATTTGAAACAAAAACGTAACATGTATCAACTATAATTGCTTATGAAGTATAGTCATAATTACACAAAAGCGAGTTGATACATATGTATGCGGCGTGCGGGCGCGCGCGGAGCGAGCGCCTCAGACACTCGGAGATATTCTCTTTTGATGTCTCCGCGCAGCGCGTCGCTTCAAAAGCCCGCAGAAAACAGCTGTTGCGCAGAGCGCGGCTCAGTTACGCGCTGGCGCTTTTGACGCTTACGCTCGTCGTGTTCGGGCTGTTCGCGCAGGTTTTGAGTCTGGTCGAAATATACGCCGCAAGCTCGAATATACGCTCCCTCAAAGCGGAAAACGAAATACTTTCGTCGCGCGTCGAAAACTTGGCGAGCGAGTACGAACTTGAAACGCGCAGCGACACGGTGAGCAGACGCGCGAGCGAGATGCTGGGCATGGTAGAGCCCGCCAAAGATAACGTGTTCGCGCTGCATATCGACGATAAAGAACAGGCGAAAATGCTGGCGAGCGCGAAATAATGAAGCATCAAAACGAAAACCTCCGGAACATGATTCCGGGGGTTTTCGTTTTAGGTATGCAACGCCCCTCCCAGGGCAATCGCTTACGAAAAACCCCGGGGATGCTCGAAGGGGGCGCGCCCCCTTCGACTTCAATCGTACCGGCGACATGTACGCCGGGGCGGGCGGTTTTCCGAAGTTTACGTAGGAAAACAACCCGTGTCCCGGCGCCGCCCGGAAATTTTCGCAAAAATTTCAGGCGCCGTCCCCGTTCCCCTCGCAATCGCTTACGGAAACTCCGCAGAGTTTCCGTAAGCGATTGCCCTGACGCCCCTCCGATTATGGCTTGCCGACGCGCGCGATTGATGATATAATTGCGTCGATGAATAATCACAAGGAGATGTTTAGATGATACGCGTCACAATATTCAACGAGTTTGAACACGAGCGCACGGACGAGCGGGTCAGAAAAATATACCCCGAAGGCATTCATATGGCGCTCAAGAGCTTTTTGCAGTCGGACGATATAGACGTGAAAACCGTAACTCTGCTAGACGACGAGTGCGGGCTTACGGAGCAGGTATTGGACGAAACGGACGTCATAATATGGTGGGGTCATATGGCGCACGAAAAAGTGCCCGATTTTGTCGCCGAGCGCGTTCAGCAGGCAGTTTTGAAGGGTATGGGCGCGATATTCCTGCACTCCGCGCATTGCTCGAAGCCGTTCAGAATGCTGATGGGCACGTCGTGCTTCCTGACTTGGCGCGAGGACGGCGACTACGAGCGCGTATGGGTCGTGAATCCGGCGCACCCGATCGCAAACGGTCTGGGGCGCTTTATAATGCTCGACCACGAGGAGACATACGGAGAGCCGTTCTGCGTGCCTGAGCCTATGGAAACGGTGTTCATAGGCGGCTACGAGGGCGGCGAGGTGTTCAGGAGCGGGCTTACATACAGACGCGGCAACGGCAAGATATTCTACTTCCAGCCGGGTCACGAGACGAACCCGACGTTCTTCGTGCCGGACGTGCAGCGCGTCATAAAGAACGCGGTCTACTGGGCGAAGCCCGATTACAGAGTGGGCAAACTGGAGTGCCCGCACGTTGTAAAGCCGTGAAAAACGATGTAACGATATTGACGCTGGACGCGGGCACTTCGGGTTTGAAGTGCTCGCTGTTCGCGCCCGACGGCGCGCTTATATGCGCGCGCGTCGCGGAATACGCGGTAAACTATCCGCGCGAGGGCTGGGCTGAGCAGAGCGCGGAAGACTTCATATCGGCGGCGGTGACAGCGATTCGCTCAGTCGGCGAGCAAACATCGCTCAAAAGCGTGTGCGCGATAGGCCTTTCGGGCACAATGAACGGCTGCATTCCCATTGACGGACGCGGCGAAGCGCTGCACCCGAACATAATACACTTGGATACGCGCGCGCAGAAGCAGGTCGCGCGCATTAGCGACGCTATGGGCGCGCAGGCTTTTTACGCGATAACCGGCAACCGCCCCGACGTGCACTACGGGCTTCCGAAAATGATGTGGCTGCGCGAGAATATGCCGGATATATACGCAAAAGCGCGCTGGTTCGTGAACACGAAGGACGTTATATACGCGTATCTGACGGGTATAAACGGGCGCAGCGATTTTTCCGACGCGGCGCTGTTTGGCGCTCTTAACTGCAACACGTTAAAATGGGACGACGATGTCGTGAGTGCGGCGGGCGTAGACAAATCGAAGCTGCCTGAACTTTTTCCGTCGAGCGACGTTTCGGGACGGCTCACGCGCTCAGCCGCAATCGCGACGGGGCTTACCGAGGGCGTATGCGTGTCAATCGGCGCAGGCGACGGGCCTTGCGCCACGCACGGTTCGGGCGTGTACGACGAAAACGGCGCGTATCTGACGATAGGCTCAAGCGCATGGGTCGACGCGCTGAGCCTGAAGCCCGTCATAGACCCGCAAATGCGGGCGTTCAACTACGCCGACATGAACCCCGAATACACGAACGTGTGCGGCACGGTGCAATGCGCGGCGACGGCTTTCGACTATATGATGACGGCGGTTTTAGGCATAACTCTGCCCGACGGAAGCATCGATTTTACGCGCGCGGAGAATATGGCGCTCTCGTCACCTGCGGGCGCCAACGGGCTGTTCTTCATGCCCACGCTGATGGGCGAGCGCTGCCCGTGGTGGGACGCTAACGCGCGTGGTATGCTGGTCGGGCTGACGCTCACGCACACAAAGCAAGACATGGTTCGCGCCGTGTACGAGGGCGTGGCGCAGGCGCTCAACAACTGCGGTTGGGTGCTGCGCGAAAACGGCGTGCCCGTAAAAGAACTGATACTGTCGGGCGGGGGCGTGAACAGCTTGGTCTGGCGGCAGATGTTCTCGGACGTTTTCAACGTTAAAACGCGCACGCACGCAAACCCGAGAGAAGCCACATCCTTGGGCGCGGCGATGGCTGCGGGCGTGGGCGTTAAGGTTTATGAATCGTATGAGGACGCGGCTCGAACAGTTAAAACAATCGACGAGCGCACGCCGAATGCCGACGACGCCGACGCTTATAAGCGCCACACCGACGTTTACAGGGCGCTTTACGGACAGATGCAAAGCGCCATGCACGCCATAAGCGCGTATCAGGCGGCGGAGACACGCACAAAATGAACGCGCAGCGCATCATGCGCGGTCATGTTGTATATATATACGAAAAAACCGATTCGACGAACGCGCGCATGAAACTGCTCGCGGAGGACGGCGCGGCTCACGGTTGCGTCGCGCTCGCGAGAGAGCAAACGCGCGGGCGCGGGCGCATGAACCGCGAGTGGCTGTCGCGACCGGGCGCGGGCGCGTGGTTTACAGTACTCACGCGCCCGACCGACATGAAAGCCGAGCACGCTCACGGGCTGGTGTTCGTGTCGGCGCTGGCGCTGACGAGGGCGCTCATGAAGCTGACGGGCGCGGATATTCGCGTGAAATGGCCGAACGACATAGTGCTGAACGGCAAAAAGCTGGCGGGCATAATGTGCGAAATGCGCGCGGACGGAGATTTTACCGCATGGGCGATAGCAGGCTTGGGAGTGAACCTCGCGGACAGCGGATTCCCCGACGAATTGCCGAACGCGTCGTCCGTCGAGCGCGAAACGGGAGCGAGAATATCCGCGGAAACGCTGCTGGACGCGTTTTTAGCCGAATTTGACGTTTTATACGGCGAATGGCTTGCAAACGGGCTGCCCGCAATATTGAATGAAATAAAGCCGCTGTCGGCGACGCTCGGCAGGTCGGTTCGCGTATTTAATAACGGCGAAGCAATCGAGGGCAAAGCGGTCGCGTTTTCGGAGAGCGGCGAACTTATAATACGCAATCAGAGCGGAGAAATCAGTGTAATGGCGGGCGACGTGAGCGTGCGATCAGCGTCGGGTTACGTATAAGCGCGTCAGGCGCGGGAGGAGAACAGCTTGAAGCATATTGTCGCGTCGGGCGAGATGCGCTTAGCGGAAGCCGAATACATTAAGAACACGGGCGTTTCGGCGCTGGAGCTGATGGAAAGAGCGGCCGAAAAGCTGTGCGCGTTCATACTCTCTCATCTTTCGGGCGAGGGCAGAACATGCGTGTTCGCTTGCGGAAGCGGAGGCAACGGCGGCGACGGCTACGCTTGCGCCCGCATTTTTTCGCGCTACGGCGGACGCGCGATACTGTTGCCAGTGAGCGCCGCTAAAACGATAGAAGCCGTTATAAACCGCGACTTGGCGCTTTCGGAAGCGTTCGCGTTCGCGAACGTCGCCGACATAGACGATCTGCCCCGACCCGATATGTGGGTCGACTGTATGCTGGGCACGGGCGCTAAGCGCGAACTGACGGGCGATTACGCGCGCGTGGTCGAACGGATAAATTTTGACAAATCGCTCGGTTCGAAGGTCGTGAGCTGCGACCTGCCGACGGGGCTTGACTGCGACAGCGGCGAAATAGCGAATCTGTGCGTAAACGCCGACGCGACACTGTGTATGCAGGCGCTGAAGCTCGGCGCGCTGATAGGTCGGGGCATGGACGTGTGCGGCGAAACGGAAGCGTGCGATATAGGCATACCCGACGCGTATTTCAATTCGTGTACAATAAAACTCATCGAAAGCGGCGACGCGGCGGAGGCGCTTCCGCGCTTTTCAAGAACCGCCGACAAACGGCGCTTCGGGCATCTGCTAATACTCGCCGGTTCTGTTGGCATGGCGGGCGCAGCGGCTATCGCCGCGAAAGCGGCGCTTATGTCGGGCGCGGGGCTGGTGACGGTCGCGTGTCCCGAATCCATAACGCCCATATTACAGACGCTCGCGCCGTGCGCCATGTGCGTTCCGCTTCCCGAAGAAAACGGCGCGGCGGGCGTGGCCGCGAGAGACGCGCTTTTAAGGGCGTTGGCAGGCAAAACCGCTATAGCGGCGGGACCGGGGCTGTCTACCCGCGCGGACGCGGGCATTATCGAATGCGTGCTCAACGCGGGGCTTCCGACGGTGCTGGACGCGGACGCGCTCAACATTATATCGAAAAATGATCATCTTAAGTCGATGCTCTGTAAATACCATATCATAACGCCCCACGCGGGCGAGGCGGCGCGACTGCTTGGAGAGGAAATAAAGAATCCCGTCGAATGCGCCAAAAAGCTGCGTTCGCTCGGCTGCCGCGCGCTTTTAAAGGGCGCGGCGAGCGTGATATGCTCAGACGGCATATATGTTTCGGCTACGGGCTGCGTCGGCATGGCGAAGGGCGGCTCGGGCGACGCGCTCACGGGCATAATGGGCGCTCTGCTCGCGCAGGGCGTGAGTGTCGACGCGGCGGCTTGGCTCGCGAGCGATATACACGGGCGCGCGGGCGAAAAGGCGAAGGAGACGATTTCGGAATACTGCATGTCGCCCCTCGACCTGATCGACTCGCTCAAATACGTGTTTCCGCATGACAGAGCTTGAAGAACTGATCCAAACGGCAAAGCGGGCGCTCGGCGACGCGTTTGTAAAAATAGACAGAGGAAGCGCGCTGCTCGTTTCAGACGCGCCCGCGCGGGGTTTGTTTACTGAAAACGCGAAGGCGGCGCTCGAAGCCGAATTTATACTGGCGGAAGATCGCGGGCTTGCGTATCTGACGCCGCGCTTGTACGGCGTGCCCGAAAGGCTCAGACGCGTTTATGTTGATATATTGAAATCGGAAGGCGACAGGCGGGAGCGGCTTATAAGGCAGTCGCTCGCCGAATGTCTGCGTCAGAAAAACGCCGACGAAGCGGCGTTTATGCAAAGGCTCTTTGACGGCGAACGCGATTAGGCGATTGTGTTTTTGTTCAAAACTTCGTATATTTGCTCTTCGAGCAACGCGAACTCGCGCAGTTTTTCAGCGATTTTCGAACGCTTTTCAGCATTTTTGAGGGTTTCGAGCGTTATGTTGAACCCGCCTCCGATGGTTTCCAGCTCGCCCCACATCTCGCCCATCTTCGCGTAAAGCGAATCCAGCTCGTTTAGGAACGTCAATTCAGGCAGATGCGCCATTGCGCGCTTCAGAAAATTGTTTGCGCAGCTTCCGTTAGTGGCGAGCACGCAGACGAAATTCTGATACATTCCCCACGCCTCAAATTCTTCGGGCGATATGCGGTCGAACACGCCGCCTTCAACGTCGTCAGCCCAACGCCTGAAAGCCTCCGCTCCGAAAGCGTAGTCGTCGGTTTGCTCGCGAAACAATTTTTCCAGATCGCGGACGGCGGATAAGTATATCCGATCTGCGGGAATATTCTCGATCTTTTCCGAGACGAATATCCAGCCGCCTTTGTCTGATTTGTCGCCCATAACCGCTGTATCGCAAGCGATCCTGAGCGGTTCGGCGCTATCGCCTGTTATGTAGACAAGCGTTCTGCCGCCGTCCTCATAGCCGACGTACATACACTGGGGAGCATCTCCCGCTCCGAGCGATATGACGGGAACGCCCCTGTCAACATATTCTTTCAGTTTTCGTATGTATTCGTCCGCATTGTTCGCCATTTCGGCGTAAAAAACGTAGTCCGCCCTATAACCGCATTTTCCGAACACGCCCTCGAAGAACCCGCGGTCGGCCTGCGCCTGACGGTACGCGTTCACGCCGTCGCCCATGAAGCCGAATTTATAGTGCTGAACGATACAGTCGCCCGTAATGGCAGCGAACAGCCAGAACCCCAAGTCGGCGGTTTTTCGCTTGCCTGATTTGATTTCGTCCGTCATTATGTCCGAACCCCGCGCGTACTCGCCCAATGATTCCATGACATAGCGCGCCTGAGCGTCGAACCAGTAGTTTTCGCCGTGCTCGCTCGTAACGAGACGGCGGATCACGGGTATCATGTTTGCGTCTCTCGCGGTCGCCATAATGAGTGCCCTCCCTCATGCGCGATATTGCGCCTAATCGTCTGTGAACCGAAGCGTCTCCCACATGCCGTCCTCGCCCATGCGGGTTTCGGGAAATATCGTTTTTATGTCGTCTGCGTATTCCTCAGGGTGCGGCGTGGCGGGGCTGAAATGCGTGAGCCACAAGCGCTTGCAGCCGGCGCTTTGCGCAAGCGCCGCCGCTTCGCGCATTGTCATGTGCTTTGTTATCTCGGCGCGCTCGTTTTTGTTCGGATCGCCGAACATGCCCTCCAACACCATCAAGTCGGCGTTTTCGCCCATTGCAGAAATTATGTTTACGGGGCGCGTGTCGGTCGAGTAGACAATCGAAAGTCCTCTTCGGCTATCGCCCAACACGTCGCGCGGCGAAAATCCGCCGACGCTCTCCCCCGTTTGCAGCCTGCCCCAGTATTTCACAGGAATGTCTTTGGCGCGGGCTTTCTCAGGGTCGAATTTCCCGCCGCGCTTGAGCTCAAGCCTGTAGCCGAAGCACGGCATACCGTGCGACACGGCGAACGCGTCGATTTCAAGCCCGCACGCGCATATGCGCCCGCCGTCGGACGGAAGCTCGCGCATGTCGAGCGCGTATGGCAATTCGGGCACAATCGTTCTGAGCGCCGACACGAGCCGCGTGAGCCCCGCCGGACCGTAAAGCCTCAAAGGCTCGCTCCTGCCGTCGTTGCCAAGCGTGAGCAGCAGCCCCGGAAGTCCGCTCACGTGGTCGGCGTGCATATGCGTGAGCAGCACGTCAGACACGCATTTGAAGCGCGCGTTCGCCGCGCGCATGGCGGTTTGAGTGCCCTCGCCGCAATCTATAAGCAGGCATTTGCCCTCGTTGCGCACATACAGCGAGGTCAGAAATCTGCCCGGAAGCGGCATCATGCCGCCTGAACCCAACAGACACACGTCAAGCATACAACATTCTCCCAATGCAGTTCTATCAGCCAAATTCGCGCAGGCGGCGCAGGCGGTAGTGGTCGTCGATAAAGTCGGAAATCACGTAAATCGACGTAGACACAGTGTTTATGCCCGCTTCCGAGCCGCCCTGCTCTATGCACACCGCCTGCGTGCGGCGCTCGTCAGCCCAATACAGAAACATGAAAACGTGCTCGCCGTGGCAGACGAGTATGTCGCCCGCACGCAGCTCGTTCGGGTCGTCGAACGCCGCCAAGCGCGAATCGTAATACAGCGTTTCGGTTTTGTCGATTTCGCCGTAGTATTTCGTGCGCCCGAACAGCGAAAGAGCCACGAATGACGAGCAGTCGTTTCCGACATACGTATTCTTATATTCCTTATCGTCCTGATTCAACAGGTAGAATTTCTGACCGTCCACGGGCAGGTATCTCTTCGATTCGAGCGCCCGCGCCACGTCGTAGTTGCGGCGCGAGTTTATGCCCGACGTGTACGGAAGCCCGTAGTATATTATGCCGGGTTTGAAATTCTTCGCGCCGTTTTCGGAGTTTTCGGCCTTCCAGTAGCGCTGCAGCGTCTTGACAGTCCACGGAAACGCGTACATGTCGAACGCCGCGTCGACGATTTGAACGCGCCTTTCATATTCGGAGGACGTAATCTCGCCCGAATCGCGCATCGAAGAAAGTACTGTTTTAGCGGACGCGCGCACATTCTCGATTTTGCGCATGTTTTCGTCGATTCCGTCGACGTTCGTGCGGCGTTCGGGCATGACGAGAGTGTACGAATCGGGTTCTACGGTTATCTGATATTTTACGAATAAATCGGGGTTGTAGTCGCTTACGGCGGCGACTTCCGCCACACCACGGCTTACGCACACGGGATAACCCGAATCGACCGAAACGATGTTTCTGTCGCTCGTGTACCATGTATACGACGTATCGGCAGTCGCCGGGGCGAACCCGAACGTCGCGTTCAGGCTGTCGGACGGGCGCATTACGAGCTTCAAATCGCCGTCCGACGGCGTCATCGAAAGCGGAAAGCGGTCGTCGGATACGGTGACTGAGACGCTCGCGGACACGCCCGCGTTTCTGTACGACGATACGCGTATGACTGTCGAACCGTACCGGGCTGCGACTATGTTTAGGTTTTCGTCTACATACGCGATGTCCTTATCGTCGCTCGCAAACACGAGCGCGCGGCTGGCGTTCGCGGGCGAAAGCTCGAACGCGAAGGGTACGACGTCGCCTTTATTGAGCGCGTATTCGGTTTGAACCGCGCGTATGGCGCGAATCGTCGCGCGGTATTTGACTGTTACGGGCACTATGGCGTATTTATGGCGCGAAAACGACGTGTAAACGATTATTGAGCATTTGCCCTCGCGCTTGGCGGTCACGGTGCCGTCGCCCGAAACTGCCGCCACAGACGAATCGGTGCTTTCGAACAGCAATTCGACCGGCTTGTGCTGAGGCAGCGTCAGCACCTCAAGTTTTTGCGAGAGCGTGGGTTCAAGCAGCAGGGGCGACGGGTACGCGACGATTCGGTCGGGCACTCTGTCGTCTAGCACCCGCACGCGCACGCTCGCGTATACGGACGGTTTTTTGACGCTCGAAACGCGCACTTCGCATTCGCCGTAGCCGACCGCTCTTATGTTTCCGACAGCATCTACGGTGGCGACGGATTTATCGGACGACGAGAAAGCGACAATTTTTGAAGAACCGCTTGGATAAATCGCGTGAGTGATCGCGTATTCCTCGGATATGTTCAGTTCAAGGGCGGTTTCGGACGCGCGAATGCCGTCCGGCGAAGGCTTATACTCGACCTTCACAATAACTCGCGCCGATATTTCGCCGTTATGGGCGGAATAGGCGCGCACATACGACGTGCCCTCGTTTTTTGCGTATATATTTCCGAGCTTGTCGACTGACACGGCGTTTTTGTTCGTGCTCGTCCAGACGACGTCCTGCGGCGCGGTTTCGGGGTAGACGGCAGCCGTCAGCGAAAAGCTCTCGGACGGTTCAAGCGACAGCTTATCGGCGTTGAGAGTTATATAGACAGGCGCTTCGGCGAAAGCCGACCCGCATATGAACAGACACGCCGCAAAGACTATGAGTAAAGCGAACCGCCGCATCGATTTATCCTCCGCTAAAAGCTACTGCATATTATGGCACACAGCGCGCATGGATTGCAAGGCATATAAACAAAACTTCAACAACCGAATTGACGCGGGCGGACGAGCGCTATATAATGAACGAAAAGCCTTGAAAATATTGGGAGTGAACCGCATGATAAACAAAGGAACCCAGTGCATAAAAACCGAAAGACTGCTGCTTCGCCGCATCACGCCCGACGACGCTAAAGACGTGTTCGTATGGATGAGCGACCCTGAGGTGTGCAAATATGAGCGCTGGTCGCCACACGCGAGCGCGGAGTACAGCCGCGGCTATATAAAGGCGGTATTCGACTACGAAAACGACAAGACATATCAGTGGGGCATTGAGTTTGACGGCAGGCTGATAGGCTTTATATGCGTGGTAGGCGTTGACGAAAACGACCAAAAGGCAGTGATGGGCTACGCGCTGGCAAGGGCGCATTGGTCGCGCGGATACGTCACGGAAGCGGCGAAGGCCGTTCTTGACTATATGTTCAAGGAGGTCGGCATAAACCGCATCGAGGCTTCGCATTCAGTGAACAATCCAGCGTCGGGCAGGGTTTTGTTGAAGGCGGGCTTCATAAGAGAAGGGCTCGCGAAGGAATACTATCACTGCAACGCCGGATTTCAGGATAGCGCGCTGTACGCCATAACACGCGGCGACTATACTTCCCGTGCGAGCGGTGCGAAATAATGAGCGAATACGAGTTTACGGCGGTCATAGAGCAGACGCGCGAGTATGAAAACAGAATGCGCTACGTGCCCGAGACGCGCTCTTTCCGCGAAACCGACAGGCAGAGCCTCGCGTCGCGGCGGCGTTTTTTACAGCCTTACGGCTGGATAAAGGAGTCGGGCACTCCCCCATGCCCGCATTGGGACGTTATCGTGATGACGGACAGGCGCTGCGGCTTGGGCGAGGAAATCGCCGTCAGGCTGATAGGCGTATTTGTGAGGAGCGACGGCGACCATAAATTCATAGCGGTCGAGAGGCGCAGGGATATAGACGATATTAAAAAGCTGACGGCGAAGGAGAAAGCCGACCTTAACAGGCTCTATCCCCGCGCGGGCGCGGGCGAGGGTTTCTTCGGTAGGGAACGCGCTCTCGAAATAATGTCGACATGCGAAAAAGCGCTGTAATGGCGCTTTTTTGCTAAGTCGCGGAAATCAACACGTAAACATTCCGACTTGCGTAAAACAATTGAAGCTATTTGTTTTTCCATATTTTACGCATTATCCTGCAATGATAATAATAAAGCAAACCCATTCATCATACAATATATCTATTGATTTATACATAGCGTATAATCAAATACATTGTAGCGGAACGGAATACGTGTTATAATAACTTCATATATTCCCGTATCCGAATGGAGCGCGCTTAATGAACAACCGTTATACCGGCGTGACAGTCGCCGGGCGCTACGAGGAAATCGAAGAGGAATTACGTATTTGCCGGGAGGCCTTCCGGGCGGTTTCGCTTAACGCGAGCGACATTGTGTGCAGGGTCGATTTGGAGAGCGGTGAAATACATATTCCCGAAGAAAGAGCGGCGCTGCTGGGCTTACCGTCGATAATCAAAAACGCGCCGAAGGCGGCGATTTCGGCGGGGTTTATCGCGAAGACGAGCGAGGCGGATTTTAATCTGCTCTACGAAAAGGCGCTGCGCGGCGAGTGCGACAGCCGCGGCGTGTCTTTAGGAGCGATTGACAACGAGCGGTTTCTGGTGAAATCGACGGTCGTAAAATCGGAAACGGGCGCGCCGAAAATCGCGGTATTAACGTTTTCGCCTATCGCTGAGCAAAAGAAACGCGTGCTCGAAATTTCCGAGCTGGAAGAAAGCGAACAGCTTATACGCATACTCGCGGAACACTCGAACAAGAGCGTCATCAAATATCACTTCAAGGCCGACGAAATCGAAACCATAGGGCGCGCGCCCTTTGAATTTTTCGAACGCATAAGTCCCCCGTACACAATGGAGAGGTTCATCAATTCGCGTTTCGTGGCTCCCGAGAGCGTCGAAACGCTGAGGGTGTATAAACGCGTCATGCGGGAAGGCTCGCCGATGGGCAGCTTCAAGCTGAAGGCGCTCAACAACGGCGAAAAATGGGAATGGTATAACTGCATATACACGACAATATTCGACTTGGACAGACCCGTCTACGCCGTGATTTCCTGCGAAAACATAAACGACGATTACGTCCGCGAGATAGCGTTTTTGCGACTGCGCGATATGACGCGCGCCGACGCGGGCATAAATTCGTTCGCGCTGGACGTGAACCTGTCCCGAAACACGCTCGAACGCATGGAGGGCGTGTTTGTGAACGGCTTCAAGCCCGAGGAGGGCATGTCATACGCGGAGTGTATACGCGGGTTGGCGGAGCGCACGATAACCGCGTCGCAGCGAAAAGACTATATTGAGTTTCTGTCGCAGGCGCGCCTTATGAGCGAGTTTTCGCACGGCGTGAACAAGGGCGAGCACGATTTTTGCGCGATGACTTCGGGCAAAGATTCGGAAACGAATTGGATAAACATGCACTACCAGCTTATTCGCGATCCGTACTCGTCCGACGTGCGGCTGTGGATAAACTGCGACGACATAGACAGCCGCAAGCGCAGCGAATTGAAGCTGCTCGAACAGGCGCAAAAGGATTCGGTGACGAGTTTGCTCAACAGGGCGACGTTCACGCAACAGGTGCGCGAGCGTATATCGAGCATCGACATGAACCGAGTGCACGCTTTCGCGATGGTCGACGTGGACAGGTTCAAGCGCGTGAACGACGCGTTCGGACACGCGTTCGGCGACAGAGTGTTAAGGGACGTGGCTCTCACGCTGCGCTCGGTCATGTTTAGAGACGATATTATCGGAAGAATAGGCGGCGACGAGTTCGCGCTGTGCATGAGCGGCTTTCAGGACATGGAGATCGTAAAAGAGAAATTCAGAATACTCACGTCGTCCGTGTTCAGAGAGCTTGAAAGCGCGGTGAAGGTGTCGGTGAGCATAGGCGTAGCGCTATGCCCAAGAGACGGCGCGAGCTTCGCGGAATTATACGAAAAGGCCGACATAGCGCTGTATCACGCGAAGAATACGGGCAGAAACAGATATGTCTTTTACGAGGACGGCCTGCCCACAGCTAAGAACCGCACGATGATCTCGCCCATCGAGTGCGTCGATTCGGACGGCTCAAGCGTCTATCTGCGCACGTTCGGCGAGTTCAGCGCGCTAATATCGGGCGTGCCCGTCGCGTTTCCAAACGAAAAGGCTCGCGAGTTGCTGGCGCTGCTCACGGACAGAAGCGGCGAGTGGCTTTCGGCGGCGCTCATATCGGGCGTACTCTACCCGAACGTCAAAAACGCGAAATACGCGGTCGAAAAGACGCGCGGGCTGATTAAGAACCTGCGCGAAACGCTGAGCGTGAACGGCATAGAAAACATTTTAGAAACCGTCGGCTCGACCGCAAGACTAAATACCGATTCGGTGAAGTGCGACATGTTCAACTATTTATCGGGCGAAAGCCAATATAAGCATCTGTACGCGGGGGCGTATATGACGGGTTACGCGTGGGCCGACGCGTCGCGCACGCTGCTGAACGCGCGCAGACAGGAATTATAGACAAAAAAACACCGCGCGACGGCGCGCGCGGGCAGTGTGTACACCTCCATGGGGACTCGAACCCCAGTTTTCGCCGTGAGAGGGCGACGTCTTAACCGCTTGACCATGGAGGCACGTGGCTGGCGAACTAGGATTCGAACCTAGAATGAACGAGTCAGAGTCGTTAGTGTTACCGTTACACCATTCGCCAACGTGTCAACCGAGCACAACGTGCCCGACCGACGAAGGGTATTATACACAATAAAGCCTCGATTGTCAATATGTTTTCATGACTTAACACAATTTAATGGCCGAAATGTCAGATTATATGCTTAAAAGTCACGCGAAACTCAGTGCCGGAAGCGGGCGAGCTGTCGACGTCGAGCACGGCGTCGTGCGCGTCGGCGACGCTGCGCGCTATCGCCAAGCCCAAGCCGTGCCCGTCGCGCACGCTCCCCTGCGACGTTTTCGCGCGGCAGAAGCGCTCGAATATGCGCTCGGCTTCCTCCGGGCGAATGCTCGTTGACGAATTGTACACGCCGAAAACGGTTTTCCGAACCTGCTTATCGAGCCTTACGCGCACAAGTCCGCCCTCTTTCTCATATTTTATGGCGTTTTCTATGAGCGCGGCAGCCATTTGAGAAAGCGCCTTTTCGTGTCCGCGCAGCTCGACGCCTTCCTGCACGCGCGTCTCGATTTTTATGCCCTTGTCGAACGCCAGAGCTTCGAACTGGAGCGTCAGCCCCGTTATAAGCTCCGACAGGTTCACCTGCGAAAAATTAGCGCGCTTCACGTTCAAGTCGGACTGAGCGAGCACCAGCATTTCGTTTATAAGCGAATGCATGTCTTTCGCCTCTTCCTCGGTGTTCGAAAGCCAGCGCTGAGCCTCGGAGTCGCTCGCGAATTTGCCGTTTCTAAGTATTCCTATATTCGCGAGTATTACGGTGAGCGGCGTTTTGAGCGCGTGAGAAGCGTCGGCAATGAATCTTTTTTGCGATTCCCACGTGTTTTCAATCGAAAACAGCGCGATCTTCGCGACGAGCACGCTTACGACCACTATGAAAGCCGTCGCGCATATATACACCATGAAAAACGTCTTTCCAAGCTCTTTCGTCGATTTGTTTATGAAGCTGTCGTCCGCGAACGCCACGCTGACGCCGCCGTTTTTGTTTGCGCGCTTCACGAAATACACGTCAGCCCCCGCCGCGCCCGAATCGTCGTCGGAAGCGAGCGCCGTTTTGAGCGCGGACTGAAGCGCCGCCGCGTTCATCGTCGCGCCCAATTCGCGCACGGAAAGCACGTTTCCGTTTTCGTCGGTATTTACGACGCAGTGCGGTGCGAACTCCGCGCCCGCGACGTATTCGTTCACGCCGATTATGAAAGTTTCGGAACGCTCGTCGCTCAGCGACAGCCGCAGAGCGTTCGAGAGCTTATCAACCCTTTCGGAACGGTATATGAAGCACACCATTATGAATACGCCTATAAGCACGATGCCCACATACAGCGTGTTAGTCAATATGAATTTGAGCCGCAGGCGTTTTAACATGTCGATCAGTCCTCCGCCGCGAGCCTGTACCCGATTTTTTGAAGATTGCGTATCAGAACCTTCGACTTTAAGAACCTGAGCTTGCGGCGCAGAAACGATATATAGGCTTCGACGTTGTTGTCGTCGGCGTTCGAATCCGCGCCCCACGCTCGTTCAATGAGCGTTTCTTTGCGCACGGCGATTTTGTGGTTTACAATAAGCGTGCGCAAAACCTCGAACTCCTTGGGGCTTAAGTGCACGCTCGCAGACCCGCAGTGCAAATCGCCGGATGAAATGTCGAGCATTATGTCCTCGTATGTCAGAAATTTAGGCGCGACCTCGCCCGAACGCCTTGTGAGCGCTTTTACGCGGGCGATAAGCTCCTCGGCGGCGAAAGGTTTAGTCATATAGTCGTCAGCGCCCGCGTTAAGACCCATCACCTTGTCGGGTATGCTGTCCTTGGCGGTGAGCATCAGCACGGGCGTGCTTATGCGCACGTCGCGCAGGTGCTTCACGACCTCGAAGCCGTCGCGGTCGGGCAGCATTATGTCGAGCAGTATAACGTCGTAATCCGCCGCCAGCGCGTATTCTATGCCCGAAAGCCCGTCGTATACTTTATCGCAGCGGAACGACTGATCCTCCAGTATGCGCTCCAGAGCGTCGGCGAGCCGCTTTTCGTCCTCGATTATGAGCGCCCTCATTCAAACCACCCCGTTGCTACTATAATAGCTTGATTATAGCATACGCCCGCCGTCATTACAAACCAAACAGCAAAATAAACGAATTTGTGGCAAAACGGTGATTTCAGAAAATTTTGAGCGCGTTTTAAGCAGTTTTTCAACTTTTCGGGTATCATTAAATCAACAGCCGATCGGGAGGCGCTGATATGCGCGGCATATTGAACGCTATTATAATGAAACGCAGGGCGGACGCCGCAATACAGACGTGCGACGTCCATGAAATGTGCTTAATACTGCCCGACGCGGACGCGCGAACGCAGGCGCGCATACTAAAGGCGCTGGGCGGAATACGGGATTCGGATTCCGGGTTCTCGGCGCTCATAAAGTATCTGCACGCGCCCGACGCGCGTCTGCGCGAGATTGCCGCAATGTCGCTGGGAACGCTCAAAAACGCGCGGGCGGCGGCGCACCTCGCCCATCAGCTGAAAATCGAAGCGAACGGGCGCGTTATAAACGCGATAAATCGCGCTATGGAGGGACTTAAACATGATTGACGAAAATAAAAGCGTCGCTTTGGTTACTGACGGCGCGTGCGATTTGGACGAAAGCGTGTTTCGGGAAAATGAAAACCTGTTCTTGCTGCCGCTGCGTTTAATAGTCGGCGGCGAGTGCCTGAGAAGCGGTCTGGACATCACGACCGAAGAAGTGCTTAATCATATGGAAAATGGCGACGTGCCCAAAACGTCGCTTCCCAGCCCCGAAGATTTGGAGAACATATTTGTAAAACTGCGCGAAAAGGGAATAAAGAAAGTTTTGTTCGTGCTCATATCGTCGGCTTTGTCGGGCACGTTCAATATGGTTAGGACTGTGTCGGAGATGTATAAAGACGAATTCGACATACGCATATACGACACGAAAATACTCTCTATGGGCTTGGGTTATCAGGCGCTCACGGCGCTCAGGCTGATAAAGGAAGGCTATCCGTTCGAATCGATGCTCGAAAAGCTGGACGAACTGCGCCCGCTGACTGACGGCTTCTTCTATATACCTACGCTCAAATATCTGTCGATAGGCGGCAGGATCGGCGGGGCGGCGAAATATCTCGGGAACTTAATGAACATAAAGCCCATAATAGCGTGCGACGCGGAGGGGAAATATTACCCGCGCCACATTTGCATAGGCGCGAAGCGCATTCTGGCGACCGCGCGGGGCGACTGCGCCCGATTCATAAACTCGCGACCCGCCGAAGTTACGGTGTTGCACGCCGGCTCGCCCGACGAGTGCGAAAAACTGCGCGAGGCGATTCAAAACGAATGCCCCACAGCGAGTGTTTTGACGCGCGAACTGTGTCCCGCGCTGTCGGTGCACGTGGGCAGGGGTATGCTCGCCGTGTGCACGCAGGTGAAGGGCTGATAAACGTAAAACAGACAGAACGAACCGCGCTCTTTCGGGCGCGGTTCGTTCTATATGCGTCTATGGTTACGCAGTCTTTATGCCTATCAGGTTAAGCGGCCTGTTTGCGAAACCCACGTTTCGGGAATACTCAACCTTCACTCCGTTCGGCACGAACTCCATAACGAGAGTGCATATGAACGGCGTGAGAACCTGCGCCATCTTCAGGCAGAGTTTGCCATCGGGCTGCCATGCGTAGGCGCAGCAAACAGTGTTTTCGCCGCTTCCGCTCTGCGCCCAGTCGCCGAACAGGGCGGGCATATCGGCATTGAGGCCGGTCGTATCGTGTTCCCACGGGTTCGCGGGCTTAACAAATTCCGGCGTGACCTTCATGCCGCCATTAAAATCGAACGTCAGCGTCTTAAGGTTCAGACCGTTATCGCCAAATTCGTACTTGCCGGCAAACGCGTTAGCGTTTTCGGACGCCGCGAGCCCCTCGGGCGGAGCAATCGAGAGCGACTTTATTTTGTCGTTCAACTCGTCCAGGCCGTCGTCGGAGCATTCGTCGCCGAATGCGGGCAGCAGGTGTTCCCACGCAAGCCCCAGTATCATGCCGATGTTGTTCGAGCCGCTCGTCATGGCAAGACACGCGTCCTGATCGGGCATTACGACGCAGTACTGTCCGAACGCGCCGTCGCCCCTGTATACGTTCTTGGGCTGGCAGCGCCAAAACTGGAAGCCGTAGCCCTGCGACCAGTCGCTCTTTTCCTCGGGATTGCCGTTGGAGATTTGCTTTGACGTGGCTAACTCTATCCACTCGGGGTTTATGAGCTGTCTATCGTCGATGTTGCCTTTATTAAGCAGGAATGTCGCGAACTTCGCGATGTCCTCGGTTTTTACGTTAAGCCCGAATCCGCCCGTGCTTATACCCTGCGGCGACTCCTCCCAGCTAATGCCCTCTATTCCGAGCGGCTCGAACAGGCGCGGCTTGAGGTAGTCGACGACCTTTTGCCCCGTGACTTTCTGAACGATGCAGCTCAGCATGTATGTGGCGGGCGTGTTGTAGACGAATATGCTGCCGGGTTCTTTCGCTATGTACGATTTCAGGAAGCCTTCCGCCCAGTTTTCATTTTCAAAGGCGTTCGGTTCTTTGTCGTGCCCCGTTCCCATCGTGAGCAGGTTTCTGATTTTGAGGCGGCGCATGTTTTCGCAGGGTTCGCCCTCGAGAACTCCGTCGAAGTATTTGAGCGCCAAGTCGTCTATTGAAAGCAGCCCTTCCTGCACGCAGAAGCCCACGGCGGTGGACGTGAACGACTTGCTCAGCGAGAACAGCATATGCGTTTTATCGGGCGAATACGGCTTCCACCAACCTTCGCTGGCGACCATGCCGTGGCGCAGTAACATAAACGAGTGCGCGCCCAATCCGTTTTCGTCAAGCGCGTTCAGAAACGCGAGTATAGCCTTAGGGGATATGCCCAAGCGGCCGGGCGTGGAACGTTTCAATATCATGCATGTCACTCCTTCGTTTGTGGTGGGTTTATTATACAACATTCAAACTTCAAACACAACAATTAACACAGAAATTCATTGACAATCCGCGCCGCTTATGCTACCATGCTAACACGTTAGCTTAATAAAGTGTCGGGAGGATCTCATCATGAAAAAGTTGATTATGCTGTCTCTCATACTGGTTCTGGCGCTGTGCCCGTTTGCCGCCGCGGAGGACGGAGACGATTCGCTTGCCAAAGTTCTGGAAACCGGCTATATGGTGCTGGGCTTGGACGACGGCTTTCCGCCTATGGGCTTCAACGACGAAAACGGCGAAATCGTCGGCTTCGACATCGACCTTGCGCGCGAAGTGTGCTCGCGGCTCGGAATCGAGCTTAAGCTGCAGCCGATCGATTGGGCGGCAAAAGAAGTCATGCTCAACACTCGCGCTATAGACTGCATCTGGAACGGCATGTCGATAAACCCCGCCCGTCAGGAAACGATGTGCATGACAGACGCGTATCTGAATAACCGCATAGTCATACTCACCAAAAAGGATTCGGGCATACTCACGGCGGCCGACTTGGCGGGCAAGTACGTGGGCGTACAGACCGCGTCTTTCGCCGAGGAAGTCATAACGCTTCCGGAGTACGGCTATCAGGAGGTTTTCGAGTCTATCGCGGAACTGCGCGGCGATGAAAACTATCTGTACGCAATAATGAATCTGCAAAACGGCATGGTTGACGCGGTGCTCATAGACGAAGTAGTCGCGCAATACCAGCTGAGCCAGTTGGGCGACGATACGCTCGTCTGCACGGGCGGACTGTGCGACGACCTGTACGGCATAGGTTTCCGTAAAGACGACGTGGCGCTTGAGACGGCGGTCTTCGACACAATAAAGGCCATGGTCGAGGACGGAGCGGCCGCCGAGATTTCAATGAAATGGTTCGGAAAAGACCTTATATCCGGCGTATTCGCCGAATAAACGGGGTACATTCAGCCTACTGAACGGGCCGTCCCGCGCGGGGCGGCCCGTCCGATTATGGAGGACGATCGCTTGATTGGCAACATACTCTCAGATTTGGATAAGCTCAATAAGTTGATCGCCGTGCTGGCGGCGGGCATACTGCCCACCGTGCGCATATTCGGCATGACGCTTATAATATCGATACCGCTGGGTATGCTGCTCGCGGCGGGGCGCGTGTCGAAAATAATCGTGTTCAAAGCGCCTATCGGCGCATACGTATATCTGATACGCTCGACGCCTTTGATGTTGCAGCTGCTGTTCACATATTTCCTGTTTTCGCGGCTGGAGTGGACTCCGGCGCTGGAGTTCATATTCGGCGACAAGCGCGACGACTTCCCTATCCGCTGCATAATATACATGTTCTCGTTGAATTACGCGGCGTATTTCGCTGAAATATTCAGAGGCGGCATACAGTCGGTGAGCCTTGGTCAGCGCGAGGCGGCGAAGGTGCTTGGAATGTCGCGAGCGCAGTCGTTCTTCCGAGTGCAAACGCCGCAGATATTCAAAACAGTGATGCCGTCGCTGACGAACGAGTTCGTGACGCTTGTCAAGGATACGTCAATAGCCAAAGTCATCGCGGTGAGCGCCGAGAACCGAACGGTGCTGGAAGTAGCGCAAAAGCAGGTCAACGCGCTTTCGTCGATAGACCCGTACATACTCGTGCTCGTTTTCTTCCTTTTGTTCAACGGCATTGTCGAACAGCTTTGCAAGCAGGCCGAAAGGCTCATGAATTATTACAGATAGGAGCGCAGTATGCTTTCAGCAAAGGATATACGAAAAAAATACGGGGCGCTGAACGTATTGAACGGCGTGTCGCTCAACGTGGCTAAGGGCGAGGTCGTGGCGCTGATAGGCGAAAGCGGCTCTGGAAAATCGACTTTCCTGCGCTGCCTAAACCAGCTTGAAAGGATAGACTCCGGCAGCATCTCGCTCGAACAGAACGTTATGTGCCGCATGGTCGATAACAGGCTCGTGTATTCGCCCAGAAGCGAACTGCGCAAGATCACGCTGAGCATGGGCATGGTGTTTCAGTCGTTCAACCTGTTTCCGCATATGAACGTGCTTCATAACCTGACCGACGCGCCCATACACGTACTTAAAGTCGACAAAGACACGGCCGTCGCGGAAGCAAAGAAAATGCTGGGCAAGGTCGGCATGGCGGGGCGCGAATCGCAATATCCGTATCAGCTTTCGGGCGGACAGGCGCAGCGCGTGGCGATTGCCAGAGCGCTGTGTATGCACCCGAAAATAATGTGCTTCGACGAACCGACGAGCGCGCTCGACCCGCTGCTCACGCAGGAAGTGCTCGCGGTGATGCGCGACCTCGCGAGCGAGCATATGACGATGATCGTGGTGACTCATGAAATGGATTTCGCGAGGGATGTCGCCGACCGCGTGGTGTTTATGGACGAAGGCGTGATAGTCGAGGACGCGCCGCCCGAACAGTTTTTCGCGTCCGAAAACCAGCGCGCCCGCCGCTTTATAAACGGCGGGCGCTGAGAGAAGAAGTTTACCTGTTTTTATTGATTATTCGGCTCATGTGCTTGCGGCTCGACAGGTCTATCGTGCGCACCCACAGCGAGACCTTGTTTTCGTGGTTCAGGTTTTCCCACACGTCGGCGACAATGTCGAATATAGAGCCAGAAATCGAGACCTGCTTTGGCTCACCCGTGAAAGGTGTGAGCGGGCATTCGTCGCGCATGAATGTGTGAATGTAATAACCCGCGCCGGGCTGTATGTTCTCGTAGCCGAATATGTATCGCGACACACCCGCGCCGCTTTCGTCAGACGGCTTCACGATGCTCATTTTGAGCGAGAAATCGCTGCCGTTGAGCGTTATGAGCGACGTGAGCCGGGGCGTGAAATCGTTGTTGTTCGAGAAGAACGAATATCTCGAAAGCGCGTATTCGAAGCCCTCACCCGACTGCAAAGACGTTTGAAAATCGGACACGTGAGAACCGTTGCCCATGATCAGCATGTTGCCAAACTCGAGCACCGGCGAATAGCAAATCGCGGCGGAAGCGCGCGTGGGGTCGTCTTTGAAAACTGATATACGAACGCCGTCGCCGTCCTCGCAGAACACGCGGTTTTTGCACACGGCGCTTCTGCCCATCGTGAAATACGCGAACACGGCGCTCAAGCCGTCGTCGCTCTTACCGACTATCATGCCGCAGCCCGGATAGCTTACGCTGCCCACTGCGCTCCCCGGCGTAATCATTTTCATATATGCGACCCTCCCCGCAATAAACGTTATATCGGCATTATAGCATTCCTCGCGCCGACAGATGAGTCGGTTACGGTAATCATTCGCGCACTTTCGCGTTAATTCAGAATGCCCTCGCGCTTTTCAAGCCCCAGAAAGCGCAGATATGTTTGTATGTGCTCGTCCCAGAACTCCCATGTGTGAGCGCCGCGCGACTCGTCGTATACGTATTTGTACGGGTCGCCCTTTAGCCCCTGAAAGAAATCGCGCGTCTCGTGCGCCGAATCGAGCAGGAAATCCTCGCTGCCGCACGCGTGATATACGCGCGGGCACGGTATGCCGCTCTCGGCGTTTTTGAGGGCGTTTCCGAACACGTCCTCCTCCGTTCCCGTAAGGTCGCGGTCGCCGAACAGCGCCTTTTTGCGCATGAGCCGCTCAGGGCTTACGTCGCCGTCTCTGTGACGGTTTACGCCGCCGGCGGAAAGGCAGCCTATCGCAGCATAGTTCTGAGGGCGCGCCATGCCGATTTTCAGAGCGCCCGCGCCGCCCATCGACAGGCCGCATATGAAGTTGTCCTCGCGCTTGTCGCTCAGAGGGAAGAATCCGCGCATTATTCGCGGCAGCTCGTCGGCTATGTATGTGAAATAGTTGCCGCCGTGCGCCATGTCGGCGTAGGCCGAAACGTGCGCGTTCGGCATGACGACAGCCAAGCCCAGCGGTGCGGCGTAGCGTTCAATGCTCGTGCGCCTCTGCCAAATCGTATGGTTGTCGCTCATGCCGTGCAGCAGCCACAGAACGGGGTTTTTGCCGCCGGCCGCCTTGGTTTCCATGCCTATCAGCTTATTCGATCTCTGAGGCAGTATCACGTCGCAGGCGACGCACATGCCCAAAGCGTGCGAGAAGAAATTGACGTGTAAAAGCGCCATATCAGTCGCCCTCCTTCGAGAGAGGCAGCCATTCGAGCACAGACTGCACCCACGTATCCCAATATTTCCACTGATGGTCGCCTGGCGATTCGCGGTATGTAAGGTCGTAACCGAGCGCGTTCAAATGATCGCGCATACGCAGGTTGTGGGCGTACAGGAAGTCCTCAGTGCCGCACCACATGAACAGCTTAGGCATGGGTTTGCCGTTTGCGATCACATCCTCAGCCGCCTTGAACAAATCGTTGAACGAACCGCGCACTTCGGTCTTTGGACCGAACACGTCCGTCCAGTACGGTTCGCTCTTGCTGTCCGCGTTTAAGCAAATGTCGACCATGTCCAAACCGCCCGAAAGCGACGCCGCCCACGAGAATGTTTCGGGCGCGCGCAGCGCCAGTTTGAAAGCGCCGTAACCGCCCATGGACAGCCCGCAGGCGAAAGTGTCCTCGCGCCTGTCGCTCATTAACGGGAAGAACGAGCGGCATATGCGCGGAAGCTCCTCGGATATGTAGGTGAACCACTTCTGACCGATATACATATCCGTATACCAGCCCAGCTGCGTGGACGGCATGACGACGCATATGCCTTTGTCGGCGGCATAGCGCTCTATGCTCGTGCGCCTTTGCCATATGGTGTGGTCGTCGCTCATGCCGTGCAGCAGATAGAGCGTTTTCCATTTGCCCGCGCCGCCCGCGCCCTCCATGCCTATCTGACCGCTGGTTTGCTCGGGCAGTATCACGTCCATTTCGACGCACATGCCCAGTGTGTCGGAGAAGAAATCCACATGCGTAAGCGCCAAATAACTCCCTCCTTTTGATTCGCGCTCAAATTTGGCGCGACTGTAAAAACTTTATATCCCAGCGGGATTTATAGTAGTATATAAGCATCAACGCCGAACACAGTATCCAGCCCATGGGGTACGCCAGCGCCACCACTTCGAACGAACCCGACAGGCGCGAGAACACAAACAGATACAGCTGCCGAAACGCCACGAACGACAGAAGCATTATAGCCATGGGCACGGTCGATATTCCCGCGCCCCTGAGCGCGCCGGAGTATATCTGGTTTATGGCGCACAGTATGTAGAACGGGCTCATCATCATGACGAATATAGAGCCGTAATACAGCACCAACTCGTCGGAGTTGAAAATGCTTATGAGCGATCGCCTGAATATTATCAGAGGCGCGCACAACAGGGCGCACACGCAAAACGCCATGAGCATCGTTATGTTCACGCCGCGCTTGGCGCGGTCGACGTTTTTAGCGCCCAGATTCTGCCCGACGAAAGTAGAAGACGCGAGCGACAGGCTGTTTATGGGCAGAAGCGCGAACTGGTCGACCTTGCCGTAGGCGGTCCAGCCCGCCGCGCAGTCAGAGCCGAACGCGTTTATGTAGCCCTGCACGAACACGTTCGAAATGCTCGTAACAGCCGCCTGAACCGCCGCCGGAAGCCCGATTTTGAGTATCAGCTTGGCGATAGGCGCGTCCATTCGCAGGCGCTTGGGAATAATGCGGTAAGCGGTATGCGAGCGCATGAGCACCGCCATGACCATCACGGCTGAAACGCCCTGCGATATGACGGTAGCGTAAGCCACGCCTTCCACTTTCATATTATATATCAATACAAACAGCAAGTCCAGACCCGTATTCAATATTGTGGTGAATATCAGGAAGTACAAAGGCCGCTTTGAATCGCCCACGGCGCGCATTATGCCCGCGCCCATATTGTATATGAGCAGGCCGCTGACGCCGGCGAAATATATGGTGAGATACGATTTCGCGTAATCATACGCGTCGGTCGGCGTTTTCATTATCCTGAGCAGCAAAGGCACCGAGAGCACGCCCAAAACGGTGCAGACGAAGCACGCTATGAACGCGACGACCATCGTGGTGTGCACGGCGTCCGAGAGCCTTTTGTCGTCGTGCGCGCCCCTGTACTGCGATACGACCACGCCCGCGCCTCCAGCTATGCCTATGAAGAAGCCTATGAGCGCGTTTATGGCGCTCCCGACCATGCCTACAGCCGCGAGCGCCTGTTTGTCAACGTATTGACCCAGTACGATAGTGTCAATGGTGTTGTACATCTGTTGAAACACGTTGCCCAGCAGAAGCGGCAGCGCGAAGCGCGTTATCTGCTTCCAGATGACCCCCTCTGTGAGGTCTATATCTTTTGCGCCAAATCTCATTTCAAGCGTCCGTTCGTCAGTCAGTATTCGCGCTCCGTGTAAACAGCAAAACGCACAGCGTCAATGCCGCCGACAGCGAGGACAGAATTATACCCGCGGTCAGCATGTCTGTTTTGATGCCGATATTCGGCATATTTTGCGTGAGCGCATACAGAGTATAGCATATAAACCCGCATATTGCCTTTATGACGAAGTAAACTATTGCGTTCACTCCCGCCTTGTTCAGGTGGGACATGTTCTGACAGCCCGCGCATAAACCGCCGAAGCCGCATGAAAACGCGGCGAGCGCCGCGTTTCCGGCTTCGGCGGAGCGCGCGCACGCCGCCGATATTTCGGTTATGTGCACAAACGCGGCGGGCAGAGCGCCGCCGAATACAGAGAACAGCACCATCCAGCCGCACACGGTCAATGTGCCCGCGACTGCGTCGCCGACAGCCGAAGCGCCTGACGCGCGCGACATATCAGACGTTTTTAGGTCAGACGCGCGGAGCAGTCTTTCGGGCAGTCGCGAAACGATGAACGCAAGCATTATTTGCGCCGACAGCGCGCACGCCAACAGTTTATAACCCACGCCAGCGTCGCCGAACATGCCCGCGCCCGCCGAGCACACCAGAAAAACGGGCGAACAGCCCGATGAAAGAACCGCGGCGGTCAGCGCTTCGCGCGGCGATAAAGCCCCTTCGAGCGCCGCGCGGCGTATGGCTATCGCGCCAGCGGGGCTTCCGCCCAGCAAGCCCACGACGGCGGGCGCGGCGGCTTCGCCCGGCAGTCTGAATAAGGGTTTCATTATGAACCCGAACGCCCGCCCATAGCCGCGACGGGCGCTCTCCCCCGACAGCACGGGCAAAAGCGCCATGAACGGAAACAGTGCGGGCGCGACCGCCCGCGCCCACAGTTCCATCGCCGTTCCAGCGCGCGATATGCACTCCGCCGGAAACGCGAGCATGTACGCGCACAGTATAAGCGCCGACAAACACGCCATAGACACACCCCCACGCGGGAAAACATATGCTTTGTTTTCCAAAAAAAGCATAAGCGCTTAATACGCCGATTGACACGGCATACATTAAAATGGTATAATGTGGTCGTAAGAATATTCATTATGTGCATTCCCGACATATCGCGCGACATTTCTTTCCACATTAGGCGCATTGAGAAAAATCTCGGTCTGATATAACAGAAATAAGAGGTGGAATATATGGCATACGGGCGGCGGATTCTTGCGATATTTATGAGCTTCACGCTGTTGATAGCGGCCGTTTACTCGCCCGCGTTCGCTGAAGAAGTGAGCGCCAAGCTGGCGAAGCGGCCGGAGCAAACACTGAACGCCGAAAAACTGCTAGGCGGTTCGGCCGCGACGTGGGCGAGCGCCGCCGAGACTCTGTGCGGGCTGCTGGGCTATATACGGGAGGACGCGGCCGACATAGACCTTGAACCCTACGCTGAGCGCGGCGTTAAGGCGGACGACGAAAGCGTGTATATCGCGATACTTGCGGAAAACGGATATATAAGCATATCGGAGCTGCCCGACGACCCGAACGCCGAGATTACATACGGGCGATTCGACGAGCTGCTTGAGCGAGCGTTCGACACATACGCGCTCACGCAGGAGGACGCGGACGCGCTGCTCGCGAACGCGGATATACGCAACATATTGGTTTCGGGTGAAAAACTGTCGCTCAAATCAATAGCCGCGAAACGTCTGACGATAGTCGATACCGGGCGCGCGACGCTTCAGGCAATCGCGGCCGAAGCGGCGACGGTTATCGGCGCTGCCGAAGTGTTTTTCGAGGGCAGCGAAATTAACAGACTCGCCGTGGCGGCAGAAGCCGGCGAAAGCGTTTACATACACATGGACGCGGATACGAAAATACCCGAAATAATCATACTGGGAGCGGGCGAGGTCGTAATCGAGGGCAGCGGCGCTGTGGGAATCGCGCGCGTCATGGGCGCGGCGGAAAGCCTGACGGTTCGCGCTACCGGCTCGGTAAAGAACGAGACGGATTCGCCGATTACCTTTGTAAACCCCGACGGCAACACTGTCGCGCTTGGGGCGGACGAACAGGCGGACGTCAAGCTCGATAAATACATAGTCGCGTTCGTGACGGACGGAACGCCCGTCGGGTCGCAGACCGTCGCACCCGGCGGCACTGTTGATTTCAGCGGAGTCGTTACAGAGCTTGAAGGGAAGATATTCACGTCGTGGTATACAGACGCGGACTTCACGCAGCCGTACACAATGATTTCGGCTGTAGACGGACAGCTTACGCTGTACGCGAGGTTCGTCGATCCGGCGGACGCCGTTACGGTCGAGTTTGAAACATTCGGCGGCGCGGTTTTGCAACCGCTGGTGTTCGCGAAGGGCGAAAACCTGCTGTGCAAGCCCATAAACCTGCTCTACACGGGCAAGGAGGGCTACGCGTTCAACGGTTGGTGTCAGGATTCCGAATGCACAACGGCGTTCGGCTATGCTCAGCCGATAGAGCAAAGCATGACGCTGTACGCCATGTACACGTCGAATGAAATACAGCAGGACGAAAAACCCAACACGATACACGAGCTGATCGATTTCGACTGGCGCTCGTCGATCGCAGTGACCGCTCCCGCCAACATGAGCGCCGAGGACGTTAAAAAGAACATAACCCTCGAGGCGGGCACGGGCGAGTTTGAGCCGGTGCTTTCGCTGCGCGAAACCGAAAGCGGGTTTGAGATATACGCCGATTACTTCGAGAAGGACGGTCTGCGCGGCTTCGAGCAGGGCGCGACGTTCACGCTGACCGCGACAGGCGGCTGCAAATTTAAGGGACTGCCCGACGAAATCGAAACGCTGGTAGTGTCCGTATACCGCGAGCCGGTCGAGATAGTCGAGTTCAGCGACGACATCGTGTACGTTATGTGGGATAACGTCAAGGCGTATACGCCCGTTCAGGGCGGCGACGCGTTTACGGCTCAGTATACGGGCGACGGCGAGCTTGACGAAACCGAAACCGAGGGCGAAAGTGTGCCGGGCACGATTTCGCTCATAGGCGGCGCGGATTTCTCAGTCGGCGACACTGTGGCGTTTTACGACGGCGAAATATCGATAGACGAGCGCAGCATAACGATATGGGACGGCGGTTCGTTCGACAATCACGTGCTGTTCGCGCAGATACTCGACATAAAGTCGGAGGGCGGGAACACGCTTATATCGTTCACATACGCCGACCCGTCGAAATATATCGACGCGTTGGAAGTGCACACGACGCGCGAGGTCGATTTAGAGGAAGAAATAAGCGAGCAGGAACTTGCGCGAATCGAAAAATCGATCAAGAGCCAAGTCGCGTCAAACGATGAATTGAAAGCGCAAATGCTCGCGT
Source organism: uncultured Oscillospiraceae bacterium (assembly GCA_964453505.1). Classification (GTDB taxonomy): domain Bacteria; phylum Bacillota; class Clostridia; order Christensenellales; family Aristaeellaceae; genus CAYVPJ01. Next base: position 20,287 of record CAYVPJ010000004.1, on the reverse strand, counting down.
CGGTTATGACTTCGCCCGAAACGCAGGCGAAAATTGACGAAATGTACGGTTCCGGCGTATACTCGCTGGCGTCGATGGAGGTTTCGCTGTCGCCGAGCGCGGTGAAAGTGGGGCTGTCCGTCAACGGCAACAAAGTGACCGCTTCCGTAAGCGTGTCGGCGAAAATACAGCTCAAAAACAACGGCTCGGTGATTATGACAATCGTTCCGACGCTTTCGTTCATACAGGAGCTTAAGGTAAATACGTCGGTAGACGGCGGCGACCTGTGGGTGGACGCGTCGGTGAAACTCCAGTCGAAGTCCACGATAAGGCTGGACGTGTCCGTGACGACGGGCGGCAGCGTCGACGTGCTGCGCGACGCGAAAGAAAAGCTCGAGGAGCTTATAAAGCCCGAGGGCATCGACGATTCCATCGACTACAACGAGTCAATAAATCAGCTGATGGAAACGATGCAGTCGATTATTGACACGAGCCTGCAATACAAAGACCTGTTCGTCACGCCGCTGCTGGTCGTAACGGTCACGTTCTACGGCTTGGTGTCGCTGACGGTGAAGGTCGAGCTGGTCGGTCAGATAGGCATCATCGCCACGTTCGGCGTTGAAATAATCGTCACCTCTGGTCAAAAACTCGGTTTCAAATATAACTTCCTGGAATTCGAGGGCGGCTCTTACAAAAACAAGCTGCCCGGTTCTACAACAACGAACATATATCTGATAGGCAAAATGGGCGTGCGGCTGGGTCTGAGGATTACGATTTCAATAGACGTCTGCCAGACCGCGTCGGTCAGCATATCGGGAAACGTATACGCTTACGCGGAGCTTACGGGCATGTTCTTCTATACGGCTTCGCTTATAACGGGTCAAAGCACATACGTGGGCGCGCTGTACTTCGAGGTGGGCATAGACGCGAGCATAAAGCTGACGCTCTCTGTCAATCTGCTCGTTAAGACGGTCAAAAAGAGCTGGACGCTGTGGTCGGAGCGCTGGAAGCTGTATTCGCTCTCGCGCGCAAGCTCGCTTAAACTGATGAACCTCGACAGGCTCGACAAGATGTGGGCGGACTCGAGCGTGAACGCCGACAATAAAACGGTGTTCGGCTTCCCGTACATTCCGCTTAAAACATACGACATGATGAACGGAAGCTGCATAGAGACAGAAGTGCCGTGGAAGAGCTACGGTCCTGACTCCAGCGGCGCGAAGGTTACTATCGAAATTCAAAACCTGGTGGTCGACGGTCAGCCGGTGCAGCCGGGCGATCCGCTTATAAACCTGATAGTCGCGGGCGACGGCGACGACGGTCGGGAGTTGGGCTACGTATACTTCGTAGAGAACGTCGCCGCCGAAAACAAATGCGAGTTCGCCGAGTGCGACGTTGTGGTGACGTATGAAGACGACAGCCCGTCGGCGCTCGTCAAAAAGCAGGCGCGTTCGTACAGGCTCGAAAGACAGTGCGAGCTTTCGACGACTACCGTGAACGTGCGCTACGCGCTGTACGACTGGTGCGCGCATTCGTGGGGCATCGAGGCGGCGGATTGGGACAACGAAGTCGTCTACGAAACGCAGTTCGAGTCCACGCACGTAATAGGCGGCTTCGTCGAGCCGACATCTACGGGTCAACTCGACATGGATTCGATTATGGCGGCGGCGCGAAGCGCGTCGGACGACCTTAAAGACATGAGCCTTTCGTTCAATGAACCCAAGCGCAACGGGGTTGTGAACGCGGTCGAATACGGAATACCGCGCATAAGCAACTTCTGCTATGTCACTCCCGAAAACGGGGTCGTCAGATACGACGTCAAGCCCGAAACGAACGACTACACGCTCACATGGTATATATACGCGCGGCGCTTCCCCGGCTTCACGGGCGACGTTTCGTATACAATCAAACTGAAAGACATGCCCGACGCCGACTATTCGTTCTCTGTGGGAGGCGCGGAGTACGCGCTGCCTATGGAGTTTGTAAAGGACGAAAGCAATGAGGGCGCGTGGAATCTGACCGCCAACCGCGCGGATTTCGACGGCTCGAACCGCCCGCTCGTGATGGCGATAGCGGGGTCGCAGATGCCGCCCACGAACAAATTCCTGACGGGGCGCGAGCCGGGCGAAACGGTCGAGTTCGAGATAAGCGAGATAGCGGGCGCGCTCAGCATATCTGCCGGCGAGGGCGTGGCGGGCTTCGAAATACTGTCGCCCGGCATTAAATCGGGCGACTCAGTCAAACCGTTCGAGCAGGTGCGAATAAAAGTGACTCTCGCCGAGGGTTACAAGAATATCGCGCTCACGTCAGACCCGGCGGGGCTTGACTACGAGGTGGACGAAGACGTTATAACGTTCAGTATGCCGCTTGGCAACGCCAAATTGTCTCTGCGCTCGTTCGAGGTGTTCAGGCTGAAGCTACACTATAATTACGGCGACTTGGGCACGTACAAGCGCGTAAACTACGCGACGAACGAGAAAGTGAGAAAGCCGAAAGAACCGACGATAGACGGCATGACGTTCAGGGGCTGGTATTTCACGCCGGCCTGTAACGGCAAACTGTATAATTTCGGCAACTACATGAAGGGCAAGCTCGACCTGTACGCCGACTGGACGTGCAACGTCACTGTCGACTTCGGAAACGTAAAGGGACAGGCGCTGCACTATGTCGAAGGTCTGCCCGTGCCCGTGTTTGAAAACAACTACGACGAGTATTACAAGTTCACATACTCGACGCTAAAGGTGGGCGACAAGCTGTTGGACATAGCTCTGCCCAACTATGACAGGCACGAGTTTATTGGCTGGTATTCGCAGCCCGACTTCTCAGGCGAAGCAATCGACATTGCGACGTACACGCTTACGGGCGGCGTCACGATGTACGCGCTGTGGGCGGAGCTTGTGTCGGTTTCATATGACCTGAACTATACGGGCGGAGGAAATCACTTTAATACGATAGAACGCGCGGGCGAGCTCATGCAGGCGCTGCCCGAAGACCCGTCGCGCGATCACTACATATTCGGCGGTTGGGTGACTGCGCCCGACGGCGAAACAGGCGAATTGTTCGACATACATTCGCAAGCGCCCACAGAGGACACTGTGCTTTACGCTTGGTGGATTCCAGTCGAATACTCAATCGCATACGATTTGGACGGCGGCACGAACTCGCCCGATAACCCCGAGGCTTACACTGTCGAAGACGCAATAACGCTCGCGCGGCCTACGCGAACGGGCTACACGTTCGCGGGTTGGACGGGCGCGAATCTGACAGCCCCGACCCTCGACGCGGCGATACCTTTAGGCACGCATGGCGATTTGAGTTTCACGGCGACATGGACGCTCGACACGTACACGATTAGATACGACCTTAAGAACGGCACGGTCGCTTCGCCGAATCCAGATACGTACACGGTGCTGTTCGACGACATAACGCTTGTAAATCCCGAAAAGAACAAGTATACGTTCATGGGCTGGACGGGCACTGATCTGGAGACGGCGACTCTCGAAGTCGTCATACCGAAGGGTTCGGTCGGCGACCGCGAGTATATTGCCACATGGACGACGGAAGACCCCGCCGAGCAAATTGCCGACTTCGCGCTCAACGCGCTTGACAGCTTATACGAATACGGCATAGACGCATATGTCGCGGGTGCTGACGCAAACTCGTCGATATATGTAAGCGCGAGGGCGAGCATAGACGAAGACGCGTCGTGCGGGCCGTATTCCGCCGATATAACGCTTACGCTGACGCAGTCGGGCGAGCCAACCGAAGACGAGTACGGTTATACATATGAGTTCAGTGCTCAGATAACGTATACGGATGAAACCGATACGGAGTTCACGCGCTATACAACGATCACCGCGCGGGCGCTGAAGCGAGTGCCGTCGCTGACAGGCTCTATAAGCGCGCAGGATCTGACATACAGCTTGGCTCTTTCGGAAAGCGCGCTCATATACGACGCCGATGAGAGCGCCACATTCATCGATCAGTTCGTACCGGGCTCGTTCGCATGGAAGGATGGGACGATAGTTCCGATAGGCTTGGAGTCCGATATGGGCATCACGTCGCAGGAAGTCGTGTTCACGCCGACCGATACGGCCTTATACGCGCCGGTAATCACGACGGTTTCCGTGTTTACTCAGATAGGCGTGAGCATTGAGATAACGGCGGAAGATCGCTATTATGTGAAGGACGACCTATCGGCGACAGGTTCGTACAAACTGATGAACGCGGCCTCTCCCACCGAGGAGCTTATAAACGCCCAACTTTTAAACGACACATACTCGTTCGGCGCGGACGCTCCGGGCGAGGATTTGACAGTAACGCTGAACGCGGGCTACACGCTCACAGTACCCTCGGGAATGGATGACGCATATGTGCTGGTCGATTCGAGCGCGACGACGACGGCTGACATAATGTGGCTGGAAGCGACGCTCACGCCGCCCACGGCGGGCGCTGCGAGATACGGTATGCTGCTCGGAAACGTGAGTCTGGGCGATGACGGCGCTGCCATACATACGCCGACCAACACAGGTATAGACGGAACTTGGGAATGGAAGACGCCGAACACGTCGCTTGCGCAACTGGGCGAAAACGTATACGCGGTCAAGTTTACGCCGACCGATACAGTCGGACACAGGGGCGGCGAAATCGACATTACGTTGACAGTCGAAAAATCTCTCGTAACGCTGCCTTCGATAATCGACATCACGTTCGACAATATGCACCACGATTCGGGGTTATCTGATATGGAGCTATTTACGGTCGTCGAGGACGAGGGCGGCACTAACGCGGGCGAATACGAAGTCGTGCTGGAGCTTATCGATCCTGTCAACTACCGCTGGGACAGTAACGAGTTCACGGGCGCGCAAGCGACGGTCAAGTACAACATAATCAGGATACAGCCGACGGTGAGCGGCACTGCGAGCGTCATGGAGCTGGGTTACGGGCAGTTGCTCACCGACGGCGAGCGGGAAGGCGATAAGAAGCTCGATGCGCAGACAATGATAAGCGGGCTTACGGTCTCGGAAACCGGCAGATGGGTGTGGGTGCTTGACGGCGTTACGCAGCCTCTGAGCGCAAGCAGCGCGGGGCATACGGTGAAGGCGCAATACGTGATAAGCACGGCGAACGCCGACAGCTACGAGACCGTAGAGCGCGATTTCACGGTAGTTGTGAATAAATCCGTGCCTGTAGTGAATGATTGCGGGCTGTCGGCATCGTCGGTATACGTGCCGCCCACGGGCGTTTCGAGGCAAGCGCCCCTCAACAATTCAAGTATTTCGGCGGCGAGCTCGCCCGTGAATCCCGTGACGGGCACGACTGTCGCCGGAAAGTGGGAATGGTCCGAACCCAGAAGAGTTGTCGAGGCAAACCAGACATACACGCCCGTATTCAAGCCAACGGACACAGCAAACTACGATACGGTTTACTACACGACCGGGCTTTCGATACCAGGCAGGAACTACATAAACGTGATTATTACGGGCACTAACGCTGTGGAGGAGTCTTACCCGCGTTCGGGCATAAAGGGCGCTTTCATGACCGGCTCGGGCACGAACACTTCCAACAAGCTCTCGAAGCAATGCGCGTATAACGGCGAAGTGTCGTTCACGCTGAACACGCTGCCGTACAGCGAAGACGGCGGCACGGAACGTTATTTCCAGAAAATAACGATGCTCGTTATAAGCAACGATACGGCCATCGCGACAGTGTACTACAATAAGGACGGAGATAATCTGAACGACGAATACTACCCGTCGAGCGCGAACAACAACATTCAGGTGTCCGGCGACAATTTGCAGGCGACGGTCAAGTTCAAGGGACAGCCGTTCTCGTGTCAGGACATACAAATTCAAGTAATGACAGTGATGGAGTCGGAGTATATTGGACCTGTGATGAACAGTATGCTCACAATGGCCGGCGTCAACCGAAACGCGGAACTACAGTCCGTGCCGGAGATTCCGCAAACCGAGCCGACGCCCGACGAGCCGGAACCCGAGCCGGAAACTGAGCCTGAGCCTGAACCGGAGCCTGAACCGGAGCCTGAACCTGAGCCTGAGCCCGAGCCTGAACCAGAGCCTGAACCTGAGCCGGAACCAGAACCTAAGCCTGAGCCTGAGCCTGAGCCTGAACCAGAACCAGAACCAGAGCCTGAACCAGAACCAGAGCCTGAACCTGAACCAGAGCCTGAACCTGAACCTGAACAAGAGCCTGAACAAGAGCCTGAAACGGTTGCGGGAGAAGGCGAACTGAGCGAGGCTACGCAAGGAGATGCTGAGTAAGGTTATTGCTTACATGCTTATATTGGCGGCACTTATGTCGCCCGCGCGCGCAGACGACGAAACGGTCGTCTGCGTGCTCGATTCGGGCTGTAATGCGCCGGACGCGCAGGGCGAGAGTTTTTTGGGCGAGCGGGACGATATTGCCGATAATATAGGACACGGCACGCTCATTATGTCTCTTATTGAAGCGAACGCTCCCGACGCGCGCGTTGTGATGCTCAAATGCTTTGATGACGCAAACACGATAAACGCCTCACCCATAGCGTCGGCTATACGCGCCGCCGTGGACGAGTATTCGGCTGACATTATAAACATGAGCTGGACGGTGCGCGAACAGGACGACGAACTGCACGCCGCCGTTATATACGCGCTCGAATCGGGCTGCGCGCTGGTCGCGTCGGCGGGCAATCTGAGCTTTCAGACCGGCTTGGGCGCGACAGTATACCCCGCTTCGTGGGACGGAGTCATTGGAGTGGCGGGCGTGAACGTGAACGCGGACGGCGAACCCGAAAGCAGTTTATGGTATTTATCGGGAGACTGCGTTTACGTATGCGCGCGCGCCGATTGCGCGGGCGGGAAAGGCTCGTCATACGCGTGCGCCCGCGTCTCGGCGTTCTTAGCGAACATGGAATCGTGTGAAAACCCGTTTGAGGCGCTAAAAGGCAGCGCTAAAGACGCGGGAGACGCGGGGTACGACGTAATATACGGCTGGGGATATATCGAAACGGCCGAATGAGCGCGTTTCAGCAGTCGCGCATTGAGACGCTTACGCGCGTGTAGACGCTCAAAAGTATCAGAGCTATGCCCGAGCCTATCATTATCATCTGAAGCGGCATAATGTCCGCGAGCGGGCCGAAAACCGCCATTCCGACGGGAAGGAAGCCCGCGTACATAGAACCCATCAGCCCGAACACGCGACCTTGCATAGAAACGTCGGATTTTTCCTGTATGATTGTGGTGGTCGCTGTCTGCACCATCGTCAACGCCACTCCGTAGAGGAGCATCAGCGACAGATATATTATGAAATTGCCCGCCAGCCCCAAGCCTATGGCGAGCGCTCCGAAGGCGAGCAAGCCCACGAACATAGTTTTCATGCGGCTCTTGAAACCGCCCCACGTGCTCATCAAAACGCCGCCCGCCATCATGCCGAAAAAGCCCGTAAGTTCCATTGCGGTCAGATACCAATATTCGTCGCCGAACACGCGGTTGACGAGCAGTTGCGCGAGAAACCCGGCGGGCACGCACAGAAATATGAACAGCCCGTACACGCCGAGCAACCGTGAGAGCAGTTTATTCGAGAATGCGTATTTCAAGCCGATTTTCATGTCGGCGAAAAGTGACGCGCTCTCCTGCGGCGCATCAATTTTGGGAATGTATACGAACGCGAGCAGACCCACGCCGACTGCGGCGGTGATTATGTCGATCATCAATGTCGAGCGCAGCGTCGAGAACGTGAGCAGCGCGCCCGCCGCCGCGGGCGCGGCAAACTGAACGACCGACTGCATCGTGGCGTTTATGCCGTTATAGCGCATGAGCCTGTCCTCGGGCACGAGTCGGGGTATCACAGAGTTGACGGCGGGCGTTTGTATGCCCGCGCCGAACGAGCGTATGACGGACATTACGAGCAAACCGCTCAAAAGCGCGGGTTCGTTCGATATGTATGGCATCGCGAGCGCCATAACGAGCGTCGCCAGCGCAATCGCCGTGTCGGCGACGGCTATGAGCGTCTTGCGGTTATATCTGTCCGCCCACACGCCCGCGACGAAAGAAATCAGGAATTGCGGCAGATACGAGCATACGGCGAACGCCGCGACCCATGCGCCCGACGACGTTTCGTATGTGACGTACCACACAATCGCCATCTGCACGAGAGTCGAACCGAACAGTGTGACGCACTGGCTCGAAAGAAAGAGCAGCGTTCGGCTTTTCCATTTCAAAGGTGAATCGTTCATAATATTCACATTCCCTCCCAAATAAACAGCGCCGCTTAGGCGGCGAATCGGTAATGTGAATATAGCACGGGCGCGAACGTTGGTGTTATACTGGAGGGTTTGTTAAAACAGATTTTTCATTTCGCGGAGCATGTCGATCAAAACAAGCGCGTTTTTCTCGGCTTCCGCAAGCGAAACCAGCAGGCGGTCGCAGGCGGATATTACGCTCTCCCCGCGAGCGGGCGAATTGAGAGCGCGCGATATGTCGGCGCGCGGATCGTCAGTCAGACTTGTAAGCATTCTCAATATGGCTTCAAGCGAATAGTTCGCGCATCTGAGCGAGCGGATTATCTTCATGCGGCGCATGTCGTCGCCCGAATAAACCCTGTATCCGTTCTCTTTGCGCTTGACGCATAAAAGGCCGTTCATTTCCCAATTTCTGACGGAATCCACCGAAACGCCGATAAGAAGCGCGGCTTCGCTTCTTTTATATGATATATCGCGCTCGGGAGACTCGCCGTCGAGTATGCGCAATGTGATTTTTATTGCTTCCTCCGCGTTCGCGCGTTCGGAGCGCGTCTGCGCGACATATTCGTCCGCTAATGACAGAGCGCGGTCGAAATCGCGTTTCGCGGCGATCTTTACGATTGCGACGGCTTTCTTTCTGAGACCGTTTTGCAATACTTCCACGCGAAACGCGATTCGAGCGAGTTTTATCTGCCTGATATGTAAATCGGTGAACACGCGATAGCCATTCTGACGGCGTTCAGGTTTTGTTATTAAGCCCGATTCTTCGTAAAACCGCACGGTGTTCGGATGTATGCCCGCGATTTTCGCGACCTCGGCCGTTCTGTATTCACGCAAAGCCCAATACCTCTTTAACAGCGATACGTCAATCGAGTATTCTGCGGCACTCCATATAGTAGCGCTTTTCGCGGGCTTCGCCCATTGAAAACGTCTTGCGGGGAAGCGCGCCGCCCGCCTTTATCGACTCGAAGAACGAGTTTTTGTCTATCGCGTTTAGCAGTATGCCCACGTCGTTTTCACAGAGCAGATTCTTTAGGTCGTCGCTTCCGTGAATGTAGTCTATTCTGATTTCGGGGTTTTCGGACAGATATTCGTCGAGAAAGCGCTGCAGCACATATACGGGCAGCAAGCCGTTTGCGTTTATTGCGGAAACCGATTTTTCGCGGCCGTTGTATATAAACCGCATGTCGTTTCCGTCCGCAAGCGACATGCCCGCGCGTTCGAGCCACGACGAAAAAGCGGCGAACAAATCGGAAAAATCAGCGCCGAACAGCGCGCGGTGTATCGGCTCGAACGTCAAAGCCGGCGAGTGCAGCGAAACTATCTCGGCTAACGCATAGCGCGCCGGGTGACGCGAGCGCTCGTCATCGGAGAGCCGGAGTTTCAGTTTATCCCAACAGGCTTTCGCCGTCGCCAAGGAATGGTTTCCGTCGCCGACCGCGAACATGAAGCCGCCGCACGAGTCGTGCAGCTCGTTAAGAGCCGCGAGCACGCGCGATCTGCCTGAATCGTCGCTTATGCGCCAGCCGCGCAGATGCCCGCCGCCCTCCATAAGCCCGAAATCGTATAAAGGCGCGGTATCGCGATAACGCGCGTAGAGCGATTCGGTCAACAGGCCGTTCGGGTCGTCTGATAAGAGCATGGCGTGCGGCGTTTCGAGTTCGGCGTTCTCGCGGATTTGAGCGCGGGGAGGAATGCGCTCGACGATCGTGCCCTCCGTCGCGCGTATAAGCGGTTTTGAGCCGGGCGCGTAGTCGTATGCCTCCAAATCGACGTTGGCGATAAGCCCTATGCGCTTCCCCGAATCGGTCGAACGCTCGGCGAGTATGAAGCCGTTTTCGACCGCCTTATACAGAGTTCCGTTTTCGACGTATTCGCGCATGGTTTTGTGTATGAACGGTATGCGTGCGGGAGCGTCGGACAGATATATTTCAGGCTGCGTGATTTTGACTGTCGAAGGCGCGTCTCCGACAAAATCGAACACGCGCCGCCAGTAGTCGGGCTGGGACGTAAACTGATCGCACGCCACGGTAGCCCACTTCGTCAAATCGACGTTTTCGGAAGGCAGCAGTATATCGGCGGGCGCTATGCCCGAATCCGCGAAAGAAAAATCGCGCATATGATCACTCCGGGCGCAAGGCGCGGGTGCGGTATACGGTCGGCAGTTTCGCGATCTCGGATATTATGCTCTCGTCTGGCGAATCGTCCAAGTCGAGGCATGTATACGCGAATCTACCGCGCGACTTGTTGAGCATGTTGCCTATGTTTATGTTGTGAGCCGATATGAGCGCGGTTATCGAGTTTACGACGTTCGGCACATTTTGATGCAATACGACGATGCGCGGGGTCACGAGCCGCCCGGGGTCGGCATCGGGGTAGTTGACGGAATGCGTTATAGCGCCCGCCGTGAGGTATGCGTTTAACTCGCGCGCGACCATACGCACGCAATTGTCCTCGCTCTCCGGCGTGGACGCGCCTATGTGTGGCAGGCAGATGGCGTTCTCAACGCCGAGCAGTTTTTCGGTCGGAAAATCGCATACATAGCGGCGAAGCTGCCCGCTCTTGAGCGCGGCGGCGACGTCCTCGTACACGGCGAGCTCGCCGCGCGAAAAGTTCAAAAGCGCAGCGCCGCGCTTCATGCGCGAAATCAATTCAGCGTTGAATTTGCCGCGCGTTTCGTCGTTGAGCGGCGTGTGCACGGTTATGAAGTCGGAGTTTTCAATGACCTCGGCCTCGTCGCGCGCGTGGCGCACGGCGCGAGACAGTTTCCACGCGTTGTCTACGGATATATACGGGTCGAAGCCGAGCACGTCCATGCCGAGCGCCGCGCCCGCGTTGGCGACTAAGAGGCCGACCGCGCCCAAACCGATCACGCCCAGAGTCTTGCCCGCGATTTCAGGGCCGGCGAACGCCTTTTTGCCCTTCTCGACGAGTTGCTCGACGCTCGAACCGTTCGGTTTCAGGTTTTGCGACCATATAGCGCCGCCGATTATATCGCGCGCGGACAGGAGCAGCGCGGCTATGACAAGCTCCTTGACGGCGTTCGCGTTCGCGCCGGGCGAGTTGAACACGACCACGCCGCGCTCGGCGTAATCGTCGAGCGGAATATTGTTTACGCCCGCGCCGGAGCGCGCGACGGCGAGAACCGAATCCTCGAGCGCGTATGAGTGCATGTCGGCGCTGCGCACGATTATGGCTTCGGGGGACTCGGCGTCAGTCGCAAAATTGTATTCCGTATCCTTCATAACTTCGCGCCATACGGGCGAAATCGGGTTCAATAGCTTTACATTTTTCATATCACAATTTCTCCGTTTCAAATTGCTTCATGGCGTCAATGAGCGTCTGCACGCCTTCCACAGACATGGCGTTGTATATGCTCGCGCGCATACCGCCCACAAGTCTGTGTCCCTTTATGTTCAAAAGACCCTTTGACGACGCGAACTTGACGAAATCCTCGTCGGTCTGTTTGTCGTTCGTGCGGAACGTGACGTTCATTATGGAGCGCGACTCGCGCTTCGCAGTGCCCTTGAACAGCTTGCTCTCGTCGAGATAGTCGTATAAAAGGCGCGCTTTCAAGCGGTTGCGCATGTGTATGACGCGCACGCCGCCCTGCTTTTTGAGCCATTCGAGGCACAGCCCCGCCATGTATATCGAATATGTGGTGGGCGTGTTCAACATGCTGCCCGCTTCCGCCATCAGCTTCCAGTTGAAAACCTTGGGCGCGTCGGGGCGGGCTTCGCCGAGCAGATCCTTGCGGACTATTACGACGACCACTCCCGCGGGGCCGATGTTCTTCTGAGCGCCCGCGAATATGACGCCGAATTTGCGCACGTCGTAAGGCTCGGACAGTATATTGCTCGACATATCGGCGACGAGCGGCACGTTGCCCGATTCGGGAAGCGACGAAAAACGCGTGCCGTATATGGTGTTGTTCGTAGTGATATACAGATAGTCGGCGTTCGGGTTCAGATTGCCCGCGTCGACCTGAGGCACATATGTGTAGTCGTCGTCGCGCGACGAGGCGACCACGTTCACAGAGCCGTATTTCTGCGCTTCGACATATGCGCCGTGCGCGAAGTTGCCGCTGTCGACATAGTCGGCGCTCGTTTTGAGCAGGTTCATGGGCACGGCTGCGAACTGACCGGTCGCGCCTCCCTGCAGCATCAGCACCTCGTAATCGTCGGGTATGTCCATAAGCTCGCGGAGCAGAGACACGGTGTGGTCGAAAATTTCGATATATTGCTTGGATCGGTGGCTCATCTCCATTACGGACATGCCCGAACCTCGGTATGACAGCATTTCGTTCATGGCGCGTTCGAGCGCCTCGTCGGGAAGCATTGACGGCCCAGCCGCGAAATTGTAAGCGCGATTCATGTACTTAACCCCCTTCGGTCGGTATTGTCGTACATTATACGCGCTACTGCGCTAAATTGCAAGTGCCGCATTCGATTTTATGCAAATTTAGCGCAGATATTATCGTGACGGGGCTTGAATGAATGAAGCGGAAGCCGAAAAATCAAATCGGCATTACAGGATTGCCCGAACGCTTGCGAGCGATGATGAATTTGATGGGTATTCCGGCATTTTTGAACAGAGCCTCGTGCTCGCTTTCGTAGTTGGGCTGAAAATCGGAATTATGCAGATCGTAAGTGACGAACGCTTCGTCGAACAGAGCTTCCGCGAAATAGCGGCGCGTGTCGTTGAAAAGGTCTTCATCGTCTGTTTTGAAGTATATCTCTCCCCCGTCCTTCAAAAACTCGCGATAGCGCAACAGGTTTTTGGTGTGCGTGAGGCGGTGCTTGTGCTGCCTGTGGCGCTTCGTCCACGGGTTGCAAAACGATATGTGTATGCGCTCAAACGCGTCGGGCGGCGCGATATAGCAGTGTATGTTCTCTATGTCGAAATGCGTGAGCAGCAGATTGTCTACCGGACGCGAGTTTTCGTAAGTCATTTCGGCGTTGCGCTTGGCGACTCCGAGTACGCTCGTTATCAGATCGACCGCCAGAAAATTGACGTTCGGGTTGTCAAACGCCATCAGGCTCGTCGAAACGCCCTTGCCGCAGCCCAGTTCGAGCTGCATAGGCCGTTCGGTTTGAAACGCGCGCTTCCATTCGCCCCTGAAATTCAAGGGTTCGGACACGTAAAAAGGGCACGCCGTCAATTCGGGCTTAGCCCATTTTTTGACCCTCATGCGCATAAGCAAAACCTCGTTATGTTATTAGGTGAATTTCGGGGCGCGAGAAAGCGCGTATCGGGTATTTGCTCACGCCTATTCCGCGCGAAACCAGACACGTCGTGCCACGAATGCGCCTGACGCCCGCCAGATGCGTAAACGAATACCAGTGCTCGTAGCGCAAAAGCTCGTAGCACGTAAGCCCCAGCACGTTTATCTGTCCGCCGTGAGTGTGCCCCGACAGCATCAGATGCGGTTCGGGGCTCGCTTGCTTTAGCAAAAAGGCGTGCGGGGCGTGGGACAGCAATATGCGGTACGCGCCCCCGTCGCCCGTGAAAAGCCCCTCGGCGCACGGCGTGTGCTCATATGCGTCGGCTACGCCGACGATTTCTATTTTACGACCGTCGGCGTTTATGGCGGCAAGCTCGTTCGAGAGCAATGTCACGCCGTTATCAGCATACAGGCGCTCAAGTTCGCCGCGGTCGCCGCCGAAGCGCTCGTCCTCGTTGTTGCCCGATACGGCGAATTTGCCGTAAACGGGGTTTATATCGCCGAGCAGCTTCAGAAATTTGCGTTCGCCCTCGTCGTATTCGGATATGTCGCCGCCCAAGAGCAGCAATTCGGGCGACAGCTCCTTTATGAGCGCCGCGATTGCGTCGGCGTGCCGCGCGCCGCTTTTGCGCAGGTGTATGTCGCACGCGAACACGATGCGCGCGGGCGCTCCGACGTTCAGTTCGCTTACGCGCGGCGCTTTCAACAGGGCTTTGCCGATATACACGCCGCCCGTGGGTCGGGTCAGAAAAAACATCGAGTTGCTCCAACAAGCGTCAGTCGCGCTTTATTACGTGGAATCCGTTCGCGGGCAGCATTCGCGCGCCGAAAACGCGCTCGCCGGTATGCATGTCCACGCCCGAAGGCAGGTCTACCACGGTGGGTTTTTGACTGAAATTCATTATGAAAGCGAATTTGTCGCTTCCTTTCAGCCTTTGCGCCGCCAGCACTCCGGCGGGCAGCGGGTGCACGATGCGCTCGACGGAGGCTTTGTTCAACACGCACGCGTAAAACTCGTCAAGGAATTTCTGCTCGGGTCGGGAGGCTATGTACCACGTTTCGCCCGCGCCGACGCGGTTTACGGTGAGAGCGGGCGTATCTTTACAATAGTCGCCGCCGTATACGCCTACCTTTTTTGCGCCCTCGGTTTTGAGTATGTCCGCCAAAAAGCCGCATTTGTATTCGCCGCGCATGTCAAGCTCGTCGGAAGCGCGAATGACTATGGAATTCGAGTCGCCGTCGTACAGCGCGTCGGTCTCCTCCGCCCACACGCCCGCTAACTCGCGCAGCGGTCCGGGCGCGCCGCCCAAGAAGCACAGGTCGCTTTCGTTGACTATGCCGCAGAATGCGGTGAGCACGAGTATGCCTCCGCGCTTAACGAACTCAGTCAGTCTCTCGGCTACGCCCGGCCTTACCATATACAGATAGGGCGCTGAAACGACTTTATAGGCGTCGAGCGGGCGATCCATGTTTATAACGTCGACGTTCACGCCCTGCTTGACGAGCGCTTCGTAGTGGTTGAATATGAGCCCGTCGTGGTCTTTGTTCCGGCGCGGGCCTTCCGCGCCGTCGAGCGCCCAGCGGTTTTGCTGGTCGTATATAACGCACACTTCGGCCTTGGTTTCGGCGTTTGTTATGTCTTTCAGGTTTGCGAGCAGCTCGCCCACCTGCTTGACCTCTTTGAAAACGCGGGTCTGATTTGTCATGTCGTGCCCAACGACGGCGCCGTGGAACTTTTCGGGGCCGCCCCTGCTCTTGCGCCACTGAAACATCATGACGGTGTCGGAGCCGTGCGCCAAAGCCTGCACGCTAGACATCATATGCAGGCCGGGGCGCTTCAGCTTGCAGACGTTCGTCCAGTTCACCTGCGACGGCGTGCACTCCATGAGCGACCAAGGCTTGCGCAGGTATCCGCGCACCATATCGCATGAAAACGCGGTTTTGAGCGCAACGGAGTAGTCGGGTTCGCCGCCCCACAGCGGATATGAATCGAAGCCCATTAAGTCGACAACGCCCTCGAAGGACGAATAATCAAGGCCGTAGAACATGTTCATTGTGTTTATGGCGACGGGCAGGTTCGGGGTTATGCGCTTTATAGGCTCGACCTCGCACTTCACGAAATCGAGCGTTTGGTCGCTCACAAACCTGCGCCAGTCGAGAGTCAGCCCCGAAAGTGCCGTTTCGCCGTGCGGTTCGGGCGAACGTATCTGGTTCCAGTCGGTGAACGTTTTCGACCAGAACGCCGTCCACCACGCTTTATTCAGATTGTCGAGGGTTTCATAGCGCTTTTTGAGCCACTCGCGGAATGCGTTCTGGCATAGCTCGCAATGGCACTCGCCGCAGTATTCGTTCGATATGTGCCAGCCGACGACGGCGGGGTGCGAACCGAACGCCTGAGCCAGGCGGGTGTTCATGCGGGTCACGAAGCCGCGGTATTCGGGGGACGTGAAGCAATGGTTTTCGCGCCCGCCGTGGCGGTTGCGCATACCGTGTTCGACGCGCGACACGGACTCGTATTTAACGCTCATCCACGCGGGACGCGCTGCCGACGGCGTGGCGAGCAGCACGGATATGCCGGCTTCGTGCAGGCTGTCGAGCACGTTTTTAAGCCATTCGAAATTGTAAACGCCCTCTTGCGGCTCAAGCGCCGCCCACGCGAATATGCCGACGCTGAACAGGTTGCAGCCCGCTTCGCGCATAAGGCGAATATCCGCCTTTAATACCTCCGGCGAATCGAGCCATTGTTCGGGGTTATAATCTCCGCCGTGCGCGAGAGACGG
Source organism: uncultured Oscillospiraceae bacterium (assembly GCA_964453505.1). Classification (GTDB taxonomy): domain Bacteria; phylum Bacillota; class Clostridia; order Christensenellales; family Aristaeellaceae; genus CAYVPJ01. The sequence goes on along the minus strand of CAYVPJ010000004.1, from coordinate 4,068 downwards.
AAAGCGGAAGTCAGGCATGTGCGAACCCTCCTTATACGCATTTACCGCGCAGTTTGAAAACCGTGCGGTCGAGCGAGTCCTTGCTGTTGCCCCACGGCTTATCTGCGTTTTTATGGTCGAATTTGAGCGTGAACCATTCAAGCTCGCTCTCCAAGCGGGCTAAGTTGTCCATTTGCAGTTTGTTCAGGTCGTCTGTAAACTGTTTAAGCTCCATTCCGCTCAACTGTTCGCCCGCGTTCTTAAGCGTCTGAGCGTAATGTTTGAGACACATGCCCTTGCTCTTTATGAACTGACCGCGAAAGGCCGACTCGTGCTTCCACATATATATGAGAGTATATACATATCGGCTCATGGTCTCTGAGAGCCTTTCGCAGAGTATGCAGCTGTCCACGATTCCGGAAAGGTCAGCGCCCGCCGACGGAGCGCGCTTTCCGAACAAACCCGCCTTCGCGGGCGACTCGTTCACCGCCATAGACGCCTTACCCAGACGCGCCATCGTTTCTTTCAAATATGTGTGCGCCATGAGCGCCACGCCCAAGCGGTTGTTGTTCGCGAGCATCATTTTGAAGTGCCTGCCGCAAAAGCCCTTTTTGTTGACCTCGACGCGCATGGCGGGCTCCATGACGCTGCCGCCCATGAATGTGTCGATGTAGTTGCGCTCGTTCGTGTCCTCTATAGAGCACAGCGGACATTCGCAGTCGGTTTTATACGCGTCCCACACGGGAATCGTGTCTATGTGCTGTCTCACGTTGGCAAATCTCCCTTCGGTTCTGTCAGGGTCTTCTCCTTCGGCAGTTCGAACAGCCCTTCCAGTCCGAAATGGCTCAGGAATTTATCGGTAGTCCTGTAGAGTATAGGCCGACCGAGCGTTTCTTTGCGCCCCGCTTCTTCTATAAGCCCGCGCGCCAATAAAAGTTGCACGGAGTAATCGCACTTCACGCCGCGTATGCCCTCTATGTCGGTCTTCGTGACGGGCTGGCGGTATGCGATTATCGAAAGCGTCTCCATGACAGCCTGCGACAGCGACTGTTTCTGCACGGGCTGCAACAGCATTTCGACGTATTGCGCGTAAGCGGGGTTTATGGAAAGCTGTATCTCCATGCCGTGGCGGTTTAGGCGTATGCCGCGCCTGTACGTCGCGCAATCGTCGCGAAGCTGTTCGATCGCCGGCTCGATTTCGAGCGCCGTCAGGTTGAGCGCGTGAGCGAGCGCGTCGACGCGCACAGGTTCGCCCGCCACGTACAGTATCGACTCAATTATACCGCAGAGTTCGTCAGTCAGCATATGTGTCTCCATGCATATGATTCATACAGTCCATTATATATTTACGTTTGCCCGTTGTCAACTTTCCAGAAAAGCGGATTTGTGTTATACTGGTTGCTGAAAAAGGGGGGCGGCCGATGCATCGGGGAAAGTTGGTTTGCATTGTGGGCGCGAACGCGTCGGGCAAGAGCGGCTTGGGAGTCGAGCTGGCGCTTAAGTTTTCGGCGGAGATAGTGTCCGCCGACTCGCGGCAGGTGTACGAGGGGCTGAACCTCGGAAGCGGAAAAATATCGCCCTCGGAAATGCGTGGAGTCAGACACCACCTGCTCGACGTTGTAAAGCCGAACGAGTTTTTCTCGATGGCTGATTTTCAGAGGCTCGCATATTCGGCTATCGACGACATATTATCGCGAGATATGCGCGCGTTTCTGGTCGGCGGCACGGGGCTGTACGTCTCCTCCGTGGCGGACGGATACGTGCTCTCGGACATAGCCCCGAACCTCGAATACCGCGCATTCCTCGAAACGTTCGAAACGCCCGAACTATACAAAATGCTGCTTGAAAAACTGCCCGGCGCGAACGTGGACGGAAACAACCGCAACCGCGTTATGCGCCTGCTCGAAAAACTCGAGAGCGGCGACACAGAGCCCGCGAAAAAAGAGCGGCGGTACGACGTTTTGAAGCTCGGAGTCGCGCGCGACCGCGAGACGCTTACAAAGCGCATTGACGAAAGGCTTGAAAGGCGCGTCCGCGCGGGCATGATAGACGAGGTGCGCGCGCTCATAAGCAACGGCGCGAGCATCGGGTTTCTGAAGAAGCTGGGGCTTGAGTATAAATTTATAACGATGTTCCTCACGGGCGAAATCGAGTCGGAAGCCGAAATGCTGGAAGAGCTTTCGCGCGCTATAAAGAAGTTCGCGAAGCGTCAGAACACATGGTTCAAACGCGACGCGGAAATAGTATGGCTCGACATGGCGGCCGACCCTGTGAGCGAGGCGGCCGCCGCAATCGAGAAATTCTATGAAAGCTAGTTTTTGTGGTCGTTAGGCGCGGTCAGTATCCACGTGTAGCCGAATTTGTCCTTTACGAGCGCGCCCATGCCGCCGTCGTCGGGCGGCGGGTGTGGCGTGAGCCTTTGAAGCGGCGTGCCGCCCTCGGCGAGTATGTCGAAGCACGCTTCCGCAGACGCGCGGTCGCCAAAATGCATCATGAGTTTAACGCAGTTGCCGACGTCGAGTTCGTCCGCGCTGTCAGCGCCCGCGAAGCGCGTGTCGCCCAACATCGCTTCCAAATGCATTATCTTGCCGTTCATTTGTGCGCCGCCCGTCTCTAAGGTGTAGCGCGAATAGTAGAGTATTTCGCCGCCGAACGCGCGAATGTACGAGTTGAACGCTTCCTCGCAGTTATCCTTGAAGCTCAGGTACGGTATTATCACAGTATCACTCCTCAATATTCAAATATTCCTTCATAGACGGTCTGCGCGCCGCCTATCAAATCGACTTCACCGCGGTTGCAGCGCACGGTCAGATCGCCCCCGGCGAGCTTTACGGTTATGTCGGAGCAATCGCGGCACAACCCGTTCTCGACGGCGGCTATGGCAGCGGCGCAAGCGCCCGTGCCGCAGGAGTATGTTTCGCCGCAGCCGCGCTCCCACACGCGCATACGCAGCATTCCTTCGTTGACAACTTTCACAAACTCGACGTTGCAGCGGTATTTGAACAGCGGCGATTTCTCGATCGCCGAACCGATTTCAGCCACTTCGAAAGTGTCGATATTGTCTACGAATATGACGCAATGCGGGTTTCCGAACGACACGCATGTCGCCGAAAACTTGCGCCCGCACGCCTCGATTTCGCGCGCGACGCACTTGTCGCCGCTCATGGCGACGGGAATGTCCTTAGGGTGCAGGCTCGCCCTGCCCATGCTCACGCTCACGCTGCCCACCCTGCCGTTTATGGTTATAAGCTCGAGTATGTGCACGCCGTCGGCCGCCTCTATGCTCATCGTGTTCTTGTTGATAAAGCCGTTGTCGTACAGGAATTTCGCAACATAGCGTATGCAGTTGCCCGCCATGCGGCCGTATGTGCCGTCGCGGTTGAACATGCGCATACGCGCGTCGGCTATGTTCGATTTCTCGATGAGCGCCAAGCCGTCCGCGCCTATCGCGTATTTGCGCTGGCACATGGCGACGGACAGCGCCTCCGGGCAGGCTATTACGTTTTCGCGGTTGTCAATTATGATGTAGTCGTTGCCCGCATCCTGCATCTTTGTGAACTTCAGCGTCTGGCGCGCGGAGCGCATGTTGCATATGTCAACAAGCTCGGTGTTCTCGTCGTTGTATCTGGCGGCGATAACGTCGCCCATGGCGTTGGCGGTATCGAGCGACGTGAAGCACGCTACGGCGTGCTTGAGGGCGTGAGCGTGCAGGCGGTTGTAGTCGGCGATGGTTGAATCGAGTATAGCGCCCGTGTATACGACAAACGCTATCTTGTCATCGGTTATCAGCTTGAACGCTTCGTCGGAGTTCGATATGTCGCCTATCTCGACTACGGGAATGCCGAGCGCGTCTATCGCGAGCGCAGTGCCGTGAGTGGCAAAAAGCGTAAGCCCGTTATCGTTGAACTTTTTGACCAAGCCCGCAAGCTCGTAGTGCTCGGATTCGTCGACGGATATTATCACGCCTGTGCGAGTGCCGTGCGCCGTCCGCATTCCGGCGGCGGTCAGACCTTTATACAAAGCCTCGCTCAGACTTCTGCCCACGCCCAACACCTCGCCCGTCGATTTCATTTCAGGGCCGAGCACGCT
>CAYVPJ010000003.1:0-122960 GCA_964453505.1 uncultured Oscillospiraceae bacterium | reverse complement strand
GAGCCTGAGCCTGACGAACCGACTGTGGAAGCAACTCCCGTCGAGCCTGAAACCGATGAGCCGATTGTGGAAGCAACTCCCGTTGAGCCTGAGCCTGACGAACCGACTGTGGAAGCAACTCCCGTCGAGCCTGAAGCCGACGAGCCGACTATGGAAGCAACTCCCGTCGAGCCTGAGCCTGACGAGCCGACTGCGGAAGCTACTCCCATAGAATCTGAATCTGACGAGCCGACTGCGGAAGCTACTCCCGTCGAAGCGACGCCAGTAGAGCCGACTGCGGAAGCCACTCCCGTCGAGGCGACGCCTGCAGAGCCGATTGCGGAAGCCACTCCCGCCGAGGCGACTCCGGCGGAGGCTGAACCCGACGCGACTCCCTCGGAGATATTTGCCGAAGGCGAGATTCCTGAGGATATTGGGTATATGTTCGCGCTCGCGGGCAGCATCGTTCCAGGCGAGAGCTACAGTATAGACGCTTCGCAGGTGCGCACGGCGATAGGCGTGGGCGAAACCGCGAATATGAACCCCGTCGCCAGAGACGTAAACGGCGACGCGGTCGCGAACGAATGGTTTTCATACGCGTCGACTTCGCCCGGCATAGTCTCCGTAAACGCGGCGGGCGAGGTGAAGGGTCTGAAAGCGGGTACGGCGGGAATCGTGTTCACGACGCCCAACGGCCTGCGCAAGTCGGTCGTGCTGAGCGTGTTGAACGCGCCGACGTCGATCACACTGTCGTCAACAAGCATGATGCTCGGTGAAGGCGAGCAGTTCAAACTCGATTATACTATACCCGGTTCGGCGGGCGCGGTTTCGTGGCATTCGAGCGACGATACGATCGCTACCGTGGACGATACGGGTCTTATTACGGCGCATAATGCGGGCGCGGTCGCCATACAGGCGCGGACGTACAACAACGTCGTCGCCTCGTGCGCGCTGACCGTCATGGCGCAACCCGCGCAAATGACGCTTTCAGAAACGAGCCTCGCGCTGAAAGAAGGCGAGAGCGCCGAAATCGCGTTGACTTTCGACGCGGACACGTTCGCGGAAGCCGTGTTCTCATGCCCCGCGGGCGACGACGAAATTGATATTACGCCCTTGGGCAACGGCAAGGTGCGCGTGGACGCTTTGCGTTCGGGCGACACAAAGCTGATTGCGACGGTGCACAACGCGGCGACCGGCACAGATATTGTCAAAGAGTGCGACATCACGGTCGAGGCGGCGATCGTGCGCGTCGAGTTTATGGAGAAGCGCGTGACGATAGGCTTGGGCGAGACCGTGCTGCTCAAGGCGACGGCCTTCGACGGGCGCGATAACGCCGTGCCCACTGCGTTCAGATACGCGACGAGCGCGAAGAGGTACGTGACCGTCAGCTCAAGCGGCTACATATACGGCAAAGCGCGCGGCTCGTCTGTCATAACCGCCGTCGCGTCAAACGGCAAAGCCGTTAAGGCGACGATTAAGACGGTGTACGCGCCGACGAAGGTTTATCTGAACGCGGGCAGCATATCTCTCGCGGTTGGCGACACGTTTGATATGAACGCATCGCTGCCGGCGAATCAGGCGAGCGCCATACGCTGGATCTCAGGCAACGCCGGAATCGCGTCGATAGACGAAAACGGGCTTATAACCGCGAACGCGCAGGGAACGCTGATCGTGCGCGCGGCGACATATAAATCGAAGGTTTATAAGGACTGCTCTGTAAAAATATATCAAAGGTCTGAAAGCGTCGATTTCGCGCAGGTCGAATACGCGGTGGACGAAGGTAAGACCGTGCAGCCCGCAATCGCGCTGTCGCCGTCGGGCACGTTCACGAAGGTGACGTATTCAATCGAGGACGACGACGCGGATTTCGAGATCGCCAAGGTGAACCCCGATACGGGGCTTGTGACGGGCATGTTCTCAGGCGAAGCGCGCCTGACTGCCACAGCGGAGGTATCCGTGAGCGGCGTTACGCAGACGATTACGCGCGAGTGCAAGATAATAGTCAACCCCGCGCCCGTGAAAATCGAATTCGCGACGCCGATTTCGGGCGCGATAGGTTTGAAGGAAACGCTGATGCTCAACCCGACGGCGCTCGACGCGCGCGGGAACGCGGTAGCGACTACATTTTCATACAGGACGTCTAACTCGAGATACGTGTCTCTGAAGAGCGGCGGGCTGTACGGCGCGAGGATCGGTTCGGCGAAAATAACGGTGTACGCGGCGAACGGAATAAGCAGGGCGTTCACTGTGAAGACACAAAAAGCGCCGACAAAGGTTACGATTTACCCCGCGCAGATCACGATGGGCGTAGGCGACGTCTCAACGTTGCGCGCGGTGTTCCAGTCGGGTCAGTGGAGCAACGCGACGTGGAATGTCGAAAGCGGCGACTGCGTGACGGTGGACGCGTTCGGTCGCGTCACTTCCACAAAGAGCGGCGAAGCTGTCATAAAGGTTACAACATACAACGGCCGCGCGGCATACGCGAGCGTTAAGGTGCTCGCGGCGGCAGCGGATATTGCGTTTGCGCAGACCGAATACACTGTCGCGGAGGGCGCGAGCGTCACGGTGAGCGCGACAATGTCTCCGGCGGACACATTCTCGAAGATAACGTATTCCATAACCGATGACGACGACGATTACGAGCTTGCGACGATAGACGAAGACACGGGCGTTGCGAAGGGCTGTTACTCCGGCGAAGCGACGATCAGCGCGTCGGCGGTGCTTTCCGACGGCACGACCAAAACGATCACCTGTAAACTGACGGTCACGCCCGCGCCTGTAACGATAGCGTTTGAGGAAACGCGGCGCACGGTCGGCCTGAAAGAGCGTATGCCGCTAAATCCGATAGCGTATGACGCGCGCGGAGACATAATAGCGACCGCGTTCAGATACTTAACGAGCAACGCCAAATACGTGACCGTGAACGCAAACGGCGTGTACGGCGTGAGGGCGGGCACGGCATATATAACGGTCGCCGCCGCGAACGGAATCGCGACCCGCGTAGCTATAAAGACTGTCAAAGCGCCCACTGCGGTCTATCTGAACCGCCAGTCGGCCGTAATATCAGATATTGGCGGCGTGCAGCTCACGGCGCGATTCCCCGGCGGACAGGCGGGCGGCGTAACGTGGGTTTCGCAAAACGAGGCGGTCGCGAAGGTCGACGAAAACGGCTTCGTGACGGCGACGGGCTACGGCGACGTTTACGTGTACGCCATTACGCACAACAGCAAAAACGCGCGCTGCCTGATAAGCGTGCGCAGAGAGCCCACGGGCGTGGCGTTCGACGCCGCTTCGTACATAGTGGGCGAGGGCGGCGTTAAGACGATTGCCGCGAAGCTGCCGACAGACTGCGCGGGCGCGATAACGTATACTTCCGCGAACCCGTTCGTGGCGACGGTCAACGCTGACACAGGCGCAGTGACAGGCGTCGCGGAGGGCGCGGTCGAGATATTCGCAAGCGTCATAAACCATTCGGACGGAAGCTCGCACACGGCGAGCTATACGCTCACCGTAACGCCCGCGCCGAATGAAATCGTTATAAACAACTATCGCTCAAGCATTGGCTACAAGGAAAAATTCGTGTTCGACGCGGTGGCTTTAGACAAAAACGGCAACATTACGGACGGCGGACTGACATTCTCGTCGAGCCGCACAAGGTACGCCACCATAAACGGTTCGGGATTGATATATGGCGTGAGGACCGGATACACCTACGTTACAGTGCGCGCCTACAACGGAAAGAGCCTGACGTTCAGGGTGAATATAGTAAAAGCGCCGTCGTCGCTCAGGCTTTCGCAAAGTTCGCTCGTGATGTCGGAAATGGATTCGCCCGTTAAGCTCGGATACGCGACAAACTCGGGCGCGTCGAGCGGCGTAATGTGGGATTCGACCGACAAAACAGTCGCGACGGTGGACGCTAACGGTATGATAACGCCGGTCGGCTTGGGCAGCACCGTTATAGTCGCAAAGACGTTCAACAATAAATACGCCTACTGCTCACTCACCGTAAAGACCGACCCGACCGGGGTGTCGTTTGCGGAAAGCGCAGTCAAAATAGGCGAAGGCAACAAAAAGACGGTCGCGGCGACGCTGCCGGACGGGTGCTTCGGCGCAATAACGTATTCGTCGTCCGACGAAACGATCGCGACGGTGAACCCGACGACGGGCTTGATCGAGGGCAAGGCGAAGGGCGAAGTCACGATTACGGCGAAAGTCGTAAACAGAAAGCCCGCCGTGCCGGAGGAACATACGGCATCGTACACGCTCACAGTGACCGCCGCGCCGTACAGGCTCGTCCTCGGGATTACGCGCGCGAAGATCGGTTTGAACGAAGTTATTGGGCTCGACATGACGGCTCTTGACAAGGACGGCTTGGTCACGGACGGCGGGTTTACATACTCGTCGAGCCGCACGTCGTATATATACATCAATTCTGACGGACTGATGCTCGGCAGAAGGATCGGCTACTCCGACATAACCGTGACGACGTACAACGGCATCAAGGCGAAAGGACGGTTCACGGTCGTGAAAGCGCCCGCGGCGATAGCTCTGAACGCCCGCTCGGCGCGCATATCGGAGTTCGGCGGCGAGTTCCAGCTAAGGGCGACGCTCACGTCGGGCACTGTCGGAACTGTAATTTGGGATAGCGCCGATGATAACACGGCGACGGTCGACGCAAACGGCCTCGTGAAGGGCGTTGCGGCGGGCACGACCACTATTACGGCGAAAACGTATAACGGCAAGGTCGCCGCTTTCACAGTAACGGTGTGCAAAGAACCTGTCGACGGGGCTTTGACGTTCCCTGAGGGTGCTGTAGAGCTTGGCGAAAACGCGCGGCGGACGGTCGTGGCGGTTCTTGGCAGCGAGTATATAGGCGAAATAACGTATTCGTCGCTTGACGAGACTATCGCGACTGTAGATTCGAAAACCGGCATGGTGACGGGCGTACTCGCAGGAAACACGAAAATCGTCGCGACGACGGTGAACAGGCAGACGAACGCGAACGTAACCGCCGAGTGCGACGTGACTGTCACGCCCGCGCCTTACCGCATAGAGCTTACGGCGCCGCGAACCGCGATAGGCTACGGCGAGACCGTCGCCGTGAACGCGGTGGCATACGACAAGAGCGGAAACGTCGTCGACGGGCGCTTCTATCTGAAGACGAGCAGCTCGACATACGTGTCGCTGAAAGCCCCGCTTAACATATACGGAAACCGCGTGGGCAAGGCCATTGTAACGGTTGTCGCGTACAACGGCGTGAGCGCGTCGTATACGGTGAGCGTCATAAAAGCGCCCACGGCGGTGGCGCTCAATAAAACGTCGGTTCAGCTGTATGTGGGCGAGCAGTTCCAGATGATAGCCGCGACGAACCCGAATAACGCGTCGGCGATTGTGTGGATAGCCCAGCCGAACACCGAAAACATAATAACGCTCGGCGAAAGCGGTCTGATTACGGCGGTGGGCAGGGGCACGGCGCTCATACGCGCGGCGACGTATAACGGAAAATACAAGGATTGCGTGGTCGAGGTGCGCGAGCATGTGACGGGCGTGGCGTTTGATGATACGAGCAAGACGCTTACGCTGGAGCGCACGCAGTCGGCGCAGCTTTCATGCACGATCAGCCCCGCGACGGCGTACAACAGGACGCTTCACTGGACGAGCAGCGATCCCGACACGGTGTCGGTGAACGCTGTCGGCAAGATTACCGCCCTGAAATGCACGCAGGCAGGAAAGCCCGTCGTCATAACCGTAACGACAGACGATTTGGGCTTCACAGACACATGCGAAATAACGGTCACTCCCATAAGGGTAACGGGCGTGACGCTGCTTCCGACGGCTAAATCGCTCGAAAATGGGCGCACGCAGAGGCTGGTCGCGACCGTCGCGCCGCTGAACGCCGACGACAGAAGCATACAGTGGCATTCTTCCGACGAAAGCATTGCGACGGTCGACGAAAGCGGCTTGGTGACAGCGAAGGCGAGCGCCGGAAGCGCGACCATAACCGTCAGGACGTCGGACGGCGACTATACCGCCACATGCACGATTACGGCAATCCCGGTGAAGGTTGCGAAGGTGGAGCTGTCAACGGAGACGGCCGAGGTCGTCAGAACGAAAACGGTCGACGTGACCGCCACCCTCTCCCCCGCCGACGCCGAATACTCCAAGGTTGAATGGATAAGCGGCGACACGAACACGGCGACGGTCGCGGACACGTCGGCAAACGGCGCCGTATCGTGCACAATAACGGGCGTGAAGGTCGGAACGACGAGCATAACCGTGAAAGTTACCGACCACACGGGCGCGATTTACACGGACGCGCTTACAATCGCCGTTAAGCCTATAGCCGCGAACTCGATTACGCTGAACCACGCAAGCGCGTATCAGATGCGCACGGGCAAGGTTGAAACATTCACGCTGACGCCCGACCCCGCGAACGCCGACATTATAACCTGCAACTGGACATCGTCCTCGGACGCCGTGACAATCGGGCAAATCGAGAACGAACCGCTGTCGGTGAAGGTCACGGCGGGCATGACGGCGGGCACGGCGCGCGTTTCGGCGCAGGTGAACGACGGCTACCAGACCAGAAACATATATTGCGACATAACCGTGTACGACGCCATAAGCGTGAACGTATCGGCAAACCACGCGCTCAACACCGCGGGCAACGACATCATATGGACGGCGAGCTCGGTAAACGCCATAGGCGACGTGAGCTATCGTGTGTCGGTCAAGAAGGATTCGCTCGACTTCACATCGTTTACGCAAGTCGGGAACGTCTATTCCATACAGAACGCTGCAGTGGGCGCATACGAAATAACCGTCGTCGCCGAGGACTCGACCGGCGAGACCGACACTGCGACCGACACTGTCACAGTAACCGACTCGATTTCGTACACTACGTCCGGCAACGAAACATACTCGTATGTGATAGTGAAGAACGGCGCGGGAACGGGTAAGGACGGAGCGGCCATTAAACTGGTGTCGCAAGCGCCCGCGACGGTGACTATTCCCGCGTACATGCACGGAACTCCCGTCACGCGCATAGACACGGAGGCGTTCATGAACCAAACAGCGCTTCAGAAGGTGAACATGCCGGACACCGTCACGGTGATAGGCGCGCGGGCGTTCAAGGGCTGCACGGCGCTCAACGAATTGGAGCCTTACGAACCGTAAAAGAATATCAACAAATCTTCCCCACCCCCGAGCCGAACGCGGTTCGGGGGTTTTTCGCGCCATATCGGGCGGCAATAGCGACAATTTGAACGCCGCGACTGGTAAAGCGCTTTGAGTTGTGGTATACTTTATTCGGACGCATATTCGCTTGAACGGAGGCGACAAACATGTATCTGAACGAAACGACTCTCTATCTCTTAATAATCGCGGCGTTAGTATTTTCGCTTATTGCGCAGTTCGGCGTTAAGCGCAAGTTCACAAAATACGCGGAAGTGCCCGTGAGGAGCGGCGTTACGGGCGGCGAGGCGGCGAAGCAAATACTCGAAATGAACGACATATACGACGTGCGCATAGAGCGCGTGAACGGTATGCTGACAGACCACTACGACCCCGTGAACCATGTTTTGAGGCTCTCGAGCGCCACTATGGATTCGGCGAACATCGCGGCAGTGGGCGTGGCGGCGCACGAGGCGGGTCACGCCATACAGCATAAAGAGCTTTACGCGCCGCTCGCCATAAGAACGGCGTGCGTGAGAACCGCGGGCATAGGCTCGCAGGCGGCGTGGCCTTTGTTCCTGCTCGGCCTGATACTGAGCTGGGAACCGCTGTTGTGGGCGGGCATATGCCTGTACGCGGCTATGGTTCTGTTTACGCTCGTAACGCTGCCTGTCGAATTTAACGCATCGTCGCGCGCCGTGAGCGCGCTTTCCGAAACGGGGATACTGGCGGCGGACGAGACATACGGAGCTAAAAAGGTGCTGTCGGCGGCGGCGATGACGTATCTGGCGAGCGCGCTGATGGCGGTCTTGCAGCTTTTGAGACTTATTGCGATAGCGGGGCGCAGGCGCGACTAGGCGCTTTGCGAAAAGGAGGATATTCTATGAAAATGTATTGTCCCATGTGTCAAACGACTTTCGAAGATTTGCAGGAGTGTCCCGACTGCCTGTTTTCGCGCCTGCGCCCGCCCGAGGAAGGCGACCCGATACTGCTTACGAAAACGAATTTCATGCAGGCGAACATGCTCAAGCCGATACTCGAGGACATGGGCATACCGTGTCTGGTAAAGGGCGGCTTGGCTGACGCGTTCGCTATGGGCGTGGGTCTGAAGCTGGACGAAATGCGCGTGTACGTGCCGTTCAGCGCCTACGACGCCGCGTCGGAAGCTCTCGAGGGCTTCATGAATTATTCAGAAACAAACGATACGGAAGAAGGAGAATGAGTTATGCAGAGTATGCGTATGCGATTTCCCGAGGGGCGTAAAAAGGCGTTCACGCTGAGCTACGACGACGGCGTGGAACAGGACGTTAAGCTGATTGAGATTATGCGCCAGAACGGCGTGAAGGGCACTTTCAACTTAAATTCGGGCTGTTTCGCCGAGGAAGGGCATATCTACCCCGCGGGGCAGGTTCACAGGCGCATGTCGCTCGAAGCGTGCAAAAAAGCATACGCGGGAAGCGATATTGAAGTAGCCATACACGGCGAGACGCACCCGTTTTTGGAGGCGCTGCCCTCGCCCGTGGCAGTCGGACAGATAATAAACGACCGCATCAACTTGGAAAGGCATTTCGGCTGCTTAGTGCGCGGTTGCGCGTATCCTTTCGGCACGTATTCAGACGCGGTGGTCGACGCTTTGCGGCTCTCCGGCATAGTCTATGCGCGCACGGTGGAAACGAGATTGAGTTTCGACATACCGACCGACTGGCTGCGAATGGGCGCGACATGCCACCACAACAACGCGGCGCTCAACGATATAGCAGAGAAATTTACGCATTCGTCGCCCAACAGAGACGCGTGGCTGTTCTACCTGTGGGGACACTCGTATGAGTTCGAAGCGAACGACAACTGGCAGGTTATCGAAAAATTCCTGTCGGACATAGGCGGCAGGGACGACATATGGTATGCCACAAACATACAGATATACGATTACATTAAGGCGTATGAATCGCTGATTTCGTCCGCTAACGGGCGGATACTATACAATCCGACATGTTTGGACGTGTGGGCGGAGATAGACGGCAGGGCGGAGCGCATACCCGCCGGCTCGGCGTTAGCGCGCGTTTAGACCGTTCGCATATACGAAGGAGTTTACCGAATGGCGCTTAAAATGTTCGATAGGCTGTTTAAGAGAAACAGGCGCGGGCACATCGTGCTCACGCCGGAGGAAGCATACGCGCCCGAAGCCGACGCGGTCGATAAGGCGGACTCGCAAGCCGGAGCGCTGGTTGAGCCAGAACCCGTCGCGGAAGCGACCCCTCAGTCGGCCTGCGAGCCGGTTGCGGAGGAGGTCGCGGAAGCGGCTATCGCCGAAGACGCGGCGGCTGAAGAACCGACGCAGGCGGAACCCGAAACCGACACGCCGCCCGAAGCCGATTCGCCCGAAAACGCGCCGCTTATGGTTTGGATGTACGCGTGTCTTGACGACCCGTCCACGGCGCGAATGCTGTTAAGGCCGCACCTTATAGCGCGTTTCCGCACGCTGAGCGAGGACGTTACGGGTTTTTCGGCGCAAATGCAGTCGGGCGCGAGGGTGACGGCGCGGGTGCATACCGACCCCGGCTATGTGCGCGAGCAGGCCGGATACCTTAAAACGCGCTTCAAAGACGCGTATCTGGCGGACAGGGACGTTCAGAACGCCGCCATGATGCAGATGGAATTGTTCAACGCTCAAATCGAGTTTTCATTGCAGCCCCCGCACACGAGCGAGGACGACGAAGCGTTCGCGGCGGCGCTGTACGAAGCGGCGCAGCCCATGCGCGCGTTTCTTTTGAACGACGCGCCGGAACTGTACCGCTGGGATAAGCGGCTGGTCATATCGCAGGACGGAAGGACCGACTTTTCTGTGTTCATGCCGATTCGACTGGGCGCGAGCCGAACGGGCGAGACGGAGACTGCCGAAGCGGACGTGATGCGCATTAAGCGCAGTAACGACCTGCTCAAAAAGCACGGCGTCACGGCCGAATGCCTGATAGACGTTCAGGCGCGCGAGTCAGACGCTAAGCTGCGCACGCCCGAGGAGATTATAAACCGCTTGGCGGCCGTTTTCGCGTGCGCGTTGAAGGCACAGGCGTACACGTCGCCGCGAGAGGTGGCTTCGCCGTCGGCGTGGACGCTCAACGCCATAAAGCGCTTGGACGGGCAGTACGGCGTGAACCGACTGTTCACGGGCAAAGAAGCCGACTATATAGTCCGCTCGTCGGACTCGCGCCACGAGGCGTTTTTGTTGAGGTTCGAGTCGTGCGCGGTCATGCTGTGGGCGCTCGGGCTTATGAACCTGAACTGGCCGCAGGAGCGCTGCGACGCGTCCTCAATAATGCGCGTGATACGCGACGCCGACACCGAAATGCTTTTGCGCATATCTAAACCGCGCACGCTGAGCGAGGTTTTGAACATGCACGACGTTACATACCGCCTGCACAGCCTGTGCGTGAGATTGGGCGACGACAAGCTCGGAGCGAAAGTCGACCATGACGTGGTGTACGAGCGCCACTACGCTCTGAACTGGCTGCTGGCGGTCGAGGGAATATCGAGCTGGGATCTGGTCGTACCCAAGACATAATTCGGGAGGGATCATCTTTTGACCGCTGTTGAAACGCACGGTTTGACAAAATACTACGGCGCGCGGCGCGGCGTAAAAGACGTGACTATGCGCGTTGACGAGGGCGACGTTTACGGCTTCATAGGCCCGAACGGCGCGGGAAAATCGACGACGATTCGGCTGCTGCTCGGGCTTATGTCGCCCGATTCGGGCACGGCGAAGGTGCTGGGCAGGCAAATCGGCGGAAACATGAACGAGATACTCAAAAACGTCGGCTATATGCCGTCCGACGCCGGTTTCTATCAGGGAATGCGGGTTTCCGACATGCTGAAACTGTCGGCGCGGCTCAGAAAGTCGGATTGTCTAAAAGAAGGCCTCAGGCTTTGCGAAAGGCTCAAACTTCCGCCGGAGCGAAAGATAGCGGAATTGTCGTTCGGCAACAAAAAGAAGCTGGGCATAGTGTGCGCGATGCAGCACAAGCCGCTTCTGTACGTGCTCGACGAGCCTACGAGCGGGCTTGACCCGCTTATACAGCGCGAGTTTTTCGCGCTGCTTGACGAACGCCGCGCGGACGGCGCGACGGTGTTCCTGTCGTCGCACGTGCTTTCAGAAATTCAGAGGCACTGCGACCGCGCCGCCGTAATAAAGGACGGAACGATTATACGCGAGTGCCGCGTAGAGGAACTTTCCGACAAGAGCGCGCGCCGCGTCATATTGAGGGGAACGAACGAGCTGCCGCGTCTGGACGGCGTTAAGGACGTTATAAAGGATTCGGACAGCGTGGCGTTTCTGTATTCGGGCGACATAAACGCGCTCATGAGAGCGCTAACGGCGCATAAGCTCGCGGACGTTACAATAAGCGAGCCGGACATCGAGGAGACGTTCATACACTTTTATGAGGAGGCGGACAGAGCGTGATTTTTGCGCATGAATACAGGCGCGGTCTGCGTCCGTCGCTTATATGGGCGGGCGCGGTGTCGTCGATGACGATTCTCTGCATGGCGCTGTACCCCGAAATGCGCGAGCAGATGAACGAAATGACAGAAATGTTCGCGTCGCTGGGCGCGTTCACGAAGGCGTTCGGAATGGACAAAATATCGATAGGCACGGCGGCGGGCTTTTACGGAGTTGAAATAGGCTCGACGCTGTCGCTGGCGGGCGGCGCTTACGCGGCGATAACGGGCGCGACGATGCTCTCAAAAGAGGAAAACGGGCACACCGCCGAGTTTCTGCTGACTCACCCGAACACGCGGGCGCGGGTCGCGCTCGAAAAGCTCGCCGCGCTGATAGCGCTGGTGGCGACGTTCGAAATCGTCTGCTGGCTGGTCGGCTGGTTCGGCTTCTCAATAGCGTGCGAGACCGCGCCCGTCGCAAAGCTCGCGCTGTTTCACGCGGCGCAGACGGCGGCGCACGTTGAAATCGCATGTCTGTGCTTCCTGCTGTCGGCGTTCATGCGCCGCTCCGGCATAATGGCGGGCTTGGCGGTTATGTTCGGGCTGTATTTCATAAACATCATGGCGGCGCTTACGGACGGCACGCAGTTTTTGTTGTGGATAACGCCTTACGCGTATTCGGACGCTTCCGGCGTATTCTCGGACGAAAGCTTCGAAACGCTGAAACTCGTTCTCGGTCTGTGCGCGGGCGCGCTCGCGGCGGCGGGCGCGGTGGCGTATTACAGGCGCAAGGATATACGCGTATAGGAAGTGGCAATATGATTACGGACGCCGAATTGAAGAGTCTCGCGTTCGGTCAGCTCGAATGGGCGAGAAAAACGCGCCGCGAGCTGCACAAATGCCCGGAACAGGGCTTTCACGAATACAAAACGCTCGAAATCATACGCGAGAAACTCGCGGAATCGGGCATCGACTACGAAGACGGAAACGGCTGGATAACGGCCGTGATCTGCGGAGCACAAGACGGCGTAACGACGGCGTTCAGAGCCGATTTCGACGGGCTGCCGGTGACAGAACCGCAGGGCGCGCCATTCAGGTCTGAAAACGAGGGCTGGATGCACGCCTGCGGGCACGACATGCACACGGCGATGCTTTTAGCGACCGCGCGGCTCTTAAACGCAGAGCGCGGCAGGCTTTCGGGCAAAGTCAAGCTGCTGTTTCAGCCCGCCGAGGAGAGCGTGGGCGGCGCGAAGCCCATGGCGGACGCGGGCGTTATGGACGACCCGAAAGTCGACAGGGTGTACGGGCTGCACGTTATGCCGCGCCTTTTGACTGGGCAGGCTGAGTGCCGCGCGGGCACGCTGAACGCGAGCACCGACACGGTTTTGATAGACGTTTTCGGAACAGGCTCGCACGGCGCGTACCCCGAGAGCGGAGCAGACGCCATCGTCTGCGCCAGCGCGATTGTCGGAGCGCTTCAAACGCTCGTGTCGCGCAACGTTTCGCCGCTCGAAAGCGCTGTGTTAACGATTGGCAAAATCGAGGGCGGGCGCGCGTCAAACATAATATGCGACCATGTAAAAATGGAAGGCACGCTGCGCACGGCGAACGCCGAACTGCGAAGCAAGCTAATAACGCGAATCTCGGAGGTCGCGGCGGGCGTGAGCGCGGGCATGGGCTGCTCGGCGGAAGCGGTCGTCAAAGAGGGTTACGCGGCGCTCGTGAACGATCAATATCACTGCAACCGCGTTCTCGAAACGGCGGGCAGGCTGCTCGGGCGCGAAAACGCGCTCGTAAAGGACGCGCCCAGCATGGGCGGCGAAGATTTTTCATACTTTCTCGAAAAGGCGAAGGGCGCGTTTTTCCACTTGGGCTGCTCGCGCGACCCGCAAAATATGTGCGCACCGCTGCACTCCGAGCTGTTCGCGCCAGACGAGGAATGCATGAAATACGGAATATTGCTGCTTTCGGCGCTGGCGCTCTAGCCGCCGTATTTGCGCTCCTCCAAGAGCCGCGCCCAGTGACAGCCCTTATAATTATATGTATAGCAATATTTCTGCTTGTGGCGTTCGAGCATTGCCTTCTTTGTGAAGCAGGTTCTGTTCGTCGAATACTTTATCATGCCTTCGCATGTTAGGCAGTTGCCCCGCTCTGAGCGGTAGAACGGGCATATGAACAGCACGGAGTTGTAATCGTGATAATTCATGCCTGGCATTTATGTCACTCCCCACCACGTCTTTGTGCGAGCACATTATACGGCAGGCAATTTGCGCCCTAAAACGCAGAAACGCGCAAATACACGCTAACTGTGTGTTATGTAAACTTTTGCGCGAGTATTGCATACCAAACCCACATGTGATATAGTGCTGACAAACTAAATACGGGATAGAGGCGCGGGGAATAAGGACTTGTCGCGAGTCGGCGGACGTTTGAGCGGCAGCGAGGGCTTTCCCGCCGAATCGTTCGCCGGGGCGTCGGCGGGCGATGGTATTGCGGACAATATCCGCAATACTGTCCGCATGAATGTGCGGGAGAGCTATCGTGCCGATATATTCGCTATACGGGCCGACGACGCTTACCGCAGTCGTCCCGTATTTCTTTATATATAAGGAGGGCGGATATATGTTCAGGTTCAGGGGAAGCTATGTGGCGCTGGTCACGCCGTTCACAGGCGACGGCAGGGTCGATTTTGAGGCGCTCGGCGAACTGTGCGAGTTTCAGGTTCAGAACGGAACGGACGGCATCGTGGTGCTGGGCACGACGGGCGAATCGAGCACAATGTCGCACGAGGAAGACGAGGACGTCGTTCGGTGCGCAATAGCCGCTGTCAAAGGCCGCGTGCCCATAATCGCGGGCGCGGGCTCGAACAGCACCGAAACGTCTATAATGAAAGCGGCGGCATACGATAAGCTGGGCGCGGACGCGGTTTTGCTTATAACGCCGTACTACAACAAAGCGAACGAGCGCGGCATGATACGCCATTTCACTGACGTCGCCGACCGCCTGAGCGTGCCAGTGATAGCGTACAACGTGCCTTCGCGCACAGGCTGCGCGCTGTCGGCTCGGGCGGTCGCGGCATTGGCGGAACACCCGAACGTCGCGGGCATTAAGGAAGCGTCGGGCGATATGGGCTTTTTCATGGACATAGCGCATCTGGCGGGCGACGATTTCGCGCTGATTTCGGGCAATGACGATATAACGCTTCCCATAATGGCGGCGGGCGGCGCGGGCTGTATATCGGTGCTCGCGAACGTGCTTCCCAAAGAGACCGCGCAAATCGTGAGCGCGTGTCTGAGGGGCGACTACGCGTTCGCGCGCGAATTGCAGCTTAAATATCTGAAGCTGATTCGGGCGCTGTTCATGGAGGTCAACCCGATTCCCGTAAAGACCGCCATGCGGCTCATGAGCATGAGGGTCGGCGGCTTCAGAATGCCGCTGTGCGATATGGAGAGCGCGCACGAGCAGCGGCTTGAAAGCGTTTTGCGCGAATACGGTTTGATATAGCGGAGGTTTTACGCATGAAAGCGGCGCTTGTGGGATACGGAAAAATGAACAGGGCGGTGCACGAGGCGATTGCGGAAATAGCGGACGCGCGCGTTGCGGGCATCGTGGACGCGGGGTATCTGGGGTCGCTATACGATATAGACGCGGACATAGACGTTGTGATCGACTTTTCGCACCCGTCGAATCTGGTATCGACGCTCGATTTCGCTAAGTCGCGCGGGATCGCCGCGGTAATAGGCACTACGGGGCTAACGAATGCGCAGATGGCGGCCATCGGTGCGGCTTCCGAAATCGCGCCAATAATGTATTCGGCGAATTTCTCGGTCGGGATCGCCGTTTTGAAGCGAGCGGCGAGCATGGTCGCGCGGGCGCTCGGCGAAGCGTTCGACATAGAGATCGTCGAGAAACATCACAACAAAAAAGCCGACGCGCCGAGCGGCACGGCGCTCGCGCTCGCAGACTGCGTAGACCCTGACGGAGCGCTCGAGCGCGTTTTCGGAAGGAGCGGTCAGACGGGCGCGCGCGGGCGCGAACTCGGCATACACTCCGTCAGGGGCGGCACGGCGGCGGGCGAGCACAGCGTTTTGTTTATGGGCGAGGACGAAATGATCGAGCTGCGGCACGAGTCCGCGAGCCGGCGCATATTCGCGCTCGGCGCGGCGCGCGCGGCGGTATTCATGGCGGGTAAGCCCGCCGGGCTGTATTCACTGGAAGACGTATTGTGGGGTGACGTAAAATGAACGCGAACGAAATAATCGATATGATAAAGAACGCGGAGAAGAAAACGCCTGTCAAGGCGTACATACGCGCGCGCAAGCCGCTCGATTACAGTAGTCTGCGCGCTTTCGGCGCGGGCGACAGCGTTGTTTTCGGCGAGTGGAGCGAAGTGAGCGGGTTCATAAACGCACACGCAAGCGACATAGCGGACTACGAAATAGAGGCCGACAGACGAAACAGCGCGCTTCCGCTGCTCGACATCAAAAACCTGCGCGCGCGCATAGAGCCGGGCGCAATTATACGCGACGGCGCGGAAATTGGCGACCGCGCGGTTATCATGATGGGCGCGATATTGAACATAGGCGCGCGCGTCGGCGCGGACACAATGATAGACATGGGCGCGGTGCTGGGCGGCAGGGCTACCGTCGGCGAAAAGTGCCACATAGGCGCGGGCGCGGTGCTGGCGGGGGTCGTCGAACCGGCGAGCGCGCTGCCCGTCGTAATCGAGGACGGCGTGCTCGTGGGCGCGAACGCGGTCGTGCTCGAGGGCGTGCGCGTAGGGCGCGGCGCGGTCGTCGCGGCGGGCGCGATAGTCACGTCTGACGTGCCCGAAAACGCGGTGGTCGCAGGAGCGCCCGCAAGGATCATAAAGATGAAAGACGCGAAAACCGAATCCAAGACGGCGCTCATTGACGCGCTGAGGGAGCTATAATCCGCGCTGCCGCGCGGTTTATGTTAAAATGGTCGAAAACCGCTTTACAGAAATGCGCGTTTGAGTATAATTATCTGTATTGCGGAGAAGAGGACCGCCGACTTTAACAGCCTGCGACAAGCGATTCGGAGTTTGGTGCAAGTCCGAACGCGGCAAAAGTCGGGTATCGCCTCGGAGCAGCGGCTCGAAAGCGTTCAAACGCGAATAGACGCCGTCGGGTTCGCCCGTTACAGCGAGGGCGCGTGAACGCGCGCCGCGAGAGGGTGCGGAAACATTCGCGCCAATATGGGTGGTATCGCGAGCCATCGTCCCATAACAGGACGGGCTCGCTGTATTTTTATATGAATTTCTGATGGAGGCGTTCAATATGTTCCAAAAGGTATCGACCGACTTCGATTTTCTGAAACGCGAGCAAAGCGTGCTCGATTTCTGGAAGAAAAACGACATATTCAAAAAGACAGTCAAAAACCGCGAAGGGGCTGACAGGTTCACATTCTTCGACGGCCCGCCCACCGCAAACGGCAAGCCCCACATCGGGCATATAGAGACGCGCGCGTTCAAAGACCTGTTCCCGCGCTATCAGACCATGAAGGGCAAGCAGGTTTTGCGCAAGGCGGGCTGGGATACGCACGGCCTGCCGGTCGAGCTTGAAGTTGAAAAACAGCTGGGGCTGGACGGCAAAGAGCAGATCGAGGCTTACGGCATGGAGCCGTTCATAACAAAATGCAAGGAATCCGTCTGGAAGTACAAGGGCGAATGGGAGCGCATGTCCGACCGCGTGGGCTTCTGGGCGGACATGGAAAACCCGTATATAACATACGACAACAATTACATCGAAAGCGTGTGGTGGAGCTTAAAGCAGATCTCCGACAAGGGACTGCTCTACAAGGGTCACAAGGTCGTGCCGTACTGCCCGCGCTGCGGGACGGCGCTTTCGTCGCACGAGGTCTCACAGAACTATAAGTCGGTGCGCGAAAAATCGGCGTTTGTGAGGTTCAAGGTCAGGGGAAGCGAAAACACGTACCTCTACGCGTGGACGACGACGCCGTGGACGCTGCCGAGCAACGTCGCGCTATGCGTGAACCCGAACGACGAATACGTGAAATTTCTGCACGGCGACGAGTATATAATCATGGCGAAGGCGCGCGCTGAAATCGTGCTGGGCGACGACTGCGATCTGGAAAACGCCGAATCGTTCAAGGGGCGCGAGCTCGCGGGCACGGAGTACGAGCCGCTGTTCGGCTTTCAGCAAAATCTGGTGGACAAGCCCGCGTGGAGGGTAGTGACCGACGATTACGTCACAATGTCTGACGGCACGGGCATAGTGCACATAGCGCCCGCGTTCGGCGAGGACGACGCGAGGGTCGGCCGCGCGAACAACCTGCCGTTTTTGCAGCTTGTTGACACAAAGGGTGAAATGACAAAAGAAACGCCGTGGGCGGGCACGTTCGTAAAGAAAGCCGACCCGCTGATCGTGAAAGACTTGGATTCGCGCGGACTGCTCGTCAAAATCGAGGCATACGAACACGATTATCCGTACTGCTGGCGTTGCGACACGCCGCTTATATACTACGCTCGCTCCGGCTGGTTTCTGCGCATGACGCAGGTGAAGGACGAGCTTATAAAGTCGAACATGTCGGTCGAGTGGATGCCCGACAACATAAAGGAAGGTCGCATGGGCAACTTCCTCGAAAACGTGATCGACTGGGCGCTCTCGCGCGAGCGCTATTGGGGCACGCCGCTGCCGGTGTGGGTGTGCGGGTGCGGACATACGCACACGATAGGCTCGATAGCCGAATTGAAGGAAATGTCGGACAACTGCCCCGAAAACATAGAGCTGCACCGCCCCTATATCGACGAAGTTACGATAAAGTGCGAAAAGTGCGGCGGGCAGATGCGCCGCACGCCGGAGGTCATAGACTGCTGGTTCGATTCGGGCTCTATGCCCTTCGCTCAGTGGCACTATCCTTTCGAAAACAAGGAGCTGTTCGACAAACAGTTCCCCGCGAATTTCATAAGCGAGGCGATCGATCAGACGCGCGGCTGGTTCTACTCGCTGTTGGCGATTTCGACGCTGCTGTTCGGGCGCTCGCCGTTTGAAAACTGCTTAGTGCTGGGGCATGTGCAGGACGCGGACGGCAAGAAGATGTCGAAGCACTTGGGCAACGTTATAGACCCGTGGAGCATACTCGACAAGCAGGGCGCGGACGCGGTGCGCTGGTATTTCTACGCAAACGGCGCGGCGTGGCTGCCCACGCGCTTCTCAGGCGCGCTTGTGAGCGAAATGCAGGCGAAATTCATAGGCACATTGTGGAACACATACGCTTTCTTCGCGCTCTATGCCTCGATAGACAATTACGAGCCGTCGAAATCGCGCGCGAACCCCGAGGATTTCACGCTTATCGACAGGTGGGTCATATCGCGCCTGAACACGCTTATCGATTTCGTCGACAAAGGGCTTTCGGAGTATAAGGCGACGGAAACGAGCCGCGCCATCGCCGCGTTCACGGACGAGCTTTCAAACTGGTATGTGCGCTTAAACCGCGAGCGCTTCTGGGGAAAGGGTCTGGAGGGTGGAAAGCTCGCCGCGTTCGAAACGCTGTACACGGTGCTCTTGACGCTTTCAAAGCTGCTCGCGCCGTTTATACCGTTCATGACGGAGACTATGTATCAGAACCTTGCCGTCGGAAACCTGCCCGGCGCGCCCGAATCGGTGCACCTGTGCGATTACCCTAAGGCGGATATGTCGAAAGTCGACAAGGCGCTCGAGGATGGTATGCGCGAGGTCATAGGCGTCGTACAGTTGGGCCGCGCCTGCCGAAATTCGGCTTCCATAAAAGTGCGCCAGCCGCTTTCACGCTGCTTGGTCAAGGGCGGAGCGCTTTCCGACGAGATGTCGGATCTCATAATGAGCGAGCTTAACGTCAAAAAGGTCGAGTTTGTGGACGACGCGCGCGCGTTTACGACGTACACGCTCAAGCCGCAGCTCCGCACGCTCGGCAAAAAGTACGGGCGGCTGCTTTCCAAAATAGGCGAGAAGCTCGCGGCGGCGGACGGCAACGAGGTCGTGGACGCGTTCGAGCGCGGCGAAAAGCTGACGTTCGATATCGACGGAACGGCGGTCGAGCTTGAAAAGGACGACGTGCTCACGTCGCTTACGCAGAAGGCGGGCTTCGTCGCCGAGAGCGACGCGGACGTGACTGTCGTGCTGGACGCGAACCTGACGGAAGAACTGCTCGACGAGGGTTTCCTGCGCGAAGTCGTGAGCAAGGTACAGACGCTGCGCAAGGAAGCGGGCTTCGACGTGACCGACCGTATATCGATGACCTATTCGACGGGCGAAAGGCTCTCGCGAGTGCTCGAAAACGGCGCGAACGAGCTTATGCGCGCGGTGCTCGCGACTTCCGTAAAGAGCGCGAACGCCGAGGACGGCGCGTATACAAAGGAGCTTAACATAAACGGCGAGACGGCGACTATCGGCGTGAAACTCTCGAAATGACGGAAAACATATCGCTCGCGAGGGCGAAAGCCGCGGACGCGGACGCTATATACGATATAAACAGGCGGTGTTTCGGATATACGTCCGCGCCAAGGCGGGTCGGCGAGTGCATTCAAAGCGTTCAAAAGAACCCTTTGGAGCTTGCGCTTTTGGCGCGCATAGGCGATAATGTTATCGGCTACTGCCACGCTCAGATAATACACCCTATGTACGGCGGGCGGACGCTGTATATACACGCGCTCGCCGTCAGCCCCGAATACAGGCGGCGCGGCGCGGGCGGGCGCTTATTGAGCGAGTGCGAGGAATGGGGCAGGCGCAACGGCGCGACCGTCGCGTCACTGCATTCGGGCGTCGACAGGCGCGGCGCTCACGCGTTTTACGCGTCGCGAGGGTACTCGCTGCGTAAGGAAACGCAAAACCTGCTGAAGCCGCTCATCGAGGAGGAATAGCATGGGCATAAAAAACTGGTTCAGACGGGCGACCAACATAAGCGAGCGCGCCGACAGCGATAGCGCGCAAAAAAACGCCGAGAGCGCGCTGAAACCCGCGCCGCCTATCGAAGCCGCGCCCAATGACGAAAGCGCGAAGGAAACCATTGAAGCGTTCGAGGTCGACGAGATATGCGATTCAGAGCCGGAAGCGCGCCTGTCAGGGTTTGATATGACCGATTTCTGGCACGACACGCGCGAATCGAAACGCCGCCATGAGTCGCCCGCGCCGGAGCGCCGCGACATAAGGGCGTGCGAGGAAAAGCTCGGCTATAAACTGCCGCCGGGCTATGTGGAGCTTATGAAAACGCACAACGGCGGGCTTGTGAACCGCTGCTGGTTTCCGCTGTGCGAAAAGCCCAAACAGTTTTCGGATTACATACAGATTACCGACATACTCGGCATCGGCTGCGACACGCCGTACTCGCTGTGCGGGCGCTTCGGCAGCGATTTTCTGATGGAGAACTGGGGTCACAACAGGGAAATAGGCGTAGCCGTGTGCAACACGCTCAAACCCGGCCGCGCGCTCGTGTTTCTCGACTACAGGGAATGCGGCAGAGACGGAGAGCCTGCGATAACATACGCAGAGGCCGACACAGGCTGCGAAAAGCGTTTGGCTGACACGTTCGAAGACTTCATACGCAATCTGTGCGATTCGCGCAAGGCGTATTCTCAGGCGGAAGCCGAAGCGCGTTAGCATACATAAATTGTCAAAATATCGCTCCCGCTGCGCGGGCAGACTATCATTCGACGGATAGACTGACTTGCGCGCGGGGGCGATTTTGTTTGAAGAGTTTGCGTTCGCTCGCGGGCGTGCCCGTTATACTGCGCTCGACGGGCGCGCGCGCGGGACGCTTAAACGGCGTCGTCACCGACTTTGAGCTTCAAAGGCTCGACGGCATATGGGTGTCGGGACGCTTGGGGGGCACGAAGTATTTAGCGGGCGAGGACATCGACATGGTGGGCGAATACAGCGTGCTCGCGAACAAGTTAGGCGCGCGCAAACCCGCCGGCGAGCGGTTCAAAATGCGGCGGGCGCTGGATTTGTCGGGCGCTATAGTCGGCGCGGTAGTCGGCGCGTATATCGACCCGGACAGCCTGAACATAGTCGCCGTGGAACTCACGCGCGGCTTCTGGGAGGACATAGCCCAAGGCAGACAGATAATCCGTCATTACGCGGTGCGCCCGCCCGACGGCGACGTGCACATATTCGACGAAGGGGAGGACGAACATGAGTAACGGTTGGTTGAGAGGCATGATAACGGGCGCGATATTGGGCGCGTCCGCAGCTACTGTATACGGCATGATGAATTGGCAGGTCGAGCGAAAGCTCGGTCGCGCCGCGGTGAACGCCGGAAAGACGATTTCGGAAAAAACGCAGAACTGGTTCAGCTGAGAAATCAAGTTCGGGGCGTTATAAAGCGATCCGGGTAGAAAACCTCCGAAAGGTACAGCCCGCACGCCGGGGCGGTCGCGCCCAGATCGAGCCTCGAAAGCGAATCGAGCGCGCGGGTTATCGCGCCGCTTTCGATTTTATTCGCGCCTACGGCTATGAGCGTGCCCGCGAGTATGCGAACCATATTGTACAGAAAGCCGCCGCCGCGAACGCGCAAGCTGATTTCGGCGGCGGTTTTTTCGATTTCAATCGACGTTATCGCGCGCACGGTGTCTTTGACGGTCGAACCTGCGGCGGCGAACGCCGCGAAGTCGTGAACGCCTATTGCCAAAGCGGCTTCGGCGCGCATTTTGTCTATGTTGAGCGGGTAAGAAACGTGGCATGTCAGGTTTCTGTATACGGCGCTCGAATGGCGCGAATTGTGAATTAAATAGATGTATTCCTTGCCAACGGCCGAAAAGCGCGCGTGAAAATCTGCGGGCACTTCTATCGACTCGACTACGCGAATATCAGGCGGCAGCATCGTATTTACGGCGAAGGCGATTTTTTCAGGCGGTATGCGGCTGCGCGTGTCGAAGTGCGCGTTTTGATGCAGGGCGTGGACTCCCGCGTCGGTGCGGCTCGCGCCGACGATGAACAAATCGGCCTCATTGGTGAGCTTTCTAAGCGCTTCCTCCAGCTTTTGCTGAACGCCTAAGGCGTTTTGCTGCCTTTGCCAGCCCGCGTAGTTCGTGCCGTCATATTCGATTATAAGGCGTATACGGTGAAAATCCATATCAGAACGCGCCTATGGCGTTGAGCGCTATGACGGATGCGAGCATACACGCAAACGTCAGAAACGCGTATATGTCGGAACGCGAATACCTGAGCGGGCGCATTTTTGTGCGGCCGCTCCCGCCGCGATAGCAGCGCGCTTCCATAGCCATCGCCAATTCGTCGGCGCGTCGGAACGCGCTCACGAACAGCGGCACGAGCAGAGGCAATAGCGCCTTGGCGCGCTTTATAATGTTGCCCGATTCGAAATCGGCGCCGCGCGCCTTCTGCGCGTTCGTTATTTTCTGCGTTTCTTCGATCAACGTCGGTATGAACCTGAGCGCTATTGACATCATCATCGCCAGCTCGTGAGCCGGAAAACCGAGCTTGGCAAGCGGCTTGAAAAGGCTCTCCAAGCCGTCGGTCAGCGCTATGGGAGACGTGGTGAGCGTCAGAAGCTGCGTGCCCGTCATAAGCAGTATGAGCCTTATCGCCATGAACAGCGCGTTGCGCACGCCCTGAACAGTCACGGTTATCGCTCCCCACGACCACAAAACGTCGCCGCCCCCGCCGAGCAGCAGGTTTATTATGAACGTGAATATGACTATGTACGTTATGGGCTTTAGCCCCCGCACCAGAAACTTCAAATTGATGCGCGACAAAAACGAACAGCCGAGCGTGAAGGCCAATATCGCCGCGAAGCCTATAAAGCCGTCGGATACGAATATGGCGGCTATGAAAACTACTGTCAGCAGAATTTTTGTGCGCGGGTCGAGCCTGTGAACGGGCGACGCGCCGGGGAAGAATCTGCCTATGGTGATATTTTCGAGCATCAGGCTTTCACCCCCCTAAGCTGCGTTATGAGGTCGGAAGCGAGCGCGTCTATCGTGTATGCGTCGGAAGGTATCGAAAAGCCCTTCGCGTTGAGCCTGTCGCGCAATGCGGCGGCGACGGGCAGCCCCAAGCCCATGTCGGCGAGCGCCTGAGCGTTTGAAAACACGTATTCGGGAGAGCCGTCAAGCGCGACTTTTCCGTGGTTCATAACTATTATGCGGCCGCACAGACGCGCGATGTCGTCCATAGAGTGGGAAACGAGTATGACGGTCGAACCTCTTTCGCGTATGTCGGTTATGAGCTTGCGCATATCGCGCCTGCCGACGGGGTCTAAGCCCGCCGCAGGTTCGTCGAGTATAAGCGTTTTCGCGCGCATGGCGAGCACTCCGGCAATAGCCGCGCGGCGCTTCTGCCCGCCCGACAGCTCGAAGGGCGATTTCTGCCACTCGCTTTCGGGCAGGCCAACCTGAGTCAGCGCCTCGCGGGCGCGTTCGCTGACCTCGGCTTCCGAAAGACCCAGATTTTTAGGCCCGAACGCCACGTCCTTTTCGACGGTTTCTTCGAAGAGCTGATATTCGGGATATTGAAACACAAGCCCGACGTTCTTGCGCGCGTCGCGCCTTGCTGCGTGCTCGTTTATGTCGACGCCGTCTATGAGCACCTTGCCCTCGTCGGGCTTCAGAAGCGCGTTGAAGTGCTGTATGAGCGTGCTCTTGCCTGAGCCGGTATGCCCTATAAGGCCGACGAACTCGCCGTCGTCGATTTTGAGCGATACGCCGTCGACGGCGCGGGCTTCGAAGGGCGTGCCTTTTGAATATATGTGAGTCAGGTTTACGGCTTCAATCGACACAGTTCCACTTCCATTTCGTCAACGGTGATGATGCCTTGGGGAATATCTATGCCCGCGTCTCTGAGCTTCTGAGCCAAAATCGCGGTGTCGGGCGATTCCAGCCCGTACTTCTCAATGTCGTCGATGCGCGAAAACACTTCGCGCGGAGTGCCATCCATTACGATAGCGCCCGAATCCATAACGAGCACGCGGTCAGCGAGCGCCGCTTCGTCCATGAAGTGGGTTATCCAGACGACTGTCACGCCGCTTTCGCGGTTCAGGTCGCGGGCGACGCGCATGACCTCGGCGCGTCCGACAGGGTCTAACATGCTGGTCGACTCGTCGAACACTATCACTTCGGGGCGCATGGCAATAACGCCCGCGATGGCGACGCGCTGCTTCTGACCGCCCGAGAGCAGGTGCGGCGCGCTCTTTTTGTGCTCCGCCATGCCCACCGTTTTGAGCGCCCACGCGACGCGGCTTTGAATTTCTTCGGGAGGCAGCCCCAAGTTCTCCGGGCCGAACGCCACATCCTCCTCGACTATCGTAGCGACGAGCTGGTTGTCGGGGTTTTGAAACACCATGCCGCATTTGCGGCGGATTTGGTACGCGTCGTCCTCGGTTTTACAGGTTAAGCCGCACACAGTCAAAGCGCCCGAAGACGGCGAAATAAGCGCGTTGAGCAGCTTTCCGAGCGTCGATTTTCCGCTGCCGTTTCTGCCGAGCACGCACACGAAATCGCCCGCGGAAACGCTTAAATCGATATCTGAAACGGCATCGCGGGACGCGCCCTCATAGCGGAACGAAAGCCCGCTCGCCGATATTACATTGTTGCCGTTCGGCATATTGAATACCCCCGAAAAAGGTCGTTGCGTGAATGAGCCGACATATCCGTAACGCGCGGCCTTCGCGGCTCGGATAACGTGAATCAGTATAACATGCGAATATAATGTTTTCATGTGCGAACGGAAAAATAATAAAGGAAACCCGATATGTAAACCCCCGCGTCACACGGGCGCGGGGGCGGTTCGTCACTGAGAGGCGGACGTTCCGTTTTCGGGAACGGGCTGCTGCGAGTCGGTCGAGCCTGTCGAAAGGAATCCGCCCGACGTATCGTCCGTCGGCGCGGCGGCGGGGCTGGTCGTCATGGCGTTAGGCGCGCTTGTGTCGTCGGAGACGTTGCCATCATCGGACGAGCAGCCCGTCAGCACCGCGAAAGCCAATACCAGTACGGCGATAAAGAGTATACGTATTCTTTTCATATAATAGTGCCTCCCTGAATTATTTTCCGGCGTTCCGGCAGGCGTTATTATATCCGACATCGGCGCGGCTTATCCGAAAACTGTCAGCGCTCGCAAATTTTGACGAAGTTCACGCGAGATAGCGCCTGAAAAACGGTATTTTGCGCAGGAGAAGCGTGAGCAGCAGGCTCAGCGCGAACACTAAAACGCTCAGAAGCGGCACGGAAACAAGCGGCATAAATGTAAGCGCGTTCACTCCGAGGCAGTCAAGAACGATCAAAAACAGTATGTGCGTCAAGTATACTCCGAACGTGAGCGCAGACACGCGCTTTACGCGCTCCCCGTATTTTTCTAAGACGCGGTTCAGGCGTTTGCTGTTTTTAACGAGCAGAAACACCGACGCGCTCATGAAACATGTGCTCGGCAGCAGATTCGCGTACAGTTCCCTGTTGGTATAGCCCAGCCTGAGCGACATGAAGCAGGAGACGGCGACCGTAAGCAGGAAGCCCAAAGCGCCGAGCGCGTATATCGCGCCGCGTATTTTTCGCGAGACTTCGTATTTGTGCAGATAGTAGCCCATGCAGAAATAACCGCCGTAGCCCAAAGCGACATTCATGAAGTAGCTGTCGAAAAATTCTGTAAGCGGCTTGCCGACGCGCGGTATGAGCCCTATGAATGTTACACAGTAGCAGAACACGAACGACAGCAGCAGGAAGTATTCGAGCGTCTTTTTGTCGGAAGCGATCTTGCGATAAATCGGAACGGCGATGTAAAGCCCTATCAGCATACGCAAAAACCACAGGTGATACCGCGCGAGCAGCGCCCTTTTTGCGACCGCAAGAAAGCCGCCCTCCAGAAGCTCGGGTTGGAGCAGCACCTTCGCGCCCATGAAGATTATTTTCCAGAACACGCAGGCGACGAACAGCCTGAATATGTTGTGCGTGAACAGGCGCTTGTACGTTATTTCGCGCGACGGTTCAAGAAACAGCGCGCCTGAAATCATGACGAACACGGGCACGCTGAACCACGTGATACCGTGATAGAAGTTCAGAGTATACCAACCGAACTTGCCGAGTTCGGCGTGCGACACTTCGTTGCCGCTCACGTGCAGGAACACGACCGCGAACGCGGACAGTATGCGCAGCGCGTCGAAATACAGAGTTCGGTTGGCGTCGGTCTTTTGTAAATCCATTCGCGAATAACCCCCGCAGAAAATTGGTTAGCTTGCGCGCCCCCAAAAATAATAGCATACCAAACCCGGACATTCAAGCCGATTTTCGGAAATTACGTTATTGACACCGTTATTCTATATGATATAATTCAATATGAAGGCTATACAATCATCTCAAGGAGGATTTATCATGTTGAACATGCCATCTGTAAAAGTCGGAATCGTCGCCGTGAGCCGCGACTGCTTCCCCATCGACTTGGCGGAGAGACGTCGCAAGGCGCTCGTCGGCGCGCTGAAGGTCAAGGGCTTGGACGTTTTTGAAGCCAAAACGATAATCGAGGGCGGCATCGACGCGAACGTCATGCAGGCATACGACGAAATTGCGGCGTCGGGCGTGAACGCGCTGGTCGTGTTCCTGGGCAACTTCGGCCCGGAAGGCCCTGAAACGCTCATAGCGCGCAAATTCGGAGGCCCGGTCATGTACGCCGCCGCCGCCGAGGAGAGCGTTTCGGTTTTGTCGAACGAACGCGGCGACGCGTTTTGCGGTATGCTGAACGCTTCGTACAATCTGAAGCTCAACGGCATAAACGCTTTTATTCCCGAATACCCGGTGGGCACGGCGGAAGAAGTCGCCGACATGGTCATAGACTGGGTGCCCGTAGCGAGGGCGTTAATCGCGATAAAAGACCTTAAAATAATCACGTTCGGCCCGCGCCCGTTCGACTTTTTGGCGTGCAACGCGCCCATCGCGCCGCTCTTCAAGCTCGGCATAAACGTTCAGGAAAACTCTGAGCTGGATCTGCTCGCGTCGTATAAGGCTCATGCAAACGACGCGCGCATACCCGCGAAGATACAGGAAATGGCGGACGAGCTGGGCGAAGGCAACAAAATGCCGGGCATACTGCCGCGTCTGGCGCAGTACGAGCTTACGCTGCTCGATTGGATAGAAGCGAACAAGGGCAGCGCCAAATACGTCGCGATGGCGAACAAGTGCTGGCCCGCGTTCCAGACTGAATTCGGCTTCGTGCCGTGCTATGTGAACAGCCGCCTCACGGCGATGGGTTATCCCGTGGCGTGCGAAGTCGACATATACGGCGCTCTGAGCGAGTTCATAGGCACGTGCGTGACGGGCGAAGCGGTGACGCTGCTCGATATAAACAACACCGTGCCCGCCGATATGTACGAAAAGTCTATAAAGGGCGAGTTCGGCTATCGCGCGAACGAGGTGTTCATGGGCTTCCACTGCGGAAACACGCCCATCTGTCGTCTGCGCAAGGGCTGCATGAAGTATCAGCTCATAATGAACCGCGGCCTCGAAAAGGGCGGCGAGCCGGATATCACGCGCGGCACGCTCGAGGGCGACATAATACCGGGCGACATAACTTTCTTCCGTTTGCAGGGCAACAGCGACAGCGTGTTGCAGGCGTATGTCGCGCAGGGCGAGGTGCTGCCCGTCGACACGCAGTCGTTTGGCGGCATCGGCGTGTTCGGCATAAAGGAAATGAACCGCTTCTACCGCTATGTGCTGATCGGCGACGGCTATCCGCATCACGGCGCGGTGGCGTTCGGGCACGTTGGCAAGCAGATATTCAACGTGCTGTCGCTGCTGGGCGTTGAGAAAATAAGCTACAACCAGCCCGCGAGCCTGCCCTACCCGAAGGAAAACCCGTTTGCCTGATAACTGAACAACGATATACGCGCAAGGTCGCCTTACAAAAGTAAAACGGCCTTGCGCCGCTTTATAAATTGAACGGGGAGTGTGCTTATATGACTATAACGCTTGAGAAAATGATTCTGCGCGGCCCGAAAGCCGTGTACGAAAACCCGCTGCCCAAGTTTCGCGATCCGCTGCACGACCGAGAAATAAAGAACAACGGCTCTCTGAAAGCCGACGAGGCCGGCGAGACGCTCGGCAAAAACACGGGCGCGCGGGTGCTGCCCTACCGTATGCAGGACGAATACACGCGCTCGCGCGAGCCGGTCGAGCGCGACGTGATAGTCATGGAGAACGACAAGCTGAAGGCGGTGTTCCTGCCGTGGCACGGCGGCAAGCTGTATTCGCTCACAGAGAAGGCGACCGGCAGACCCATACTTTTCACAAACTCTGTGTTTCAGCCCGCGAACTTGGCTATACGCGACGCGTGGACGAGCGGCGGCATCGAGTGGAACATAAGCCAGCTCGGTCACACGTTCAGCACATGCTCGCCCGTGTTCTTCACGAAGATTACTCCAGATAACGCCGAACCGTTTTTGCGCATGTACGACTATGAGCGCCAGAAGAACATATTCTGGTCGGTCGACTTCCATCTGCCCGAGGGTTCGGACGCGCTAATAGCGCACGTTCGGATCGTGAACGACGAGCCGTTCGAAAAGCCCATGTACTGGTGGACGAACACCGCCTGCATAGAGACAGAAAACTGCCGTGTGTTCAGCGAGACATCGGACGTCATATATCAGGACTGGGTGAAGTATATAGACGATTCGGGCAAGACCCGATACAGGGCGAACGGCTTCGGGCACGCTAAAATGCCGTTCTACACAGACGACACGGGCTTTAATCACATCGAATACGACGCGTCGTATCCGAAAAGGTGTCCGCGCTCGTGCGAGTATTTTTTCCAGAACGACGCGGATTTGAAAGTGCCGTGGGAGGCGGTCGGCTACGAGGACGGCTTCATGTTCTTCGAAAAGTCGACGCAGCCGCTCAGGTTCAGAAAAATGTTCTGCTGGGGCAACGGGCGCGGCGGGCGCTTCTGGTGCGACTTCCTGAGCGAACAGGGCAAGGGCGACTATGTCGAATTGCAGGCGGGCATCGCGCCCACGCAGGTGCACGGGGCGAGCATAGGCGCGAACGCCGAAATACGCTTCACGCAGGCGTTCTCGTGCGCGCGCGTTTCGGACGCGTCGGCGCTGTACGGCGACTGGGCGGAGTCAAAAAAAGCGGCGTTTGGCGCGATTTCGGGCGTGCTGTCCGATTCGGAGCTGCTCAAAAACGACGCGCGCGCGAGGGAGCTTTCGAAGGCGGACGCGGACTTTGAAATACTGTATGGCGGCACGGGCTGGGGCGCGCTGGAGCGCGTTCGCCGCGAGACGCGCGGCGCGGGCGTGCCGGGCGGCTTCCTTTTCCCGGAAGGCACGATGCAGGCGGAGCAAAAACAGTGGCTCAGCCTTATAAAAACGGGCAAGCTCGGTAACGCCGACGCGGAGTCGTTCATGGTGAACGACGACTGGCGGCAGGCGCTGGAGAACGACGCATCCGACGCGGGCAGACTGCTGCTCGGCGTGCTTCAAATGGAGAACGGGCGCACCGAAGCCGCCGAGGAAGCTTGGCGGAGCGTGAGCAACAAGCGCTTTTTGCCCATGGCGAAGCGCAATCTGGCGCAGACGGCGCTCAGGCGCGGCGACGAGGATAGCGCGATAGAGCTTATGAAGAGCGCGATCTCGGAGGGCGGAAGCGAACTGCACTGCGCGTACACGCGCGAATATATGCAGTTGCTTTTGAAGGCGAAGCGCTATCAGGAAGCGTGGGACGCGTTTATATCGTCTCCCGAACGCGTGAGGAAGGACGACAGGGCGTCATTGCTCGCGGGCGCGGCCGCAATAGAGACGGGCGAATATGAGTACCTTGACGAACTCTTCAAGGTGGAGCACGCCACGATTCGCGAGGGCGAAACGTCGCTCACGGAGCTTTGGTTCAGGCGCGAGGCCGCGCGCGAGGCAGAGAAGCGCGGAGTTTGCGTCACGGAAGAACTCGTAAAGGAAATATCCGAAACGCTGATACCGCCGCGCGAGATAGATTTCAGAATGAGCTGAAAATTAGCGCAACACGCCGGCTGTCTGAAACGTCAAACATATATCACGGTATACGGGAGGAAGAGTGCTATATGAGAAAGATAATTTCATTGCTGCTGGCGTTAGCGCTGTCGTGCGCGTGTTGCATAGCCGAGGGAGGAGAGCGAACCGTTACGACGGGCGTGCTCGTAGACGCGGCTATGCACACGCTTCTGCTGGAATGTCAGGACGGCGAACGCTATTATTTCAGCAAACAAGGCGGCGAAGACACGAGCGGGCTTTCGGGCGGGCTTATGATAGGAAAGGTCATCGCTGTTACGCACGATCGTGAAAACAACGCCATAGCGATAGCCGACGGCGCGCTTAAAGAGACGCTTGCGACGGTCGCGTACAGGGAGGGCGAGAAGGAAAGCGCGCTTATGACATATTTCGAAAGCTCGCTCGGGTATTCGCTCTATTATGACGAAAGCCTGTTTTCACACGAAACAGATACCGACGGCGCGGACGTGTTCGCGGTTACGACGGGCATCGAGAACGCGCGCCTGCGCGTGGACGCGTTCCCGGACGGCGATTTCGAAGGGATACTCGCGGACGTGAAAGCCGTTATGGAAGAACGCGGTTTCGAGGTGTCCGAAATGCAGTCTGACGTTTTCGGCGAGGAAGCGACGGGCGCGCTCGGCGTGAAGGGCGACGAGCGCGAGGCGGCGTTCGCGGTATCGTTAAACGACATAGCGTATCTTGTGCGCGCATACTGCCCGGCGGACGCTCTCGAAGGCTTGGGAGCGGACATGCTCGACATGATTTCAGGCATGGCGGCGATTGACGAAAACGGCAAAGCGCCCGCGTTTGTGTACGGCCCGGATGCCGACTACAATCTGCTTATAGTAAACGAAACGGACGCGCGCCCGACGCCTCAGGGCTTGGTCGACACGCTGTACGAGGTCGGCGCGATAGCGTCGCCCGTCGTCATAAGGAGCTGCGAAATAGACGGGCTCGATATGACAATCGATATGTCGCGCGGTTTCGGCGAAATGATGTCCTCCACGGGCACTGCGGGCGAATATGTGATGATGGGTTCGCTCGTAAACACGCTCCTTATGAACTTCGGGCTTGAGACTGTCACGGTCACAAGCATGGGCGAAGTCATCGAGACGGGTCACGCCATATACGATTCGCCGCTTCAATATTACGATTAACCCGTTGACACGCATTCGTTGCGAGGCTATAATGGCTTTGCGCGGAAACGAGCCGTGAAAGGCATGGAAAGCGCCTGCCCGCGTTTGACGGGCGGGCGCTTTCTGATTGTTGCGGGAGTGTGAATATGCGAGAAAATTTGAAGAAACTGATACTGTCGGCTATGTTTTTGGCGCTGTGTATGGTGCTGCCCTTTTTGACTATGCATATACCGCAGATAGGCGCTATGCTGTCTCCGATGCACATACCCGTGTTGTTGTGCGGCTTCGTGTGCGGAACGCCGTATGGCGCGGCGGTCGGGTTTATAGCGCCGCTGTTGCGCTCGGTGGCGATCGGTATGCCCCCGCTCGTGCCCACGGCGCTCGCGATGAGCTATGAGCTGGCGGCATACGGCGCTCTGACGGGCTTGTTTTTCAGAATGCTGCCCCGCAAAACGGTGTGGCTGTATGTGTCGCTCGTTATGTCGCAGCTTCTGGGGCGCGTTGTCTGGGGCTTCGCGAGTTTCGTCATAATAGGCATTCGCGGCGACACGTTCGCGTTCGGCGCGTTTATGACGGGCGCGTTCATAAAGGCCGTGCCGGCTATAGTTTTGCAGCTGGCGCTCATACCTCCGCTCGTGCTCGCGCTCGGCAGGGCAAAGCTGCTGCCGCCGCCGTATGAACAGGCGGATAACGCTCCTTCGGTGCTCGTGAGCGCGTGTCTGTTGGGCTTGAAATGCAGGTACAACGGTCAGACCGTCGATTCTGGAATAGCGGAGAAACTGAAAAGTGCGGCGCGCATTGTGCCTTTCTGTCCCGAAGTCTACGCGGGGCTGCCCACACCGCGTGAAGCGGTCGAAATAAGCAACGACAGAGCCGTAACGCGCTCCGGCGTCGACTGCACGCAATCGTTTGCGGAGGGCGCGCAGACGGCGGTCGAGCTTGCCAAAAAGCTGGACTGCAGATACGCGCTTCTGAAAGAAAGAAGCCCGTCGTGCGGTTCGGGCGAGATACACGCGGGCAACTTCGACGGGTCTTTGACGCAAGGCGACGGCTTTACCGCGAAAGCGCTGAAAGCGGCGGGTGTGAGGGTATTCGGAGAGTCCGAAATCGAAACCATGATTTCAGAGCTGCGGAGAAACGGAAAACCGCGAAAATAATGTGATATGAAGGAGCATGAAGCCGTATGAAGCAAAAGAAGCTGTTGTCCGCGGGAGTGTTCGAACCGCTGTGTATGCTGATAGCGGTGCAGATAGTGCTGTCGCGCTTTCTGTCCATACAAACGCCCATCGTGAAGCTGGGCTTCGGCTTCGTGCCCGTCATGTTCGCGGGCGCGCTTTACGGCGCTAAGGGCGGCGCGCTCGTGGGCGCGGTGAGCGATTTGCTGGGCGCGCTTTTGTTCCCGACGGGCGCGTACTTTCCCGGGTACACGCTCACGGCGGCGCTTTCGGGCGCGCTGTACGGTTTTCTGCTGCGCGACGAGCACAATATTGTTAGGATAATGCTCGCATACGCGATAACGCTCATAACCGTGACGCTGGGGCTTAACACATTCTGGATAGCTCTTCAAAACGGGTATCTGCTCGTCGAGGCGCGCTCGCGCGATTTCGGCAGGGTAACGGCTATGTATAAATCGCTTCTCGCGACGCGCCTTGTGCAGGCGTACATAATGTACGCGGTGCAGGTAGCGGCGACATACGCGATATTGGAAATAGCGCATCTGGACAAACGAATACGCGAGCTCGCGTTGCGAAGCTCGCGCATATTCAAGGGCGTTTCACAGTAATTTTTAGTTGATCTTCAAAAGCATGGTGTGCGCGCCGTCCATTTCGACAACGAGCAGACCTTCTTTTTCGAGCTTTTTCATGACCTCGCTAAAGCGCTTGAAGCCCAGCGCTTTCTCGTCGAAATCGGGGTATATCTCTTGTATTTCAGCCTTTAATATGGAAGGATTGATGCGCTCGAAGCCCTCCTGCTTGAAGCGCGTCAGACAGTCGGTGAAAGCCTGAATCCAGTTGGTTTTATCGATTACGGGCTGCGCGTTATCGGCGGGCTGCGAAAGCCCCAGCATGAGCGACGAGTCTACAGTCCACGCGCGAAAGCGCTTCGACTGCTGCGCCAGCGCCGTCATCAGCTTTCCGAACGTGGCGTAGCCGTAATTGCGCTCGTTGAAATCGGGGCGCAGACGCATGACGGCGTTTTTAAGCTCGCTCGCGTACATCTGGTCTTCGTCCTGGTCTTCCAATATCGTTTCTATGTTCGCGAGCAGCTCTGACAGGTCTCCCTCGGTGTGTTCCTTGCCCTTGTCTTCGACGGGCTGCGCCTTCGCGACGACGGACTCCAAGAATATGAACTCGCTGCAAGCCTTTATGAATATGCCCGAAGCCGCCTCGGAGCGCGATATGCCGAGCACGTGTTTGCCCATGCTTTTGAGCTTACCGACCAGCGGCATGTAATCGCTGTCTCCCGACACTATGCAAAAGCTGTCTATGAGCGGGTTCGTGTACGCGACCTCCATAGCGTCAATGACCAGCTGTATGTCGAGGCTGTTCTTCTGGTTTTTGCCGTACCTGAGCGACGGCACGACGCTGAACGTGTTAGAGAGCAGCGTCTCTTTGAGCGACGAATACCTGTCGGTATAGCCATAGACCTTGCCGAGCAGTATGTCGCCGCGAATCTTGACCTTTTCTATTATGTTCTGCAGCATCGATTCCTTTGCGCCCGCGTTTTCCAAATCGACGAATACGGCGAATTTTGATGTGTTCAAGAATGTATCTCCTTATGTTTGACTATATCATCTATTGTATACGTTTTACTGCCGCCTGTCAAATCACAGCGTGATTCCGTTATTACGCTCCATGATTCGGGCGACACCATGCCGCGAGCGCGCTCGGCGTCTCCCGACATGAAAAGCGCGCGAAATGCCGACGCGCTGATGCCTGACAGCGCCTTATCGAGCGTTATGTACATTATTCCGTCTGGAATCTCGGCGCGGTCGCCCGCGCGCCCGGCGGCGATTATGCGAAACTCGCGCCTGAGTTCAGCCGACTTATACCAGCGCGAAAGCGAACGCAGCTTGTCCGCGCCTATCACAAAATATATCTCGGAAAAAGGCATGTCGCGTTCTATGGATTTGAGCGTGTCGTATGTATAGGCGCGACCGTCAGTTCGCATCTCGCGATCATCAACCGACAAGCGGCAGTCGCGCGCGCACAGGCAATTCAACATGCGCAGTCTGTCGGAATCGGAAAACGAGAAATCGCCGTCCGCGAGTTTTTCGCGCACGTAAACGCCGTTCGCGGGCAAGAACACGCCGCGTTCGGCGTTTACGCGCCTCATGCCCGCGAGCAGCAGTTCGCGGTGCGCGACAGTCGGCGGGTTGAAAGCGCCGCCCAGCACGCAGACGCGGTTTGCAATTATGCGTTCGCTCACAAAAACACTTCCATGATATAGTTCGTCCGCCCATTATAAACCGACGCGGCGCATTGCGCAAGCCGCGTTATCAAAAACGCCACAAATGATAACTATTTTCCAAATTATGGCGGGAATTTTGGGATATTACCTATAACGTGGCGTTTTGAATATTGATTTTGGGAAACCTCAATCGCTATTATGAACATATCGGAGGGGGGTCGGCGGGCGTTGACAGGCGTTATATCGATGCGCGATATGTTCAGGAAAAAGCTGAGGCTCGCGCTCACTCAGTGGGAGCTTTATTTGCTGATACTCCCCGCGGTCGTATACTTGATTATGTTCAATTATATGCCCATGTACGGCGTGCAGATAGCCTTCAAGGACTATACGACCAACATGGGCATTTGGGGCAGCGAATGGGCGGGGCTCAAGCACTTTCTGAGGTTCATTGAGTTTCCGAACTTCGAGCTTATAATACGGAACACAGTGAGCATATCTCTGTATTCGATAGCCACGTTTCCGCTGGCGATAATACTCGCTATACTAATAAACGAGCTTGACAGCCACAAATTCAAAAAGACGGTTCAGATGATCACATACGCGCCGCACTTCATATCGACAGTAGTCGTGTGCAGCATGATAACGCTGTTCTTCGGGCGCGGCAACGGGCTTGTGAACAACGTTATGGTCAACTTAGGCATGGAGCGGTACGCGTTTCTCGAAAGCCCGCTCGCATTTCCGAGCCTGTACGTGTGGTCGGGAGTGTGGCAGAACATAGGCTGGAACACGATAATATACATCGCGGCGCTGTCGGGCGTGTCGCCGGAGCTTGTGGAGGCCGCGCGTATAGACGGCGCGTCGAGGTTCAAAATCGTATGGCACGTGAACATTCCGACGATACTGCCGACAATAATCATAACGCTCATAATGCGCTGCGGAAGCATACTCTCGGTGGGCTTCGAAAAGGTTTATCTGTTGCAGAACGCGCTCAACCTGCCCGCGTCGCAGGTTATATCGACATATGTCTACGAAGTCGGACTGGCGGGGCATCAATTCAGCTATTCTTCGGCGATAGGTCTTTTTAACACCGTGATAAACGTCGCGTTCCTGCTGTCAGTAAACGCCATTGCGCGGCGCGTGTCCGAAATAAGTCTGTGGTGAGGGGGTGAGCGCGATATGGCAAAACCGGCGATACGAAAGAGTCATTCGGACGTTGTATTCGACAGAATCAACATTTTTCTGATGCTCGTTGTGCTTATCGTGATGCTGTACCCCCTGTATTTCACGATCATCGCGTCGGTTTCCGACCCATACGCGGTGTCGTTCGGCAAGGTGTATCTGCTGCCCAATGGCTTCACTCTCGAGGCGTACAGAAACACGTTCGCCGACTCGCGCATATGGGTCGGCTACGCGAACACGATCAAATACACCGTCTTGGGCACGCTTTTCAATCTGTTCCTAACGATACCGGCGGCCTATGTGCTGAGCAAGCGCAATCTGGTGGGCAGGGGCTTTCTGGCGACGTTGTTCATAATACCGATGTATTTCGGCGGCGGGCTGATACCCACATACCTGCGCATAAGGGACTACGGGCTTGTGAACACGTCGGTCACGCTGATATTTTTAGGCGGCATATCGATATACAACGTGATAGTCTCGCGCGTTTACTTTCAAACGTCTATACCCGAAGAACTGTATGAAAGCGCGCGCATAGACGGACTGCGCGAGACGGGCATATTCCTGCGAATATCGCTGCCGCTGGCGAAGCCCATACTGGCGGTAATGGTTTTATACTATGCGGAAGCGCATTGGAACAGCTATTTCACGGCATTGATATACACGTCGAAGTCGTCGTATCAGCCGCTTCAAATCGTTTTGAGGAACATACTTTTGCTGAATCAGAGCGCGCTTACGGACATCATGAAGGACACTGAAATGGACACCGAGCAACTGCTCGACATGGCGAAGCTCGCGTATCTCGCTGAGACGATGAAATACGCGCTCATATTCGTGTCGAGCGCGCCTCTGCTCGCGATATATCCGTTCGTGCAGAAGTATTTCGTTAAGGGCGTAATGATAGGCTCGCTGAAGGGCTGATACATTCAAAGCGGATCAAAGCGCCGTCCAGCGCTTACAAAGATAAGGAGGAAACAAAAACATGAGGAGACTGACAGCGTTACTGTTGGCGGCTATGCTGCTCTTGGCGGGCGTCGCCATGGCCGATGTGAAAGCGGCTGATTATCACGATTACAGCCAATTTCCGCTGGTCGAAGACGGCGAGGAAATCGTCATAAAGATAGCGATCAACAAAAACGACACCCACGGCATCGACTGGGACAAAATGTGGTGGTGGAACTGGCTTTCAAAGGTGACGGGCGTGACGTTCGAAATCGAACAGATTTCGGAAAGCGCCATGGAACAGCGCCGTTCGTTGCTGCTCGCAGGCGGCGCACTGCCCGACCTGCTGTGGGGACTCGGCCTGTCTACCGCCGACATAGTGCGCTACGGTCAGGAAGAAAAGCTGTTCCTGCCGCTCAACGACTATATCACCCCTGAGATAATGCCCAACCTGTGCAAGATGCTCGAAGCCGAGCCGGCCATACGCTCGAACATCACCTGCCTGGACGGAAACATATACACTCTGTTCTATCGCGGCTCGGGCAACCACGGCGAGTCAGCCCGCTGCTTCATAGACGACAACAAGCTGGAAGAAGTCGGCGTCGAGACCCCGCGCACGCTTGACGAGCTGGTCGATTTCCTGTACGCGGTAAAAGAGCTGTATCCCGACAGCATACCGCTGGGCGGCAGCTACGCCTCCCGTCAGCCGATACACTACGTGATGGGCGCTTACGGCTACATCGCGGGTCTGGCAAACGACGGCACGACCGTCGCCGTGCGCAACGGACGCGCGGTCATACCGGCGGCCGATCCCGAGTTCAAGCAGGTGCTTGAATTGCTAAAGCAGTTCTATGACGACGGCATCATATCGCGCGACTTCTTCACGCTCGACAAGACCGGCGTGCACGCGC
The DNA here is from genome assembly GCA_964453505.1 of uncultured Oscillospiraceae bacterium. Classification (GTDB taxonomy): domain Bacteria; phylum Bacillota; class Clostridia; order Christensenellales; family Aristaeellaceae; genus CAYVPJ01. Next base: position 84,826 of record CAYVPJ010000003.1, on the reverse strand, counting down.
AGTTTGCCGAAGGCATGTACGCTATATTCCCCTATGTGCCGTTCATCGTGACCCCCGACTACGTAGACTACAGCCATTGGTCGAGCGTCTACCCGCTCACGAGCGACGTAAACGACACTCCCGTCTGGCGCAAGGCTAACCTGTACGGCGTGGGCGGCTTCGTGCTCTCGAAGGACACGAAGTATGCCGAAGAGATCCTCAAAATCGCCGACTTCATATACAGCGACATAGGCTTCACATACGCTTGGGAAGGCCCGTACTGCGATTCCGGCGACACGCTCGACATGGTCAAGGGCTGGTACTTCGACGAGAAGGGCAAGCGCGTGAACATAGACGTTGAAGAGGGCACGATAGCCAACTCGACGACGGCGAACCATCAGATCGGATTCAGCCTCGCATACACGATCGGCAACCTCGGCGGCTCGCTTACAGATCCCGCGATCAACACGCGCAACAAGCTCATACAGTCCGTCTACGGCGTGGAAGTCGCCGAAACGCCGTTTGACCCGGTGACGGCTTCCGCAGACGCGTTCTTCCGCAAGTCGATGGAATACAACATTACGCCTTACGAAGTGGACGGCTTCCCGTACACGTACTACATGAGCAACGACGACTCGATCGCCATGAACGACCTCAAGATGGTGCTCGAACCGTACATGCAGTCCGAAATGGCGAAATTCATAACGGGCGCGCGCTCGCTGGACGAGTACGACAAATATCTCGAGGAGCTTAACACGATGGGCTGCGATGAATACCTCGCGTATTACGAGGCGATCTACGACAGCTTCGTCAAAAACCTCGGCTGATAATCAGGCATAAGCGCCGCAGTGGACGACGCGGCGCATTATTGCATACGCGACCCCCACTCCGCTTCGGGAGCGACAGGTTTTGCCTGTCGCTCCCGTTTTGCTTGCAAACGCGAAATAACCGTGATATATTTATGCGGTGGGGTGATGCGGTTGAGGCTGGCGGCTGGCGGCGTGCTTAGGAAATATTTCTTTTCATATATGAGCGTTGTGCTGCTCGTGTGCGTTATAACGGGCGCGGCGCTTTTGTCGCTGTCGGGCGAAAGGCTCGAGAGCATGGCGAAAACCGAACAGCAAAACAGGCTCAAAAGCGCGGCGAACGACATCGAGACGCAGTTTGACGTTATGCGCGAAATTTCGCTGCGCGTGCAGACGTCGGCGATATATCTGCCGAGCTACATACAGGTGCAGCCCGTGAACGAAATAACGCTCATAAACGACCTTGCGAAATACAGGGACTACTCCCCCATCATACAGCAATATTACCTGTGCTACGAAGAGCCAGACAGCGTGTATTCCGGTTCGGCGAAGTATTCGTTCGACATATTCGCAAAGTATCTGCTGGGCTTGAACGACGCTGAGCGCGCGCGGCTCGATTCGGCTCTCTCGAACGCGAGTTCCGGCACGGCGATTCTGCTGACCGGCGATTCCGACATATTCGCGGTGTCTTACGACATAACGTTCAATTCGTCAAGCCGCGCGCGCATGTTGTTTTTGCTGCCCAAGGATTCGCTTGTATCGCGCGTGGCGTATATGTCGGGCTTGGATAAATCGCGAATTGACGTGCATACGGGCGGCGCGGCGGAAGACGGCTATTACATCGATTTGAGCAGCGGTCTGAGCGTTTCGCTATCGGGCGACGGCGACTACGCGAAGTACAGCGACATGATTGTCAACGGCCTTCTGATAACGCTGGGCATAGCGCTCGTGTGCTCGATAGCCGCGCTGTTTTTGGCGCGCAGGAATTACAGGCCGATAGGCAGGCTGATGCGCACGTACTCGCAGGGCGGCTCTGTGTCAGACGAGTTCGCCGCCATAGAGGGCGTGCTGAAATCGGCAGTCGAGAGCAATCTGGATTCACACAACCGCATGAAGGAAATGGTGAAGCTGCTGGAGGAGCAGAGCCGCACGATACGCATGAACCTGTTCAGGCTGCTGCTGAACGGCGATAATCCGCCGGCGGCGATTGCGGAATTGAAACGCTTGGGCGTGGCGCTCGGAGGTCGGTATTTCTCGCCGGTGGTGTTGAAGTTCAGCGGCGCGAAAATAGACGACGGCGAGCTTGAGGCGCGCTTGGGCGAGCTGTCGGACGAAAACGCAGCGTTCCACTTGGCTGATAAGAGCGGCGCGGACACGCGGGTGGTGCTTGTGAACGTTGACGACATACAGTCAACGGCATACGCGTTCGAGCTGATGACGGCGCTCGGCACGGAGCTCGCGGGCTGCTCAGGCGTAATATACAAAAACATGACGGACGCAAACGGCATATCCGAAATGCTGTCGCAGATAGAACGGCGCTCGCCCGACCCTAAGGCAAAGGAAGGCGAGTTCGCGCGCTCGATGCTCGAAAACTTCAAAAACGAGCTGCGCGGCATAAACAGCGACGCGGCAGTCATGGTGCTGCGCGAAAGCATGGCGGAAGCGGAAATGCTGTACGCGTCGGCTTTGGACAGAAAGGGGCTCATGGCGGGCGCTCTCGAAGCGCTTATCGCGGAAGCGAAGCGCGCGGGCGCGGCGGGGCATTCCGAAACGCTGCAGCAGGCGCTCTCGGAGAGCGACACGGGCGCGTTCATAGACCGCATAAAGCCTGTGATATACGATATATGCCTCAAAAACGCGGGCGACGACGCGCGCGGCTCTGAGCGCGAGCTGCTCGAATACATTAACGCGCACTATACCGAATACGACATGTCGCTCGACAGGCTCGCGGGCGAGTTCAAAAAATCCGATTGGCGCGTGAGCCGAATGATTGCCGACGCGACGGGTATGCCGTATAAGGAATACGTCATAAACCTGCGCATGAAGCTGGCGCGAAAGCTGCTGGTCGAGTCGAAACTGAGCGTGAACGAGATAGGCGAGCGCATAGGCTATGTGAACGTCAGCCACTTCATAAAGAGCTTCAAGGCGATACACGGCTCGACCCCCGCCGCGTACAGGAGCGGGCAGGCAGGGCAATAAAATTTTACTATTACGACGATTGACAAGCCAAAACAGTTGTGGTATCTTTTTACCGAAATAAAGTTCGGAGGTGTTGTTTTATGAAAAAGACTGCGAGGGTTACTGTCGCGCTTTAGTTGAATACGCCGAAGAACAGAGAATAAACGGTTTATGCCCGGCATTCGCTGTCGGGCATTTTTTGCGCGCATTTTCGGCGGCGCGCGGACGATTCAGGGACGAAAAGGGAGGAAAACAAACTGCTGACGGCATACGGATACACTGAAAACTTAGGTGAAACAAAGAATCTGGGCAGGGTCATAACCGCGTACATGAACGCGGCAAAGGTCATAACCGAAGCGGGCGAGCGCTTATGCGCGTATTCCGGCGGGCTTTCCGAGCCGGGACGGTTCGGCGGCGTATGCGCGGGCGACTGGGTGCGCTTGGACGAAACCGGCGCAACAATCGAGTCGATACTGCCCCGAAGGACATATCTGGCGCGGCGCGCGGCGGGACCGGTCGAGCGCGAACAGCTAGTGGCTGCGAACATTGACACAGTGTTCATCATGACCAGCATGAACGACGACTTCAACCCGTCGCGCATAGAGAGATATTTGGCGGCGGTCGCCACGGGCGGCGCGGAGGCGGTAATATGCGTGACGAAATGCGATCTTGCGGGCGACCGCGACGCATTTGCGCGCGCGGCGGAAGACGTCGCGCGCGGACGAAGAGTGCTCCTTATAAGCTCCAAAACGGGCGAGGGCTTTTCGGAGCTTGAAGAACTGATGGCGGGCAAAACCAGCGCGTTCGTCGGCATGAGCGGCGTGGGCAAGTCGTCCGTTATAAACCGCATCAGCGGGTCGGAAATAATGCGCATCAACGGCATTCGCGAGGACGACTCGCGCGGCAGGCACACGACCACGCACAGGGAGCTTATCGCGCTTCATAACGGAGCGACAGTCGTAGACACGCCAGGTATGCGCACGATGGGGCTGTGGGAGTCGGGCGGGCTGGATACGGCGTACCCAGACATCGCGAGCCTGAAGGGCATGTGCAGATTCCGCGACTGCACGCACTCATCAGAGCCCGGCTGCGCGGTGAAAGCCGCCATACTGTCGGGCGAGCTGGACGCGCGCAGGCTGCGCAACTATCAGGCGTTGACGCGCGAGGATGCGCGCGCCCGCGTACTGGAAACGCGCAAGGCAAAGGCGGCAGGCAAGCATGGTCGCGCTGTCCCGCGCAAGGCTCGGCGGGACGAGACCTTCCAATTCTAGCTCTCGGCCGCGAGCGCGGGCGGGAATCGATATAAAGCATGGCGGCGCGCACAACGAAAAGCCAGAGAGGCTGTGTTCGCGAGTGCGCGCCCCCCGCCTCGTTCCGCTTCCGGATTTGAGAAAACGATTGATGCGCGGCAAAAAATATAGTATAATACTCGCGTAATCAAACGATATGCGGAGGTTATGTAAATGAAACTCAGCGTTTTCGCGGTTCTCCTTCAAGACAAGCCGTTTGCGGCGGCGTGCGAGTATTTGGCGGGTTTAGGCGTGCAGGCGGTCGAGATAGGCTGCGGCGGCTTCCCCGGCAAAGCGCACTGCGACGCGAAGGATTTTCTCGCGCACCCGGAAAAGATAGACGAAATGAAGCGCGTTCTGGCAAAATACAATCTCGAAATAGCGGCGCTGTCCACGCACGGAAACGCCGTTCACCCGAACAAAGAGACGGCGCGTCAATTCCACGAGGATTTCGAGAACGCGGTGTTGTTGGCTGAAAAGCTGAACGTTGACACGGTCGTAACGTTCTCCGGCTGCCCCGGCGGCAGCAAAGACGACAAGACGCCCAACTGGGTCACGTGCCCGTGGCCCGACGATTTTTCCGATATACTCAAATACCAATGGGACGAAGTGCTCATACCCTACTGGAAGCGCGAAGCCGAGTTCGTGAAGGCGCACAACGTAAAAAAGATAGCCTTCGAGATGCACCCCGGATTCTGCGTATACAATCCCGAAACGCTTATGAAGCTCAGAAACGCCGTGGGCGACGTGATTGGCGCGAACTTCGATCCGAGCCACCTGTTCTGGCAGGGCATTGACCCGGTGGCGGCGATACGCTATCTCGGAAGCGCAATATACTATTTCCACGCCAAGGACACAAAGATAGACGAAATAAACGCGTCCGTAAACGGCGTGCTCGACACGAAGCACTATTCCGACGAAATAAACCGAAGCTGGATATTCCGCTCTGTCGGCTACGGTCACGCCGCGCCCGTATGGAAGGACATGATGAGCGCTCTGCGCATGGTCGGCTACGACGGCATGATATCGATAGAGCACGAAGACAGCCTCATGAGCGTCAAGGAAGGCTTGAACAAGGCAATATCGATGCTCAAAGACGTTATGATGTTCGACAAAAACGGCGGCATGTGGTGGGCGTAAAGCCCGTAAAAGGCGCGAGCAGCGCGGGCGCGAAAAGCGTCCGCGCTGCTCGCGTTTTTGGGGAACAAACGCGTGTCCCCGCGCGACAAACACGTAAAGGAGGCGATAAAATGACGGGTAAAGAAAAGTGCGAGTTTCTGAAAAACGTTCGCCGCGAGGTGGCGCGGGCGAACGGAATTGAAATCGAAGAGAGCGTCTGCGGTCATAAGGGCGAATGCAGGGGAACATGCCCGAAATGCGAAGCCGATCTTCAGAATCTGACGAAAGAAATAGACAGAAAGCGCAGTCTGGGCAAGCGCGTGGCGCTCGCGGGCGCGGCGCTGGGCGTATGCGCGTCGATGACAGGCTGCGGCATAATCGAGAAAGCCATAGACATCATAAACGAGCAAAAGAACCCTCAGCCCGACATTATGGGCATGGTGGAATTGGCGGGCGAAGTGCCGTACACGGACGAAAGCGCTCTGCCCGACGCTGACAGATGAGCCTGCTGCCCGTATACGCGCTCTGCCGTCACAGAGTCATGACCGACGGTTTCGGCGTCACGACGCTCGCGGCGGTATGGGGCTGTCCGCTCAGATGCGCGTATTGCATTAACCCGGAAGCGCGGAGCGCGGACACGAAGATTAAATTGTTTACTCCCGAGAGCTTATACGAAGATGTGAGCGTGGACGACATATACTTTCAATCGACGGGCGGCGGCGTGACTTTCGGCGGCGGCGAACCGCTTATGCACGCCGATTTCATACGGGAGTTTATAAAACTGGTCGGCGGACGCTGGAAGGTGAACGTTGAGACGTCGTTGAACGTTCCCGCCGAAAACGCGATAGTCGACGCCGATATGTACATATGCGACATAAAGGACATGGACGATAACATTTACCGCGCATATGCGGGCGGTGACGCGGGCGTGACAATCAACAATCTGAAACTCGTCGTTTCGGAGATAGGCGGCGACCGCGTGACGGCGCGAGTGCCGATGATAAAAGGTTTCAACACAGGCGAACACATAAAGAAGAGTTTGAGAGCGCTCGCGGAGCTGGGCATATCAAAATTCGACGAATTTCAGTACATAATAAAGGCCTGAAAGCACGCATCTTAACGCATAACGGCGCGCATATTTTTCATTTATGTTGCGCATCGATTTATCTTTTGGTATAATGAGCTATATGACGCAATGCTGACGGAGGTGCTTTATATGAGAATCGGCGCGGGGGTGGGCGAATACAAAACGGCGGCCGAATGGGCGCGTGCGAACGTTGAAAACGGCTACGGCGCGTGCGTGTTTCCGGCGCGCTGGGACGCGGGCGATAGCGTTATAAACGATTATATGCGCGCCGCGAACGACGCGGGAATCGTCATAGCCGAAGTGGGCGCGTGGTCGAACCCGCTCGACCCCGACCCCGCCAAGAGGCGCGAGGCGATAGACTATAACATAAGGCAGCTCGAGCTTGCCGAGCGCGTCGGCGCGCGCTGCTGCGTGAATATATCGGGTTCGAGACACCCCGAAATATGGATGGCTCCTCACAAAGACAACCTTACGCGCGACACGTTCGAGAAAATAGTAGAGACGGTTCAGGAGATAATAGACGCGGTGAAGCCCCGAAACACGTTTTACACGCTGGAGACTATGCCGTGGTGTTATCCCGACAGTCTCGAAAGCTACGCCTCTCTCGTGCGCGAAATAGACCGTCCCGGTTTCGCAGTGCACTTCGACCCGTGCAATCTCACATACACGCCGCGCGGATACTTCGAATTTGACGACATGGTCATGCGCGCCGCGATGATGTTCGGGCGCAGCATCAAGTCGGTGCATGTGAAAGACCTGCATTTCAAGGAGCGCGCGGGCAACGTGGAGATAACTGAGGTCGTCGCGGGCACGGGCGGGCTCAACCTTCAGGCGCTTTTCGAAGCCATGCAGCCGCTCGACTGTCCGATGATACTTGAACACCTGCCGGACGCGGAGACATACGCGCGGGCGGTAAGGCATGTAAAGAGCGTCATGGAACGCGCGGGCATACCGCTTGAAACGTGACGTCTTCGACACGGTTTCGTGCTTCGCGCCCGTAATCGACGCGCGCGCGAAAGTGCTGGTTCTGGGAAGCGCGCCCAGCGTGGAATCGCTCGATAAAGGGTTCTACTACGCGCACCCGCAGAACGCTTTCTGGCGCATTATGAACGAGATATTTCAGGGAAACGCGCGGAGCGCCGCCGAAAAGGCCGAGCTGCTTAAAAACAATCGCGTGGCGCTGTGGGACGTCATATCTGACTGCGAAAGGCGCAGTTCGCTCGACAGCGCGATACGCAAGCCCGTTATAAACGATTTCGGCAGGCTGTTTAACGACTATCCGGGCATACGCGCGGTTCTGCTCAACGGAAAACGCGCGTTTACGCTGTTTCCGAAGGAATCGGCGGCGGGAAGGGACATACTACTTTTACCGTCCACCAGCCCCGCGAACACGGTTCGGTACGCGGATAAGCTGAAAGCGTATAAGGACGCGTTTTTCACATATTTATGAGGAGGCAGCGATATGGGCATAACCCGCCTGCTGACTAAAAAGCGGTTCGCGCAGGAGCTTTCGACGCAGGAGATTCGCGAGTTCGTTGCGGGCGTTACGTCGGGCGAGTTCGCGGACTATCAAATCAGCGCGATGCTGATGGCGATATGCATAAACGGCATGAGCAAGCGCGAAACGCTCGATCTCACGATGGAAATGGCGCGTTCCGGCGATACGCTCGATCTATCGCAGATTGACGGCGTCAAGGCCGATAAGCATTCTACAGGCGGCGTGGGCGACACGACTTCATTGGTGCTCACGCCGCTGGTCGCGGCGTGCGGCGTGAAGATGGCGAAGATGTCGGGGCGCGGTCTGGGCTTCACGGGCGGCACGCTCGACAAACTCGAAAGCGTGCCCGGTCTCAGCGTGGACATGGATTCCGACAGGTTCACGGAAACAGTGAACCGCGTCGGCTGCGCCATAATCGGTCAGACGAAATCGCTCGCGCCCGCCGACAAGGTTTTATACGCGCTGCGCGACGTTACGGCGACGGTCGACTGTCTGCCGCTCGTTGTGTCGTCAATACTCTCGAAAAAAATCGCCGCGGGCGCGGACGTTATAATGCTCGACGTTAAGACGGGCAGCGGCGCTATAATGGACACATACGAAAAATCGATGGAACTGGCGCGCGAGATGGTCGCTATAGGCTCGCTCACAGGACGCAGGTTCGCGGCGCTCGTTACAGACATGAACCAGCCGCTCGGAAACTGCGTGGGCAACGCGCTTGAAGTGCGCGAGGCTATAGACATACTCGCGGGCAGGGTCGAAGGCGATCTCAAGACAGTGTCGCTCGAATTGGGCGCGCGCATACTGAAACTGTGCGGAAAGGCTCGCTCGTTGGGTGAAGGGCTTCAAATGCTCGCGGAAAAACTGTCGAGCGGCGAGGGGCTTAAAAAGCTCGGCGAAATGTTCGCGTCTCAGGGCGGCGACGGGCGAGTCGTATACGATACATCGCTTTTACCGGACGCGCCTTGCGTCGAGAGCGTAAAGAGCCCAAAATGCGGCTATATATCGAAAGTGAACACTGGCGACATAGGCAACGCGGCGAAAGCGCTGGGCGCGGGGCGCGAGCGCAAGGAGCAAAAGATTGATCTGTCCGTGGGGCTTATAATGAAAAAGCGTATAGGCGATTTCGTGAACGCGGGCGACGTTATATGCGAGATGCACATTTCCGGCAATTCGGACGCCGCGCGCGCGCGGGCGCTGGTCGAGGGCGCGATAGAACTGTCGGATAAGCCGGTAATGCCGCCCAAGCTCATATACGGTGAGGTCGAATGAAAGCGCGTTCGGCGATAAAGGCGTGCGCTGCGTATGCTTCGCCGATATTATTCGCACTGTCGATATACCTGTGCCGCGTGCTCGCGCTGTGGATTTTAAGCAATCTGTTCGGCGCGTGGAATCTGAACGCGCAGACATACGCCTACGCGCCCGCGTGGGCGCGCGCGTTAGCCGACGCGTCCGGCGAAACGGCGCAGGCGGCGGCGCTTTTGCCCGCGTTCGCGGTTTCGGCGGCGTTCGCTATCAGGCGTAAGCGAAGCGCGAAGCCGCTCGACGCCGTCGTTTGGGTCTCGGCGGGGGCAGTCGCGGCGGGCGCTATGCTCGGCATACTGCTCGCGCTGGGTTCGGCAAGGCTGTCACACATGCGCTACGCCTTCTCGCCCGCTGTCGCGCTCAACGCGGCGACGCACATATTCGCGGCGGTCGCGTGCGCGGTTTCGGCGCGAATGATCCCCAAAAAGGGCGCTTGCGCGATAGCCGCGTTCGTTTCGTCGGTCTTGGGGCAGTGCGCGCTCGGCTTCGTCATATACGGCGCAAGCTCCGCGCCCGAGTTTATTAACGCGGCGCTCTTCGGAGTCGCGGCGTATGCGCTCTACGATAAACGTGCATCGATACTGCCCGAAATATGCGCCGCAAGCGCGTTCCTCGCGGTTTCGACATGCGTGTTCGGCTTCGGGGGCGCGGGCATGTTGGAGACATACACGGTCTCCGAAGCGTTTTTAACGGGCGGCGACTTGGGCTTCGCGGGCGCGTTCGCGACGACGGTCTTCCTGTCGTGCGCGATACTCATTATGCTATACTCAAACAAATTAAACGTTGCGGTCGCGCGGTTACGGAAGAAGGTGCGGTAATGGCGCGAAAGAAGATACTGTTAATCGTAAACCCGGAGGCGGGTCAGAAGCGCATATGCAGGAAGCTGATGGACGTCGTAATAAGGTTCAATCAAAGCGGCTTCATCACGACGGTTCTGCCCACTCAGGGCTCGGGGGACGCGCGCGAGCTTGCGCGCGAATACGCCGCGGGCTATGACGTCGTCGTCTGCGCGGGCGGCGACGGCACGCTCAACGAGACGGTCGCGGGCGTATTGGAGAACGGCTCGGGAGTTCCCATTGGGTATCTGCCGTGCGGCACGACAAACGACTTGGCGTCGACATTGGGGCTTTCGAGAGACCTCGACGCCGCCGCCAAAGACATAACCGACGGCGCGGCGTTTCCGCTGGACATAGGCAGCTTCAACGGTCGGTATTTCGTGTATACCGCTTCGTTCGGCGCGTTCACGAGGGTGTCGTACTCCACGCGCCAGTCGACGAAAAATCTGCTTGGGCATTTGGCGTACTTAATGGAGGGCATAAAGGATTTACGGCAGATACAGCCCGTTTTCGCGCGCATACACACTGAGATAGGCGATTTTTCAGGCGATTACCTGTTCGGCGCGGTGAGCAACACAACGTCGCTTGCGGGCATATTGACGCTGGATAAAGAGATTGTGCTGCTGAACGACGGCAAATTCGAGCTTCTGCTGGTGGACATGCCCAGAAACGCGATAGAGATAAGCCAGCTTTTGATAAACATAACGCAGCGAAAGTACGAGGGCATGATACACTTGGTCTCGGCGTCGAGAATAGAAGTAGAAACGCCCGAACCCCTCGAATGGACGCTCGACGGCGAATACGAAAAGGGCGGCACGAAATTTACTGTAGAGAACAAGCACTCGGCAATAAGCATCATTACGCCCGCCGCGAAGGCTGCAAAACCCGAACAACAGGCGTGAGTTACATTCGCGGCGTTAGGTTACACGCGATTTTCGCAAATGTAACCTTGTGAAATCGGTCGGGCGAAGCTTGACCGCGTTGTTTACATATGGTATCATGCGAGTAAAATTTATACATCACAGGAGGCGCGCTATGGCTAAGGTTTCAGTGAAAAGGGGCAACGATTTCTGCCCGCAGACTCTGTTTGTGTACGGCACGTTCAAAGAAAACGGAGACGCGAATTTCGGGCTTTTCTGCTGGTTCAGCTATTGCTGGTTCGACGATATGGGCGTTATGGCGTGCATAGGCGGCCCGAAACTGACGCTCGAACGCATTCGCGCGACGAAAGTGTTCTCGGCGAACCTCGTAACGAAAAACATACTGCCGCTCGCGGACAGATTCGGAACGCTAAACGGCTACGACGACGACAAGGTCACGGACAGCGTCAAGTGGGAAAAGGGCGCGGTGCTGAACGTGCCCGTGCTCGCAGAAAGCCCGGTGTCGTTCGAGCTTGAAGTCGACAAGTTCATAGAAATCGAGGGCGGCACGGTGCTTTTGTGCAGGGTTCGCAACACTCTGATGGACGAGCGGCTCGCGGACGACGAAAGAAGCGTCATAGAGCGCATAAAAGAAATAGCGCCCGTGTCTATGACGTGCGAGACGTATTTCGACTGGACGGGCGAAGCGCTCGGCAAGTGGCACGAGCCGTGCAAGAGCTTATAACTGCGGGAGGGACATAATGGCGATAGGAGTAGTGCTCAACAAGCACATACTGGAAGAATTTATACTGCATAACGAGACGGTTGACCATAAAAACGCGCCGTTTCAACTGAAGCCCGAAATACGGTTTCAGGTATTCCCGCAAAAAGATAAACAGCCGATCGCGACCGAGATGTCAGTCGAGCTAGGCAACATGGACGACGGCTCGCCCCTGTACATCAAACTGCGTATGCGCGGACTGTTCACAACCGTCGGAGGCGAGGCCGGTCAGCCCGCGCCAGACCCCAAGGAGTTTCACAAGCAGGCGTTCGTGCAGCTTTTCAACTGCGCGCGCACGCTGATCGCGGGGGCGACGCTCATGGGCGGAATGCCTCCGTTCAATCTGCCGCCTATAAATCCTGACAACCTTAACGTACAGAAAAACGGATAAGCGGGGAGGGCGCTAATATGGCGCGCGAAAAGCGTTTCACAAAGAAAGAGTGGAGCTGGATATTCTACGACTGGGCGAACTCGATATACGCGACAAACATAATGGCGGCGATATACCCGACCATTTTCGCGGCGACGTTCGAGGGCGGCGACATACGCTGGGGCTACGGCACGTCGATAGCGACGTTCGTAGTAGCGGTGCTCGCCCCGTTCCTGGGCGCGATAGCCGACTACAAGGGCATGAAGAAAAAGCTGTTCGCCGCCTTCGCGGGCTTGGGCGTAGTGTTCACGCCGCTCATGGCGGCGTTCGGCAACCTCGAACTGTGCATGATAGGCTACATAGTGTCGCACATAGGCTTTTCGGGCTCGTGCCTGTTCTACGATTCGTTCCTGACGGACGTTACGACGGAAGACCGAATGGACAAGGTTTCGTCGTGGGGCTACGCCATGGGCTATATAGGCGGTTCTACTATACCGTTCTTGATTTCGATAGGCGTGCTGCTTATAAAGGGCTTCGACAGCCGGTTCGCTCAGGTGTTTTCGGTTCTGATAGTCAGCGTGTGGTGGGCGGCGTTCTCAATACCCATGATGTTGAACGTGAAGCAGGAGCACTACATAGAGCGCGAGCGCGGTCTGTTCGCGGGGCAGATATTCAAAAACGTGTGGAAAACGTTCCGCGACATATGCTCGCACAAGGGGTTACTGCTGTTCGTGATAGCGTACTTCTTCTATATAGACGGCGTGGGCACGGTGATTTCGATATCAACCGCCTACGGAGCGACGCTGGGCTTGGGCTCGGTGGGCATGATACTGGCGCTGCTGGTGACTCAGATTGTCGCGATGCCGTGCTCGATAATATTCGCGAAGCTGTCCGAAAAGTTCAAGGCGCGGCGGGCGCTTTCGGGAGCGGTCATAGTATACATCGTCATATGTCTGGTCGGCTTCTATATGGGCTTTTCGATGGAACCGAGCCAGATGGAATATGAGAAAATGGTGAACGGCGTAACGGAAGAATACAAAGCGTCCGCTCAGGACAAGGAAGCGTTTGCGGAATACGCGAAGGACGCGGCGGCGGCGCTGCGCTCGGACGACCCCGCGAAAGAGCTGGGCGCGCTTTCAGAGAAGAACGCGACCGCAGACAAAGCGCTGTTTGAAAGCCTGAACGCGGAATTGCTGGCGGCGAGCGCCGCGAAGCCCGAAATCGTCGGAAATTTCAAGAGCGCTATAGCGTTTTCGTCGATACTGTTCTGGTGCATGGCGACGCTGGTGGGCACGGTTCAGGGCGGCATACAGGCGGTTTCGAGGTCGTACTTCGGAAAGCTCGTGCCTAAGGAGCGCTCGAACGAGTACTTCGGGTTCTTCGACATATTCGGCAAATTCGCATGCGTGATAGGTCCTGCTCTGTACGCGTTTTTAGCGGGCGCGACAGGGCGGTCGAGCTTCGGCGTGCTGGGTCTGTTGTCGCTGTTCATATGCGGATTGGCGGTGCTGGTGCTGGGACGCAAAAAGCTGGACGAGCTTGCGCAATAGAACACGCGAAAATAAAGCGCTTGCGGTCAGTCCGCAAGCGCTTTCATTATCTCCGAAACGAATATGCGGTGGGCTTCGCGAGTCGGGTGGTTGATTGAGTTTGAAAGCATTTCGGTCGTGTCGACGCCCACGGACGCGAGTTTTTTCCACTGTGAGTACGCGTCGGCGACGCTTGCGTTCATTTCGAGCGCGACTTCCTTCGCGGTTTCGGCATACTCAGCCAGCACGCCGCCGTTTTGCACGTTCATTGCCTCGAAGGCTATGTCGCGCAGTTTCTTGTCGGTCAGGCGGTGCGAAACGTATGTGCACATGAAGCTCGGCGTGATAACGACGCATTCCGCGCCCGAATCAAGCGCGCCCGATATTATTCCGCGCATGGATTCGCGGTAGCGCTTTAGGCCGCGTTCGACGTCGGGGTTCATGGAATCGTTAAGCCCGAAGCACACAGTGACGAGGTCGGGCTTCACTGAAAGGCAGTCGCGCTCCAAGCGCCTGAGCCCGTTCGCGGCGTTATCGCCCGACGCACCCGCGTTGACTATCGCGGGGCGGGCGAACGGGAACATGCGCCCAAGCTCGTCTGAAAGCAGAGCGGGGTACGCTTCCGACGCGCGGCAGTACGTGTCTATGTTGCCCTTTTCGTTTATGTAGACCTCGAAGCAGCCGTGGGTGACGCTGTCGCCCAAACAGCTTATAATGACAGGCCTGTGAGACATGAACGCGCGCTGGCGTTCAGACAGTTTTTCAAGTATGCGCAATATGCGTCAGTCCTCCCCCATGTCCAATTCGCGCGTAAGCTCTTTGATCTCCGACGGCGAAAGATTTCGCCACTGACCTTTTTTCAGATTTCCCAAGCGTATGTTCATCACGCGAACGCGCTTCAGGGCGCGCACGCTGTAGCCGAGAGCCTCGCACATGCGGCGTATCTGCCTGTTCAGACCCTGCGTGAGCGTTATTGTGAAATTGCGCTCGCCCGTCTTTTCAACGGCGCACGGAAGCGTGGTCACGCCCAGTATTTTAACTCCCGAACGCATAGCCTCGAGAAATTCAGGCGTTATGGGTTTGTCTACGCGAACCTGATATTCCTTCTCGTGCCCGCCGGAAGCGCGAAGTATGCGGTTGACGATGTCCCCGTCGCTCGTCATGAGCAAAAGTCCCTCGCTGTCCTTATCGAGCCTGCCTATAGGATATATGCGCCTGTCGTGGTCGATAAAATCGACGACGTTCATGGGCTCGCTTTTATCTGTCGTGCATACGACGCCCACGGGCTTATAGAGCGCAATGTATATGCGCTTTGATTTTATGCGTATCTTCTCGCCCGATACGGTCACGTTCATGCCGGGAAGCACTCTGTCGCCGAGCGCGCCCCTGCGCCCGTCCACCGTCACCAGACCTTCCGTTATCAGTTTATCCGCCTCGCGGCGCGAACAGTAGCCCGCGTCGGATATATATTTGTTGAGCCTTACGCCTTCGTCAGCCATTCAAACGCCCTCTTTACGGTATTCCCACGGGCATTATAACCCGATTCAGGCGAGACTTCAACAATATTGCGCAAAATAAGCGCGAGCGCGGGCGACAAGTTTATTTTTAACGCAAATTGCATGTTCGCCGATTGACACGCATTTTTCACGGTAATAAAATGAATGCTGTATGGTTATGCCCAATTTGACTGGAGGACGCCTGTTTGGAACACACGGAGCTTAAGAACGAGACATTGCGGCGGCGCACGTTCGCCATCATATCGCACCCCGACGCGGGCAAGACGACGCTCACCGAAAAGCTGCTGCTGTACGGCGGCGCGATTCGGCAGGCGGGCAGCGTCAAGGCGCGCAAAGCGGCGCGCCACGCGACAAGCGACTGGATGGAAATCGAAAAGCAGCGCGGCATATCCGTAACGTCGTCGGCGATGCAGTTCGATTTCGACGGCTACAGAATAAACATACTCGACACGCCCGGACACCAGGATTTTTCGGAGGACACATACCGCACGCTCGTAGCCGCCGACAGCGCCGTCATGTTGATAGACTGCGCGAAGGGCGTGGAGGAGCAGACGATAAAGCTGTTCAAGGTGTGCCGTATGCGCAACATACCCATATTCACGTTCATAAACAAGCTCGACCGCGCGGGGAAAGATCCGTTTGAGTTGCTGGAGGAGCTTGAACAGGTGCTAGGCATTCGCTCCTGCCCCGTAAACTGGCCGATAGGCGTTCACGGCGATTTCAAGGGCGTGTTCCACAGGGACACGGGCATGATAGAGCTATACAAGGGCGGCAGCCACGGTTCGCGGCAGGTGGACGTGGAGACCGTTTCAATAGACGACTCGGCGCTCGAAAGCAAAATAGGCGCAAATTATGTGTCGAAGCTCCGCGAGGACGCTGAGCTTTTAGACGTGGCGGGCGACGCGTTCGATTTGGACATGATACTTTCGGGTCGGCTCACGCCTGTGTTCTTCGGTTCGGCGTTCAACAATTTCGGCGTAGAGCCGTTTTTGAAGCGCTTTCTGTCGTACACGAAGTCGCCCACGGCGCGCGTTTCCGACGCGGGCGTTATAGACCCGACCGACGAAAAGTTCACGGGCTTCATATTCAAAATACAGGCGAACATGAACCCCGCGCACAGAGACAGGCTCGCGTTCATGCGCGTGTGCTCCGGCGTGTTCGAAAAGGGCATGACGGTGTGGCATTCGTCGTCGGGCGAGCGCATAAAGCTCGCGCAGCCGCAGCAGTTTATGGCGCAGGAGCACGAGAGCGTAGAGACGGCGTATCCGGGCGACATAATCGGGCTGTTCGACCCTGGCATATTCCGCTTGGGCGACACGCTCTGCACGGGCGCGCCCGTGAGATACGGCGGCATTCCGCTGTTCGCGCCGGAGTTCTTCTCGCGCGTAAGCCCGCTGGATTCCATGAAGCGCAAGCAGTTTTTGAAGGGCGTGAACCAGCTTTCGCAGGAGGGCGCTATACAGACGTTCAAGCGCCCGAACATAGGCCGCGAGGAGATGATCGCGGGCGTGGTGGGCGTTTTGCAAATGGACGTGCTCGAATACAGGCTCAAGAGCGAGTACGGAGTCGAAATAGTGCGCGAAACCCTCCCCTACCGCTACGTCAGATGGGTTCGCAAAACGCCGAAACCCGTCGACAAGCTGCGGCTGACGTCTACGACAGTGCCCGCGATTGACAGGGCGGGCAGGGACGTCATAATGTTCGAAAACGAATGGTCGATACGCTTAGCGCTCGAAAACAACGAGGGGCTGGAGCTTAACGAAACCGCCGACCGCGCCGAAGCGGACGCGGAGATAGCCTAATCTGACATAAAAGAGGTCTTGTCGCTTGAATATTACCCGCGAAGATATCAGGAATATTGCAATTATCGCTCACGTTGACCACGGTAAGACCACCTTAGTTGACGAAATGCTCAAACAGGGCGGCGTGTTCCGCGAAAACCAGCAGGTTTCGGAGCGCGTGATGGACTCGAACGCTTTGGAGCGCGAGCGCGGCATAACGATACTGTCGAAAAACACGGCGGTGCACTACGGCGGCGTTAAGATAAACATTGTTGACACCCCCGGTCACGCCGATTTCGGCGGCGAGGTCGAGCGAGTGCTCAAAATGGTCGGCGGCGTGCTGCTGCTGGTGGACGCGTTCGAAGGGCCGATGCCGCAGACGCGGTTCGTGCTCAAAAAGGCGCTCGATTTGTCGCTGCCCGTAATAATAGTCATAAACAAGATGGACAGACCCGACCAGCGGTGCGCGGAAGTCGTTGACGAAACGCTCGAACTGCTGCTCGAGCTTAACGCGACAAACGAACAGCTCGATTCTCCGATCGTGTACTGCTCGGGGCGCTCCGGCATCGCTACGCTCGACCTAAACGAGAAGGCGACCGATCTGCGCCCGCTGTTTGACACGATTCTGAAGCACATTCCCGTGCCCTCGGGCGACCCCGACGGCGCGCTGCAACTGCTTATTTCAACCATCGACTACAACGACTACGTGGGGCGCATAGGCATTGGCAGGATAGAGCGCGGCACGATAAAGGCGGGTCAGATGGCCGTCAGATGCGTGTACGGTCAGAGCTTCGTGTCGCCGCCGACGCGCTTGGGCGGACTGTTTGAGTTCGACGGCCTGAAGCGCGTGGGCTGCGAAACGGCGCGCGTGGGCGACATCGTCGCCATAACGGGCTTCGGCGAGCTTTCTATAGGCGACACGATATGCGATGTGGCGATGGCCGATCCGCTGCCGTTCGTCAAGATAACCGAGCCTACGGTTTCGATGCTGTTCTGCGTGAACGATTCGCCCTTCGCGGGCACGGAGGGCACGTTCGTCACGTCGCGCCACCTGCGCGCGCGCCTGTTCAAAGAGACGCAAACCGACGTTTCATTGAGGGTCGAGGACACGGAGACCACGGACGCGTTCCGCGTGTACGGCAGGGGCGAGCTTCACTTATCGATTTTGATAGAGACGATGCGCCGGCAGGGCTACGAGTTTCAGGTGACGAAGCCCACCGTGCTATATAAGGAAATAGACGGCGAGCTGTGCGAGCCCACCGAGCTTTTCGTGTGCGACGTGCCGAGCGAATACGCGGGCGCGGTCATAGAGAAACTGGGGCGCAGGCGCGGCGTTCTGAACGCCATGGACGGTTCGGACAGGGTGCGCCTTGAATTTGTTGTACCGTCGCGCGGCCTGTTCGGCTACCGCAGCGAATTTATGACGGACACGCGCGGCGAGGGCGTTATGAGCGCGGTGTTCAACGGCTACGAAAAATATAAGGGCGACATACCGACGCGCACAACAGGCTCTCTCGTCGCGTGGGAGACGGGCGATACGACGAGCTACGCCATGTTCTATTTGCAGGACAGGGGCGAGCTGTTCATAGAGCCGGGCACGAAGGTCTACGGCGGCATGATAGTCGGCAAGGCGTCGCGGCAGGGCGACATAGACGTAAACGTGTGCAAGAAAAAGCATCTGACCTCAATTCGCAACAGCGCGTCCGCTGAGGAAGCGCTCAAAGTGACCGGCATACGCATACTGACGCTGGAAGAAGCGCTCGACTATATATCCGACGACGAGCTGGTCGAGATAACCCCGAAATCGGTGCGTATGCGCAAGCGCGTGTTGGGCACTGAGGCGCGCAGAAAGCTCGAATCGCGCAAGAAGAATTAGTCGGAGGGCGTTATATGCGCATAAGCTCGATTCGCCTGACAGGCTTTCGCAACTATGACGAAGCCACCGTCACGCCCTGCGAGGGCGTGACGGTGTTTACGGGCTTGAACGCGCAGGGCAAAACGAACATACTCGAAGCGGTGTATCTGTGCTGCACGGGGCGCTCGCACAGAACCGCCCACGACAGGGAGCTCATCAAAAACGACCGCGAACAGGCGCGTGTGCGCGTTGACGCGCTGCGAAAAGACGGCTCGCATGACGTCGAAATATTGCTGTCGCGAACGCAGAGGCGACGCGTGAAGGTCGCGGGCGAGACGGTTTCGCGGTCGGGCGAAATGCTGGGTCACATAACGGGCGTGCTGTTCTCTCCCGAGGACTTGCGCATGGTGAAGGACGGCCCTTCCGAGCGGCGCAGATTCGTCGATATGGAGCTTTCGCAGCTGCGCCCGTCGTATTATTACGCGTTGCAAAAGTACACGCGGGCGCTCAAACAGCGCTCGGCGCTGTTGCGCGACGCGGCAATAACGGGGAAAGCGCCCGACACGATCGACATGTGGGACGCGGCGCTCGCAGAATCGGGCGAGACAATAATGCGTATGCGGCGCGAGTTTTTGAGGAAGATCGACATATCCGCAAACCGCATACACGCGCGGATCGCCGCGGGCGCGGAGGAGCTTCGCATAGAGTACGCGCCGAGCGCGCGCGACGACGGCGACATCACGAAAGATACGCTTTTCGATTTGCTTGAGAAGTCGCGTCAGACGGACATCAAAAGGCAGATAACAAGCGTGGGGCCGCACAGGGACGACGTAAAAATGCTGTTGAACGGCTACGACGCGCGCTCGTTCGGCTCTCAGGGGCAGGTGCGCACGTGCGCTCTGGCGCTTAAGCTGTCCGAATTGGAAATAATGAGTTCGGAAAGCGGAGAACCGCCGGTGCTGATGCTCGACGACGTTATGAGCGAGCTTGACCCGAGCCGCCGCAGGCTGCTCATTGAGATGCTGGACGGCGTGCAGACGCTCGTTACATGCACTGACATAGAGGACTTGGCGGGAGCGAACTACGCGCGTGTGTTTAGCGTGAGCGGCGCTCGCCTTACGGAGGTCGTATGACAAAAAAGTATTCGGCGATTCTGCTGGCGCTTATGTTAGCTTTAACGTGCGCTTGCGCGCTTTCTGAGGAAGAGCGCGACGCGTATTCGGAAGTCGGCATGAACGAAACGCTGAAAGAGCTGACGGAGCGCTACGGCGAACCCGCGCCGGAAGGTGATTTGCTCGTGTTCGCGGACGGTTTTGCGTGCACTTTCTTTGAAAACGGCGCGCTGCGCGTTAAGGCGCGCGTGTTTACAGACGTTCGCGATATAGCGAGCCTGAGCGAAGCCGACATTAAGGCGAAAGCGCGCAGTTTCAAGCAGGGCGATTCGCTTGAGTACGTCGAGGCCGAGCTGGGCGCGGCGGGAGCGGAATTGATGCGCGTGAACATTTCGGACGCCGAGAACTCGGGCGTGCGGCGCGTGCTCGCGTGGCGCGACGCAGACGGCGGCGCGCTTGAAATGCTGTTCGAGTCAGAGGACGGCGGTTGGAAGCTGTTTTACGTTGTTTCGGTTGAAAATAATATGGACGGAGATGCGAATAAATGAATTACGGCGAAATGAGCTTAGAGCTGTGCGAGCGCAACAAGGGTAAGCTGGAGGTCGTGTCGAAAGCGCCTATAACGAACAGGGACGAACTGTCGACCGCGTACACGCCGGGAGTTGCCGAGCCGTGCAGAAGGATTCACGCAAACGTCGAGGACGCTTATAAATACACTATAAAGGGGCGCACCGTGGCGGTCGTCACGGACGGCACTGCCGTGCTGGGTCTGGGCGACATAGGCCCGGAGGCGGCGCTTCCTGTGATGGAGGGCAAGGCGGCGCTGTTCAAACGCTTCGGCGGCGTGGACGCGTTTCCCATATGCCTAAACACAAAGGACACCGAGGAAATAATCGAAACGGTGAAGCGCATATCGCCAACGTTCGGCGGCATCAATCTGGAGGACATTTCAGCGCCGCGCTGCTTCGAAATCGAGAGGCGCTTGAGAAGTGAATTGAACATTCCCGTGTTTCACGACGACCAGCACGGCACGGCGATTGTGGTGTTCGCGGGCTTGGAGAATGCGCTCAAGCGCGTGGGCAAGCGCCGCAAAGATATAAAGGTCGTCATAAACGGCGCGGGCAGCGCAGGCATCTCAATATGCAAACTGCTTATGCACGAGGAAATGGCTGACGTCATAATGCTGTCGAGCAAGGGCGCGCTAGCGCGCGGCGAGACGTTTATGAACCCCGCGCAGGCGGAAATGGCGCAGATAACGAACAAGCATAACGTTCGCGGAAAGCTCGCGGACGTGATAGGCGGCGCGGACGTGTTCATAGGCGTGTCCGCGGCTAACGTGCTCACGAAGGAAATGGTCTCCACAATGGCGAACGACGCGCTCGTGTTCGCGATGGCGAACCCCACGCCCGAAATAATGCCGGAGCAGGCGTTCGAGGGCGGCGCGAGGATCGTCGCCACGGGCAGAAGCGACTATCCGAACCAGATAAACAACGTGCTCGTGTTCCCCGGCATATTCAAGGGCGCTCTTTCGGCGCGCGCCACGGACATAACCGAGAACATGAAGTTGGCGGCCGCCCGCGCGATAGCCGCGCTCATAGACGAGAGCGAATTGCGCGACGACTACATCATTCCCGACGCGTTCGACCCGCGCGTCGCCGACGCGGTCTCCGAAGCCGTGGCGCGGCAGGCGAAGCTCGACGGAGTGGCAAATTCTGATTGAATTGTAAACAATGCGTCTATGTACTTGATTCAAGTTTAACGATGTGTTATGATATACGTGTGATAGTGTCTAAACGGCGCTTTCACAATTTGAGTTTGATTGGAGCGTGTTATGAAACGGATTAGCGCAATCGCAAAGTTTACACTGGCTTTTGTGCTGGCGGCCGCCATGTTCGCGGGTTGCGCGGCGCTGGCGGACGTAAAAGCGACGGTGTATACAAGCGTTATGAACGTTTACTCGCGGACAAACGCTTCGTCCAGATACCTGCTGGGCGCTCTCAAAAAGGGCACGGAGTTCAGCGTGAAAGCAAGCTCCGGCGACTGGGCGAAGATTGAATATAAAGGATATTCGGGGTACGCCCGCATATCCGACATGAAATCAAAACAGAAAGCCACGATGTACGCGAACAAGGCGACGAGCGTATATCAGAAAGCGTCGTCGTCGTCAAAGGTATTGTGCAAAATAGGCGTGAACGCGAAGGTTTACGTCGTGGGGTTCAGCGGAAGCTATTATCTGGTGGAGAACGGAAGCGGCGTCACGGGCTACATACCGAAGAAAAACCTGAGCGCGAGCCGCGCGTCGGTCACGGTGTACTCCAACAGAATTACGACGGTGTATTCGTCGGCGTCCACGTCGAGACCGTTTTTGGACGTGAACGTAAACACGAAGTTCAAGGCGACCGGCATAAGCGGCAGCTATACGGCGGTCGAGCAGGGCGGTAAAGTATACTACGTCAAAACGGCTCATCTGAGCGCGTCTAAATCGCCCGAAAAGCGCATTACGGCGTATACAAATTCTGAATGCGCGGTGTACAAGCGCGCGTCGTCGTCTTCGGGCAAACTGGCGACGGTCGGAATGAACACAAAACTGTACGCGGTGGGCATGTCGGGTTCATACTACGCCGTCACGAGCAATAACGGCAAGGCGTTCGGATATATCGCGAAGAGCAAGCTGTCAAACAAAATCACGGTCGTCGGAGACGCGCAGAACGCCATCGATAAAAAGGCCGCGATAGCGTCGATGCCCGACAGGCTCAAATCGACTAAGAGCTCGTATTCGTCGTCGATGTCCGCTTCCGATAAAATCGAGGTCGCGATATACTACGCTCAGTCGAAGCTAGGGTGCGCGTATTCGTCGAACCCGAACAACTCAACGACGTTCGACTGCCTGACGCTGTGTTCGAAGGCGTTCAGGAGCGTTTCGGCGAGCATACCTTCGTCGGCATACGCGTGCGGATACAACGGCAATCTGAAATACATAAACTCGGCGAGCGATCTGAAGCGCGGCGACATAGTGTGTTTCGACACGAACGAGACGGACGGCGACAAGTCCGACCACGTGGGCATATACTTGGGCGACGGCTATTTCATACACGCGTCGTCCGGGGCTAACATAGTGACGGTCAGCAATATGGATTCGGGCTACTACAAAAACTGCTTCTATAAGGGCAGGCGGGTGCTCGGGTGAACGCGGACACATACCGAGGAGGCGGGAGCAAAATGAAAAGATATTTGACTCCGAAGACGTTTAGAAGAATACTGGCGTGCATACTTCTGCTGCTGTTCATTCCCGCGACGGCGTTCGCGGACTTCAAGGCGAAGGTGTTCTCCTCCAGCATGAAGGTGTATTCGCGTTCGAACACGTCTACCCAATACTATTTGGGCGCGCTCAAAAAGGGCACGGAGTTCACAGTGCTCGAAATGTCCGGCAACTGGTGCAAAATATCGTATAAGGGATACACGGGCTACGCTCAGGTGAAGGACATAAAGAGCGAAGTCAAAACCGCTGTGTACACGAACCGCACAGTCACAGTGCGCGCGACGGCGTCGTCAAGCGGGCGCGCGCTCAACAAACTCACGGCCGATTTCCCGCTGTACTTGGTGGGCGCGAGCGGCAAGTATTACTTAATAGAAACCGTCGACGGAAAAGGCATGGGCTATATATACAAAAACTATTTGAGCGCGAAGCCCGTGAATCATCTGGCACTGGCGAGCAAATATAGAGGCACATATTCGTCGTCAGGCTCTTCGACGACGATACCCTCGAGCGTCAAATCAAAGCAATTCGCGCTCGCGTCGGGCATGTCGAAGTCGAACTACATAGAATACATGCTCTACGGCGCGCAGTCGCGCTTGGGCTGCGCTTATAAAAAATCAGCGAACAACAAGACTACTTTCAGCAATCCCGGTTTCGTAAAGACAGTATACGCGCTGCTCGGCTACAATCTGCCGTCGACGGCAAAAAACATAGGTCATAATTCGGGCATAGGCTTCGTGTCGCGCAGCGAGTTGAAGCGCGGCGACATAGTGTGCTTCGACATGGAAGGCAACGACGACCATCTCGTTGACCACGTGGGCATATACTTGGGCAACGGCTATTTCATACACGCGTCGTCGTCGGCGGGCATGGTCATCGTGACGTCGATGAAATCTAAATCGAGCTACTACTATAAAACGTTCTGCTGGGGCAGGCGTATAATCGGGTAGTCGCCGAAATAAAGCAATCGGGCGGGAGCGCGTTATGCGTCCCCGCCCGATTGCTTTTGTATATCAGTTGAAGGCGTGATATATCGCCCTCACGGCGCGTTCGAAGTCCTCCTGATCCACGCCGACGATTATGTTAAGCTCGCTCGAACCCTGATCTATCATGCGCACATTCACGCGCGCCCTATCGAGCGCGCCGAAGAGCCGCGCCGCCGTGCCGGGACTGCGCACCATGCCGTGACCGACGGTGGCTATCAGCGCCACGCCCTGGCAGACGTCTATCGAGTCGGGCTGCACAAGCTCGCGTATACGCTTCACGATCTCCTGACGGCGCGATTTCATTTCGCTGTCGGCTATGACGACCGACATCGTGTCTATGCCGGTGGGCAGGTGTTCGAATGACACGTTGAAATCGTCGAGCGCCTGCAATACGCGCCTGCCGAAGCCCAGCTCGCTGTTCATCATAGCCTTTTCAATCGATATTATGGTGAAATTCTTGTGCCCCGCTATGCCGGTTATAGTGCCCCTGTCGGAATCGTAATCGGCGCTGGACACTATCATCGTGCCCGGGTGGTCGGGGTCGTTTGTGTTTTTTATGTTCGTAGGTATGCCCGCGCGGTGCACGGGAAAAATGCTGTCCTCGTGTAGCACGGTCGCGCCCATATAGCTCAACTCGCGCAATTCCCTGTATGTGAGCGAGCGTATTTCTTTGGGATTGTCGACGATTCTCGGGTCCGCCATTAAAAAGCCCGAAACGTCCGTCCAGTTTTCATACAGCTCGGCGCTCACGCAGCCGGCGACGACCGCGCCCGTTATGTCGCTTCCGCCGCGCGCGAACGTGCGCACCTCGCCGTTAGGGAACGAACCGTAGAAGCCCGGTATTACGGCATACGCGTGCTTTGAAAGCTCGTCGCCCAGCACTTCGTTCGTCCATTCGGACGCGAACGCGCCCTGCCTGTCGAATTTGACGAAGTCTTTAGGATCGACGAAATCCCAGCCCAAGTATGAGGCGAGCAGCATACCGCACAGATATTCGCCGCGGCTGGCGGCGAAGTCAGGCGAACGGCGGCGCAGTATTTCGCGCTTGGTCTGTTCAAGCAGTTCGTCAATGTCAATGCGTATGCTCAACGCGGCGGCTATTTCGCGGTAGCGCTCGGAGATTTTTTCGAAAGTCGGCGATATGTCCTCGCCCGTCTCCGTGAGCGCGTGGCATTTATACAGCATGTCAGTCACCTTGAAATCGTCCGCAGAGCGCTTTCCGGGCGCGCTCGGCACGACGTAGCGGCGCGACGGGTCGCTTAAAAGTATGTTTTTGACCTTTTCAAAGTGCTCTGCGTCCGAAAGGGACGAGCCGCCGAATTTCGCAACCTTTACGCCCATCGATTTATACCTCCGAAGTGAATCAAATATGCTGTCTATTATATACGTACAGCTGTCTTTGGTCAAGGGACAGTTATATGAAATATTTCGGAAAAGACGTTTGCGCATAAATTTCGGCGCGTGTGGACAACCGCCGCATGATATGGTAAACTGTAGCAAATCAAACGGAACGGAGTGAAAACATGAAGAGGGTTTCGGGTTTATTGATGGCGCTTATGCTGCTGATGAGTGCGTCTCCGTGCTCGGCAAACGAGGTAGCGTCGCTTGCGTCGCTCTGCGAAAAATACGGTTTCAAGCTGGGCGCGGCAATATCGTTCAGCAATCTGCGCAACGCAAAATACACCGACATAGTAAAGCAAAACTTCAACAGCGTGACCGCCACAAACGAGATGAAAGCGTACTCGCTTTTGAATCAGGCGGACAGCGAGAACGACCCAAACGGTATGCCCGCCATGCGCTTTGACGCGGCAGACGCAATGGTCAAGTTCGCTATGGAAAACGGCATAGCCGTGCGCGGACACGTGCTCACGTGGGACGCGTATATGACCGACTGGTTCTTCCGCGAAAATTACAGGCCGAGAGGCGCGTATGTCGATTCAGAAACTATGAAAGCGCGGCTGCGCCACTATATAATCGAAGTCGTGACGCATTTTGAGACCAAATTTCCGGGAGTCGTGTACTGCTGGGACGTGGTCAACGAAGCCATCGGCGACAATGCCGCCGAATGGAAGGTCGGCGACGCGCGCCATCTGCGCACGAAGCGCAACGGTGAGGGCAACATATTCTACGACAGAATCGGCGAGGATTATGTGGAGCTCGCGTTTCAATACGCCCGCGAGGCGGTCGACATGCTGGGCGCGGACATAAAGCTGTTCTACAACGACTACAACGCTTTCAATCCGACAAAGCGCAACGCGATTATAAAGCTCGTAGAGAGCGTGAACTCGTATAGCGATAAAAAGCTGCTCGACGGCGTGGGTATGCAGGGATATATAGGCGGCTACGGAACGCAGAGCGGCTGCATGAACGATAACGACATAGAGCTTATCAAAACCGCGATAGGCAAGTACGCCGAGCTCGGAATCGAAGTGCACGTAACCGAAATGGCGGTCCGCACGTATGAAAACGACGATGAGACTATGCAAAAGCACTGCGAGTATTACGCGAAGCTGTTCAAGGCGTTCAAAGACGTAAACTCGGGCGACATAAAGCCGCTCACGAGCGTTTCGATATGGGGCTTGACCGACTGCCCGTCGCTCCCCAAGAGCAACTATTCGTATTTGTTAAACAGCCCCTACGGCGGGCTGTATACGGAAGACCTGTCTCCCAAGCCCGAAATAGAGGCTGTGCGTGAGGAGCTTCTGAAGGATTAACAATATATATGTCAAACGCCCTTCGGCGGGCATTCTGCCGAAGGGCGTTTCGTTTAGGCCTTTTTGCGCACGGCGCGCAGCTCTATGTAGCCTCTTTCGTGCAGCGGCGCCAACTGTATGCGCGGCTGGCTGTCGTCCCACTCGTAGCCGTTCACGGCGGGGTTGTATTGCTTCATTGCCTCCCACACCTCGCCTATCGCCTGAGCGTAGTCTTCCTCGGCGAACGGAGCGCCCTGAAACTGCAAATACTCGGCGTCGGGCAGCGTTATAACGTCGAAGCCCTCGGGCACGTCGATGTCGCCGTCGAGCGCCGCTTCGACGCCCTGCACGTATTTTGAAGTGCCCTTCTTGACGTATTCGTCGGGCAGCCACAGGCACACCGGTTCTCCGCACAGAGACGGCATCGCGACGAGCGCGTCCCAAATGTCGCAGCCCACTTCTTCGCAGTATTCCATGTATTCTTCCGCCTTAATGCCCCGCTTTATGATTACCCTGTGAGCGGGCTTCCTGACTGCCGTTACGAACATGAATTTCGATTCCATATTGCCTGACTCCCCTTTCGTTCCGTCCGTTATTGCGCGCGGAGAAAACAGCTCGACCCGCTTATCGGTTGACGCGTATTCGCTCGGATTGAAGCCGAACTCGCGAAAGAACGCGCGCTGATAGCCGTCAACGCTTGAGTAGCCCATGTCGAACGCCACGTCGGCGACGCGCGCGTGTTCGTCGCGCAGGCGTATCGCGGAGCGCGACAGCCGCGTTCGGCGAATATACTCCGCCGGAGTGATCCCCGAAACGCGCTTGAACAGCCGGTATGAGTGCCACGGCGAAAACAGCGACACTCTCGCCAGATCCGCCATCGTTACCGTTTCGTTCAGGTGCGAGTCGATATACTCGCGCATTCTGCCGACCGCTTCCGATTGCTGAGACATGTTCTTCCCTCCCCTGCGCAACGATTATACAACGCGACCGCCGTTTCAGTCTCGACGTTTTTTGCCGAATTGCCATGCAAAAAACGTCGGCCGCCCCGTTTAGGGAACGGCCGGCTCGGTCGTTTGTGGGCTACGAATACATTTTTCCGACGACGAAGTTCGTAAACGACGCGGGCAGCAGTTTCGAGAGCGCGTATATCAGCTTGTATTGAAGCCCGACCGCATACGCGGGCTTTACGCGCCGCTTCACGGCGAGCTTGGCGACCAGCGCGCCCACCTTTTCGGCGGGCATACCGCGCGTTTCGTCGCGCTCCATCTTTGAGACGGCGCTTTCGATTCTGCCGTTGTATACGTCGTCGCCGCTATGCCGCTTTTTACGGTTCGACGTGAACTCCGTCTTTATGTCGCCCGGCATGACCGCGCACGCCGATATGTTGAATTGCCTGAGCTCGTTAATGAGCGCGAATGTGTAAGCGTTTATGGCGGCTTTGCCCGCCGAATACCACGCCTGATACGGTATGGGCAGCGCGGCGGCGACGGAGCTTATGTTTATGACGCGCCCGCCGCCGTTTGCGCGCATATGCGGTATGACGTGCCTGCACAGATTGTCGCAGCCGAGCAGGTTCACGCTCAATATGCGCTCGATGTCGGCCTTTTCGGTAAACTCGATAGCGCCTGATATGCCGAAGCCCGCGTTGTTCACGAGCAGGTCGATCCTGCCCTCGCTTTCGATAACGCGCGCAACGGCGGATGAGACGGCCGACTCGTCGGAAATATCGCACGCAATGTGCGATACGCCCTCGGGCGACCTGTCCCTGCGCGAAAAATCGTATACGGCATAACCGCGCTCTATAAGCTTGAGCGCCGTCGCGCGGCCTATGCCGCTGCCCGCGCCCGTAACGACGGCGATTAAACGCGCCATGTCAGTCTTTCAACACTTTCTCCATGATGTCGAGCGCCTCGTCTATGAGCTCATTTGTGAGGCTCGCCATATAGCTCGTCCTCAGAAGGCAGTTACCCTCGGCGGTGGCGGGCGGCAGCACGGGGTTTACGTACACTCCCGCGTCGTACAGTTTCTTGGCCTTCACGAGCGTGTTTTCGGCCTCGTATGTGAACACGGGTATTATGGGCGTGGTGGACTCGATTATCTTTATGTCGCGCGCCCTGAAACCCGCGCGCGCGTATGCGGAGACATCGGCGAGCCTTTTGACAATGCCGGGATCGCGCTTTATGATGCGCAGAGCCGCGAGCGCCACGGCGCAGTTTGCCGGCGGTATCGCCGCGCAGAATATATACGGGCGCGAATTGTGCATTACGTAGTTCACGACTTCTTTGGAAGCCGCCATGTATCCGCCCAGACTCGCGAGCGATTTCGAGAACGTGCCCATATATATATCGACGTCGTTTTCAAGCCCGAAGTGGCTCGCTGTGCCACGCCCGCCTTCGCCTATTACGCCCAGAGCGTGAGCGTCGTCAACCATTACGCGCGCGCCGTATATCTTGGCAAGCCTGCATATCTCGGGCAGGTTCGCTATGTCGCCGCCCATCGAGAACACGCCGTCGGTGACAATGAGCCGCCCCGCCTTTTCGGGTATCTTTTCAAGCTGCGTCTTTAGCGCTTCCATGTCGGCGTGCGGATACGTGAGCATACGCCCGTAGCTCAGGCGGCAGCCGTCGTAAATGCTCGCGTGGTTTTCGGCGTCGCAGATAACGTAGTCGCCGTGCCCGACTATCGACGATATAATGCCCAGATTGGTCTGGAAGCCCGTGGAGAACGTTACTATGCCGTCCTTATGCAAAAACTCTGCCAGCTCACGTTCAAGCTCCAAATGCATATTGAGCGTGCCGTTTAAGAAGCGGGAGCCCGAACAGCCCGAACCGTACTGCTCGAACGCGCGTATGCCCGCCTCGATGACCTCCGGGTGCGTGGTCAGCCCCAAATAGTTGTTGCTGCCCAACATGATGCGGCGCTTGCCCTCCATCACGACTTCCTTATCCTGTCTGGATTCGAGAGCGTGAAAATACGGGTATGTGCCCGTTTTTTTGATGTCGTCTGCCCGTGTAAACTCTCTGCACTTTGTGAAAATGTCCATTAAAGCATGTCCTCCCCGATTTATGTAAACACAACCTTTGACGCGAAAGCGTTCACGAATATATTCGCCTTCGTAAACGAGCGCACCCGCATACCGTTTATAAACAGCCCGTCGATGTATATGTTTTTTACGTCGTGCCGACCGTCCAAGCCCTGTATGCGGAACTGTGAAGCCGTTTGTGTGTCCTCCGTGCGCAGGTGTATGTCCTTCAAAACAATGTCGCTTATAGTGCCGTTTTCGTCGCCGCCGCCGAAGAGCGAGTCGCCGTATATAGTGAAATCCGCGAGGGCGGGCGGCTCCCATTCCGACGGTTTTCTGTAGTCCGCCTTCGTATCGGACTGATAAACGGGCGTTTTGTGCGCGAGCGCGTATTCGGCGCGTATGCGCTTGTATTCGATATGGTGTATGCGCGCCCTGTCGCGGTTGAGTATGCCTATGAACGCGTGGGCGGCGTGGACGAGGTCGCAGTCCTCGAACAGCAGGTCGCATATTTCGTCGGAGTGCGTTTCGCTGCCTATCATGAGCGAGCGCCCCCACTCGCACCACAGCATACTGCGGCGCACGCTTATACCCGCACAGGTCATGAAGTCGAAGCCGCTTATGCCCTTTACAGAAACGCAGTCGTCGAAAGAGCGCACGAAGCACGAGTCGAGCGCGCAGTCGCGGCTGTTTATGAACGATATGCCGCCTGACGCGTATCTCCACATTCCCACTGTTTTCACATGCTCTATAGTCACGCGTTCGCAGCAGACGCAGCTTACGGCGGGAAGCGCGGAATCGCGCAGAGTTATTCCCTCGACGCGCGCGTTTTTGCATCCGTAAAGCTGTATGCCGCCCTTCGCGCACTGAAGTGACTCGCGCAGCGCCAGAAACTCGTCGGGCTTGCTCAAATCGAAGGGGCGTCCGTCGCCCGACGGAAGCTGCATACTCGTTTTCGAGCGCTTCTGGCGGCTGCTGTCCAGTATGCCGAAGCCGCAAATGCGTATATTTTCAGCGTTCACGGCGATAAAAGAGCCGTACACGGTGGCGTCGGGCGCGATATACACAGTCTGATTGCTGAAAAGCCGCACTTCGCCGACATCGTGAACGCCCGCGCCGAACCAGAGCGCGCCGTCGCCGGATTGACTGACGGCGAAATCGCGGCATGGGGCATAGAAAATGTGCAGCGCCTCGCGCGCGCCGTTGTTTTCGAGCGCGTAATAGCCGGGGCGCGTGAGCGTGAACTCTATGCCGCCGTCGACGAGCGACACGCGCCCGCCCCCCGACAGCGGACGGAGCAACGGCTGAACGACGTTCGAATGTTTGGGCACGCATCTCACGTTCACGCGCTCGTCCGAATCGAACCGCAATACGGAAACGTGCTCGGTTTGATTTAGTGGGCGCTGACGGCCGTTCCAGTGAGACGAGTACGGCACGGAGGAGGCGACGGCGTCGGAAAGAACCGCTTTTCTGCCGTTCAACCACACGTCGTATATATCAGATATTTGGTCTGTGAAGTCGTATATGTTGAGCGTCGCCGCCGCCTCCTTCCGAATGTATATATCATTACTCATACATTATATGCCCCGAATATAAGCCGTGTCAAGTTGATTGAAATCATTTGTCGGGCGCGAAGCGCGATTCGCGTTGGCGGAACAAAAAGGAATGGGCGCGCGTCTAAACTGGACATATGGGAAAGGGTGTGTTATCTTGAAAAAGGCGTTGATAGTCACATTGTGCATATCGCTCGCGCTGTGTTCGTGCTCCGCGTTCGCTCAGTCGGCGGGAAACCTGAACAACGGCGGGTTTATTGAAAAAGGCGGGGACAGGCTGTTCATAGCCGCTTCGGACGGCATATACTCGGTAGGCGAAAACGGCGACGACCCCCGAAAAATAGTTGACGGGCGCGCGTCGATGCTGCAATATGTTGACGGCAGGCTCTATTACTTAGCGGAAGTCTACGCCGCTGACGAGTACGGAGACATAGGTCTTGCGAGTCAGGAGCCCATGACGTGCCTGCCCGACGGCAGCGACGCAAAATCGTTGGGCGAGGCTAAAAAAGTCGGCTACGAAATCGACTTTCCCGAAAACGAGGGCGAACCCATCGTGACTGACGTTTACGTGGGTTACAGGGGCTTCACAGTATATAACGGCTTCATATATTACCTTGCCAATTCCGGCGAGGGCGGCAATTATGAGTGCTCGGGCGTGTATTACGACGAAAACGACAAGCCCTTGACGACGACGGTCGGGGGCGTGTATAAAAGCGGCATAAAGCTGTATAAAGCCGCGTCGGACGGTTCTGACGCCGAAGCCATAACGGGCGTGATCGGCAATTCCGTCGCGTGCTTTGCGGTGAGCGACGATAAGATTTACCTGTGCGGCGGATACGCCGACACTGTGTACGCCTATAATTACGTAAATTACTCAATACTCGGTCTTGACGGCGGGGTCAAAATCGCGTACACGAATCCCGGCGACGACCGCGAGAACCTATCAAGCGACATAGGCGAGTTTTATCACATACCGTCGGCCGTGCTTCCCTACGCCGACGACATGCTCGTGTCGCTTTCCGACAGCGAGGGCGACTTCGTCGCGTCTCAGCTTAACCGCGTGACCCCCGAAGGCGAAACGAAATCCATCGCCATCGAGCAGGAGTACGTGCACAGCATAACCGACGGAAACGCGCTTTACTACGTCGGCAGCGCGGCTAAGACAAATTCATACGACGACGGCCTGAATTACGCGGAGACGCTCGGCATATACAGAAAAGACGTGACGGAATCTGGCTTGGGCGTGAAAATCACGGCTCTGCCGTTTACGGAGTTCATGTACGGTTTCAACATGAGCCTGATAGGCGATTATATGTATTACCGCGGAGGCTCGGGCTTGATATACAGAGTGCCCGCCTTGGGCGGCGAGCTGTGCATACTATCGGACACGGGCTTCAGCGCCGTGAAAGCGTCGGACAGCGCCGAATAAGTTTACTGAAAGACGAACGCGCGAAACCGCGACGGGCAATGCCGCCGCGGTTATCGTTTATTTGCGCTTGCCTGCGCGGGCGAGGGGTGTTATAATCCGTATATAATAAACGCGGAGGTGTTTACATGAACGATGTCTTACAGGCAATACGCGACAGGCGCTCGATACGCGACTATTACGACGAGAGCGTTTCAAAAGAGGCTCTCGACTGCCTCGTCGCAGCCGCTTTGCAAGCGCCCAGCGCGAGAAACAGTCAGCCGTACCACTTCACGTTCGTAACGGACGCGGACATGCTTTCCGAGTTCTCGTCGGACGCGCGCGGCGTATACATGTCTAAAGAGGGCGCGCCCGCGAAGCTGAAAGAGTCGACATACGACGTTTTGCAGGGCGCGAAGCTGGTCTGCTTCATATTCGCGACGGGCAACGGCCCGTTCGTGGGAGTGGACTGCGGCATAGCCGTCGAAAACATGGCGCTCGCGGCGCACTCGCTCGGCTTGGGCAGCGTCATACTGGGTATGCCGCGCGACGTGTTTTTGAGCGAAAACCGCGATAAGTGGCATAAGAAACTGTCGGCGCCCGAAGGCTCGGTTTTCTCGATAGCCATAGGCATTGGCAGACCGCGTTCGTCCAAGGAAGCGCACCCGATTCGCGACGGCTTGGTTACTATAATAAAATATCGGAGATATATATGACAGAATACAGATTCGCGTCTGACGAACACAGAGCGGAAATAATCGATTTTATCAACTACGTGTTCTCGCAGTCGGCACGCCCCCACGACTTCAAAACGCTTATACCCAAGGTATACGCCGACGGGCGCGGCAAAGCGCCGATTCACGCGATAGCCCTCGAAGAAGGGCGCGTGCGCGGAGTGGTCGCGCAGCTTGAGTTCGACATATGGTACGCGGGAGAAAAGCTCCGAATAGGCTACATAGGCAGCGTGTCGACTTACCCGTACACGCGAGGCTCAGGGCACATGAAGACGCTCATGAACATGCAGATCGAGCGCGCGAAGGAGCACGGCGTAGACATAATGCTGCTGGGCGGGCAGCGGCAGAGATACGAATACTTCGGCTTCAGCCCGGTCGGATACAGGTTCGAATACAGCGTGAACACGTCGAACGCGCGCCACGCGCTCAAAAACGCCGACGCGTCGTGCATAGCGTTTTCGGAGTTCAAATCGTCGGATCGCGCGCAAATCGACGAGGCTTACGCCATATACTCGTCAAAAATCGCGACAGGGGCGCGCCCGCGCGAAGATTTTGAGATAATCTTGGAGACATGGAACGCCGAATCGCGCGTCGTGTTGAAAAACGGAAGCGTGGCGGGCTACATAAACTCAAGCGGCGCGGACATATCCGAGCTGGCGCTCAGGAACGCTTCCGACGCGCCCGCCGTAATAAAGGCATGGCTTGCGAAAACCGGCGCACGGCATATCAGCGTTTGCGTGCCGCCCTTCGAAACGAAGCTCAACCGCGAGCTGGCGGCGTTTTGCGAGGGCTACGAGATGCACACATGCGAACACGCGCGCATAGTCAACCTAAAGCGCGTTCTCGCGGCGTGCCTGCGCCTGAAACAGGCGGAGCGGGAGCTTTCGGACGGCGAGATAACGCTCGGAATCGACGGCGGCGAACGCGCCAAGGTGAAAGTTTGGAACGGAAAAATCGAAGTGTCGGATACGAACGAAGAACCTAAGGTTGCGCTGCCGCGCCTGGATATGCAGCAATATCTGTTCTCGGCAAATGAATTTACATATCCCGACAGTCTGCCCCGCCCAAACTGGCTGCCACTGCCGATATATCTCGATAAGGCTGATCAGTTTTAGTTTCAACTTATACAAAAACTTCCCGCGCGACGTACAGCCGCGCGGGAAGTTCTTTATTTACGCGAATTATTCTGTTACAGCGCTTTGAAACTCTCGAGGATTTTATGCACGTCCTCTTCGACCAGCGCGAAGTCTTCCGCCGAAGCTTCAAATTCGCCCGTCGCCACAGGCGCCGAACCGAGCGTAATAACGTACATGTTGTCGCCGAACACTGTCATGTATTGCACGAGCTTCATCTCGAAGGAATCTGCCACGGTTATGCTTATGCACAACTCATAATATTTGTTCTCGCCGAATGTGCTGAACTGCGAGTAATCGAGCTTAGCGCCGGCGTATATCTCGGTATACTGCGCCACGAGCATTTCTTCGAGCATGGGCATCATATCGATGGTTAAACCTGTCATTCCGACAGTGCGCACGACGTTCAGATTCGCGCCCGAACCGTCTTTGTTAAACATGTAGACGATTTCGGCGGTTTTGACGAGCTCGGAATACTGCGCTATGGACGCTTCGTCAAAGCCCATCATGTTTATGCCGACATCAATCATTGAATTGGCGGTGTTCTTGTCCAAGACCTGCCATTTCTCCGCGTCGAAGTCGATCGAGAAGCCATATTCGCTCTCATAATGGGTCGCGGTGGCGGTTTCCTCGCTAATAGCGAAAGGAGTCATGAGCGCGAGTACGAGCGCGAGCAATGCGGCGAGTTTCTTCACAGTATCTTCCTCCCATAATATGCTAACATTGACCATTAACATAATACCACGAACGGAATTGAAACGCAACGGCAATCGCTTAATAATCGAGTATACGCGGCCGATAATGCCCGCGGACGCAGAAAAGTTTTACGGTGAGAACTGATGTGACGTATCAATGTAGCTATCGCCCAAGGCGCTTATCACGCGCTCGGCGCGGAAAACGCGGTTAGTGAACGCATCGCATAACAGGCGCGCCGCGTCTGAATATTAACGACGCCTATATACGGTTTTTCCGTGTCGGAGTCGCATATCAGGCAAGTTCCGACGTAGTTTTATTGCGACAGACGCGCGGTTCAGTGAACCGGGTTCGAAGCGTATGTCGCGCAGTCCTGACGTATCAGCCATAAGCATGAGCGCGCCTATCGGCGCTACGCGCAGCTTGTCTGCCGCTATATGACTCCCCGCACCGCCGACGCGCTTCGCAGAACGCCGTCGGCTTAAGGAAGCGCGCTTGGGGTTGAAAAACCGTATACGAATATGTGCGAAATAGGGTCGCCTGATGTTTCGTGATAAGCGGTTCTCTATCTGCAGCGGGCAACGGCGGCGCGCCAGCCCGCCATGCGGTCAGAGCGCTCATCGGGCGAGATTCGGGCGCGGTACTCGCGGTCGGTCGCCAAACACGCCGACGCGTCAGTTATGAAGCCCGTCGCAAGCCCCGCCATAAGCCCCGCGCCGACGGCGCTCAGCTCCTCGCAAGATGCGCAAAGAACGTCGCAGCCGAGCAAATCGGCCTGAAACTGCATGAGCAGACCGTTGCGGCTGCCGCCGCCGTCGGCGTGAAGAGCGGTAAGGCGGCTTCCCGCGTTTTCCGCCATGACCTCAGCGACGTCGGCGTTCTGGTACGCCATGCTCTCAAGCGCCGCGCGCACTATATGCGCGCGCGTCGTAGCGCGGTTCATGCCGATGATAGCTGCGCGAGCGCCCGAATCGAAGTAGGGCGCGCCCAGCCCCGAAAACGCGGGCACGAGATACACTCCGCCCGTATCGGGCACGCTCGCGGAGACGCTTTCGACTTCGGCGGCGGAACTGCACAGTTCCGCCTGCTCACACAGCCAGTTAAGCGTGTCGCCGGAACAGGTGATGTTTCCCTCGAGCACGTAACACGCACGCCCGCCGCAGCAGTAGCCGACGGAGCAAGACAGGCCGTCGCGCGGGCTGACAGGGCGGTCGCCCACGTTCATCATGACGGAGCTGCCCGTGCCGTATGATGTTTTTGTCATGCCCGTTTCGGTGCAGCCGTGTCCGAAGAGCGAGGCGTGGCTGTCGCCGAGCACGCCTGTCACAGGGATTCCGTTGGGCAGGCATTCGCAGTCGGTAAAGCCGAAATCGCCGTCGGAGGGCAGTATGTCGGCCAGCGAACAGACGGGAATGCCGAATATACGGCAAAGAGAGTTGTCCCACGCGAGCGAATCAAGCGAAAACAACTGCGTGCGGGAGGCGTTGCTCATATCTGTCGCGAACCTGCGCCCGCCCGTGAGGCGGTGTATCAGAAAGCTGTCGACAGTGCCTATGCATATGTCGCCGCTTTCGGCGCGAGCGCGCAGAGACGCGTCAGCGCGCAGCGCGTAAGCGGCTTTCGCCGCTGAATAATACGGAGAGAGCGAAAGCCCCGTGCGCTTTCTGACGATGTCGCTGTTTTGGGCAAGCTCCGCGCACAGTTGCGAACCGCGCACGTCCTGCCACACGATGGCGGGACGCACGGGCGCGCCAGTCGCGCGATCCCAGAAAACGGTCGTTTCCCTCTGATTGGTCACGCTCACCGCCGCAAGGCGACGCGGGTCTAAACCTTCCGTGACCTCGCGCAGACCGCGGGACACGTTATGCCAAATCTCGTCTGCGTCGTGCTCCGCCCAGCCGGGCTTGGGGTAATACTGTTTATGCCTGACAGAAAAGCGGCGCGCGAGTTTTCCGCGCGAATCCATAAGAAAAACTTTGCTCGCGGACGTGCTCTGGTCTATCGAGACGATATAGCGTTCCATGTCTTACACCTCGGTCGGCGGCGCGACGCTGCCGCGCATTATAAGCTCTACGCCCAGTTCCGTTTTTACGCTTCCCGAGGAAGCCGAAATTTTGGGAAGCGTGTCGAGAAGCACGCTCACGGCGACGGCGCCCAACTCGTATCTGTATACGCGCACCGTGCTGAGCGGCGGCGAACAGAACTCGCATATCGAAAGATCGTCCATGCCTATCACGGACAGGTCGCCGGGAACAGAGTAGCCCGCTTCCGAAAGCGCGCGCATACAGCCCACGGCGATTATGTCGTTCCCCGCGAAGAACGCTGTGGGCGGCTTGCGCCCGCCAGACAACAGCGCGAGCATGTCGCGGTACGCTCCGTCGAGCGTGGGCGTGACGCGCCAGATGCACGCATCGTCCGCGGGCAGGCCATGAAGCGCCATAGCCGCGAAATAGCCCTCGCGGCGATAGCGCATGTTGTTGAAATCGACGGTGCTCGTTATGTGATGGATCAGGCGGTGTCCGCTTAGGCAGAGCGCGTCTGTCGCGGAAAAGCCCGCGTTATAGTTGTTCATGACAACGGAAGAAACGCGCTCGCGCCTGAACAGATTGTCAAGCGCTATAAGCGGCGACAGGCACGGGCTGAACAGCGCTATGTCGCTTTCGTCCATTTCGGTCGCCAGCACGATGATCCCCGCGCACTTTTCGGAGCATACGGCGCGTATGCGGTCGCGGTAGTCCGCGTCCTGACCGATGTGTATATGCGTGATGGCAAGATCCAAACCTCGGGAGCGGCACTCGCGTTCGAGGCCTTCGACAAGCTCGGCGAAGAACTGCGTGTCCATTACGACAAGACCGTGGCGCTTGACCATCACGAAGCGCACATATTCTTTGTCGAGCGACGGTTTTTGCGGCTTAACGCCCAAGTAGCCCATCTGCTCCGCCAGCTTGCGTATAGACTCCGCTATCTCGCTTCCCACGCCCGGCCGATTGTTAAGCGCGTTGCTGACGGTCGCGGGCGACACTCCCGCCTTAGCCGCAATATCCCGAACGCGTACCTTCAAGCGCACTCCCTCTTTCAACGGTTATGTAAACGTTCAAACGCATGTCAGCGGTGGCGGTAGATTTCCCAGCCCATGTACAGTCCGAGGGCTTCCTCCAGCACGTCCGCGCAAGCGCTCTGCGAAATCGCGACGTGATGCTCGTAGCCGTTTTGCGCTATGTGGCGCATAAGGCCGTTCAGGTCGTTCACTTCGCACACGGCTACGCCGCCGAACGTGGGCAGCGGGTCGTCGGTGAAGCGGCCTTCGCCCAGATAGCCCTTTATTCTGCCGTTTGCGTCGTCGGTCGTGAGTTTCAGAAAAGTCATTTGAGACGGGCGAACGCGCCCCTTGAGCGCGCCGAACGAGACGTCAGCGCCGAGCGTGGTGGCGAGTATGTCGAGGTTCGCAAGCTCCGGCGTTTCGGAAAAC
The DNA here is from genome assembly GCA_964453505.1 of uncultured Oscillospiraceae bacterium. Lineage (GTDB taxonomy): Bacteria > Bacillota > Clostridia > Christensenellales > Aristaeellaceae > CAYVPJ01. The sequence goes on along the minus strand of CAYVPJ010000003.1, from coordinate 45,983 downwards.
GCGCACGCCGGATAATTGCTGCAGTGCACGTTTATGCACTTATCCTTTTCGTCGCGGTAGTTGTTGTTCCAGTCCTGATAAACTGGCGGCGTTCCGCCCGCGTTCAGTAGCGCCAACATGCTCACCGCGCCCATAACGTCGGTCTCACATGCGCTCGGCAGGCCTTTCTGACTCATCATGCTCATCGATAAGCACATCGCGCAGCCGTAATTCGCCTCTACGCTGTCCCAGCACTGTATGGCGCTCGCGTCGCAGTCGCGCGCGCTCATCCAGTTTTCAAGCGCGATGCACAGCTTCGCCTGCTTGCGAAGCTTGCTTTCGGAATCGGTCACTTCGGGCGACAGCCGCGCGTATGAACGGATTTCGGATATTTTTTGACCGATCGCGTTTTCGTCGTCCAAGGCGGCAATATCCGCCATAATTTCGCTAAAATCCTCCGTTTCGACGGTGATACCGTATCTTTGCAGCAGTTTTTCGGAATATCTCACCGTGCGGAAGGGCGCGACGCGCGCTCCGATTTGAGCGATTCTGGCGCTGCCGAGCGCCTTAACGACGCGGCAGACGCGCGCGAAACGCTCTACGTCCGCCCTGAACTCCGGCCCATCCACGCTACAGGTGTGGCGAGACGTAAGCGAATATTTGATGCCGTACTGATACAGGTTATTACAAAGGCTCAGCTTTCCGCAGAACGCGTCGCGGCGGTTTTCGAGCTGTAACTTGTCGAAATCGTCGTCGCACGCCTGTATCAGTATCGGGCAGCGCAGTCCGCTCCATTTGAGCGCGTCCGCCACGCCTGTCTCCTCGCCGAAGTTCGGCAGGCAAACGATAACGCCGTCGATTTCGTCGGAGCGCTCGCGGAAGAGCGCCGCGCACTTGCGCGCCTCGTCGTATGTCATAGTCTCGCCCATGAACGTGTCGTCGGGCGAGAGCGTTATGACGCTGTGTCCCCATTCGGTCAGAGCGCGCAGCAGCCTTTCGCGCGCTTCGATGACAAGATGGTCGGGAAAAAAGCTGCGGTTAGAAATTATTACGCCAAATGTCGCCATATAATTACACCCTCCCCGTTATCAGACGGCTTTAAGAACCGCGTCGGCGATGCCCTCGGGCGTGAGTCCGTAGTGTAAAAACACCTCGGCGCTCGTGCCGTTATAGATTTTATCGTCGGGCAGACCCATGATAAGCATTCGCGTCGGGCGGTTTTGCGACAAAAACTCGGCGACAGCGCCGCCCAGCCCGCCGTGTACGCTGTGCTCCTCGACGGTCGCGACAAGACCCGTTCCGGCGGCTTCGAGAATCGCTTCGCAGTCAAGCGGGCGCAGCGTGTGCATGTCGTACACGCTCGCTGAAACGCCCCTGCCCGCGAGTATGTCGGCGGCCAAAAGAGACGGATACACCATCTCTCCGCACGCTATTATAGCCGCGTTCGCGCCCGTTTTCAGGCGGTTCGCCTTGCCGGGAGTGAACGGAGCGTCGTCTTCATATATCGCTGGCACCGCGCCGCGCCCCATGCGCACATAGGCCGGAACGTTTGAACGCGCGAGATAGCGCGTCAGCGCAGCGGTCTGCGCTCCGTCGCTGGGCAGAAATATCTCTATGCCCGGAACGGCGCGCATGAGCGCAATATCCTGCGTGGCGTGGTGAGTAGCGCCGAGAGCGCCATAGCTCACACCGCCTGAAACGCCAATAATCTTTACGTTCAGCCCGCTGTAGCCTAAGTCGACCTTCACCTGCTCGGCGGCGCGGAGCGATAAAAAGCCGGCGGGACCGCACGTGAACGGTCTGAGCCCGGCGGACGCGAGTCCCGCCGAAATGCCCACGGCGTTCTGCTCGGCTATGCCGCATTCAACAAACTGCTCGGGCATCTCGCGCGCGAAATCGCCGAGCGTGACGCTGCCGCGGCTGTCTGTCGCCACGGCGAATATGGTTTTATCCTCGCGCGCAAGAGCGGCGAGAGCGCGGGTGAACGCCGCGCGGGCGGCCTCCGTCTTCATATCCAATCGACCCCCTCGACGTTCAGCGCGCGGTACGCCTGCGCGACCTGCTCGCCTGTCGGCACTTTGTGATGCCACTCCGGTCTGTTCTCGGCGAACGGCAGACCCTTGCCCTTTACCGTGCGCGCAATAAGGCAATGCGGCTTGCCCGAAGGTCGCGCGCCGTGGAAGTAGTCAAGCAAGGCCTGTATGTCGTTTCCGTCGGCTTCGTCGGTCTCCCAGCCGAAGGATTCCCATTTGGCGCGCAGGTTTTCAAGCGCCATTACGTCCTCGGTAGAGCCGCTTATCTGCAAACCGTTTCGGTCGATTACGGCGTACAGGTTGTCAAGGCCGTAATTCGCGCCCGCCATCGCCGCCTCCCACACGCTGCCCTCCGCCTGCTCGCCGTCGCCCATGACGACGAACACGCGGCTTTTGAGCGAAAGCCGTTTTTGAGCCAGAGCCATGCCCACGCCCACGGGAAGCCCGTGCCCAAGCGCCCCCGTACAGACCTCGACGCCGGGCGTCAGGTTGTTCGGGTGTCCGATCAGGCGGCTGCCCGCCTTTGAAAATGTTTTAAGCTCCGATTTCGGGAAGAAACCGAGATCCGCTAAAATGGCTAAATATCCCTCGCAGCTATGCCCTTTGCTCAGCAGAAAGCGGTCACGCCCGCGCCAGTCAGGCTCTGAGGGGCGCACGTTCATCACGTCGTAATACAATACGGTAAGTATATCCATAACGCTCATGCAGCCGCCCGTATGCCCCGCGCCCGCGTTGGCTATCATCGTAACGGCGTCGGCGCGCAGCTTTGCGGATATTGAGCGCAGCGTCTCAACGTCCATTGAAACACTCCCTTTCAATGCATACGCGTTACGCGTCGCGGCGCGAAAACAGCGCGAGCTTCGCGAACATATCGTCTAGCACAAGTCGGCTGTCGATGCGCTTATACACGCGAATCGGGCGGTTTGATTCGTTCGGGACATACGTCATATCGCGTGTAATAGTCGGCGCGCACCGCCATTCGTACTCGAAAGAATTTTCGTATAAAAGCAGCCCCACTGTCGGGTTATCGCCGAGCACCCAGCTTTCGCCCTTGCGGAAATCGCTCCGCCGCGGGCCGGGCATATGGCTGTGTTGCTCAAGCTGGTCGCACAGATATTCGCCTATCGCTCCGCACGGGCGCACCTTGTATTCAAGCTCGGCAAGCGACACTGTCATCATGCAATATACGTCGCGCGGCACCTGCCACACTTTGACACTCGACGAAAACACGACGTTCGCGGCGATTATGTCGTTGCTCAGGTTGAACTCTCGCCCGCCCGACGGGTATGCCCCGCCGCCTATCCAGATTACCGTGAGACATGACGCGATGCGCGGTTCGAGCAGGAGCGCCGACGCCATATCGGTGAGCGGGCCTAAGAACGTTACATACAGCGGTCGCGGGTCGTCTTTGAGCGCCTCGCGAATTATGAGCCTCGCGCCCTCGGAATCGACGGGCTGCATGGGTGAAGACAGCGCGCGGTCGGCGCCGCGGAAAATCATGTTTTGCTTGTCGAAACCCATCTTGTCGAATATCGTTTCGATTTCGGCATAACTCTTTTCCATGCCGTCGGGCGCGCGGTCAAAGCCGTAATGCGCCGCGACTACGCCCGCGTGTTCTATTTTGGGACTGAGCAGCGCGTGCACAATGGCGAACGGATCGTCGGCCTCGTTTTTGGCGTCCGTATCCGTTATCACGCGCACGATTTTTTCTTCGGGCACGGTGAATTTGTAGTCTGAATATCTCATGCGTTTTTCCTTTCACTGCGAGAATATTTGAAGTCGGTTTATCGATTGAAAACGCCTACTTTTGTGAACACCGACTGTACGTTTACTATATCATATGCTGAATATTTTGTCAATGCTCAGGCTTTGTTTAGTTAATTCGGCGGTTGCTAACGCAGTCGACGCGTATATCGGCGCATATAGATTACGAAATACTGTTGAAAACATGAATCTTTTGTGTAACTATGGACTTATCGGGCAACTTGTGATATACTTGTCTCAAAGGTGTACTTTGTTCGGGAAGGCGGTGTACCATGAGCGATAAAATGGGCGAGACCAGAAATTTCTCCGTGTCGGCGGACACTCCCGAATCCGCGCAGGAGATTATTCGTTTTGTTTATCAAGCGTTGAAGGCGAAGGGACACGACCCGATTATGCAGCTCGTCGGTTACATAATATCGGGCGATCCGACGTATATCACCAGCTACAATAACGCCCGTTCGCTGATACGCAGGGTCGAGCGCGACGAAATTTTAGAAGAATTCGTCCGCTATTACATAGAGCAGCACGAGCGCGGCGTTTAGCGCTGAAATGCGCATAGCCGCGCCAGCACACCCGGCACGCCGATGCCGGGTTTTTTATCGGAGGCGGTCGATATGCGCATACTCGCGCTGGACGTGGGCGACAAACGAATAGGCGTGGCGGTTTCGGACGCTCTCGGCATAACCGCGCAGGGAGTGGAAACAATATACACCTGCGGTCTCGCGCGGGATATAGGCCGCGTGTGCGAGCTTCTTACAAAGTACGAAACGAACAGGGTGCTCGTGGGCGACCCGCTCAGGCTCTCGGGCGCGGCGGGGACGCAGGCCGAAAAGGCGCGGGCGTTCGCTAAGGAACTCGGCGACAGGGGTTACGACGTTCGCATGTCGGACGAGCGGCTCACCAGCGTCAGCGCCGAGAAAACGCTGATAGAAGCGGGCGTCCGCCGCGAAAAGCGCAAAACCGTTATCGACATGCTGGCGGCGGGTTATATACTGCAATCGTATCTTGATTCGGGCGGCTGGGAACGCAATCACGCGCCGACTGACGAGCGCGGCGCGAACATCGGAAAAGAGGTTTACAGGCTTATGGACGGCTACATGGAGCAGGACAACATCGTCGAGCTTATCGACGAGGACGGCAAGGAATTGCAGTTTCAACACTTAATGACGCTCGAATACAACCAGAAAAGCTACGTCGTGCTGGCGGCGGTAGAGCCGAGCGAGGACATCGCCGAAGACGAAGCGGTGATACTCAGAATCGAGCAGGATGAAGACCAGAACGACGTGTACTCGACGATCGAAGACGAGGACGAGCTTGAAAAGGTGTTCGAGCGCTATCTGGAGATCGCCGAAAACGACGAAGACGATTCGGACGAAGCCGACGATTCGGACGACGAATAAACATTTAACGCAATATTCGCTTGCGTTTGGGCATTCACGTGCTAATATATTCAAAACAAACCCGCGATGAAGGGGAAAGTAACCGCGACCAATGTCCTCAAGAGAAACCGCGCCATCGGCTGGAAGCGCGGTGGGCAGACGAACGGCGAAGTTCGCCCCGGAGCTTTCGCGCTGAACGGAGTAGGCGCGGACGGAGTCATTCTCGTTATCGGAATGTGAGGCCGATTGAACACGATCGGTGAAACGGGTGGTACCGCGAAGCGTTTCTTCGCCCCTGCATTTTTTTATGCGGGGGCTTTTGTTTTAGGTCATTTGAAAGGACGTGTGAATATGCGTGAAACGATAACGGAGATAGCGAACCGATACGCGGAGGCAATTAAAGCCGCAAACGATTCGCAGGGCTTGGAGGCGCTCAGAGTGGCGGCTCTCGGCAAGAAGGGCGAGCTTACGCAGGTTTCAAGGGGCATGGGACAACTGCCCGCCGAGGAGCGGCCGCTGATGGGTCAGTGGGTCAACGAGGCGCGGACGCGCCTGGAAGCGGAACTGACGGCGGCAAAGGAGCGGATTACGGCGCGCGAAAAAGAAGCGCGGCTTCAAAAGGAAGCGCTCGACGTGACTCTGCCCGTTTCGGAGCGCGCGTTCGGAAGCCTGCACCCGATGAGCATAGTGCTCGAGGAACTGTTCGACATATTCACGGGCATGGGCTTCACGGCGGTCGAAGGGCCTGAGATCGAGTTTGACAAATTCAACTTCGAGCTTATGAACGTGCCCAAAAACCACCCCGCCCGCGACGCGCAGGACACATTCTATATAGACGACAACATCGTGCTGCGCACACACACTTCGCCCGTGCAGGCGCGCGTCATGACGACGCGCAAGCCTCCGATACGCATCGTAAGTTTCGGCAGGGTTTACAGGGCTGACGAAGCGGACGCGACGCACTCGCCCGTGTTCCACCAGTTGGAAGGCTTGGTAATAGACGAGAACATTTCTATGGGCGATTTGAAGGGCACGCTCGACATGTTCGCGAAAAGGCTGTACGGTTCGGGCGTTACGACGCGCTTCCGCCCGTCGTTCTTCCCGTTCACCGAGCCGTCGGCGGAAGTCGACCTGACCTGCGCCGCGTGTCGGGGCAGGGGCTGCCGTATATGCAAGAACACCGGCTGGATAGAGGTGCTGGGCTCGGGCATGGTGAACCCGAAAGTGCTCGAAATGTGCGGCATCGACAGCAAAAAGTATTCGGGCTTCGCGTTCGGCATGGGCGTCGAAAGGCTCGTGAACCTGAAATACAATGTGCCCGACATGCGATATCTGTACGAAAACGACATACGCTTCCTGAAGCAGTTCAGGGTGTAAGGAGGGTCGCCGAATGAAAGTTCCGATGAAATGGCTCAGGGAATATGTGAAAATAGACATGCCCGCTAACGAATACGCGCGGCGCATGATAATGACCGGCACGGCGGTCGAGGGCGTCGAGAACACGGCGAAGTTTTCAAACGTGGTCGTAGGCTATGTGAAAACCTGCCTCCCGCACCCCGACAGCGACCACCTGCACGTGTGCACTGTGGACGCGGGCGGCGCGGAAGATCTGCAAATCGTATGCGGCGCGCCGAACGTATGCGAGGGCGCGTATGTGTGCTGCGCGCTCGAGGGCGCGGTTCTGCCCGGCGGAATAACGATAAAACGCGGAAAAATACGCGGCGTCGAGTCGTTCGGTATGCTGTGCTCCGGCCCGGAGCTTGACGTGCCCGACTACCTGTACCCGCACTGCGGCGACGAAGGCATCATACTTTTGAACGAGAAATACGAAACCGGAACAGACGTATGCGATGTTTTCGGTCTCGGCGACGACGTTATAGACTATGAAATACTCGCGAACCGTCCCGACTGCCTGAGCGTGTGGGGCGTGGCGCGCGAGAGCGCCGCGGTGCTCGGCGAGAGCTTCGCGCCGCCCGAAATCAGGTTTTCGGAAAACGGGGACGGCAGGTTTTCGGACTACGCCAAAGTGAGGGTCGAGGACGAGGAACTGTGCCCCAGATACTGCGCGCGCGTAATCAAGAACGTCAAAATCGAGAAGTCTCCGAAATGGATGCGCGAATACCTGCACGCGGCGGGCGTGCGCTCGATAAACAACATTGTAGACATAACGAATTTCGTGATGCTCGAGACAGGACACCCGATGCACGCGTTCGACCTGAGCAAAGTACGCAATCAGTCTATAGTCGTGCGCCGCGCGAATCCGGGCGAAACGCTTACGACGCTCGACAAAAAGACGCACGCGCTGACTAAAGATATGCTGGTCATATCGGACGACGAACGCGCGACGGGCTTGGCGGGCATAATGGGCGGCGAGGAATCCGAAATCGTGCAAGACACCAAAGCGGTGCTTTTCGAGTGCGCGGCGTTCGAGCGCAGCAACAATCGCGTGACCGCGCGTTCGTTAGGCATTCGCACGGAGTCGTCCGCCAGATTCGAGAAGGGCGTATGCCCGGATACGTGCATGATGGCGCTCGACCGCGCGTGTTCGCTGGTTGACATGCTCAAATGCGGCGACATAGTGCCCGACGCGTTCGACAGCTATCCGAACCCGCAGGCGAAGCGCGAAATTGTCGCCGACTGCGGAAAAATCAGAAGGCTCACGGGCGTCGACATGCCGTCTGACGATATAGTGAGAATACTCGAAAGCCTGAACATATCGGTCGAGCGCGACGGCGACGCGCTTATATGCCGCGCGCCCGAATACAGGCAGGACATCGAAAGCGACGCGGACTTGGCGGAGGAAGCGCTGCGGCTGTACGGCTACGACAACATACCCTCGACGCTCATGAACGGCGTGACGATGGCGGGCGCGCGCAACGAGTCGCAGGCGTTCTTAACGCAGATGAAGCGCTCGCTCGTGGGCATGGGCTTCTTCGAGTGCCAGAATTTCTCGTTCGTGTCGCCCAAGTGGGCGCAAAAGCTGCGCCTTTCGGACGGCGACGAGCGGCTTGAGCCTATAGTGATACGCAATCCCCTGGGCGAGGACACGAGCGTTATGCGCACGACTTTAGTGCCGTCGATGCTGTCCACGCTGTCGCTCAACATGAGCCGCGCGGCGACAGAAGCGAGGCTGATGGAGGTAGCGCCGATATACCTGCCCGCGCTCGCGGAGGGCGAGCTTCCGCGCGAGAACCCGATGCTGTCGCTGGGCATGTATTCCGAAGACGCCGATTTCTTCGAAATGAAGCGTGTCATAATGTGCCTGCTGGAGCGCTACGGCGTGAAGCCCTCTGTCGAGGCGGGCGGCGACGAATATCTGCACCCCGGCAGAAAGGCCGTGTTGACGGCGCGCGGCGGCAGCGTCAGGCTCGGTCAGTTCGGCGAGGTTCACCCCGATGTTTTGGATGCGTTCGACATGCCTCTGCGCGCGTATATAGCCGAAATAGATATATTGGCGCTCAGGAAATGCGCGGTCGAAACTGGCGCGGTGAAGCCGCTGCCCAAATATCCGTCGGTGAGCCGCGACATAGCGCTCGTTGTAGACGAAAGCGTTCCGGCGGGCGCTCTGATGGCGTGCGTCGAAAGGGCGGCGGGCAAATTGTGCGAGGAAGTGCGCATGTTCGACATATACAGAGGCGAGCGCTTGGGCGAAAACAAGAAGTCGCTGGCGTTCTCGGTGACGCTCAGAAGCCCCGACCACACGCTTACGGAATCCGAAATAAACTCGGCGACAGACAAAATACTCGCGTCGGCGCAAAAGGCGTACTCGGCTGTTCTGAGAGCGTAAAAGCACAAAAGAACCGCGCGGCCCTTTATTTCGAAGGGTCGCGCGGCTTTTTTATGGCTTGATATGTTATTCTATCGCGTCTGTCACGTCGACGATCGGCAGCGCCGCGTTCCCGCCGACGATTTGGGGAAGTTCGCCGTTCCAGTTTGTGGCTTCGGTGTATTTGATGAGCTCTTCCGTGAGCGACTTGGCGATCAGCTCGTTGGCGGCGGCGCGGGCTTCGGACTCGGCCTTTATGGCGTAAGCTTCGGCGTCAGCCTGGAATTGAGCCGCTTCCTTTTCGGCTTCGGCGAGCAGCTTGCGCATCTCGGCTTCGTTCTTAGCCGATATAAGCTCGCGCTCGGCGGTAGATTTCGCCACGGCTTCGAGTTCCTTCTGCTCGGTTTCGGTCTTAAGCTTCTTCTGCTCGGCGACCTGCTTCGCCTCTACCGCGTCGGTGAAGGCGTCGGTGAAGTCTACGTCCTCTATCGAGACCATTCCAAGCTGTATGCCGTAGGCCTTAAGCTCGGGGGCGAGTTTTAATTTGACTTCCTCGGAGAGTTGGTCGCGCACGCCCATTATGTCCTCGGCGGTGTACTTGGTGAACACGCTCTTTACGCTCTCGTGTATGCGGCCGTTCATGACCTTGTTGTAGTAGTCGTTGCCGACTCTGCGGTACAGGTCCTGCGCGGTAGCCTGATCGACTTCATAGTTTATTGTGCAGATAACGTCGACCTGCTGTATGTCCTTTGAGAACGCCTGCATGACCACGCGCTCTTTCTGTGTGCGGTTGTCCATGAGCACGACTTCCTGAATCGGGTTTTTGATGTGGAAGCCCTCGCCGAGCACATAGTCTTCCACCTTACCGAAAGTGGTCACGACGCCCGTGTGACCCGTGGGGATCGTCACAAACGGCGAATACGCGGTGAAGAAAATTATCAGCACCAGTATAAGCGCCGCGGCGATTATGAAAGCGGGCTTTTTGTAAAACACCTTTTTGCCGTATGTCTTGTTCATTATGTTCGCTCCTCTTATGTTGATGGCATAATACTATACCATAAAGCCCGCATATACAACCGATAACATGCAAACTATACGTTTATTCGCGCGAACTGTCATTTTTGGCGCGCAAAAACGCCGCCCGCGGCAAGGCTTGCGCCGAATTACTGCGCGGTCGGCGGCTGGCGGCGCTGGCTCTGCCTCAAAGACCTGTATTGGGACGGCGTGCAGCCCCTATACTGTTTATATATCCTGTTGAATGTCGATATGCTCACGAACCCGCACTGGAGCGCGATTTCGGAGACGGGCAGCGCGGACGCGTCGAGCATCTGCTCCGCCATTATGACGCGCTTGTTTATGAGGAAACTGCAGAAAGTCAGCCCCGTATACTGGCGAAACAGGCGCGAGAAATGATATTTTGAAAAGCCGACGTAGGCGGATATGGTGTCTAGGTTTATTTGTTCCATATAGTATCTGTCGACGTATGATATGACCCTGTCGAGCACTTCCCAATAAGCGCGCTGTTTGTCCTGCGATATGTTCTGAGACGAGTATATGCCGTTTAGGTAATCCCTGCCTATGAGCGTGTACAGCTCGAGTATGCGCGCGTAGCTCAGCATGTTTTTGAGCATGTTGGCGGAGTGGTATTCGGATATTATTTCATACAGCAGCTCGCGCGCGCGTTCGCGAATGGGCGACGATTCGGTCAGGTGGATAGGAATCGTGAGCATCGTTTTGAGCACGCTGAAATCGCGCAGCGTGAGTATGCTGTTAAGCTCGAACAGCACCAAATCGCGCTTCGAGTTTTCTTTCATTGTGAGCGAATGCGATATGTTCGAAGGCACGATCATCACTTCGCCCGCTTTTACGGTGTATTCGCGGTCGCCGACGGTCATCAGGCATTCGCCCTCGATAGGCAGCAGCACTTCCACCGCCGAATGCCAGTGCGCGTCGTAATGGTCGGGAGCGGCGGAAAACCATACGCGAATGGTCGAATTGGCGGGATACGCGACAAACTCCTGCGATCCGCTCATCACCCTGTAACCGTAATGTAATAAACCCAAAACGCTGTCGTCAACCAGCTTTTTATTACTCATTTCAATATACCCGTAATCTGCCAAATCGCCGGTTGAAAATTAACTCGGCAGTTTTTTCTGTTCAAATTCGTGAATAAAACATACTTCCATACTGGGAATTGTATCATAAATAGAAAGTAATATCAAGCAAAATCTGATGCATTAAGAGCAAGATTTGGGAAGAAATCGTTTTCGGAATAAGCTATAATGAAACTGTATGAATATTTCGCAAACTCATAACCGTCGAAAGAGAGGTGCGAAGTCGCCGTATGAAGCGAATCAATAAGACCCGGCTGTATAAGCTGGCGGGCTTCCTTTCGGTCGTGCTCGCCTTCATACTGTGGTTCGCGCTGGCGGGCGGCACGGAAGACTATAAAGATAAATACGAAGGGCTGACGCTCGGCGTAGACATAGAGGGCATAAGCCGCGAAAACACATATTCCGCGTATTTGGCGGCGCACGAGGGCGCAAGCGACGCGGCTTTAGACGTGAACATAGACATAAACACATATAAAACCGACGACCCGACTTTGGCGTATCCGAACGCGGAGCTTATAGGAATCGAAACTCTTAACGGAAGCGAAGTCAGCTTCGACATAGAAGTGCCCGAATCGGGCTTTTACAATTTGGAAATGAAATATCACGCGCTCGCCGCGCGCGGAGTAGACGTCGAAAGGTGCGTATACATAGACGGCGAAATACCGTTCGAGGGCGCGGACATAGTTACGTTCACGCGCATGTGGACGGACGCGGGCGAACCGCGCACAGACAATCAGGGCAATCAGATACACCCGACGCAAATCGAATCGTTCGGTTCGCAGACCGCGCTATTCAAAGACGCTATGGGCTACGAGCGCGAGCCGTACCGCTTTTATCTTTCAAAAGGCGCGCACACGCTCGGCATACGCGCCTCGAGCGAGCCTATCGTCATACAGGCGCTGAACCTGAAAGCGCCCGCGTCGCCCGAAACATACGCCGAATATATCGAAGCCGCTCCTAAAATTGAAGCGTCGGACGCGGCGCGCGCGTATTCGCTAACAATACAGGGCGAAGACGCGTATCTGCGCTCGTCGCCGTCACTGTACGCGAAATACGACCGCTCGTCGTCGGCGACAGAGCCATACGACGTGTATCACTCGGTGCTCAACATGACGGGCGGCGAGGCGTGGCGCTCGCCGGGTCAGTGGATAGAATGGAAATTCACAGTGCCCGAGGACGGATATTATAACATAACCGTCAAAGCCCGACAGAATTTCGCACGGGGCGTGCTCTCGTGCCGCGCTCTGTATATAGACGGCTCGATTCCGTTCCGCGAGATGCAGGCCATAGCTTTCGAATACGATAACGAGTGGAATACGATGACGCTTTCGGACGGAAACGGCGAAAAATACCGCTTTTTCCTGACTTCGGGCGAGCATACGCTGAGGCTCGAGGCTACGCTCGGCGAAATGGGCGACGTGCTTTCCGACATGTCGGAGCACATATATACGCTCAACGCCATATACAGAAAAATACTCGTGCTCACGGGCGCGCGCCCCGACAAATACCGCGATTATAAGCTCGGCGAAGTGTACCCCGAATATATAAAGGCGATGGACGTCGAGAGTCGGCTTCTGTATAAGCTCGTTGACGACGCGGTCGCCATAACGGGTCAGAAATCAGACCGCGCCGCCGTGGCGCAGACGCTCGCGGTGCAGTTGGAGGAGTTTTACGAAAACCCCGACATGATAACGAAGGTGTTCGTAAACTTCAAAGACAACATAACCGCCCTCGGCACGTCTATGCAGGAAATGAGCCGCATAAGGCTTTCGATTGACAAGATAGTCATAACGGGCGCGGACGCTGGCGTGGATTCGCCGACAGAAAACGCGCTTACGAACCTCGCGCACGAGCTGCGCTCTTGCGTGGCGTCGTATTCGGTAGACTATAACGCGCTAGGCGACGTGTATACGGGCGACGACGAAGCGGAAGCAATTGAAGTTTGGATACTCACGGGGCGCGACCAGAGCACAATATTAAAGGCGATGGTCGACGATTCGTTCACGCCCGAGACGGGCATAAAGGTGAACGTCATGCTCGTAGACCCGAACGCGCTCCTGAACGCCGTGGTCGCGGGCAACGGCCCGGACGTGGTCGTGTCTACGGACTCGTGGAATCCCGTGAACTACGCGCTGCGCCACGCCGCGGAGGACGTATTGCAATTTGACGACGCGGAAAGCGTGCTCGCCGATTTCTACCCGAGCGCGTACGCGGCGTTTGAGTTCGAGGGCGGGCTGTACGCGCTGCCCGAAACGCAGCTTTGCAGCGTGCTGTTCTACAGAAAGGACATACTCGGCGAATACGACCTTAATATACCGATGAAAGACGGCGAATACGACTGGGACAATTTCACGTGGGACGACTTCATCGCGCTGCTGCCGACTATACAGGGCGCGAACATGTCGGTGGGCGTGCCGTTCCCCGACATAAAAGCGCCCGACCTCGCGTCGTATTACGCAATGCTGTATCAGAACGGCGGTTCGATTTATAACGAGAACGGCACTCAGACGACGGTTTCCAACGAAGCCGGGATAAAGGCGTTTGAGATGTACACGTCGCTTCACAAAGATTACGGTCTGCCCGTCATATTCGATTTTATAAGCCGCTTCAGAACAGGCGAAATGCCACTGGGCATATTCGACTATACAATTTTCAACACGCTCGCCGTGTCCGCGCCCGAAATTCGCGGCCTGTGGGACATCGCGATTATTCCGGGCACTCGTAAAACGAACGAAAACGGCGAAACATACGTCGACCACTCCGGGCACTCGCAGGGCACATGCTGCATGATGATAGCGACGGACGACGAGCGGGTCAAGCAAAACTCGTGGGAGTTCATGAAGTGGTGGGTTTCGACCGAATCGCAGGTGCGCTTCGGCAGGGAGATAGAGAGCATACTCGGTTCGTCCGCTCGCTACGCGACCGCGAACAGGGCGGCCATAGAGCAGATCGCGTGGAGCGAGAGTCAGCTTGAAGTCATACGCAAGCAGATGGCGTGGGCGGTGGGCTTCCGCGAGGTCGCGGGCGGCTACTACACGAACAGGCATCTGACGAACGCAGTGCGCAAGGTGTACAACGAAAAAACCGACCAGCGCGAGACGCTCACAGACTACTCGCGCATCATAAACGAGGAAATACAGAAAAAGCGAGCCGAATTCGGCCTGCCGCCGGAATAGAGGAGGGTCGCGAAAGTGTCGTTTATCAAAAAGTACGTCGGTTTGAAGCGCCGCAACGCGCGCTACGCGTGGGAGAAAGCCCGCCGCATGAAGGTGTGCTATCTCTTTCTGCTGCCGTATGCCATACTGTTTCTGGCGTTCTACATACTGCCGATGATCGTGTCGATATTCTTCAGTTTCACATACTACAACATACTCGAAACGCCGGAGTTCGTGGGGCTTGACAACTATGTGAGGCTCATATTGCAGGACGACGTGTTTCTGACCGCCGTCAAAAACACGTTCATAATAGCCGTCATAACAGGTCCTATAGGCTATATGCTGTCGTTCGGCTTCGCGTGGCTGATAAACGAGCTGCCGCGCTGGATACGCACGGCCGCCGTCGTCATATTCTACGCGCCCACGATTTCGGGAAACGCGTTCTACATATTCTCAATAATATTCAGGGGCGACCTGTACGGCTATCTGAACGCGTTTTTGATGGAATACAACCTTATAAACGCCCCTATACTCTGGCTTACGACGCCTCAGTACATGATGCCCGTCATAATCGTCGTAATACTCTGGATGAGCATGTCGACGGGGTTCTTGGCGTTCGTCGCCGGTTTGCAGGGCGTTGACAGGGCGCAGTACGAGGCGGGCTATGTTGACGGCGTGCGCAACCGCTGGCAGGAACTTTACTATATCACGCTTCCCAACATGAAGCCCATGCTGCTGTTCGGCGCGGTAATGTCAATAACTCAGGCGTTCGGCGTGGCGGACGTGCCCATGGCTCTGGCGGGCTATCCGAGCACTGACTACGCCGCGCGCACCGTCGTTACGCACCTGTTCGACTACGGCTATACGCGCTTTGAGATGGGCTACGCGTCGGCGATAGCGACGCTTTTGTTCATTGTAATGATACTGTGCAACAAGGCTATACAGAGCGCGCTGCGGAGGGTTGGCACATGAAGCGTGAGAATAAAAGACTGCCCAAGGCGCTCAGGCGGCGCAAGCCGAACCGCTCGCGAGCCGGCGATTTTATGCTGTACATACTGCTCACGCTCGTCGCCGCGATGATGGCGTTCCCGCTGGTGTTTTCGGTGTGCGCGGCGCTCAAACCGCTGGACGAACTGTTCCGCTTTCCGCCGACGGTGTTCCCGCGCCACCCGACGCTCACGAACTTCAGCGACCTTATGGTCACGATGGGTCAGTCGTGGGTGCCGTTTTCGAGGTATATTTCAAACACGGTGTTCATAACACTCGCGGGCACGCTCGGGCATCTGTTCATAGCGTCAATGGCGGCGTTCGTGTTGGCGAAGTACGATTTTCCGGGCGGTAAAACATTCTTCGGCGTGGTCGTTGTCGCGCTGATGTTCAACGGCTACGTTACCGCGATACCCAACTATCTGCTGATGAGCAAGCTCAACATGATAGACTCGTACTGGGCGGTCATACTGCCCGCGTTCGCCGCTCCGATCGGGCTGTTTCTGATGAAGCAGTTCATGGAAGGAATGCCGACGGCGCTTCTGGAATCGGCTAAGATAGACGGCGCGAGCGAGATGCGAATATTTTTGCAAATCGTTATGCCGAACGTGAAGCCCGCGTGGCTGACGCTGATAATATTCTCGGTGCAGGGTCTGTGGAACGCGAAGGCGTCGACCGTGATATATTCCGAAGCAAAAAAAACGTTGGTTTACGCTTTACAGCAAATACAGGCGGGCGGCGTGGCGCGCACGGGTCAGGCGGCGGCGGTCACGGTGGTCATAATGCTCGTGCCGATAGTAACGTTCATACTCTCGCAAAGCCAAATACTCGAAACCATGGCGACTTCGGGCTTGAAGGATTAGCGCCCAAGAAAGGATGAGCGACCGTTGAAAAACATATGTAGAGCGTTCGTGACGCTGACAGTCGCGGTATGCCTGCTTTCGGGCGCGTTTTCGGCGCTCGCCGCCGACGGCTTCGACTACAGCTATACATACACATACGACTACTGGGGCGACATTCGCCAGTCTCCGAACTCGTACCGCACGCGCTACGTGCTCAACAGCGCGTCGCTGGGGCTTGAGAAGCGCATGGAAAACCCGCAGGGGCTGTTCGTGCGCGGAGACAGCATATACGTTTGCGACACGGGCAACAACCGCGTGATAGAGGCGCGCAAGACCGAAAACGGCTTCGCGGTCGCGCGCATAGTCACGAATTTCAATATACCTTCAGGCTCGTATTCAGGCCCGGACGCGCTGTCCGCGCCCTACGACATATACGTAAACGAAACGGGCGATATGTTCATATGCGATTACGGCAACAACCGCGTAATAAGGCTAGATAAAGACCTCAACTTAGTGACGGTTTTCACAAAGCCCGACGACCCGACGTTTGACAGCTCGCTCGCGTTTTTGCCCGTGAAACTCGTCTCAGACTCTGTCGGGCGCGCGTATGTGATAGCCAAAAACGTGAACAAGGGCATCATAAAATACGAAAACAACGGAGACTTTACGGGCTTCATAGGCGCGAACGAAGTCAAACCCCAATGGTACGAACTGCTCTGGCGCAGCATATCGACGAAAGAACAGCGCTCGCAGCAGACGGCGTTCGTGCCCACGGAGTACGACAACATCGCGATAGACGATAAGGGCTTTTTCTTCGTCGTGACCAAAACGTTCGACGTCGAACAGCTTATAGACGGCGGCGCGAAGCCCATACGCCGCCTAAACGCGGTGGGTTCTAACATACTCATAGAAAACGGCAACTACTGGTCGATAGGCGACGTTCAGTGGGCCGACCCCGACGGCGACGTGAGCCGCTCGGGCCCTTCGCTGTTCGTCGACATTACTGCGCTCGAAAACGGCATATACGTGGCGCTCGACTCGACGCACTCGCGGCTCTTCTCATACGACGCACAGGGCAACATACTCTGGGCGTTCGGAGGCATCGGCAACAAGGACGGTTTTTTCAGGCGACCGGTCGCCATAGACCATATGGGCTACGATCTGGTCGTGCTGGACGCGTCCGACTGCGCGGTGACGGTTATGACCCCTACCGATTACGGCGAAAAGGTGTATAAGGCTATCGACTTGTATCACAACGGCGAATACGTAGCCTCGGCAGACGTGTGGACGGAAGTGCTCGCGCAGAACGGCAACTACGACTTGGCGTACATAGGCGTGGGGCGCGCGCTTTTGCAGCAGGAAAGATATGAGGAAGCCCTCCCCTATTTCAAGATCGCGCGGGACAGCGAAAACTACTCCGAGGCGTGGCGGTTCTACCGCAAACAGTGGGTCGAGGAGCGCGTGGGCTGGATATTCGGAATAGTGTTCGCGCTGTTACTGCTGCCGCCCGTAATTCGAAAGATAGTCAAAATCAAGCGGGAGGTGGACGAAGCATGACGACGCTTTCTCGCGTTAAGGACGCAGTTTTCAACCGCGAGTGGTGGCGGCGTTTCTTTTCGACTTTGCGCTATTCGCTGTATGTTATACGTCACCCGTTCGACGGTTTCTGGGATCTGACGCACGAAAAGCGCGGCTCGGTCGCCGCCGCCAACTTCATCGTTTTGTGTATGCTCGTTTTAAGGCTGGCTTCGCTGCAATACACGAGCTTCATGTTCAATTTCGTATATTGGCCGACCGTCAACATAATCGACCAGTGCATGTCTATAATGCTGCCGCTCGCGATGTGGTGTCTGTGCAACTGGGGGCTTACGACGCTGTTCGACGGCAAGGGCACGCTTCAGGACGTATATGTGGCGACCGCATACGCGCTCACGCCGTATGTGCTTCTGAAGCTGCCGATGATAATACTGAGCAACTATATAACCGTCGAGGAAGGCGCATTCTACACGATATTGAACGTGCTGTCGCTGATATGGCCGGCGCTGCTGCTTATATGCGCCATGATGATGATACACGACTATTCGCTTTCAAAAACGCTGCTGTTCACGCTTATGACAATCATCGGCATGTTAATTGTGCTGTTTTTGCTGCTCGTCATACTCACGCTGATAGGCGACGGCGCGGGCTACATAGCGTCTATGTACAGAGAAATCGTATACAGGCTAAACTGACGAAGGGAGAGAAGATGCATGAAAAAGAAGAAAATAATCTTTCGCGCGTGCGAGTGCATAATTCTGCTCCTGGGGCTGGCGGCGATCGCGCATTATATCGTCATACCGCTGTTCGACACGTCAGCCGAGAACGTCGAAAGCAAGGTCGTGCAATATCAGTACGAGCAGGCGGACGCGGAGTACGCGCTTGAGGACGAGCGCATACGCTTCGAGCTTGACCCGCTGACGACGCATATAACGGTGACGGACAAGCGCACGGGCTATCAGTGGACATCGCTGCCCGCGGCGGAGGAAGCCGGGGTTTTGAACGCGGTCAGGGGGCAGTCGGCGACGGGCATGACAACGCTCTCGCCCGACCTTGAGCGCAGCGTGTTCGAGATAACGTATTCGTCGAGCGTCGGAAACCCGACGCTGTTCACGAGCAATCAGTACAGCGTGGTGAAGGGGCTGTACGAGGTTCATAAGTCGGATGATGAATCCTGCGTGTACGTAAACTACACAGTCGGAAACATCGACCGAACCTATATGTTCCCCGAAGCCATATCGGAAGAGCGCTGGAAAATGTTTACGGAAAAGCTCTCATCGTCAGACGTTAAGGCGCTGAGGGGCGTATACACGAACCGCCTGCCGGCGGGCAAGACGCGCGAAGAGATACTCGCGCTGTACCCCGATTTCGAGACCGACTCGATGTACATACTGCGCGACACCGAGAACAAGAACAAAGACCTGAAGGTCAAGACGGAGCAGATATTCGAGTTGGCGGGCTACACTCAGGAGGATTACGACTACGACATGTCGCGCGTGAACCGCCCCAAGAGCAGCGGCACGGCGGTGTTCAATCTGACGATACGCTATTCTATCGAAAACGGCGACCTGCTGGTCGAGATTCCGATGGACTCGATAGAGTACAATCCGAGCTACGTTCTTTCGAGCGTGCGACTGCTGCCCAACTTCGGCGCGGGCGCAAAGACGGACGCGGGCTTCATGCTGATACCCGACGGCAGCGGCGGCATCATAAACTTCAACAATGGAAAGCTCACGCAAGAACCGTATTACGCGAATGTGTACGGCTGGGATTGGGCGAGATACCGCCTCGAGGTCAATCAGGAGACGCGCGTCAACTACCCTGTGTTCGGCATATCGAGAGAAGGCGGTTCTTTCCTGTGCATGATAGAGGACGGCGCGGCATACGCGGGCGTATACGCTGATATTGCGGGGCGCGCCGCCACCAACTACAACACCGTGAACGCGACGTACCGCATTATACACGGCGACAAGTTCAACGTTTCAGACCGATCGAACAACGCCGTTTACATGTACGAGGTCAGCCCGCCGGAAGGGCGCATATTGCAGCGATACCGCTTCATAACGGGCGAAAGCTACACAGATATGGCGGCAGCGTATCGCGAATACGTGTTTCAGGACAACCCAACGCTTGCAAAAGACGGTTCGGGCGTTCCGCTGGCGATAGAAATAGTGGGCGCGATAGACAAAGAGGAGCAGGTGCTGGGCGTTCCGAAAAACATGCCGTTGGCGCTCACGACGTACTCTCAGGCTAAGGATATGATTTCGCGCCTTATAGGCGAGGGCTTCACGAACATGCGCGTGAGGTATTCGGGCTGGTTCAACGACGGCATGAACCAGCAGATACTGAAGGACGTGTCGACGATCGACCGCTTGGGCACGGAGGCGGAATTGCGCGACATGCTGTCATACGCCAAAGAGCAAAACGTGCCTGTCTATTTGGACGGGCTTACGGCGTTCGCGCGCGACAGCGGATTGCTCGAGGGCTTCATACCCTTCCGCGACGCGGCGCGCTTCACGACCCGCGAGGAGGTCGAGCTGTACGAGTACAGCACGATATGGTACGGCCCGCAGGACTGGATAGACACATATTACCTGATGACTCCCGCGCTGACAGTCGAAATGATGCGCAACCTCGCCGAAGCCGCGCGGGATTACGGCGCATACGGCGTGTCGTACCGCGACGCGGGCGGCATACTTTCAGCCGACTATAACCCGAAGGCGCGAGTCACGCGCGAGGAAAGCCTCGCTATGCAAACGGAAGCGCTGATCGAGGCGCGCGCTTCGGGCTTGGGTCTGATGGCGCGGCAGGGCAACTATTACGCGGCGGTCCTGTGCGACGTCATAACCGATATAGACTTCGACGGCGGCGAATACGGCATTGTGGACGCATACGTGCCCTTCTGGCCCATGGCGCTGCACGGATATGTCGAGTACACGGGCGCGGGGCTGAATATATCCGACGACTATCAGGAACTGTTGCTGAGATCCGCCGAAATGGGCGCGGGGCTGAGCTTTACGTTCATACAGAGCGACGCCATGCGCATACAGGAGACGCTGTATTCCGAATATTACGGCTCTGACATAAATCTGGCGCTTGCGGGCGTTAAAGAAATATACGAAAAATACGACCGCGAGCTGCGCCATACGTTCGGCATGTTGATGACGAACCACTATCTCGCGGGCGACGTAAGCGTGACGACATACGAGGACGGCACAAACGTGTATGTGAATTTCGGCTATGCGGACGCTTTCATAGACGGCGAATTGATTCCCGCGCGCGACTACGCGGTAAAGGGGGGTGCGGCATGAGTGGCAAAGGCCGCCTGACGATTCGCGCTCGCCGCGCGATTTCGGGCTATCTGTTCATACTGCCTTTCGTAATAGGTTTCATAGCGTTCATGGCCGTGCCGCTGTATAACTCGATGCGCATGGCGTTGAGCAACGTAGAAATTTCGGCTTCCGGGTTCAAGCCTATATTCATAGGCATTGACAATTTCAAAAAGGCGCTGCTTATAGACCCCGAGTTCAATCAGCTTCTGCTTGAGGAAATCGCGGCGATGGCGATAAACGCGGTCGGCGTACTGGTCGTCAGCTTCGTCGTGGCGCTGCTTCTGAACCAGAAGTTCAAGGGCAGGGTCGTGGTGAGGGCGATATTCTTCCTGCCCGTCATACTCACATCGGGCGTGCTGATAGGGCTTGAAACAGACAACACGCTGCTCGCGGGCATAAAGGAAGTCATACAGGAAGCGTCGCCCATTATGGTGACGGACTCGGTTATAGAGGTGTTGAAGCTCACAGGCGTGCCCGAAGTGATATTGGACGTCGTCATGAGCATGATAGACGAGGTTTACACAATCGTCATGGCTTCGGGTATACAGATAATCGTTTTCCTGTCGGGTTTGCAAAACGTGCCCGCCAGCCTGTACGAGGCGGCGGACGTGGAGGGTTGCTCGAAGTGGGAATCGTTCTGGCGAATAACGTTCCCGCTTGTAAGCCCGCTGTTGATTGTGAACGTGATATACACGATAATCGACTTCTTCATGAAAACGAACAGCGAGGTCATCGAGAAAATCCGCGAGACTATGGTTCCGCTTATGGACTACGGCTTCTCGTCCGCTATGGCGTGGATATACTTCTTCGTGGCGATAGCGATGATAGGTATTTGCTCCGCCATAATCTCCAAAGGGGTGGTGCAGGCTTATGAATAACGCTTCGAAAAGCCCGCGTAGAGGATACTGGGAGCGCAACAGGCTGTCGGGCGGCTATCTCGCGAAAAAGACTTTGCGACATAAGGCGTATGTGTTATTGCGCGCGCTTCTGCTGTTCGGACTGTGCTTCATGATCGTTCAGCCGCTGCTCGACCAAATTTCAGTGAGCTTCATGGCTGAGAGGGATTTGTACGACACTACGATAGTCACTATCCCCCGCCACCTGACGACCGAAAACTATAAGCTCGCCGCCAACCCCGAATTGCTCAACTACAGCAAAGCCTTGGTCAACACGATTTGGATATGCCTGGTGGTTTCGATATTGCAGATCGCGGCGTGCACGCTCGTGGGCTACGGCTTCGCGCGATTCAACTTTCCGCTCAAAAAGCTGTGGTTTGCGTGCGTGATACTCGTTATAATCATACCGCCGCAGACGATTTCATCATCGCTGCACCTGCACTTCCGCTTTTTCGACGTGTTCGGAATAGTCAAGGCGATTCGGGGGCAGGGGTACGCTATGGTTGACGCGCTCGGCAAGACCGTCGCGAACCCGGAGCTTACGCTTAACCTACGCGGCTCGTCCATACCGTATTTCCTGCTGAGCGCGACGTGCATGGGGCTAAAAAACGGGCTGTACATATTCATGATTCGCCAGTTCTTCGCGGGCGTGCCCAAGTCGCTCGAGGAGGCGGCGTATGTGGACGGCTGCTCGACATTCAAAACGTTCTGGCGCGTTATACTGCCCGACGCAGTTCCCATATTGGTTTCGTGCTTCCTGTTCGCGTTCGTGTGGCAGTGGACGGACACATTCTATTCAGGGCTTTTCTTAGGCGGAAACGACCTGTTGTCTATGAGGGTGAGCGGCATAGCCGACAGGCTCAACAACTATATGTCTATAAAGCTCGGCACGAACACGTCGGCGTCGCCCGCGCTTCAGCAGCAGATGGTCTCGACGGGCACGATCATGATAGTCGCGCCGCTGTTGGTGCTCTACATATTCGCGCAGCGCGGATTCGTCGAGAGCATAAGCGCGACCGGCATCAAAATGTAAGTATTTGGCGCGCGCAAGACGCGCGTTCAGATAGGCGGGTCAAAACCCGACGACAGACAGACTATATTGAAGGAGGTACACCCATGAAAAAAACCCTGGCAACGCTTCTGGCACTCGCGATGATGCTGGCACTCGTGCCCGCGTTCGCGGACGAGGTCGAGAACCCCTACGCCGAGTACGGCGTGGAAATCTACACCGACGCCGAAGGCAACGTAATCGACTTGGGCGGCATGGAAATCGTAGTCGCCGACTGGTGGTCGACAGACTGGCACAACAGCACGCCCGCCACTTTTGAGGAAGAAGAAAGATTCTACTACCGCACATGGCTCGAGGAGACCTATAACTTCAAAATCTACTCGAACGCCGTGAGCACTTGGGGAAGCAGCCCCGAGGATTTCGTAAACTTCGCGACCGCCGGCGGCGAAGAGAACTATGTGTGGTTGCTTCGCTCGAACGCCATACTTGGCCCGATGCAGAGCGGCCTGTTCTACGACCTGTCCACGCTCGACTACTTCGACTTTGACGACGACAAATGGAACGCCATAGTCCGCGACCTGCTCACCAAGGACGGCGCGATATACGGTATGCGCGCTGAAGCGGCCGAACCGCGCAAGGGCATATTCTTCAACAAGCGCCTGCTTCAGGAAGCCGGCGTAGACCCCGAGAGCCTCTACGACATGCAGAAAGACGGCACTTGGACGTGGGAAGCCTTCGAAGAACTGTGCGAAAAGCTCAACCGCGACACCGATAACGACGGCGTTATAGACAAGTACGCCATAAAGAGCTTCTCGAGCCACTTCTTCCCGGCGGCGCTCGTGTCCAACGGCGTGGGCTTCGTCATGGTTGACGAGAACGGCAAATACGTGAACGCGGCCGAGACCGACGCCTTCCTCGAGGCGGCGAACTGGGCAATGGATATGTTCGTCAAGTACGACATGCCCTCGCCCGAAGGCGCGAACTGGGATTACTTTGAGCCGGCGTTCGCCAACGGCGAAGTCGCTCTGACCTGCCACGAAGACTACGCCGCCGGACAGGCGTTCGCGAACATGGCCGACGACTTCGGTTTCGTAATGTTCCCGAAGGGACCACGCGCCGAAACCTATATGTTCGCGCCCACCGACAACGTGCTCGTTATACCCGCCTGCTACGACGCGGAACGCGCCGCGAAGATAGCCTTCGCTTACAACCTCTACACCGATCCGACCCCGGGCTTCGACGACACAGACGACTGGAAAGCCGGCTACTACGCCAAGTACCGCGACCTTCGCGCCGTGGACGAGACGCTGGCTCTTATGCGCCTGCCCGAGCATCAGTTCGTGTGGTACACCGACATGATCTCCGGCTACGACCTCGGCCCGGACTTCATCTGGGGCGTATCCGCAGGCAACCAGACCCCGGCGGAGCGCGCCGAGGAAATGCGCGGCACGTGGAACGCGTACATCGACGCGGCGAACGCGCAGTAACACTCAGTAAACGCGGCGGGGAGGCTTTTCGCCTCCCCGCCCTTTTTTTTGCGCTATTTTTGCGATTCGGCTTCCGCTTTCATGTCGCGCAGGTCTTTGGCAGCTTCTTCATATTCCGCGTTCAGGCGTTCGGGGCTGTCTCCCTTTCTGGGCTTTGCCATGCGCGCGGCTATACCCGCCAAGCGCATTTCGAGAGACGTAATTTTTAGCATATAGTCTTCGGCACGCCTGCCGCGCTCCGTGCTTTCGACATATTCTTCATACTCGGAAACGCCGCCCTCGAACGCGCGCAGGCGCGCGTTTTCTATGAAAACGAGCCTGTCGGCTATGCTCTTTACGAACGCCGAATCGTGGCTTACGAATATGAGCGTGCCCGCGTACTCCGTAAGCACGCTTTCAAGCGCTTCCATGCTCCATATGTCGAGATGGTTCGTCGGCTCGTCGAGTATGAGCAGGTTCGCGTCGGACACGAACAGGCGCGCCATGCACACCTTCGCGCGCTCGCCGCCCGACAAAACCCGCGCGCGCTTGAAAACGTCGTCCAAGCGAATGTTGAGCCGCGCGAGCACCGTCCGCGCGACGGACTCGCTGTGAACGCTCGTTTTCATAACGTTCTCAAGCGCCGTCAGGTCCATGTCGAGCACTTCTTCGTGCTCCTGACCGAAATAGCCTATACGCACGCCGGGGTTCACGGTTGCCTCGCCCGCGAGTATGCGGCGTATGAGCGTCGTCTTGCCCGTGCCGTTGTCGCCAAGCAGCGCGGTTTTGGAGCGCGTCGGAAAGTCGGCGCGCGCGTTATTAAACAGCGTTCTGTCGCCGAAGCGCACGTTTAGGTTGGAAACCGATATGGCGGTTTTACCTATGA
Organism: uncultured Oscillospiraceae bacterium; assembly: GCA_964453505.1. Classification (GTDB taxonomy): domain Bacteria; phylum Bacillota; class Clostridia; order Christensenellales; family Aristaeellaceae; genus CAYVPJ01. The sequence goes on along the minus strand of CAYVPJ010000003.1, from coordinate 20,839 downwards.
TGCCGGAGCTTTCGCCCAGAGCCATGCGAATGCTCGCTTCCTCGCGCGGGCGGGTTTTTTCGTCGAGCCGTTCAAGGCGCGACTCGAAGCCCTTGCGCACCTGATGGATCTTGCCCTGCACGTTCGTAACCTCGCGCTTGTGCAGGCGCGCTTCGCTGTTGCCCATGCGCTTGGGAAGATGCTGCTTTTTGGACGCGTGCTCGACCTCCTGCTGTATCAGCTTTTTGAGCCGCGCTTTTTCCTGAACATACGCGTCATACTCGCTCTTTTCAAACTGTTTACGGCGTTCTCGCTCCGCCCTGTAAGCGGAATAGTTGCCCGCGTAGGACGTTATGCGCCCGTCGGCAAGCTCGCATATGCGAGTGCACACGCTGTCTAAAAGGCTTCTGTCGTGCGAGACGAGCACTACGGCGCCCTCGTATGCCAGCAGTCTCTTTTCGAGCGCCTTTACGCCGGACGCGTCCAGATCGACTGTCGGCTCGTCGGCGAACAGGGCGTGCGAATCGTCAGTCAAAGCGCCCGCAATGCGCCGCCGTGTGCGCTCGCCGCCGGAAAGGCCGTCGGAGTAATCCCTTACGGAAAACTCGCTCGCCGTCTTTTTGTCAATGTCGTTTTTGTCGCGGGCGCAGTCGCCCATTTGCAATATCTCAGACGCCTGACACAGGCGGCGGACGATGCCCTCGTCGGGTTGCCGCCTGCCCGTCAGCACGCCTAGCAGCGTGCTCTTGCCAGCGCCGTTTTCGCCCACCAGACCCACGCGGTCGCCGTCGTACAGCTCGAACCTGTCTATGTCGAGCACAAGCCTGTCTGAATAGCTCACCTTAACGCCGCGAGCCTCGATCAGTAGTTTCGCCATAAATAAAACACCTCCCGCGCGGCGCGGGAAGGCGTGCCTGTCGTTTTATAAGCAAAACAAAACAGCCCTCCCCGACCGCGCCAAATAAAAGCGCAATTACTGCGCCGTCACTTATGCGTGGATTCGAGTCAGCTGCGTCTCATTATATATGGTATACCGCCTTTCGTGATATGCAAGCATTATACTCAAAACGCCGGCGCTTGTCAAGCGCGACAAATTCATGCTATAATTTCTGAAATTGCGAAGGGTGGGCTGCGCATGGGCAGAATAGTGGGCGAACGCGTGACGCTGCGCGAATACAGGCGCGAAGATCTATCCGCGATCAGGGCGTGGGTGAACGACGGCGGGACTACCAAATATCTGTCGGGCGCATTTCGCCGCCCGCACACGTGGGAGCAGACGGAGGAATGGCTAGACCGCCGCCTGAACGGCGACGCGGGCGGCGAGGCGTTCGTTATATCCGAAAACGGAACGAATAAATATCTGGGTCAGTGCGATTTAATGATGATAGACAATGTCGCGCGCAAGGCGGAGCTTGCGATCATACTTCTGCCTGACGCGCGGGGCAAGGGCTACGCAAAAGAGGCTCTGCGCCTGCTGCTTGTTTACGCGTTTAATTCGCTCAACCTGAACCGCGTGTGGCTCAAATGCGCAAGGGACAATTCGGCGGCGGTCAAATGCTATGAGACAGTGGGCTTCAAAACGGAGGGCGTTTTGAAGAGCGATCTGTATATAGACGGAGAATACGCGGACGCGCTTATTATGGCGGTCATGCGGAAAGATTTCATATAGCGCGTCATTCGCCCCCTGAAAGCGGCATACCGATATATTTCGGGGGTGATCGATGTGCGCAAGGTCTTACGCGCGGCGTGCGCCGTGATTTCGGTGGCTTTGATACTGTCGGTTACGGGGATTCTTTCGAAGCTGCCCTCGCCTCCCGAGGACATACTCGAGGCGCAGTACGGCGAGTGGAGCGGCGTGCTCAGGCTGTGGGCGTGCGAGGACTGCGGCTTGGAGCGCTGGCTCAACGACGCGTCGACGCGCTTCGAGCGCGTTCACGACGGCGTGTATGTGCAGATTTCGTATGTCTCGGAAGACACGCTGAAAGCTTTCGGCTATATATCGGATAATCCGCCCGACATGATACTCGCGTATCCAGGTATGCTGGAGAGCGCGGACGATCTGCTTGCAACGGACATTTCGCAGGGATTGAGGCGCGAACTGCGCGGATACGCCGACGGGACGCTGACTCCGGTGGCGCTGGGCGGTTACGCGTGGTGCGTGAATGAGCGCAGGCTTCCGAACGGCAAGGTCGACGGGGCGAATGTGCTGCTCCGCGAGGACGAAAAGTATTCGTGCGCGTCGGCGGCGTTTCTGGCTCTGCTGGCGGGCGAGCCTTCCGAACGGGAAGCGGGCGACTCGCGCTACGGGGTCGATTTGGGTTTGCCCGCGCCCGAAGGCGCTCTGGAAAACGTCGAATATACGGGCGAGCGAGAAGAAATAGCGATCTCCGCGGAATCGGCGCGCGACGAAAACGCCTACGCAAAGTTTACGCGCGGCGACGCGGACTGCATAGTCGTGACTGAAAATGACATTCAAAAACTGGAGCGGCTGTCAGACTCCGGGCGCGCTCCCGATTGGAGAATTGTCGCGACAGGGCTTGCGTTCACGGACAGGCTGAAGCTCGTGGGGATTGTCGCATCCGACAAAGCCGACGCGTCGGAGCGCCAAAGCATGAGCGAAAAATTCGTCGAGTTTTTGTTATCGGAGTCTCGTCAGGCGGCGCTTTCGTCGGCGGGCGCGTTCCGGGCGAACGACGGTTCGGCGCTGTACGCGGGCGGAGGCGCGATGTCGCGGTTGGAAGCGTTTCTGACGGACAGCGAAATATTCGTGCCCGACGCGTTCGATACGGAGTATAAGAGCGCGGCGCGCGGATTCGCCGAGGAATCGCTCTCGGCATCAGGCGGCGCGCTTGAAAAATTTAACGATTTATTTCGCTGAACAAACAACGCGCAGCGTAAATAAAGGCGCGCAATGCGCTTGTTGCGCGCGGTTGTTTATGTTATACTGTTTTTATCACTCCGACAACATACAATAAGGAGATTACGCGATATGACGATTGAAAAAATCCAAAACGGCGCGGAGCTTACGCTGGTGCTGAACGGGCGGCTCGACACGACGACCGCGCCAATGCTCGAAGCCGAATTGAAGCAAACCATTTCGTCGGTGAATAAACTGACGCTCGATTTCGAAAACGTCGCCTACCTTTCGTCCGCGGGACTGCGCGTGCTGCTCGCCGCTCAGAAGGTCATGAACAAACAGGGCGAAATGGTGCTCAAAAACGTAAACGACGAGGTTATGGAAGTCTTCGACATAACCGGCTTTGTAGACATACTTACAATAGAATAGCCAACCGCGTAGGTAAACAAATGCGCCGAAACGGAGATGGTTTTGTGACTGTACCCGCCGACATTTCTCAACTGCCGAAGGTCTCCGAAGCCGTGGAAAATTCGCTTGCGCAAAACGGCTGTCCCGCGAAGGTGATAACGCGAATGCTCGTTGCCGTTGACGAAATAATGAACAACATAGCGAGCTACGCGTATACGGACGGCGGCGGCTATGTGGACGTCGATTTCGGCGTCGAGGGCGAAAACGCTTTCATAAAGTTTACGGATTCGGGAAAACCGTATAATCCGCTTGAAAAGGCCGATCCCGACATATCGCTGTCAGCCGACGACAGACTGCCGGGAGGGCTTGGCATTTTAATGGTCAAAAGGACGATGGACTCGATCGACTACGCGAGGGAAAACGGCAAGAACGTGCTTACGATACGCAAGAAAATGCGCTGAAACGGAGGGCAGCCCATGAACAGCGGCGTCTTTAGAAAGAAAAGTATGGAGCGGGTGTCGTCGCCCGAACAACTCAACGATTACATACGCGTTTCAAACCCCGGCATATGGCTTATACTCGGAGCGGTGATAGTGCTGCTTATAGGCGCGGTCGTGTGGGGCGCGTCGGGCGAGCTTGAGACGGGCTTCAAAACGTGGGCGCACGCCGACGCGGACGGGCAGGTTTGCTATATAACCGAAGCGGAGCGGGCGAAAATCGACACGGACACATTCGTGCGAGCAGGCAGCGCGGTTTACGGTTCGTATGAAATATCGCAAGACCCCGTGACGGTTGACGACGTGATCACGAAAGTGGGCAGTCTCGAAGCGTATAAAATGCAGATCGGCGTTAAGGAAGGCGACAGGCTGTACGAGGTGCGCCTGCAAGACGGCGTCGCGAAGGCAGCCGGGGACGCTCCTTTCGAAATCGAATTCGTGCTCGACAGCGTGTCGCCCCTGTCGTTCATTCTGGGCTGAGGGCTGACATATGAAAAAAGACGCGAAAAAGCCAGTCAAAAAGCCCATAACAAAGGGCTGGGCGAAAACGCCCGTCATAATGCAAATGGAAGCGCTCGAGTGCGGCGCGGCTTCGTTGGCTATGATACTGGCGTACTACGGCAAATGGCTGCCCTTGGAACAGGTCAGATACGACTGCGGCGTGTCGCGCGACGGGTCGAGCGCCCGCAACGTGCTCAAAGCGGCACGCGCCTACGGCTTCACGGCGAAGGGCTATCGCTTCGAGCCTGAACAGCTCAAGGAAAGCGGCTCGTTTCCGTGCATAATTCACTGGAATTTCAATCACTTTGTGGTGCTGTGCGGCTTCAGGGGCAATAAGGCGATATTGAACGACCCCGCGCGCGGCACTGTCGGCGTGCCTATGGAGCAGTTCGACCAGTCGTTCACGGGCATATGCCTGACGTTTGAGCCTACGGACGAGTTTGAGCCGGGCGGCAAACCCAAGAGCGTGCTCGCGTTCGCCAAAAAGAAACTGAGAGGCACGGCGGCGGCGTTCGCTTTCGTAATACTCACCACTGTCATAACGGCGCTCATCGGGGTCGTAAGCCCCGGTTTTTCGCGCGTGTTCATGGACAGGCTTTTGACAGGCGCGAACCCCGACTGGTTCAGGCCGTTCATATTCGGGCTGGCGGCGCTGTCGGTCGTGCAGATAATCGTGGCGTGGGTAAAGGCGGTATACCTGCTCAAAATTGACGGTAAGCTCGCAATCGTAGCGAACTCCGAATATATGTGGCACGTGCTCAGAATGCCTATGGAATTCTTCTCGCAGCGCATGGCGGGCGACATTGCGATGCGCCAGTCGACGAACGCGTCGATAGCCAAGACGCTCATAAACACGTTCGCGCCGCTGTTTCTTGACGCGGTGATGATGGTGTTCTATCTGGTCGTAATGCTCAGGTACAGCGTCATGCTGACGCTCGTGGGCATGGTAAGCATCGTCCTGAACCTGCTCGTATCGCGAATCATATCCAAAAAGCGCGTGAACATAACCCGCGTACAGATGCGCGACAGCGGCAAGCTGTCGGGCACGACCGTCGCGGGCATCGAAATGATTGAGACCATAAAGGCTTCCGGCGCGGAAAACGGATTCTTTGAAAAGTGGGCGGGCTATCAGGCGAGCGTGAACACGCAGGAAGTGCGCTACGCGCGCCTGAATCAATATCTGGGCGCCATACCGGGGCTGGTGTCGTCGATAACGAACGCGGCTATACTGATACTCGGCGTATATCTCGCGATGACGACGAATTTCACCGTCGGCATGATAATGGCGTTCCAGGGGTATATGGCGGCGTTCGTCGCGCCCGCGACAAAGCTCATAAACGCGTCGCAGACGATTCAGGAGATGCGCACGAACATGGAGCGCGTCGAGGACGTTATGCAATATCCGCCCGACGTCGAATACGACGTGGGCGCAGCGGAGTCTGAAGCGGAATACGACAAACTCACGGGCAATATAGAGCTTAAACACGTGACGTTCGGGTATTCGCGGCTGGGCGAGGCGCTCATAGACGACTTCAACCTTACTCTCACGCCCGGCAGCAGGGTCGCGTTCGTAGGCGGCTCAGGCTGCGGAAAGTCCACGCTTTCAAAGCTCATATCGGGCTTGTACAAACCGTGGAGCGGCGAGATACTGTTCGACGGAAAACCGCTTAGCGAAATAAACCATTCGGTGTTCACAGGCTCTCTCGCGGTGGTCGATCAGGACATAATACTGTTCGAGGACACGATCGCCAACAACATCAAAATGTGGGACAGCTCGATAGAGGACTTCGAAATGATACTCGCGGCACGCGACGCGCAGATTCACGAGGACGTTATGCAGCGCGACGGCGGCTATCAGTATAAGCTGCTCGAGGGCGGCAAAGATCTGTCGGGCGGACAGAGACAGCGGCTCGAAATCGCGAGGGTGCTGGCGCAAGACCCGACGATAATCATAATGGACGAGGCAACGAGCGCTTTGGACGCCAAGACTGAATACGACGTTGTGAACAGCATCAAAAACCGCGGCATAACGTGCATCGTGGTGGCGCACAGGCTCTCGACGATTCGCGAATGCGACGAGATAATCGTGCTCGACCACGGACACGTGGTTGAGCGCGGCACGCACGACGAGCTGTACGCGCTCGGCGGCATGTACGCAAAACTCGTGACGAACGAGTGAGGAGGCGACACGATGGGCTGGTTCGACGAACAAATTAAACAGCGAATTAAGAACGACGACGAAGCCTTTATGGACGCGTTCGCCGATATGGCGGGCGTGGTCATGGGCAAAAGCGCCATCGCCGCAGCGCTCAACGACGACGCGAGGCTCACGCGCGACGCGATAGAGGAAATATTGCGCTTCTACCACGTGAAGCCCAAGGAAATGCCCGAAAACATAAAGGACATGAACGATCAGCTTGAGTTTTTGCTGCGCCCCGCGGGCATAATGCGCCGAAACGTTAAGCTGCAAAAGGGCTGGCATAAAGACGGCATAGGCGCTATGCTGGGCACGCGTTCAGACGACGGCAGCGTCGTAGCCATCGTGCCCAAGGGCATGACGGGCTACGAGTTTTACGACTCAAAGACAGGCAAACGCGTGCGAGTGAACGCCAAAAACGAAAAACTGATAGACGAGGACGCGCTGTGTTTCTATAAGCCACTGCCGCTTAAAAAGCTCGGTATGCGCGATCTGCTCGTCTACATATTCAACACGCTGTCCCTTGCCGACTTCATGATGGTCGCGCTGGCGACATTGGGCGTGGCGCTGATAGGCCTTTTCATTCCGCGCATAAACAACATGATATTCTCGACGGTGCTCGAAAGCGGGCAGACGAGTATGCTGGCGGCGGTGGCGGCGCTGTTCGTGAGCGTGACAATATCGAGCGCGATGATAGGCGCGACGAAAACGGTCATAATGGCGCGGCTTGAGACCAAGATGAACATATCCGTTCAGGCGGCGAGCATGATGAGGCTAATGTCGCTGCCCGCGAGCTTCTTCAAGGGCTACGGTTCGGGCGAACTGTCAAACAGAGTGCAATACATAAACTCGCTGTGCGGCATGTTGTCCGACGCCATACTTTCAACAGGCTTCACTTCTCTGTTTTCGCTTATGTACGTGGGTCAGATATTCGCGTATGCGCCCGCGCTGGTCGCGCCCGCGATGCTTGTGATACTCGCGACGGTCGTGTTCTCGATGCTGAGCGTGTTCACTCAAATGAAACTGTCGCAAAAGCAGATGGACGTGTCCGCCAAGGAAAGCGGGCTTATATACGCGCTCATATCGGGCGTGCAAAAGATAAAGCTGTCGGGCGCGGAAAAGCGCGCGTTCTCGCGCTGGGCGAGCGTGTACAGAAAGAACGCCGGATATTCATATGACCCGCCGCTGATAGTCAAGCTGAACGCGGTCATATCGACCGCAATATCGCTGTTCGGCACGCTGGCTCTGTATTATGCCGCCGTGAAGGCGCAAGTCGGCATTGCGGATTACTACGCGTTCAACGCGGCATACGGCATGGTGTCGGGCGCGTTTCTGTCGCTCACGGGCGTGGCGCTCACAATCGCGCAGATAAAGCCGGTGTTCAACATGGTGAAACCCATATTGGAAGCCGTGCCCGAAATCGCGGAGGGTAAGCAGGTGGTGACGCGGCTTTCGGGCGGAGTCGAGCTCAACAACGTGTCGTTCAGATATAAAGACGACATGCCGCTTATAATCGACAACCTTTCGCTCAAGATCAGACCCGGACAGTATATAGCAATCGTCGGCTCGACAGGCTGCGGCAAATCGACGCTCATGCGGCTCATACTGGGCTTTGAGACGCCTCAGAAGGGCGCGGTGTACTACGACGGCAAGGATCTTAACGCGCTCGATCTGAAGTCGCTAAGGCGCAACATAGGCGTTGTCATGCAGAACGGCAAGCTGTTCCAAGGCGACGTGTTCTCGAACATAACGATCTCCGCGCCGTGGCTGACGCTCGAACAGGCGTGGGAAGCCGCCGAAAAGGCGGGCATAGCCGACGATATTCGCCGAATGCCCATGCAGATGCACACCATAATTTCTGAGGGCGGCGGGGGCATATCGGGCGGTCAGCGCCAGAGGCTCATGATAGCGAGAGCTATCGCGCCCAAGCCGCGGCTGCTCATGTTCGACGAGGCGACGAGCGCGCTTGACAATATAACGCAGAAAATCGTTTCGCAGTCGCTCGACAGCCTCAAGTGCACGCGAATAGTCATCGCGCACAGGCTGTCAACGATCCGCCAGTGCGACAGAATAATCGTGCTCGACAAGGGCAAGATCGTCGAGGACGGCAACTACGAAAAGCTGATACAGCAAAACGGATTCTTCGCAGAACTGGTGGCGCGCCAGCGCCTCGACGCCGAACCCGCGAAGAGCGCGTGATTCAGGCGGGTATGCAACGGGGCTGTTAGCGAACAAGACGACAAACACACAGAAAGTCGGCGATTCCGAAAGGAAGAGCCGACTTTTTTAGTATTGGTGTTTGTAAAGACCATTAGGCAAGGAGAGCATGTCGATATTCAAAATTTTCAGAACTTGATCTCACACATAGGTTTTGCAGTAATCCCGTCTTTGCAATCGCTCAGCAACTGACTTTGTTCACCCGCGCAAAATGGGCTGTCGCGGATTTCGTCCTTCCGCGACAGCCCGTTGTTTTCCTATATGCCGTATTCTTCCGTCTCAAGCTCGTACCGCACTTCGCCGTATTGAAGCGCGTTTTCGCCGTCGGAGACGCTTGTTTCGCGCTCTTCGCCCGTAAGCGAATAGCTGCAATCGTCGAAGAAGAAGCGCGCGCGCATGTCGTCCGAGGGAGCCCACAAGAACGAGCGCCCGATTTTGTTCGCGTGCAGCTTGGCGATGAGCGCGTCCATCATGTACCGCCCCGCGCCTATGCCCCAAATGCGCTTATCGATGTAGAACGCCTCGATTTCGGCGACGTCTTTCGCGTAACCGCGCGAGTACAGGCAGACCCCGCACGGCGAAGAATCGTCATGCATGAGAAGCCCGCGCCACGAACCGCTCTCAACGCCTTTTATGACGCGCTCTCTGTATCCCTTTGCCCACGCGCGGCGCGCGTCGGGCGACTCGGATTCCATGCAGGCCGATTCTATCGACGAGTCGATTATGTTTATTACGCTGTCGGCGTCGGCGGGCGTTATTTCGCGCATCTTGAAGTCCGGCTCGGCTTCCGTCATAAGCCCCCATGTCACGCCGAATTTATCGGTTATTGTCGCCACGCACGCCGAGAACGTCGTCATGCGCATCGCTTTCACGACCGTGCCGCCGGGGCGCAGGCATGAAAACGCCACGCGCACCTTCGCGGGGCTGTCGAACGTCGCCGTGAGCGACAGAACGTTCGCGCCCGACGGCGCTTTATCGGTGATTTCGTCAGCGAGCATTGCGCGAGAGCCGCATATGTCCATCTCCGCGTGATACACCAAGTCCATGAACTGCGGATCGACCAGCAGCGTGTCCTCGCGCTTGGAGTCCCTGTAACGCATTATGTATTTTACGTCCGCTCCGAACGCCTTTTCGTAAAGGCGGATTGCGTCAAGGCAGCAGCCCTGAAACGTGAACGTCAACGCGATAGGCATATACAATCGCCCCCGAAGATATTTTCTAGTGAAGTATAACATATCGTGTCGGATAATGCTATATCGCATTTCAATTTTATATGGGCTATCGCTTACTGAAAACCCCGGGGATGCTCGAAGGGGGGCGTGTCCCCCTGCGACTTCAATCGTATCGACGTCGTAAGCGATTGCCCCGTTAATTCAGCGCGTAATCCCCCGTCGCTGAATCGCTTCGGGCTTGCAGCCAGCGCCCTTCTGTGAAATCGGGTATGGGCACGAACGCGCCGCCCATGGCTATGCTGTCCTCGCTCAGCGGCGTTATGCACATCCAGCTCGCCATGTCGTATGTATCGATAGGAGGACGCTCGCCCTTTTGAACGCTCTCAACGAACGCGCGCAACACCAGATAATCCATGCCGCCGTGACCGCCGCGCAGGCCGAACTGCTCATACGCCTGCCACAGCGGGTGATTATATTCGTTCATATATTCCGCGTCCTTTTCCCACACGTGCGTCCACGCCGTCGGGTCTGCCGGCGAGCGGTTTTCGACGAATATGCTGCGGTTGTCCTCCATCCAAATACCCTTCGTGCCCTGAACTCTGCCGCCGCGCGAATACGGGCGCGGCAGTGTGCAGTCGTGCGTGAGCACAATGGTCTCGCCGTTTGCGCACTTTATGATCGTCGTGACCACGTCGCCCTGATTCACCTGCGCGCGCGACAGGTTCGTATCAGGCCTGTTTTCTTTGAGCCATTCGTTAAGCCCCGCCGCTTTCGACGCTACTGAGCACAAAGACACCATTCGGTTGCCCCGATTTATGTTCAGATATTCGCATATCGGGCCGAGCGCGTGAGTCGGGTACAGTTCTCCGTTTCTCTTAAGAAAGTGGCGCTGCCTGTAGTGGCGGTTTATGTCGCCCATGCCGATTTCATCGCGCAGGTCGTGCTCATAGCCGCCCTGACAGTGCACGAGCGTTCCGAAAACGCCCTTGCGCACCATGTTCAAAAGCGCCATTTCTTCCTTGCCATAGCAGCAGTTTTCGAGCATCATGCACTCTATGCCCGTTTCCTGCATACACTTGACCAACTTCCAGCATTCGTCCAGACTGACCGCGCCGCCGACCTCGCACGCCGTGAGCTTGCCCGCGCGCATAGCCGAAACAGATATTTCAATGTGCGTTTCCCAGCTTGTGAACACGCATACCGCGTCGACGTCCGCGCGCGATATAACTTTTCTGTAGTCCGTCTCGCCCGCAGGAAGCACGCCCCTGTGCTTATATATAAGCTGTCTCGCTTTTTCGACGCGGTCGGGATATACGTCACACACGCATGTTACTTCCACATCGGGCATCTGTATAAGCGTTTCCGTCTGCCCTTCGCCGCGCCCTCCGAAGCCTATGATACCGAGTCGAACGGTTTTGCCCCTGTCGCCCATAGCCATAATTTACGCCCTCCGTATAACGATGCTTTCGCGTGTCTATTCTAAACCATTCCCGCGAGTTTAGCAACACAAAAAATCGGACGGCATCAGCCGCCCGAATGTTTTACCCGAGTCTCATCAATCGAAAGCCAGTCTGAACATGCCCGCGTCAGCCTCGACCGTCTTTCCGGTCGCGTCCTTGAGCGTGATAACGCACTTCACGCGGCTTTCACGGCATTCAACGTCGAACGTCGCTGTCTGAGAGGATGCGTTCTTTATGCTGAAACCGCTCTCGAAGGATTGTATGAAGCGTATGCCGCAAAATTCGCAGCCCTCCGGCAGCGCGCTCACGGAGACTGTGTACTGATGATTCGAATATTCCGCCGTGTACGCGACGGCTTCGTCGGACGACATATTATGTGAACCGAACGGATCGACGGCTTCGTACTCGTCCTGTTCCTTTACATCGGCGGGACCTGCCGTCGCGGCGGGCGGAGTTTGCGTGGGCGCTTGCGTCGGAGCTTGCGTGGGGGCTTGCGTCGGGGTTTGCGTGGGCGCTTGCGTCGGGGCGGGAGAGGCGGTCGCGGTCGCTTCCGTTTGCGTCTTATTCTTCTGCTCGTCTGCTATCTCCGCGCCTGTCATATACGTAGTGCCGTCGGCAAGCTCGGAGAGCGTGCCGTCAATATTGTATTTAGGCGTGTGAAACACCTCGCCCGTCGGGAAAGACACTCTGAGCCGCCACACAGGGTTCTCCTCGGCGGTTTTGACTGTGCCCGTGACGCTCGCCTTGTCGCGCGAACCGACGACTATAACGTCGTTTATGAACGCGTAGTAGCCTATGCCCTCGTATTTGTTGTTCCTGTCCCGCGCCGACACGGTCACTTTATTGGTTTTCGCGTCGTATTTCCACGAAACCGAGCCAAACGGCTTAACGTCCAAGTTTAACGCCGCTTTCAGCTCGCTCTTTGCGCTCGTCAGCTTTATGATGCCGTCGGAGGAGGTCGCGAGCAGCGCCGTGCCCTCGACGGTGTTGCGAGTCTTTTTCGTGCGCATGAAGCCCGTTATGCAGCTGCCGTCGTCGTTTTTATGCTGCGATATTACGATTCCGTCCTCGCCCGTGCCCGCGATTGCGATTTCGCCCGTCATATTCCATATGCGCATGTTGAGCGAAGCGCCGTCGTTTATCTTTATAAATTCCATTTTGAGCGTGTCGGTGTCTGCGGACGGCATGACCGTCACAGACGCTTCGCCCGAATGCACGTACAGACCCGCGTAAGCGCCTGTGGACGCGTTCGCGTACACGGCGATTTCGCAGCCGTCGAGCGCGGAGACCTCCATAAGGCTTCCGTCGGGCAGCTTCACTTCGCGCAGATTGTCGTCCTTTATTTCGGTGGCTTCGACCAGCAGGTATTTTACGCCGTTTCCGAGCACATCGGTCCCCGTCTGCGCATACACCGTGCCGTCTATGCCTATATTGCGCTTCATCTGATAGTTGCAAACGCGGCATGTGTATACGACTTCGCCCAGAGACGCGTTTGTCGCTTTTGTGAGCACTTTGCCGTCGTCCAGCCTGTGCGAGCCTTTATACGCCCACTGACAAACCTTGCAATAGCGTATATGCCACTGGTCGTCGTGCTGCTGCCACTCGCCGTATGAGTGCTCCGTTTTTTCAATCGTTATAGTGCTCTTATTGCCGCACACAGAGCACGTCGCCGTCTGCTCGCCCTCTCGCTTGCAGGTTGGCTCGCGGGTCAGCACATACGGGCCGTATGTATGATTGTCGTTCGGCTCGCCCTTTTCGTATTCGGCCGTTTCGCCGCAGACGCTGCACTTTTTGATCAGCTTTTCGGAATCCTTGCATGTGGCGGGGACAATCGTCTCGGTCCACACGTGAGCGTCGCTCGGGCACGGCGTCACGCCGCTCGCCGAAGCGCACGTAATGACGGAGATTATGAGCAGAAGCGACAATAACACTATTTTATACGCGTATGTACGCATGGCGACACCTCCTCTGAGTTACTATATATTACATCAATACTTCGATAATGTCAATTATATGATTATATATTTCGGAATTAAGTCATTTTTGCTAAAAAATACAGGGCTTAACTTATATTTGACGATATTCGCTTGCGCTCGTCTGAACTCGCGGAGATAATATACGGAAGAATAACAAATAAAGGAAGAGCATATGAACGCGCATTCAGAAACCACGAAAGACGTGCTTTCAAGCCTCGGCGTAAACCCCGAAAGCGGACTTACTCAGGCGCAGGCGGATAAGCAGCTTATCGAGTTTGGCGAAAACCGCCTTTCAGAAGGCAAAAAGCAGAGCTTGGCTATGCGCCTGCTTTCGCAGTTCAAAGACACGATGATAATCATACTGCTTGTGGCGGCGGCAATATCGTTCGCGACGGCTATATCGTCGAAGGATATGCAGGAGCTCTTCGAGCCTATACTTATATTGGCAATCGTCATACTCAACGCGGCGCTCGGCGTATCGCAGGAGAGCAAAGCCGAAAAAGCGATGGAAGCGCTCAAAAAAATGTCAGCGCCCCACGCGCGCGTCATACGCGACAGCGTCGAGCGCGTTATAGACGCGCGCCTGCTCGTGCCCGGGGACATAATTCGCATAGAAGCGGGCGACTTCGTGCCCGCCGACTCGCGCCTCATAGAGAGCGCCAGCCTGAAGAGCGAAGAAAGCGCGCTCACGGGCGAAAGCGTGCCCGCCGAAAAAGACGCGAACGCAGAAATCGCGCCTGACGCGCCGTTGGGCGACCGCAGAACGATGATATACTCCGGCTGCTCGATAGTGTATGGCAGGGGCAAGGCGGTCGTGACCGGCACGGGCATGAAAACCGAGATGGGCAAAATCGCGGGGCTGCTGACGAGCGCGAAACAGCCGCTCACTCCGCTTCAGTCAAAGCTCAAGAGCTTGGGCAAAACTCTCGGAATCGTCGCGCTCGGCGCTTGCGCGGTCATATTCGTGATAGGGCTTCTCAATGACATAGAAATCAAAAAAATATTTATGACGTCCGTTTCGCTCGCCGTGTCCGCCATACCCGAAGGCTTGCCCGCAATCGTCACGATCGTGTTGTCAATGGGTATGCTGAGGCTCTCGCGCAAGAACGCGATTATACGCAGTCTGCCCGCCGTGGAAACGCTCGGCAGCGCGTCGGTGATATGCTCTGATAAAACCGGCACGCTCACGCAAAACCGCATGACGCTCGTGTCGGCGTACTCCTGCGCGTCGGACGTCACCGAAGAAATAAACACAGAAAACTCGCGCGAAATAGTCGACCTGCTCTCGAAAGCGGCGCTGTGCTGCGACGGTTCGTTCGCCATAGAGGACGGTAAAGAAGTCCACATAGGCGACCCGACCGAGACGAGCATCGTCGCCGCCGCCCACAAAAACGGTCAGACAAAGGACGCGCTGAACGCCGCGCACCCGCGCCTGTTCGAGCTGCCGTTCGATTCCGACAGAAAACTGATGACCACAGTTCACGAGTTCGACGGAGTCATAATGAGCGTCACAAAGGGCGCTTACGACATGATAGCCGCCCGCTGCGCGTTCGGCGTGACCGACGCGACTAACAGGCTTGTCGCCGAAATGAGCGAGAAAGCGCTGCGAGTGCTCGCCGTCGCCGAAAGGAAACTCGACAGAGTGCCCGACGAAACCGACAGCGGCGCGCTCGAAACGAACCTCACGCTCATAGGCTTGGTCGGCATAATCGACCCGCCCCGTCCCGAAGTCAGAGACGCCGTCGCCGAATGCGCGTCGGCGGGCATACGTCCCATTATGATAACCGGCGACCATGTGATCACCGCAAGCGCGATCGCCAAGGATCTGGGCATACTCAGAGACTACGACAGAGCAATAACCGGCGCGGCGCTCGCGGCTATGAGCGATTCGGAGCTTGACGGCTGCGTGCGCGACATATCGGTATACGCGCGCGTCACGCCCGAGGATAAAATACGCATCGTCAAGGCGTGGCAGAGACAGGGCGAGATCGTGTCCATGACCGGAGACGGCGTGAACGACGCGCCCGCGCTCAAAGCCGCCGACATCGGCTGCGCGATGGGCATTACGGGCACGGACGTAGCGAAGTCCGCCGCCGCCATGACGCTCATGGACGATAATTTCACGACTATCGTCTACGCGGTGCGCGAGGGGCGCGGCATATACGACAATATAAAGAAGGTCGTGGGTTTCCTGCTCGGAACGAATATCGGCGAGATACTGTGCGTGTTCATAGCCATGCTGTTCTTGCATAAAACACCGCTTTTGTCAATGCAGCTGCTGCTCATAAACCTCGCCACGGACAGCCTGCCCGCCGTGGCGCTGGGCGTCGAAAAAGTCGAGGACGACGTGATGCTCAGAAAGCCGCGCCCGAAGAAAGAGGGCATGTTCGCGCACGGCTACGGCATACAGATCTGCCTGCAAGGCGTGCTGTTCGGCCTGCTCGCGCTGGCGGCCTATATTATCGGCGAGAGGGTCTTCGGTCATAACGCGTTGGAGACCGTTCAGAAGGAGCGGTTCGGTCAGACGCTTGCGTTCGGCGTGCTGGCGCTGTCTCAGGTGTTCCACGCGTACAACATGCGCTCCGACAAGAGCCTGTTCAAAATAGGGCCTTTCGGCAACAGCCGGCTGAACTTGGCGCTGCTCGCGTCGTTCGCGCTTGTGTCGCTCGTGCTGTTCGTGCCCTTTATGCAAACTGCGTTCGGGCTTGTGGCGCTGCCCCTGAACGGATACCTGACGATACTGGCGCTCGCGCTAGTGCCGATCCCCGTGCTCGAAATCGCGAAGCTCATAATGCGGCTCGCAAAGAAAGATAAATAGAGCGCAAACAAAGAGGCTGTCGCAGAAGGCGGAAATCTGCGACAGCCATTTTTATGCAAGTAAACGACAAAAACAATCAAGTGTTTGCGAAACAACCCTGTCCATTGCTCGAAAAACGCTTTACAGGTCGCTTTCGGGTTCGGGATTGCGCTCGAGGTCTTCTACGAGCCCGTCGAGAGAGTCCGCGCCGGAATCCACCGCAACGGACGGCTCCGCGTCGGCTTCCTCCTCGTCTTCCGCGTCGGCGGGGGCTACGCACACGATGCGGCTGTCACCGACCTTCATCAGGCGCACGCCCTGCGTTGAGCGTCCCTGCACCGATATATCGCTCACAGGCGTGCGTATGATAGTGCCGTCGGCGGTTATAAGCAGTATGTCCTCGTCGTCGTTTACTAACAGCTGCGCCGCCAGCAGACCCGTCTTGTTTGTGAGGTTCATAGCCTTCACGCCCTTGCCCGCGCGCGATTGCAGCCTGTATTCCTCAATATCCGTGCGCTTGCCGTAGCCGTGTTCGGTTATGGCGAGCACCTGCTTGCCTTCTTCGACTATGGATATGTCAACCACTTCGTCGCCCGCCGTCAAGTCCATAGAGCGCACGCCCATGCTGGCGCGGCCTATCGGGCGCAGTTCCGTTTCAATGAAGCGTATGGCGAAACCCTTGCGCGAGCCCATCAAAAGCTCTTTCTCGCCGTCCGTGAGCCTTACGGCTATAAGTTCGTCGTCCTCGCGCAGTATTATCGCGATAAGCCCGGTCTTGCGCAGGTTCGCGAACTCCGAAAGCTCCGTGCGCTTTATAACGCCCTTGCGCGTCGCCATAACGAGGAAGTGCCCCGCCATCTTGTCTTCGGGCACGGGCAGCACCGCCGAGACCTTCTCGCCGGGGTCGAGGTTGAGCAGGTTGACTATCGCCGTGCCCCTCGCCGTGCGCCCCGCTTCGGGTATTTCGTAACAATAAAGCTGATGCACGCGCCCTCTGTTCGTGAAGAACATAATCGGGTCGTGAGTGGAGGTCACGTAGAGCTGCTCGACGAAATCTTCCTCGCGCGTCGCGGTGGCGGTAACGCCCTTGCCGCCGCGCTTCTGCGCGCGGTAGGTCGACTTCGACAGGCGCTTCACATAACCGAAATGGGTTATCGTGAGCACCATGTCCTCTTCCTGAATCAAATCGAGCATGTCGATTTCGCCGTCCAGCGCCGAGATTTCGGTTCTGCGGTCGTCGGCGAATTTCTTGCGAATCTCCGTGATCTCGTCGCGAATAATATCCATAACCATGCCTTCATTTGCGAGCACGTTCTTGAAATATGCTATCTGCTGTTGAAGCGAATCGTATTCCTCCAGAATTTTATCGCGCTCCAGCCCCGTCAGGCGCTGAAGGCGCATGTCGAGTATCGCCTGCGCCTGTTTTTCGGTCAGCGCGAAGCTGTTCATAAGCCCCTCGCGCGCGACTGGCGGCGTAGAGGATGCGCGAATCAGCGTGATGACTTCGTCTATTCGGTCGAGCGCTATCAATAAGCCCTGCAATATGTGCGCCCGCGCTTCGGCCTTATCCAGGTCGTACTGCGTGCGGCGGCGTATAACGTCTATCTGGTGCTCGAGATAGTGCTTTATCATGCTCTTTAGCGAAAGCACCTTAGGCTCTCCGTTCACCAGCGCCAGCATTATGCAACCGAACGTGTCCTGCATCTGCGTGTGCTTGTATAGGTAGTTGAGCACCACGTTCGCGTTCACGTCGCGCTTCAGCTCGATTACGATGCGCATACCGTTTCTGTCTGACTCGTCGCGTATGTCGCTTATGCCTTCCAAGCGCTTTTCATGCACCAGCTCCGCGATTTTCGCGACTAAGTTAGCCTTGTTCACCATATACGGTATTTCGTGAACCACGATCCGCTGGCGGTTCGCCGCCATCTCCTCGATGTCGGTCTTTGCGCGCACTACGATTCTGCCCCTGCCGGTGTGGTACGCGTCGTATATGCCGCGGCGACCCAGTATCACGCCACCCGTCGGGAAATCAGGCCCTTGCACGAACTGCATAAGCTCGTCAACCGAGCAGTCGCGGTGGTCTATCATATAAAGAACAGCGTCTATAACCTCGCCCAGATTGTGCGGGGGTATGTTTGTCGCCATGCCGACGGCTATGCCCGCCGAGCCGTTGACGAGCAGGTTCGGGAACCGCGACGGCATAACGGCGGGCTGCATCAGCGTTTCGTCGAAGTTCGGATAGAAATCGACCGTCTCTTTGTCCAAATCGCGCACCAACTCGAGCGCGAGCTTGTCCATGCGCACTTCCGTATATCTCATCGCGGCCGCGCCGTCGCCGTCCACAGAGCCGAAATTGCCTTGCCCGTCCACGAGCGGATAGCGCGTCACAAAGTCCTGCGCGAGGCGCACGGTGGCGTCGTACACTGCGCTGTCGCCGTGCGGGTGATATTTACCGAGCACGTCGCCGACGATGCGCGCCGACTTGCGGTAGGGTTTGTCGGGGGTCATGCCCAAGTCCATCATGGCGTAGAGTATGCGCCTGTGCACGGGCTTCAGGCCGTCGCGCACGTCGGGCAGGGCGCGGCTAACTATGACCGCCATGGCGTATGATATGAATGATTTTTTAAGCTCGTCCTCGACGTCGAGCGGCGTTAGATTGCCTATGTTAAACTGGTCGTTCATGATAGTCAGCTTTCCCCCAATCCTATATGTCCAAATCGGCGACTAGCTTCGCGTTCTGCTCGATGAACTCGCGCCTCGGTTCGACCTGATCGCCCATCAGAAGCGTGAACATTTCGTCGGCGGATATGGCGTCCTTCAGCGTCACGCGGTACATATTGCGCTTCGACGGGTCCATTGTGGTCGTCCAGAGCTGTTCGGCGCTCATTTCGCCCAAGCCCTTATAGCGCTGCACGTCGGGCTTCGCGTCGCGACCCAGCTCGTCGAGATACGCCTGAAGCTGCGAGTCGGAGTATACGTATTTTTCGGTCTTTCCGCGCGTGACTTTGTAAAGCGGCGGCTGAGCGATATATACGTATCCGTCCTCTATGAGCTTGGGCATATGCCGATAGAAGAAAGTGAGCAGCAGTATGCGAATATGGCTTCCGTCGACATCGGCGTCGGTCATGCACACAATGCGGTGATAGCGCAGTTTCGCGGGATCGAACTCGTTTCCGAAGCCGCCGCCGAACGCGGTTATCATCGCCTTTATTTCGGCGTTTGCGAGCACCTTGTCCATGCGCGTCTTTTCGACGTTCAGTATCTTTCCGCGCAGCGGAAGTATCGCCTGATAATGGCGGTCGCGCCCCGATTTCGCGCTGCCTCCGGCGCTGTCGCCCTCGACTATGAATATTTCGCATTTCGCGGGGTCTCGCTCCGAGCAGTCTGCGAGCTTGCCCGGCAGCGCGGCGGATTCGAGCGCAGTCTTTCGACGCGTCAAATCGCGCGCCTTGCGCGCCGCTTCGCGCGCCCTCGCGGCGCTCACGCACTTGTCTAGCACGGCGCGCGCGATGGACGGCGTTTCCTCGAACACCGTCGCCAGCCTGTCGGCGACCATGCCGTCAACCAGCGGGCGTATCTCGGAATTGCCGAGCTTGGATTTCGTCTGCCCTTCGAACTGCGGCTCGACCAGCTTAACGGACACTATCGCCGTCAGACCCTCGCGCACGTCGTCGCCCGTCAGGTTAGCGTCGGCGTCGCGCAGTATTTTGCTCTTTCTGCCATAATCGTTTATGACGCGCGTAAGCGCCGTGCGAAAGCCCGCCAGATGCGTGCCGCCCTCGGGAGTGTGTATGTTGTTTGCGAACGAAAACACGTTTTCGGTGTATCCGTCGTTCCACTGCATGGCGACTTCGACTGTGCTTCCGTCCTTCAAGCCCTCGATGTATATGGGCTTATCGAACAGGCAAGACTTGTTTTTGTTCAGGTATTCGACGAACGAGACGATGCCGCCCTCATAGTGGTATTCTTTCATCAGGTTCGGCTCGACACGCTCGTCTTTCAGCGTTATGCGTATGCCTTTGTTCAAAAACGCCATCTCGCGGAAGCGTGTGCGGAGCGTGTCGAAATCGAACGCGCCAGTTTCGAATATGCCTGTCTCAGGCTCTTTGCCCGTTTTGAGGTCAGGCCAGAACCGAATCGTCGTGCCCGTGCGCTCGGTTTCGCCCGCGACCTTCAAATCGTAGAGCACTTTGCCGCGCTCGTATTCCTGCATGTGGATTTTGCCGTCCTGATGCACTTTCACGAGCAGATGGCTCGACAGAGCGTTTACGACCGACGCGCCCACGCCGTGCAGACCGCCCGAAACCTTGTAGCCGCCGCCGCCGAACTTGCCGCCGGCGTGCAGCATCGTCAAGCACACTTCGACCGCGGGGCGGCCGACTTTCGGGTGTATGCCCACAGGGAAACCGCGCCCGTCGTCCTCGACGGTAACAGAGCCGTCATTATGCAGGGTCACGTTTATGTTCTTGCAATAGCCCGCGAGCGCCTCGTCGACCGCGTTATCGACAATTTCGTATACCAGATGATGCAGACCGCGCTCGTCGGTCGAGCCGATGTACATGCCGGGGCGGCGTCTGACCGCTTCCAGCCCTTCCAGAACCTGAATGTTACTCTCGTCGTAGTGGGTGTCTTTGGACATGCTTCAAACCTCTTTGGCGAAATTTTCTTACTATATTATTATACCACGTTTTTGCGCATTCGTCGTTGCGGGAGTGTTATAAATAGCGGAGGCATTCGGCTGCGCCGTCTGCCTCCGCGTGGGACGGGGCTTGGGCGCT
>CAYVPJ010000002.1:120717-162230 GCA_964453505.1 uncultured Oscillospiraceae bacterium | reverse complement strand
GCGAGCAAATGGAAGACATGCCCGAAGCCGAAGCGGTCGAAGCGGCCGAATAATCAATATAAACCTTGCGGGAGGAACTGACAATGGCAGAAATCAACGCTAAAATAGTTATGGAGCTGCGCGGCAGGACCGGCGCGGGCATGATGGACTGCAAAAAGGCGCTCGCCGCCATGGAAGGCGACATTGAGAAGGCAATCGACTTCCTGCGCGAGAAGGGCTTAGCCGCCGCCGCGAAGAAGCAGAGCCGCATCGCCGCCGAAGGCGTCGTGGGCAGCTACGTCTGCAAAGAGTGCATGACGGGCGCTTTGGTCGAAGTCAACTGCGAGACCGACTTCGTCGCCAAGACCGATAAATTCCAGAACCTTGTAAAAGACATAGCCAGGCAGATCGTTGTCGCGAACCCCGCGGACGTCGACGCGCTTATGGCTCAGAAGTTTGTTGACGACGAGAGCAAAACCGTGTCCGACATCGTCACCGCGGCGATCGCCGAAATCGGCGAAAAAATCACCGTGCGCCAGTTCGCGAGATATAAGAGCAACGGTGTGGTGGATTCATATATCCACATGGGCGGCAAAGTCGGCGTGCTCATCGAGGCCGACGGCGTGATCGGCGAAAACGCGGCGGAAGTTATTCACGACTGCGCGCTGCAGGTTGCGGCTGCGTCTCCCGTAGCGCCCGAATACGTGCGCAGGAGCGAGGTCAACCCCGCTCACCTCGAGCACGAGAAGGAAATACTGATCGCTCAGGCGCGCAACGAGGGCAAGCCCGAGAAGATAATCGAAAAGATGGTCGAAGGGCGCATAAAGAAGTTCTATCAGGACGTGTGTCTGCTCGAGCAGGCGTTCGTCAAGGACGGCGAAATCTCCGTCGAAGCGATGATAAATCAAAAGGCGAAGGGTCTCGAAATCGTCCGCTTCACCAGATACAAGATGGGCGAAGGCCTTGAGAAAAAAGTGAACGACCTTGCGGCGGAAGTAGCCGAGCAAGCGGCTAAGATGGGGCTGTAAACCCACAAAGACGGCGCGGGAGAAATTCCACGCCGTCGTTTTTTCTTTGCGAAAATTCTTCCGGCGGAGGCGAAACCATGTATAAAAGAATAATACTCAAGCTCAGCGGAGAAACGCTTTCGGGCGATTCGTGCGCGTTCTACGCGTCTCGCGTGAACGCCGTTGCCGACATGCTCATAAGGCTCAAAAACCGCGTCGGCGACTTGGGCGTGGTGTTAGGCGGCGGCAATATCTGGCGCGGAAGGTTCACAAAGGACATGAACCCGGTAAATGCCGACCAAATGGGAATGCTGGCGACGGTCATAAACGCCGTGTGCGTGTGCGACGCGATCACCCGCCTCGGCGGCAGAGCGCGCGTGTTTTCTGCGCAGGAGATGAACCGCTTCGCAAATCTGTATACGCGCGACTCGGTGCTTGAGTCATTCGCGCGGGGCGAGATAGCGCTTCTGGCGGGCGGCAGCGGCAACCCGTTCTTCACGACAGACACCGCCGCCGCGCTGCGCGCCGCCGAATTGAACGCCGACTGCGTTTTCAAGGGCACGACCGTCGACGGCGTGTACGATTGCGACCCGCGCGATAACCCGAACGCGAAACTTTTGCGCGACGTAAGCTATTCGGAAGCGGTAGATATGCGCCTGAAGGTGATGGACACGACGGCGTTCATAATATGTCAGGAGCGGAACGTGAACGAGATCCGCGTGTTTTCAATGGACGATCTGGAGAACATAATAAAAGTCGCCGACGGGCTTGATATAGGCACGCGCGTGCACGCGTAGAAAATTTCGAACCCTTCGCGAAATCGGAGAAACATCATGAAATGGGATTACGTCATCGTCGGCGCGGGGCCGGCGGGCATATTCACGGCTTTAGAAGCGCTGCGGCTCGACCCGCGCGTCAAAATACTGATAATCGAGAAGGGCGCGCGCATAGAGGAGCGCAAATGCGCGAAGCAGGTGACGCGCAAATGCGAAAACTGCCGCCCGTATTGCCACATAACGACCGGCTTTTCGGGCGCGGGCGCGTTTTCGGACGGCAAGCTGTCGCTCTCGACCGAGGTGGGCGGCGACCTTCCGTCTTTGATAGGCGACGAATACGCGCGCGAGCTCATAAGCTATACCGACAGGATATATCTCGATTTCGGCGCGGATACAAAAATCGAGGGCATAAATGATTCCGACGAAATAAAGCAGATCCGCAAGCGCGCCATACAGGCGGGGCTTAAACTGGTCGACTGCCCGATTCGTCATATGGGCACGGAAAGGGCGCGCGAAATATATCTTTCGATACAGAACCATCTGCTTGATTCGGGCGTCGATATATTGTTCCGCACAGAGTGCGACGACCTTATCATAAACGACGGCGCGTGTCTGGGCGTGAAGGCCGGCGGGCGCGAATATCTGGGCGACAGAGTGGTCGTGGCGACGGGCAGGCGCGGCGCGGACTGGTTGGAGCGCATCTGCGCCGAGCACGACATACAGCACCAGAGCGGCACTGTAGATATAGGCGTGCGCGTCGAAGTGCGCAGCGAGGTCATGGAGCAGGTGAACCGCGCTCTGTACGAATCGAAGCTGATAGGCTATCCGCGCCCGTTCAAAAACAAGGTGCGCACGTTCTGCCAGAATCCCGGCGGGTTCGTGAGCCAAGAAAACTACGACGACGATCTGGCGGTCGTGAACGGTCACAGCTATAAAGAGCTGAAAAGCGAAAACACGAATCTCGCGATATTGGTGAGCCACAATTTTTCGTTCCCGTTCAATCAGCCTATCGCCTACGCCCGCAAGGTCGGCGAGCTTACGAACATGCTCGGCGCGGGGCGCATACTCGTGCAGCGCTACGGAGACATACTCGACGGCAAGCGCACGTGGCAGAAAGAGCTTTCGCAGTCGAACGTGCGCCCGACGCTGCCCGACTGCGTGGCGGGGGATATAACGTCCGCCATGCCGTATAGGGCGATGGTGAACATATTGGGTTTCATACAGGCGGTAGACCACGTCGTGCCGGGCTTCGCCGCGGCCGAGACGCTTTTATATTCGCCCGAATTGAAGTTCTATTCCAACCGCGTCGCTATGGACGAAAACCTGAACACGGGCATAAAAGGCCTGCACTGCTTGGGCGATTCCGGCGGATGGACGCGCGGGCTTATGATGGCTTCGGTCATGGGCGTGGCGCTCGCGAGGAGCGCTCGCAAAGGAAGCTGACATGGGCGCGTTCGAGAACGAGCGCATACGCATAGGCGAGGGCATGAATGCGACTGTGTACAAATGGAACGGCTACGCGTATAAGTGCTTCAAAAGCGGGTATCCGCGCGAGTGGCTCGACTACGAAGTTTCAGTGCAGTCCATAATCGAAAGCACGGGTCAGCCCGTCGCGAAATACTATCCGTCCGAGTTTGAAAACTCCGTCAAGATGGACTTGCTCGAGGGCGAAACGCTTGCCGACCGTATGCGGCTCAAAAAGTACGCAAACTGGCTGCCCGACATGCTCGATCTTTTCGATAGCGTCCATTCCGTTGAATGTCCGCGGCTTCACGCTTTGAAGCCAAAGCTCGCCGCGTCCTTGGAGCGCGCCGATATAACGGATTTGCAGAGAGCGAGCGCGATTGGCGACCTTTCTAAAATTCGCGACGGACAGTCGCTGTGCCATCTCGATTTTCATTTTCTGAACATACTGTTTTCGGGCGGGCGCTACTATATAATAGACTGGGTGAACGCGAAATCCGGAAACCCGGTGTTCGATTTCGCGCGCACATACGTCATAATGCACGAGTTCGCGTTCAGGCTTTCGGGAAAGTTTCTGAAAGAGGCGCGCAGGCGGTTCGAACAAAACGAGCTGTCCGCCGCCATACGCGTGATGGCGGCGGACAGGATAGCCGAATCCGACTCCCCGTCCACGCGCAAACTGCTCGATTTCGAACGGGGCTGACGCGAGAATCTATTCGCAGTCGAAAATCGCCTTTTGCAATATATACTTTCCGTAGTCGCGCTTCCACGCTGTGTGATAATCCGATTTATCGTACAGCGGCAGCGCGTCTTTTTCCATGTCGATGACTATCATCAGGTCGAACCTGTTTTCCGCCAGAGGCAAGCCCTCTATGAAGCTGACTCCATGGACTCCCTTGGTTTTGAGCGCGTTTGAAAACAGCTCCTCCGCCTCGCGCTTGAACTGCGCCCTGTCCGTAACTAATTCGTTGTACTTTACTATCACGTGATGTTTCATTCGTCCGTTCACCCAACCTTTCAACGTGTATTATATAGCAAATAAGGGGAGCGCAACATTGCGCTCCCCGCTCATCTCGGATAAAAATTGTGTTATTTCAGATATTTCGAGTATACGTAGCCGCTTGTGCCGTCGACCGTCGCCTTGGTCCAGTTGCCGCTGACTTCGACCGACGTGACCTTCGTGCCCTTGGGCAGCACTCGCGTGGACGTGAAGCTCGTGCCCGCGCCTTCGCGGAAGTTCACGTTCGCCGTCGTGACCTGCACAGAACCGTCTTTAACGTAGTTCTTGCTGATGTAGCCGCTCACGCCGTTAGCCGTGCGCACCAGATACCAGTTGCCGCTTTCGCCGAAAATGCTCATGCGCGAGCCCGACGGAGCTTTCGCAGCTACCGCGTATGACGTGCCGGGGCCTTTGCGCACGTTCACGACGCTGCCGGAATATTTGGTGGTGACGCTGCCATAGGTGAAGTTTTTGTCGTCGGTGTCGGGAGTGTCCCAGCCGCCTTCGGTCGTGTCAGCAACAATAAACCTCGACTTGATGTAACCGATTTTGCCGTTTGAGTCAACCTTGATTTTCGCCCACGGGGACGTGTTTTCGAGCACCGTTATGCTCTGCCCGTTCTTGACCCATGAGGCGACCGAGTAGTTTGTGCCGGGGCCGGAGCGCACGTTGAGCGAGCCGTCTTCGGCGGGAGTCTTGACGACTTCGGCATATGCCGAAGCGCCCATAGCCAGAGAAAGTACCAGTGCGAGAGCCAACGCGATATGAAGTGTCCGTTTCATGTTTTTTCCCCTCCTTCCGAGATGCACCATTTCGACCGATTCAAAGGGTCAATAGTTCCGCTTTATGCGTTGGTAATATTTTCCTGTACGCTTCCATATACGTGTTTAATGAACGCTTAAAACAAACCGTAACCATGTTTTATTTAGGTTGATTTTCATGAGTTTATATTGCAATATTTAGAGAAAATGACTATTATTATGTTGATGCGAATCGCATTCGGAGAGGAAATCCCGCTATGAACATAAAAGTATATTACTCCGGGAAGCGCGGCTGCGCCGATACTATCGCTTCTGTGATGGCGAAAGAACTGGGCACAAACAAAGAGGCGTTGATGCCCGCGTACCCGCCCGAAAACGTGCCTCTCATGTTTATTGGCTGCGAGGGCGCGAAAGCCGATCCTGTGACGTTGGAATTTTTGCGCACGATTAACCCCGGCCGCGTCCGCAGCGCCGCGCTGTTCGCGTGCAGCCCCAAAGCGCAGGGCGACGCGGTTTCGCAAATGCGCGAGTGTCTTGAGGGCAAGGGCGTGACCGTGCTGCCCAATCCGCCCACGTTCAGCGGCAAGGGCGCTTTCGGCGGCCGCCGCCCCGACGACGAAGAAATCGAGAAAGCGCGCAAATACGCGCGCGAATGCCTGAACATAATACGCGGTCAATCATAAAAACGCGCATATCGTATAAAACCCCCCGCTTAGAGTCTTGAATTGCGCGCCGCGTAATGTTATAATTATACTAGGTGCTCTGGCGGGGAGGGTTTCAATGTTTCGCGGCGTAAAAATTAGCGTAAAGCTGTTATTGATAATATTGGTTATTGCGCTCGGCGCGGTAACGCTGGTCTACGCGATTTCATATCGCGAGCTCAGCGCGCTTTCGTCTGAGTCGCTGAATCACACAGACGAGATAAGCAAGATCGCGACGGGCGAGATCGACGCAACGCTTAAATCGCTGGGCGACGAATGGAACGTTCCCGCAAATGAAATTGAATACGCCACCAACCGCGCGCGCGACATCGTCGAAACATATTCCGACAGGGCGCGCGCCGAGCAGTCGAACATGCTCTCCGAGACGAGACTGCGCTTCAGCATACTCATAACCGCGTGCGCGCTCGTCGTCTGCTATGTCGCGTGGCTTCTTATTCGCGCCATAACCCAACCGCTCAACAAGCTGCTGCTCGGCGTGCGCCGTATAGGCGGCGGCGATCTTTCGGGCAAGGTCGAAGTTGAAGGGCGCGACGAAATAGGCGAGCTCGGCAAGGCGTTCAACGCTATGACCGACGATTTACAGGAATACATAAGCAATTTCACCGCCGCCGAAGCCGAAAAAGAGAGGCTTGACGGCGAGCTTTCGATTGCCGCCGGCATTCAAAACGACATGCTGCCCGACGTGCGCGCCCGATTCGGCGGAGAAACGCGCGTCAATATGTTCGCGAGCATGGTCGCCGCGAAAGAAGTGGGCGGCGATTTTTACGACCTTTTCTACATAGACGACAAATGCACGAAGCTGTGCGCTATCATAGCCGACGTGTCGGGCAAGAGCGTGCCCGCCGCTTTGTTCATGGTCGTCGCCAAGACGCTCATTAAAACCTGCTTTTTGCAGAGCGATTCGCCCGCCGACGCGCTCATGAAGGCTAACAACATACTGGCGGAGGATAACGCGTCGAGCATGTTCGTAACGACGTTCGCGGCGGTGCTCGACATACCGACGGGCGTGATTACGTTCGCGAACGCGGGTCACAACCCGCCGCTTATAAGCAAAAACGGCGTTTTCGAATATATGAAGGTTCGCCGCTCGCTTCCGCTGGCGGCGATGGCGGGTATCAAATACAGAAACGAGCAAATATCGATAGACCCGGGTGAAGCGCTGTTTCTGTACACCGACGGCGTGACCGAGGCTATGAGCGAGCACAACGACCTGTTCGGCGAGACGCTGCTCTTAAGCTCGCTCAATTCGGCAGAGTCGAAAGACCCCGAAGCGCTCGACGGGCGCGTTCGCGAGGCGATAAAGCTCCATGTGGGGCGCGCCGAGCAGTCAGACGACATAACGATAATGGCGCTCACATATCTGCCCGACACACGCTCTGCGGAAGGGGTTGAATAGCGAATGTCCGACTTGAACGGCGGAAGCGCCGGAAAATATACGAAAGCCATCTGGCAGATAAGCCAGACGTTCCAGAGCGCGCAGACCGTGCGCGAGGCGCTCACCGCGTCGCTGCGCATCATCGGGCGCGTGATTGGCGCGGAAGAGGGCAGCTTCTGGTATCTGAACGGCACGGATAACCGCATATACCCGATAGCCACGCTGGGCGACGGCACGAGCCTCGCGGGCATGAGCCTTTCATACGGCGAGGGCATCGCGGGCGACGTCATAAAGACCGGGCAGCTCACGTTCGTGCCCGACTGCGAGAAGGACGCGCGCTTCGCGCACCGCTTCGACGCGGAAAGCGGCTTTAAGACGCGCAGTATGATTTGCGCGCCGCTTGCGGGCAGCGAGCGCGTGATAGGCTGCATACAGATCATAAATAAACTGGACGGCTCGCTGTTTTCGGACGACGACGCGAAACTGTGTCTGGATTTGGCTCATATTGCCGTTATCGCGCTCGAGGATTTTCAGTTTTCGCTGAGCATTCGCAAGCACGAGCAGCCCATTTTGAAGCTGCGAAACGCGTACATGGAGTACGGCGGCGCGGAGAGCCGCGCCAAGGTGCTCAAAGGCGTTAATCTGGACGTGTTCGAAGGCGAAATGCTGGTCGTGCTGGGCGAGAGCGGAAACGCGCTCACGGCGCTTTTCAACATACTCGGCGGGCTTGAGCCCATTACGGGCGGCGTGTTTTCATACAAAAACGCCGACTATTCCCATGCGACCGAGCGCGAGCTCGCGCAGTACAGGCGCGCGACGGTCGGTCACATATTCCGCACCGACAGACTGCTGCCCGCGCTCACAGCCCGCGAAAACGTGCTGATGGCGCGCAGGCTCATAAAGAACGCAATAAGCGCCGAAGCGGCGCTCGAAGCCGCGCAGCTTTCGGACAAAGCGGATTCGTACCCCGCCCGCATGACCCCCGGGCAGCGCCAAAGGCTTTCTATCGCGCGGGCGCTCGTCAAAAAGCCCGACTTTCTGCTCGCCGACGACCCGACCGCGCGGCTCGACTACGGTTCGAGCATAGAGGTTCTCTCGACGCTCGAAACGCTCTCCAAGGGCGGGCTTACGACCGTCATACTCACTCAAAACCGCGAGATCGCGCGAATGGCGAACCGCGCTCTCAAACTGAGCGACGGCGTGATCGCCGACGCGACGACTAACGGAAATCCCATATCGGCGGGCGAACTGACATGGTGACGCGTAAAAAAACACACATTTCTGTAGGCGCTCTGGCTGTTGCCTTGGCGTCGTTTGCGGGCGTCGCCGTCTGCGCCGGCTGCGCGTTCGCGGCGAACGGGCTGCAAATATACGGCGCGGAAGCGGCGGCGGCTTCGCTGCGCGGCATTTTCGGTATGCTGTCGCTCGCGTTCGCCGTTTCGTTAGCCGCAGTGGGCATGGCGCTCGCTTCGGGTGACGCGCGGCGGGCGCGACCCGCGCTCGGCGCTTTGCGAGCGCTCGGACACTCTGCCGGTTCTCTGTCGGTTTTGATGACCGCGCCGTACCTGCTGTATTCGCTCGCGGGCGCCGTGCTCGGTCTTATCGTCGCGCGCTTCGCGTCAGCCGAACTGATCGCCTTAACTTTCGGCGCGTCGCCTGCCGTATCGCTCGCGGGCGCGCTCACAGCGCCCGCGGCGTGCGCGCTTCTGTGGCTGTCGGCGTGCTGCGTATACTATATCATATTGCGGGCGTCTCCCGTCGGGCTGATGGACGAATCGCTGTGCGAAACCAGCGGCATAGGCGGTTCGGGAGCGCATGGTCTTACGCCGTTCACCGCCGTGAGGTGCGCGTTTTTCAGATACAAAAAGGCGCTCGTGTGCGTTTATTGCGCGTTCGCGGCGGTCGCGCTCATATCGGTGGGCGCGCTTTCGTGTATATCGGCTGAGAAAGCGCGGCGCGCGCAGGACGCGCTCGACAATTTCGACGGCGTCGTTCAAACCGCCGCTTCTTCTGAAAACCTGCCTATTTACATGTCTGATGCGCGCGTATCGCGCAACGGCTCGAGCGCCGACGCGTATTTAATCGTCTCGGACGACCTGTCCGACTATGTCCGTTTAGTTTCTGCGGACAGCGGCGAAACATATGGCGTTCCCGCGCACGGCGCGCTCGTCACCCGCCGCATGGCGGAGGTTCTGAACCTGCTGCCGGGCGACGTTATTTCTGTATCGCTCGGTTCGGGCGAAATCGCCGACGCAACCGTGCGCGGAGTCTTCGAGGGCTACGCGGGCAACAGAGCGATACTCGGCGTTCGCTACGCGGCCGAAATCTTCGGCAGCGCGTTTGAGACAAACGCGTTCCTTGCGCGCGGAAGCGCCCCCGACATGGAGTCGGCGTTCATCGCGCCTGAGTTAAACACGGCAAGGCGGCTGATGCCATTCGCGGGCGGCGCGCTCATACTGTTCGGCATTATGGCGGCGGCGGCTTTGTATTCGGTGCTAAAAACGCGCCTTAACGAGCGCGCCGATTCCGTAAAGATGCTGCTGGCTTGCGGATATTCCCGCGCCGGAGCGGGCAGGCTGTTCGCGCTCGACTGCTCTGTCGTGTCGATTATGGGTCTGCTGCCCGCGGCGCTGCTTTTGCGCACGATATACTCGCTCGCGGCGCGCTTCCCCGAAACGACGGGCGTGCAGCTTATGCGAAGCGTGTCGGCGGGCGGCTGGCTCTCATGCGCCGCCGTGTCCGTCGCGGTGTTCGCGTTGCTTATACTGCTCGCCTGCGCGGGCATAAGGCGCATGTCGCCCGGCATATCCGTCGAATAAATCAGGCATATAAAAAAATAAGGCCCGCCGCTTGGCGAGCCTTGTTTTATATCATAAGTTATTGCGCGCCCGCGCGCGTGTAAAGGTCGTTGTCTATCTTCAACTGGTCGCCCACAAACTCAAATTCGACTTCCTCGGTTTTGAGCGCCGCGCCGTTTTGGAGTGTCAGCGACAGCTTGTTGCCGTTCACTTCATAAGTGCCGTTCACTTTGACCGCGTCCGACATGCTCATGCTGAGTTTGCCGTCGGGCATGAAGCTGAAGGCGACCTTTATGCCGTCTATCGACATATGCCATTCGCCTATAAGGCTCTGCGCCGACGGTTCGGAAACCGTAGCGTTTTCATCGCGCGCATATACCGCGCCGTCCAGCGTGAGAGTATCTCCCGAAATCGCGTATGTCGCCTCGCTCGTGAGCGGAACGCCCATATAGTCGAACGTAAACGTCACAACACCCGCGTCCAGCGTATATGTGCCCGCGAGCCGTATGCCGCCGCCCTCATATGTCACCGAGCCGTCCTCCGTAAACACATACGCGTCGTTTAGCTCCGTTCCCTTCCACGCGCCAGCGATGCTCTCGTCGGTCTGCGCGCCCTCGGAAACCGCCGCTCTTTCGTATACCGCGCCGTCCGTTATCGTAAGCGCGTCGCCTTCGAGCAAATATTCCATGCTTTCTTCCATGACGCTTCCGAGCATGTTCAGCTTCACGTTTATAAAGCCGTCTTTGAGCGTATATTCGCCACTCAAGCTCACGCCCGCCGTGTTAATGATTATAACGCCCTCCGTGTCGAACGTCATCGTCATTTCAGAACCGTCCTCGACTTTGGCTATCCATTTGCCGAGTATAAGCTCCGCGTCGTCAGGCTCTTCCGCGAGCCGTTTGTAAACAACGCCGTTTATTGTGAGCGCGTCAGAATCGAGCGAGTAATCCCACTTGATTTTGCCCTTGATGCCCATGTAATTGATTTCGGCGGTTATCGTACCGTCCTGCGCCGTATACGTGCCGCTCACTTCGTTTCCGTCGGCGTTGGATTTCATTTCGCCCGAAGCCGTAAACTCGAAGTATTTCTGGTTTTCACCCTCGCCGTTCACCCATATTCCCGTTATGTCGTCGCCCGCGCCCTCGCCGACAGAAACAAACAAAAGCAACAGTAAAACCGCGAGCAGCGCCGTGACGCGTTTTTTGAGCTTCATCGTTATACCTCCGAAATGCGTATATACTTCACCATCCCGATTATCTCATAAATCCGCCGTTTTTGCAACAATAAAAACAAGGCGGAACGCTCGGCATCCCGCCCTAGGATATTGCGCCTTTATTCCTGCGGGCTTATCGCGATAGTATTTATCTGACCTTCCGCATTGTTATCAAGAGTCACAATCACTTTCGCCGTGTCCGTATACACCTTTGCGGAGTCTTCATTCTCCGGATCGGCGAAAGTATATGTCAGCTTGACATACGCCGTACCCTCTTTCAATCCGACAACGGACTTTTCGTTTATTTCTATGACATCCTGTTCGCCGTACGCCGTCTGCGAGAGCTCTATATCTGAAGATATGGTTTGTAAGACTTGTATTACCGTCGCATAATTTGGCGTTAAAACTTCATTTACCGCTATCGTGTAATCGTCTTGAGTAAAATACACACCCTTGGGATCGCTGTATTGCGAATTTTCTGTATAAATTAACCCGTCGATTTTTTCGATGTCTGTCTCCGAGAAACCACTGCTGCCCGACAGGTCTACGGGAGTGTCGCTTATTTGTGCGTCGATCACCTGATTGTGTATGTACATCAACTGCCCGTCTTTATCTACCGCCGTCCAATCGCCGTCCGCCCCTAGCATTTTAAGCGTTTCGCCCTTGACCGCGTTGTCCACGACCATGTTATCAAAACCCGGGCCTGTGCGCAGGTTCGATGTCTTCGCTTTAGCAGCGCCTGTGCCCATGTATGCGTCGAACAGACACATGTCGTTTTGCGTCGCGTTGTCTACGGGATATATATTTTCGTCGTTCTGTTTCTTGATGAAGATGAATTGCTTCCCGGACGCGATGCCCTGAGCCGATCTGTACGGGTATACATAGACTATATCTCCGGCCTTGAGACCCGTCCTGATGTTTTGGTCAAAAGCCGACGTGAGCGTAACTTCATTACCGATGTACACAGCCTTGGCTCTCTCCCACATAGTGCCTACGAATTTTGAAGAACGCAATCTCCAGAAGCTTTCAAGATTCTTACCAACTACCGTTGCCTTGTTCCCGCCCTTAATGTTCACATTGAATTTAAAGCTCTGTATTATGCCGTCTATGTTTGATGACACCGTAAACGACGTGTTGCCCACGAAATTGTTCGATACGAGCTTAATCCTGCCTTCGACAAAACTGGCGTTCAGCAGCTTCGGCCCATTCGACTTTATCGTAAGACCAAGACCGCCGCCGCTCATCATCATTCTGCCGTATTCTGTCAGTATGTTTTCCGAAAATAGCGTTGAATTTTCGTCCAGCGTGAGATTGCTCGTTCCGACAAAAAGCCGCGGGTCTTCGTCGATTATTGCCTGCGCGCCCGTTAAGGCACATACCGAAAACGCAAGCAGCGCCGCGAGCAAAAAGGTAAGTTTGCGCTTCATATTCGTTCGCCTCTCTTTCTATAGCCACATACTACCATATATTTTATCAAAACGCAATATACTTATTGCAAAACAGAGCCGCCGCTCATTAAACAGGTCTGTCGCTTATGTAACCACGGGAGTGCTCGAACGGGGCGTTCCCCTTCGATTTCAATCGTACCGTCGGCGTCCTCGTCCCCCATGCGATCTTCCCCCTCATAACCGCCAAACTTTATATCTTTACAATGTATCGCTCCTGTGTTATAATGCTGAGAAGCTATTCGCGCGCGTTAATGTCGGCGGTCTTATAATGCGGGTTTTCGCCCCGCCGCCGTCTGCGAAGGAGGGGATTATTGTGGAAAAACAGGCGGAATTATTGCGGGAGCAAACGTATACGGCTCGCGTTCAGCAGCTTTTGCTCGCCGTGATAGAGCAGTCTAAGGATTATTCCCACGGGCATATGCAGTCGATACGAATGCTGCTTGCGGACGCGTGGGAGGAACTGCGTCTGAAGCCCACCGCCCTGAGCGTAAAAGACTTGGAGCAGCTTTCCACGGAGGTCGACCGATTTCTGGCGCGCAAGGCGCTCACGGACAATCTGGCGGCGAGATACGAAAAAATGCTGCTCACGCCGTTTTTCGCCCGCGTCGATTTCGTAGAAGATTCGTCGCGCGAGGCCGAGAAAATCGTTATAGGGCTTTACAGCCTAAAAGACAACGAGGGCGAGCTGCTCGTGCACGACTGGCGCGCGCCCGTGTGCAGCCTGTATTACGACTCCATGCCGGGGACGGTAGCCTATCAAAGCCCGTCGGGCGAGATTCGCGGGCTTATGACGCTCAAACGCCAGTATAAAATGGAAAACGGCAGGCTTAAATATTACGTCGATACCGACGTGGGCATCGACGACGAACTGCTTCTCGACATACTCTCCGGCGCGACCAGCCGCCACATTCGCCAGATAGTCTCGACCATACAGGCAGAACAAAACAGAGCCATACGCTACGACAACGTGCGGCTTTTATCGGTTATAGGCGGCGCGGGTTCGGGAAAGACGAGCGTGGCTATGCACAGAGCCGCGTATTTGATGTACAGGCAGCGCGACCATCTCGACGCCAAGCGCATAGCGATACTGTCGCCGAGCAATTCGTTCTCCGAATATATTTCTACGGTGCTTCCCGAACTGGGCGAGGAGAACACGAGCGCCATAACGCTTGACAAAATCGTCACAACGCTCACGGGCGCGAAGGTCGAAATGCCGCTTCTGCAAACGGAAGCGCTTTTGAACGAGGAAAACACGCTGCGCCGCGAGAGCGTCAGATATAAAAGCGGCGGCGAGTTTTTGAACTCGCTGCGCGGCTTCATAAACGACTATTCGCTGACCGGACCTGAATTTTCGGATGTTAAGCTCGACGCGAACGTGCTTATAACGGGCGACGAACTGACGCGCATGTACCGCGCCGATTACAAACTGCTCAATCCGGCGCTGCGCCTTGTGCGCATACAGACGGTGCTCGACTCGCGCTTGGAGCGCTGGGAAAAATCTCTGTACGCGCAGTATGAAAAGCAGCTCATAAAGAATTACAGGGGCAAGGACCTCGAAGTGGCGACCCGCTTCGCCGTGTCGCACAGGCTCATGCCGGTTCGCCAGCAGATGAAGCGAATGCTGAACTTCGACCCGCTCGTGATGTACGCTCAGGCGCTGAAATCCGCCCCGGAGCGCCTGTACACTTGCGCGCTCGAAAACGCGGGCGCCAAGCGCGTCTGGTGGGAGGACGCGGCGGGCATATGCTATCTGATGCTGTCGCTGGGCTTCTCGATGCCCGATAAAAACATACGCCACTTGCTTGTGGACGAAGCGCAGGACTACGCCGACGTGGCGCTGGCGCTGTTGTCCGCCTATTATCCCGCCGCTCAGGTCACGCTGCTGGGCGACCCTAAACAGCG
The DNA here is from genome assembly GCA_964453505.1 of uncultured Oscillospiraceae bacterium. Lineage (GTDB taxonomy): Bacteria > Bacillota > Clostridia > Christensenellales > Aristaeellaceae > CAYVPJ01. Next base: position 147,785 of record CAYVPJ010000002.1, on the reverse strand, counting down.
CACTTGCCCGGCGATGCCGCCGTGCGAGCCGCAGCGCTGGAGCGACTGTTTCGGCATGTCCGACGCGCCGATCGTGCACCTGACGCGCTGCTACCGCTCGACGCTGCCCATAACCCGCCTGTGCAATGCCATACTGCCCGACTCCGATCAGGTCGTGCCGTTCAGCCGCGAGGGCGAAATGCCCAAGATAGACATTACAAGCGACGAAAAGCTCGTCGAAGCGGTCAAGGCGTATGTGAAGGACGGTTTTTCGTCGATAGCCGTCATAACCCGCTCTCTCGCCGAGGCGAAGCGTGTGTCGGAGTTTATTCCCAAGGCTCACCTGCTCGACGGAAGCGACGAGGATATACTCACTGACCCCGACGACATATCGGTCGGCAGCTATCACTTAATGAAGGGTTTGGAATTTGACGCGGTCGTCGTGACGTGGCCGGATACGCGCCTGTCCGACGGCGAGCGCCGCAGGCTGTACACCGCGTGTTCGCGTGCGCTGCACGGGCTTACGCTGTTTGCGGGCGCAAAGCTGATACACGATCTCGGCATTGTTTTATAACGTATGGATTACGACATTGCGATTATTGGCGGGGGCGCGTCGGGGCTTGCGTGCGCGACTTCGGCGTTAGCTCGCGGCGCGAGCGTCGCCATATTGGAGCGTCAGCCGCGCGTCGGAAAGAAGCTGTCCGCCACGGGAAACGGCAGATGCAATCTGTATAACGTAAACGCGCGACCCGAAGCGTATTACGGGAGCGCCGGTTTCGCCGCTCCTGCTTTCGCGTTTTTTACCAACGAACGGGCGCGGGCGTTTTTCGAGTCCGTCGGCATATGCGCGTATTTCGATTCCGAAGGCCGCGCGTATCCGAAATCGGAACAGGCCGCGTCTGTCGTCGATTGCTTGCGGTTTTACTGCTCAGAAAACGGAGTCGCTATACTGTGCGACTTTGACGTTAAGGAAATATCGCGCGTAAGCGGCGGGTTTGCGATGGTCTCAGACGGCGGCGCACGCGTGTCTTCGCGGCGCGTCGTCGTCGCGGTCGGCGGGCTTGCCGCGCCCGACGCGGGCGGCTGCGACAGCTTCAAAAAGCTGCTCTCGCCTTTCGGGCACGCCTTCACGCGCTGCCTGCCCGCGCTTACGCAGATCAAAACGAACCCCGATTCCGTGCGCGGCCTGAAGGGCGTGCGGCATAAGGGCGCTATCGCGCTTATGAGCGGGCGCGACGAGATCGCGCGGGAACGCGGCGAGATACTTTTCACCGATAACGGCGTGTCGGGCATTGCCGCTATGCAGCTTTCGCTGCCCGCGCAGACGGCGGCAAACGCGGCTCTGAAAATTCCGCTCGTCGCGGAAACGCCTGAAGAAGCGCTGAAATTCATACAAAACCGAATGCGCGCGCTGCCCGACAGGCAAATGGATGAGTTTCTGACGGGAGTCATACACAAAAGGCTCGCGCTGCTCGCACTGAAGCGCGCGGGAATACCGTTTACGCAAAGGGCGAGAGAGCTTGACGCCGCAAGCGCTGTTCGCCTTGCGCGGGAGACAGCCGAATGGACGCTCGATGTTCGCGGCGCGGGCGGTTACGCGCAGGCGCAGGTCATGGCGGGCGGCGCGGATACGCGCATGTTCGACGCGAACACGCTGATGTCGCGCAAGGTCGAGGGTTTGTACTGCTGCGGCGAGCTGCTCGACGTGACCGGACCTTGCGGCGGCTACAATCTCGCGTGGGCGTGGGCGAGCGGGCTGCTCGCGGGAAGGAGCGCCGCTGAATCGCTATGATGAGGCTGACAAATATACGCGCGGAGCTTGACGACGGGCTTGACGCGAAGCGCATCGCCGCGCGGGCGCTCAAAATGAGCGAAAAAGACATTACGGACGCTAAAATCGTTAAAAAGAGCGTTGACGCGCGCGACAAGGGCGACATTCATTTCACGCTGTCACTGGACGCGACGCTCGCCCGACCCCTGAAATCGCCGCCTAAATTCGCCGTTGAGCGCGAACCCGAACCGAAATGGATAGTCCGACCCGACGAACGCCCGCCAAAGCGCCCGCCCGTGGTCGCGGGACTTGGTCCGGGCGGGTTGTTCGCGGCGCTGACGCTCGCGAAGCGCGGGCTGAAGCCCATTGTGCTCGAACGCGGGCGCGACGTTCAAACGCGTAGGCGCGACGTGTCGCGCTTCTTTGCGTCGGGAGAGCTTGACGAAAACAGCAACGTTCAGTTCGGCGAGGGCGGCGCGGGCGCTTTCTCGGACGGTAAGCTCAACACGGGCATTAAAGACCCGCGCTGTCGGTTCGTGCTGGACACGCTTTATCGGTTCGGCGCGCCCGAGGAGATACTCTACGACGCGAAACCGCATATTGGCACCGATCGGCTGCCCGACGTGGTTGCGCGCATACGCGCCGAAATAATCCGACTGGGCGGAGACGTGCGCTTTTCGTCCACCCTTACGGACATCGTGACGGACGGAAACCGCGCCGTTTCGGTGAAATATAGGTCGCCCGGCGGCGAGACCGTCGAAATTCAGTGTTCGGCGGTGCTTATGGCGGTCGGACACAGCGCCCGCGACACTTTTAAGATGCTTGAAAGAAAAGGCGTGCTCATGGAGCGCAAGCCGTTTTCCATCGGGGCGCGCATAGAGCACAGTCAAGCGTGGCTCAACAAATGCCAGTACGGCGACGCTTGCTCGCACCCGGCGCTCGGCGCGGCTGACTATAAGCTGTCGGCGAAAGCGTCCGACGGGCGCGGCGTGTACACGTTTTGCATGTGTCCCGGCGGCAGGGTCGTCGCTTCCGCCAGCGAGAGCGGCGGAGTCGTCACAAACGGCATGAGCGAATACGCGCGCGATTACGAAAACTGCAATTCGGCGCTGCTGGTCGACGTGCGTGTGGACGATTTTCCCGTAGACGCGGGCGTGCTCGCGGGAGTCGAGTTTCAGCGGCAATGGGAAGCGAGGGCGTTCGAAGCGGGCGGCGGAGGTTACGCCGCGCCCGCGCAGCTTTTGGGCGACTTTCTGAAAAACGTGAAATCGACGGGCGCGGGGGACGTAGAGCCGAGCTACAAGCCGCGCGTAAACTGGACGCGGCTGTCGGACTGCCTGCCCGCGTTCGTCGTGTCGGGTATGCGCGAGGGCATTCTGGCGTTCGACCGCCGTATGCGCGGTTTCGCCGACCGCTCTGGCGTGCTAACGGGCGTGGAGACGCGCTCGTCGTCGCCCGTGCGCATACTCAGGAACGCAAAAACATACGAGTCGTCCATAAATGGCGTTTTCCCGATAGGCGAAGGCGCGGGCTACGCGGGGGGCATACTCTCCGCCGCCGTGGACGGCATAAGGGTCGCGGAAGCGGCGCTCACGGGAGGCGACGGCGAGTGATCGGATTTCTGAACGAAAACGTAGGCGCGATAGCGCTTATCGCCGTGCTTGCGGGCTTCGCGGGAGTAATAATCGCGCTTTCCGTTATGCTCAGGCGGCAAAACCGCCGCTACGCGTCGATGCTGCGCCGACTGGACGAGCGCGTTTCGGGCGCGAACGGCAGGCTGCGCGCGTCGGTGCAGACGCTTAACCAGTCGATGGGCTCGGCGGCGGCTGGGCTTAACTCCGTGTCGGAACGCATGGAGGACAGGCAGGAGCGAATGCGCCGCGAGATAGCCGAAAAGCTCGACGAAATGCGCGAAACGCTCGGCGCGAGAATGCAAAAAACACTCGAAGCGCGCTTGGGCGAGTCGTTTTCGCTTGTAAACGGACAGCTCGAAAGCGTGTATAAGGGCTTGGGCGAAATGCGCAAGCTCGCCGAGGGCGTTGGCGACTTGAAAAAAGTGCTCGCGGGCGTTAAGACGCGCGGCGTGTGGGGCGAGGTTCGCCTACGCGCGTTGCTTGAGGAAAACCTTACGGGGGCGCAGTTCGACGAAAACGTCGCGGTCGTGCCCGGCTCGCAGGAGCGCGTCGAGTTCGCCGTGCGCCTGCCGGGCGGCGACGCGGATTCGCCCGTATGGCTGCCCGTCGACAGCAAGCTGCCGCTTGACGACTATACGCGCCTCGTTTCGGCTACGGAAGCGGCCGACAAGCGCGATATCGACAAATGCTTGGCAGCGCTCGAAAACGCGCTTATGGAACAGGCGAAGTTAATAAGCCGCAAGTACATATGCCCGCCGCACACGACCGACTTCGCCATAATGTTTTTGCCGCTCGAAAGCCTGTACGGCGAAGCGCTCTCGTGTGGACTTTCGGAAAAGATGCAGAGCAAATACCGCGTCATGCCGACCGGCCCGTCGGCGTTCGCGGCGCTTTTGAATTGTCTTCAAATGGGCTTCCGCACGCTCGCCGTAGAGAAACGCACGGGCGAGATATTGCGCATGTTGGGCGGCGTAAAGCAGGAGTTTTCGCGCTTCGGCGACACTCTGGGCAAGGCGCGCGCCCGCTTAGAGCAGGCGGCGGGCGATCTGGACAGCGTCGGAGCGCGCACCCGCGCGCTGAACCGCCGCCTGAACGAGCTTGAAAACGAAACGGGCGAGTTCGGCGAACAGAGTTGAACGCACGATTGTTACGCGCTTAAAAATAACATGTCCGCCCCGTTTAGCGCGGGTGTTTTGCGCGCGTTTGTGGTAGAATATAGTAAATATGCCGCGTGGAGGTAAAGATTATGCACAGAACGAGGTTCGCGGGAGCTCGCAGGGGAATGTTTGTAAAGGACGAAAGCGTGCCTCCGTTTTTCAGCATTCACCCGAAAACGAAGGTCGGCATGATAATTCGCATCGCGCTGGTCGTTTTCTTCGTATTGACGCTCTTACTCACGTTTTTAGCGTCGAGAGGGATTCTGTTTCTGTGGTTCATGGAACAATATTACCTTATATACGCCGTGCCCGCGTTCGCGATAGCGGCGCTGATCATCGTGTCGCTGTTCAAGCGAATGCGCACAACGTTTACAAGGTTCGTCGTGGTCGGCATGGTCGCGATGCTTTTGTTCAGCGTGCTAATAACGTTGGCGCAGCTTCTGTCATATCAGTACAGCTTCAACATATCGCTCAAAGACAAGATTTCGAACAAAGGTCACACGATAGCGCTGATGCGCACCTGCGTAGACCCCGACGACGTGACCGAAAAGACCGTCGTCAACTCAGACGGCAGCGAAACGACCGTCAAGGAATACACCGTCCGCGTGCCTTCGTATAAATTCACGCCGCGCGTGCCCCACTCCGTAGAGGGCGAGACATACACAATCGAGGGCGAAATTATCGTGCCTTACTATAACGATAACGCCTACGAGATCACGCCCGAATGGGTCGATTCGCGCACGCTCAGGCTGTATATTTCGAAGGATTCCAGCGGTCTCGGAAAGGGCGAGATAAACGTGAAATTCGCGGAGGGCGAAACAGCCTTATCGTCGCCGCCCGCCGCCGAAAACCAAGTCGAAAAGCGAACGTTCACGAGCGCCGACGGCCTCCGCGACGTCGTTCTGTATCAGGAGGAGACGTACCTGTACGAAAAGACGGACACCATATTGCAGCTTTCAGAGCAGACGCTCAAGCAGGTGTACAGGGCGTACCCCGTCAAGTTCGGCGTGTTCGCCGCTATCGACACGCGCGTTGACGGCGAAATCGTGATCGAGCCATACGGCGAAATATCGGGCTACAGGCTCACGTGGCCGTCTGACGACGTCGTAATAATAACCCCATACGACGGAAGCGTCGGCGCGACGGGCGAAATAACCGTATACTTCAACGAAAAAGCCGATGCCTCGCCCGACCCCGCCACTTCTGCGGAAGCCACGCCCGCCGAAGCCACAATGCCGGAAGCCACTCTCCCGGAAGCCGAATAACGGATAACCGTATACAACGGCGCGCACGCCTGAAAACCGTGTCGCGCTGTTTTATTGTTGGTAAAACAGACCGAAGTATGTAAATATCGTCTACAAATCGCAAATAAAATACTATAGTCTTATTCAAAAAGACTTAAGTCTGTATAGTAAATTAAATTGTACATGAATAAAAGACAATGGTCTTTAATAAAGAGACTATAGTCTGAATACGAAGATATTTGTCGGTTAAAAGAAGAATGCGGTCTTTATATGTAAAGACCATAGTCTGTAATTGAGCATAAATTGATATATAAAACAGACAGCGGTCTGGAAAAAAACAAACAACAAACCATGGTCTGTAATTATATCAAACGATAATTGTATAACAGACTATGGTCGCTAATGTATCATTTCGTGAGTATACCCAATTACTGATTTCCATGGCATATGTGCTTCGTTCAATAACAATCTGTAAAACAGACCATAGTATAAAACCAGCATCGAATATATCTTAATTTACAGACAATGGTCTTAAATAACAACAACAAAAACAGACGAAAGTCTGAATGCAGAATCGAATAACATTATATATACAGACAACGGTCTGTAATATACAGACTTAAGTATTAAAATACCTCGATAAATCTTCTAAAAACAGACGACAGTCTTTTCTATTCCTGAACACTATATACCGCTTCCCAGACTCAGCGAGCGTTTTCAGATAATTATCCCTGTTATTGCGCCTGAACGTATACACCCACTTCAGAAACGCGAAGTCGTACTTTTCGGGGCAGTCTCCGCCCATGTCGGGGCGCGTCGTGCCGTAGTAGCGCGCCACCCTTTTCAGAACGCCGAGCACGCACAGAAGCGGCGCGTAATCGAGATACAGCGCCAGATCGCAATAAGAAAGCCGCGTTTCGAGCGTCATTCCGAAATTGCCGTCGATTATCCACTTGTCCTTTTCAAGCTCCCGCATTAGCGCCGCGTCGAATTCGTCTTTCTCGACGTGCGTCCAGTGACCGTTCCAGAACAGCCTGTCTAAGTGAACCACGGGCAGACGCGCGATTTCGCCGAGTTTCAAAGCGAGAGTCGTCTTGCCCGCGCCGCCCGAGCCTATCACGATAATCCTGTTTATGTTTGAAAAATCGTTCATTCGCTCAAAACCAGCTCCTTCACTATTTCGCTCGCCAGCGCAAGCCCCGCCGCCGCCGGAACGAACGATATTGACGCGGGCGCGCGCCCGACTTCCGCGTTTCTCGGTTCTTCCCGTGAGTACACAACCTTCACGCGTTCGATTCCGCGCTTTTTAAGCTCGCGCCGCATAACCCTCGCGAGAGGGCAAACGCTCGTGTTCTCTATATACGCTATTTCGAATTTCGTCGGGTCGAGCTTATTGCCCGCGCCCATACAGCTTACGATATTCGCGCCCGCCGCCCGCGCGCGTTCTATGAGCGCAAGCTTCGAAGAGACCGAATCGATGCAGTCAGCCACGCAGTCGTAAACCGACAGATCGATTGAATCGGCTGTCGATTCGTCATAGAACATATGCCGCGCGTCAATTTCGGCGTTCGGGTTTATCAGGTATGCGCGCGCCTTCGCCGCTTCCGCCTTCGGCATACCGACCGTCGCGGTAGTGGCTATAAGCTGCCTGTTTATGTTCGTAACGTCCACAACGTCGTCGTCTACGAGCAGAAAGCCGCCCACGCCCGCGCGAACCAATGCCTCTACCACATACGAACCCACGCCGCCCAGCCCGAAAACCGCGACCTTCTTTTCGCTCAGACGCTCGACCGCGTCCCGCCCTATCAATCGCGCCGTGCGCTCCCGCCAATCCATAAATCCACCGCCCGACAGTTTTTCTCACTTAGTTTGCCAATCAAAACAGGAAGCTGCCGCGGGGAAAACGCCCGCGACAGCTTCCTCAGTCTATATCGGCGCCGCTACATTCCCGCCGACATCTGGCGCATGGCGTCTTCCTCGGTTATAGCCGAGCAAATCGAGCAGCGCTGTTTGTTGTCAACGTGCAGTGCCATGTAAAGCGTCTTTCTGTACTTCGCGTCCGTCATATACATGCAGTCCGCGTCGGAGTGGTATTTCCGGCTGTTGTCGCCGTAATACACCGTGATCGTCTTTTCATATTCGTACAAAGCCAACGTGGCTTCGTCGAGGCCTTCGCTGTTTATCGTGAATTGCAGCTTGTTCTGCTCTATGTAAGCCAAGCATTCCTTCGCGCCGCACGCTTCGCAGAACGGGTAGTTTTTGCCGTATATGTCCTCATACGGCAGCACAGTATACTTGCCCTGCGCAAACATTCGGCATTCGTCGGTCGTGTGCGCGGTGTGCGCTACGTCGAGCCACAGGTAGTGTTCGCTGTCCAACATGCTCAGCGGAATGACGCCGCACACGTCGCAAACCAGCTTGTTCGCGTCCTTCGCCTCGCCCAATGTGTGCGAGACGGCGTTCATCATTTTCTGGCAGTTGCTCGTGGCGTGATACCACTTGCCGCCGTTTGTGAAGAACACGGGCGCGAGAGACACGTCCTTTATTTCGGGAAGCGAAACCGATGCGTTCTGACGCGTCGTGAACGCGCCCAGAGACTGATTCGCGGCGGACGAGCCGCTTGCGTTCGGCGTAGACACGACTGTCGACGCGTCGCGGCCGCCCTTCAATTCGTACACTATGTCGGCCTTGCACTCCTCACAATACGAATAGTCGCTCGCGAACAGCGCCTTGAAGCCTATCACTTCATAGCCTTCGCCCGAGAATTTCGAACAGTTGATAGTGGTGTGCGCCATGTGAACCGCGTCGCCCCACAGATAATCGGTGTAGTCGAGCGCGCTCAGCGGAAGCGGCTGGCATTTTTCGCACTGAGTTTTACCCATTGTCTGCGCGGACATGAGCGTGCGCATAGGGGCGTTCGTCATCGGGCTGCAATCCGCCGCCGAATGGTAGCTCACGCCTGTGTCGTAATAGTATACGGGCGCGGACGCTATGTCCATTATCGGGGGCATCTCAACGGTCGCTTCGCCTTGGGTCGTGCTCGCGTTAGCCGCCGCCGTTTCCGCAGGGGCGGTAGGCGTGACGTTCGGGGCGACCGTCGGGGGCACGGTCGCGGTCGGCTGCGCCGTGGGCTCGATCTTAACCGTTTCGTTCGCGCGGTCGGGCGTGGCGGCAGTGTTCGCCTTTTTGCCGCCCGAATACGGCGTGTCGGTTATGTCGCGATATTTCTGTATGACCGCCAGCGGCAAATCTACCTTAACGGCCTTTATGTCTTCGTCCACATGGTCGTACAGGCTCAGATATTTTTCAGCGACGTGCCCGTCGACCGCGTTCCATATGTGTTCCAGATTCTCGATGCCGTCGTCATATCTGTCCGAAAGCCAGCCTATAGCCGCGTCAACGCCTGCGCCCGTGTATTCGTTTATGTATGAAAGCCCGTCGCTCACGCTTTCCTGCATGTTTTTGATCATTGGGTTGTCGGTTTCGAAGTTTATGAGGAACGCCACCAACGCGCAAAATATTACGGCCGTCGTAACAGTCAGCAACAATTTCGCGGCGACGCTCCAGCGCAAACGGCGCGCCCACAGCAGAAACAGACCCACGGGATACAAAACCATCAGCAAAAGAAGCGTGAGCGCCATATACGCAATGCCTGCCGTCGGACCTTTGTCCTTAGGGCTTTTACGCGGGCTCGCCGAAGAATCGTCATATGGCGAACGCTTTTCGGAGCGCACGAAAACGTCCTTTTGCTTGAAATGCTTTGTGAGCGTGTTTTTCGAATCTCTGTCTGAGGTTGTAAAGTAGTTTGAGTAGACCGCCTGCATACTATTACCACCTTTATTGAGTCGGCGCCTGAGCGCATAATGTCTGTGACAGAATTATAGCAGAAGGGGCAAATTATTACAACCGTCTTACCTGTTGTCACAATTATTTAATATTTAGGCGGGCTTCGGCCGGCGCATCGTTATGTTATACTTGAAATAATCGGGGGAGGTTTTGCTTATGAAAGAAATAGGCGCGGCAATCATCGGCTGGGGCTTTATGGGGCGCGCGCACGCCCACTCGCTTCGATGCATTCCGCTTATGTATCAAAACATAGATTTCACGCCCAAGCTGCGCTGCGTGTGTTCGCGCCGCGAAGAACCCGCGCGCGAAGCCAAGGAGCTGCTGGGCTTCGAAAGCTATACGACCGACTGGCGCGATATACTAACGCGCGACGATATACAGGTCGTGTCTGTGTGCACTCCGAACGACATGCACGAGGAGATGGCGGTCGCGCTGATAAACGCGGGCAAGCACGTATACATAGACAAGCCGCTCGCCGTGACGCTCGAGTCCGCCCTCAGAATCGAAAAGGCGTGCGCAGGCTCGCCCGTAAAGACCCAAATGGTTATGAACAACCGCTTCCTGCCCGCCACCATGCGCGCTAAGCAGCTTTGCGATTCGGGCGCGATAGGCGAAGTCATATGCTGTCAGGCGCGCTATCTGCATTCGGGCTCTGTTGACGAAAACCGCCCGATAGGCTGGAAGCAGCAGTCGCAGGGCGGCGTAATACTCGACCTCGCGTCTCACGCGCTCGATCTGCTCGCGTGGCTGTGCGGATACCCTGCGAGCATGTCCTGTCAGACGCGCACGCTGTATTCAGAGCGCCCCACCAAACAGGGCGGCACGGAGCGCGATCTGGCGGAAGACCACGCGCTCATAACGCTGCGTATGCCGTCGGGAGTGCTCGGCTCTGTCGAAGCCTCTAAAATATCGACCGGCGCGAACGACGAGCTTTCAATCGAGGTATACGGCAAGAAGGGCTCTCTCAGGTTCAGCCTGAGCGACCCCAATTGGCTCTATTTCTTCGACAACACCGTGCCCGAAGCGCCGCTGGGCGGGCTGCGCGGCTTCACGCGAATAGAGTGCGTCGGGCGCTATGAAAAACCCGCCGGCGCTTTCCTGCCGCCGAAAAACGCGATAGGCTGGGACAGGGGACACATACACTGTTACTATTCGTTCCTGGAATGCGTCGCTCACGATAAGCGCCCGTCGCCCTCTGTTGAAGACGGCGTAAAATTGCAGCGCGTGCTCGAGGCCGCCCGCGTCTCCGCCGCGGAGAATCGCGAAGTTTCCATATAATCATACGGGGTGACTGCGTATGTTCGCGAATCATCTCAACGAAATACTGTACAGACTGCTGCCCGCCAAGCCCGCGACGCTTATGAACATGGACGCGTGGGGCGAAATCGACGCGGAAACGCGCAACGGGCTTATCGACAGGGCGCGCAAGGCGCTCAGAACGCCCGTGCCTGTATGCCTGCTGTCCGACCTCGCGGCGGGCAGACCCGACTACGCGGACACGAAGGCAGCGCGGCGCGATATGCTGATTAGGCTCGTGCTGGGCGGCTGCGCCGCCGGTTTTTCCGAATTTTGCGAAAAAATCATTGACATCGCGTGGCTCATATGCGAGGAAAGCTCGTGGGGCGAGACTCGCGACGCAAACTCCGAAGCCGAGCGCGACGCGGACGGCTCTGCGCTTGCGACTTCGTGCCTGCTCGCGTGGACGTATCAGCTCGCGGGAGGCTCGATAGCCGAAATCGCGCCCGTCGTTTTGGCGCGCATAGAGCGCGAGCTCACGCGCCGCGTGTTCGCGCCGTTTCTCAAAAGCGACGCGCCCGCGTGGGCGAGCGCCAAGAGCGACTTCGCCGCCAACGCCGTTTGCGCCTTGTTTTCGGCGTTCATACTCGCGTGCCGCGACGACCGCAGGCGCTGGACGGGCATTCGCCGCTGCCTTATAACGCTCGACGAGATATTGCGCTGTCTGCCATCCGACGGTTTTCACCCAAAGGGTCTCGAATATTGGCAGAGCGACTGCGAGGCGTTTTCGGACGCGGCGACGTTGCTCCTGCTGGCGACGGGCGGCGAGGTCGACGTCAGAAACGACGCTAAATTTCTGCGCCTGTGCGATTTCGCCGTGTCGGCGCACATGGGCGGCGGCAGGTTCGTAAACCCCGACGGCGACGCGAAATGCGCGCTTTCGGGAGAGACGCTGTTCCGCATAGCCGAAAGCGCCGACAATTCAGATCTCAGGCGCTTGGGCGCGGCGCTCGGAAGCGATTTGAGCGGCTCTGAATCCGCGACGGCGCTCGTGCTGGGCGCGCTTTTGAAGCGCGCGTACAAGGCGCAGGCCGCCATATTCCCATACCGCGAGCGCGTGTTTCTGCGCGCGAGTATGCTGCTTGTGTCCGCCGCGTCGGGCTTCCGCGCGGCGCTTACGGGCGGCTCGCGCACTGTCGGGCATTCGGACGCGGGCGATATGCAGCTTTACTACAAAGACAGACCCGTGTTCGCCGACATGGGGCTTGCGTATCCGACCGCCGACATGCACTCCCTGCCGAGCGTGAACGGCATATATCCCATCGAATCGTTCGGCGGCGCGCGCGACGCGGACATGCGCGGCGAGGACGCGTTTACGTATATCTCAATAAACATAGCGGACAGCTTTCCCGACGCGGCGGGCGTGCTCTCGTGGCAGCGTTCGATTATGCTGTCGCCCATGGACAAGCGCGCTCGCATAATCGAGGCGTTCGACCTCGACGCGCCCGCCGACGAAGTCGCGTTCCACTTCATAACGCCGCGCCGTCCCGAAAAGAGGGGCGAGCGCGCGCTCGCGTTGGGCGACGTTGAGCTGTCATGGGAGGGCGACCTCGCCTGCGATTTTCAGCCTAAGGGCGGCGGCTACATGATTACGATCAAAACTCCGCCGGGCGCGACGCGCGGAAACCACGCGTTCACGGTGTCGCCCGCAGAATATCTGTAAGGAGACAAAAAATGCGTTCATCAGACATCATAAATGCGCTTGACGGCTTTGACATTAACGGAACGGTGTGCGTCACAAGAAACGGCGAGACCGTTCTGAACACGGCGCGCGGAATGGCGGACAGGGAGCGCGGGATTCCGTATACGGTCGACACGAAAACGTATATCGCGAGCGTCACAAAGCAGTTCACCGCGGCGTGCGTGATGATGCTTCGCGAGGAAGGGCTTATAGACATAGACGAAAAACTTATCGCATATGTGCCCGAATACGCGCACGCCGACAGAATGACGCTCAGGCAAATGCTCAATATGACGTCGGGCATACCCCACGAGCTGGTGCTTATTGACGACCGCCTGAGGGCGCGGCGCGCGGAGTTCGATTTGAGCGACCGCGATTTTGAGATATTAGTTACAAAGGCCTGCGCGCCCGAAAAATGCTCCGTCGCCGATTTTCTTGAAATCGTGAACTCCGAACCGCTCAATTTCGAGCCGGGCGAGAGATACGAATACTCCGACACAAACTATATGCTGCTTGGCGAAATCGTCGCGCGCCGCGCTCAGACCCCGCTTTCGGAGTTCATGAAAAAACGCATATTCGAGCCGCTCTCGATGAACCATACCGTGCTCGGCGCGGATTATTCCGACGCGCCGAGCTATTGCGATTTCGGCGGCGAGATATTCAACATGGGCAAGGCGCACTTCAAAACCGGCGAAGGCTCTATATGCACGACCGCAGGTGACATGTGCCTGTGGCTCAACTGCGTGCTCGCGGGCGGGCTCATATCCAAAGAGAGCTGGCAGGAGTGCTTCAAAATGGTGAACGGCTACGGCTTCGGCTGGGGCAAAAACCAAAATGTGTATACCCACGACGGGGGCGACTTGGGGTATTCGTCGTCCGTGGGCGTGAACTTCGAAACCAAGTCGGCGTTCGCCTACGCTCTTAACATCGAGGCCGATCCGCGCGAGGGCGCGGACCTCTCAGACGAGCTTGCCGACATAATAAGCCGCGAAGACTGAAACGGAGGGTTTCCACAAATGCAAAAATATGTGCTTTCGGCGCTCGAGATGGGCGCGGCCGACGCCGTTGAGTTTTCAATAGGCGACATATGCTTCGACAGTCGCACATTGCTAAAATGCATGTACGGCTGCGACAGCTGGGGCAAAAATCACACCTGCCCCTCGAGGAGCGGCAGCCCCTCTATGAGCGAATACCGCGAAATGTTTTCGCGGTATAAGCGCGGCATAATAATCCACGCGCACGATAAGGCGCTTTCGCAGCGCATATCGTTCAAAATCGAGGGCGAGGCGTACCGCGACGGCTACTACTTCGCGTTTTCATTGAGCGATTGCTCGCTGTGCAAGAAATGCGCCGCCGAGGACGGCCTGCCCTGCCGAAACATGCACTCGGCGCGCCCCGCGTTCCACTCGGTGGGCATCGACGTGTACAAAACCGTCCATAATCTAGGTCTGCCCCTGCGCACGCTTGCTGACGCAGACGCGGAGGAACAAAACTGGTACAGCGCGGTGTTTATTGAGTAGGCGCGAAAATATCGTCAGTTAAGCCCCGCGAAGAAATACTCGACGTTCGCCGCTTCCATGAGCGCCGCCGCGTTCTGAGCGTACTGCGCGTATTCGAGCGTCTCATACGCTATATCGTACAGCTCGTCCTTCACTTCTTCGAACGGCACGCGCCCCGGAGTGACGTCCGAGACGTATTCGATTATGACATAGCCCGCGTCCACTCTGACGGGCGCGCTCACGTCGCCTATGTTTTCAAGCGCCATCGCCGCCAAAACGACGTTTTGGTCTATATAGGCGTAGCCCTCCGTGACCACGACGCCCTGCTTGGGGTCTGCGGTCAGAAAGTCGTCTGTCTGCGTGTATTCGTTAAGCAAATCCACGATTTTTTCGCCCGCCGCGACCCTTTCGCGCACGGCGTTCGCCGCGTCGGTCAGCCGCGCGTAAACGCCGTCAAGCTCGGCGTTGAGCCGTTCACGCTCATCGTCGGTCTCTGCTGAACCGAGCGCGAATATGATTTCGTCGCGCTCCTCGAGCTGTTCGTCCGTAAATGGCACGAGCAGCTTTCTTATACGGCGATAGCCCTCAGGATACCATGTTATGAGCGAGCCCGCGTATGTAAGCTCGAACGAAAACTCGTCGGGGTTTTCGGTGAAATATTTCTCGTCCGCGAGCGCGTATTCCTCGTACATATCGCTCAAATATTCGTCTGTCACGTTGACTTCGCCCGCCACATACTTTATTCTCGCGAGCGACAGCGCTTCCTCTGTGTATTCGCGCTTTAGCGATTCGACGTCGCAGCCTATCTCTTTGAGCAGTTCCTCGTCGTAATCGGCGCTCAGCTCGCCGTGCGTCCGCTCAGCCCTCGCGTCGATCTCTGACAACTGTTCATCTGAAAGCAGCGACACGCCCGCCTGCTCAAGATGCGCGTCTATGACCGCCTTCTCAGCAAGCTCACGCGCAATCTGCATTTGCAATTCAAGCGCTTCCGTCGGGTTTTCCTCGAGCGACGACTGATAGAACAGGTCGTACATATCGCGTATGTCCTCATACTCCGAATATACGTCCGTAAAGTGTATCTCACCGCCGTCGAACTTCGCGATGACCGTCGGGTCGCTCTGGGCGCGAAGCTCCTGCCTGAGCGCCTCGACTTCAGCGCGCAGTTCCTCGATCAGCGCTTCGAGCCTCGCCATGTCGTCCGTTTCCGCGAACGCGGGAGCCAAGAGAGAGATCATGATTGCCAGCAATGCCGCGAGAGTCCTTTTCACAGCGTGTCACCCCTTTACTCACTTGATTGTCGCGCCGCCCAAACACTCGTCGCCTGAATAGAACGCGACTTCCTGACCGGGCGTTACGGCGCGCTGCTTTTCCTCAAACTCGATATGCACGTCATTTCCGCTCACCGTTATATAAGCCGGCGTGAGCGGCTGCCTGTGCCTCAGGCGCGCCATGCATTTATACGCGCGCCCGTCCGCTTCGGGAGGTTCGCCCGCTATCCAGCTCGCTTCCTCCGCCGCCGTCGCAAGCGAGTACAGGCGGGGGCTGTCCGCGCCCTGAGATACTATGAGCGCGTTCTCCGAAAGATTCTTCTCTATTACGAACCAGCGCTCGCACGTGCCCCTGCCGCCTATGCCCAGTCCGCGCCTTTGACCCAGAGTGTAATACATAAGCCCGTCGTGCCTGCCGACGACCGTTCCGTCCTCCGTGCGTATATCGCCCGGCTGCGCGGGCAGATAGCCCTGCAAAAACTTTTTGAAATCGCGTTCGCCTATGAAGCACACGCCGGTCGAGTCCTTTTTGTCGTAAACGGGTATGCCGTTCTTCTTAGCAAGCTCGCGTATCTCCGGCTTCGTCATGTTTCCGGCCGGGAACATCGTTTTTTCAAGCTGCGCCTGATTGAGCAGGCACAGAAAGTATGTCTGGTCTTTGTTTTCGTCCCGCGAGCGCAGAAGCCTGTATTTTTCGCGCCTGAACGCGACGTTGGCGAAATGCCCGGTCGCGAGCTTTTCCGCGCCCAGAGACAAAGCGAAGTCGAGCAGCGGCGCGAATTTTATCTCGCGGTTGCACAGAACGTCGGGGTTCGGCGTGCGCCCTTTTCTGTATTCGTCCAGAAACCGCGAAAACACGCGCTCGCGGTATTCCTTCGCGAAATTCACGGAGTAATAGGGTATGTCGAGCGCGTCGCACACGCTTCTCACGTCCGCCCAGTCGCGCTCGGACGTGCACGCGCCGTTTTCGTCCTTTTCCTCCCAGTTGTTCATGAACACGCCTATAACGTCGTGCCCCTCGCGCTTCAGCAGATACGCCGCGACCGAGGAATCCACGCCGCCCGACATGCCGACGACTACGCGCATATCACTTCACACTTCCCGAACCCGAAATCACCCGCGCGGCGCGCGAAGAAACGGTGATAACGTCGCCCGTGCGCTCCGTCCTGATTGTTTCGGCTATTGTACCGTCTGTCTTGGGCACTCTCGTTTCTATTGACGCGCCGTCCTTTATGAAGTACAGGTTGAGCGTCAGCCCTTCCGCATAATCGTAGTCGGGTCTGTCGTCGCATGAGCCTATGGGCAGAACCGTGTTCTCGCGCACCCACAGCGGCAGCGACATGAAGTCGTATTTCTCTTTGAGCCAGCGCCCGCCCGTGACCGCGCGCCCGTCGAGCAGGTGCGTCCACTCGCCGTCGGGCAGGTAATACTCGACCGTGCCATCCTCTGAAAACACGGGCGCTACTAGCAGGCTTTCGCCCAGCATATACTGCCTGTCGAGCGTTTCGCACGCGCGGTCGGACGGAAACTCTATGAACATCGCGCGCATCATGGGCGCGCCCGTCTCGTGAGCGTCGATCGCTACCCTGTAGAGATACGGCATCAGCCTGCATTTCAGGCGCGTGAACTTGCGCAGCACGTCGCACGCTTCGTCGTCGAAAAGCCACGGCACTCTGTAGGAGCTTGAGCCGTGCAGGCGCGACTGCGACGAAAGCAGCCCGAACTGACACCAGCGCTTGTATACGTGCGCCGGAGCGGTCGACTCGAAGCCCGATATGTCGTGACTCCAGAAGCCGAAGCCGCACGCCGACAGGCTCAGACCCGCCCTCAGCGTTTCCGCCATGGACACGTAATTCGCGGTGTTGTCGCCGCCCCAGTGACACGGGAAGCGCTGCCCGCCCGCCGTCGCCGAACGCGCGAACACGACCGCTTCGCCCTTGCCGCGAAGCTCTTCGAGCAGCCCGAACACGCATTTGTTGTATATGAAAGAATAGTAATTGTGCATCTTGACGGGGTCGGACGAATCGAACCATTTCACGTTTTTAACGGGTATGCGCTCGCCGAAATCGGTCTTTATGCAGTCCACGCCCTGCGCGATGAGCGGGCGCAGCTTGTCTTTATACCATTCGCAGGCCGCCGGGTTCGTGAAATCTACTATGCCCATGCCCGCCTGCCACAGGTCGGTCTGCCACACGTCGCCGGACTCTGTTTTGAGCAGGAAGCCGCGCTTTGCCGCCTCGTCGAACGCTATTGAGTTTTGCGCGATATACGGGTTTATCCACGCGCAAATGCGCAGTCCCCGCGCTTTATACCGCGCGAGCATTCCGGCGGGGTCGGGGAACGTGTCGGAATCCCATGTGAAGTTGACCCATTCGAAGCCCTTCATCCAGAAGCAGTCAAAGTGGAACACCGAAAGCGGTATGCTCCTTTCTTCCATGCCCTGTATGAACCCCGTCACCGTCTGCTCGTCGTAGTTCGTCGTAAACGAAGTGCTCAGCCACAGGCCGAACGACCACGCGGGCGGCAGCGCGGGTCGCCCCGTAAGGCGCGTATATCTTTCGAGCACATCCTTAGGCGTAGGTCCCGCGATAATCATATAGCTTATCCGTTCGCCTTCGCGGCACAGCTGCACCTTTTCGACGTTCTCGCTGCCTACCTCGAACGACGCGTCGCCCAGATCGTTCAGGAACACTCCGTAACCCCTGTTGGACATATAGAACGGCACGTTTTTATACGCAAGCTCCGAGCTTGTGCCGCCGTCGCCCTGCCACATCTCGACGACCTGCCCGTTCTTCACGAACGCGCCGAAGCGCTCGCCCAAGCCGTATATGTATTCGCCCACGCCCAAGTCGAGCTGTTCGGTCATATAAGCGCGCCCGCTCGACGTGTCTCGCATGTACGCGAGCGACTTTTCGCCCGTCCCGGTCAGCCGAACGCCGCCAGATATGAAATCCAGCCCCCAGCCGCCCGCTTTCTTCATGACGCGCGCGGTCAGACAGCCGCTCGTCAGGCTCGCGAACCCGTCGTTTTCTTCGATTACAACGTCGGCGGGGCTTTCAAACAGCTCGACGAACGGCCCTGTGTCGCGCTTGCCCTTGTGATGCACGCAGTCTACGCGCACAACGCCCTCCGCCGGCGACGACAGCCGCACGTTCAGAGCCGCCGTCATCGTGCAGCCCCTGTTATACACGCGCGACGTCGGCGCGAGCACCTCGAGAGCGCCTGAATCGTTGCGCACGGAATACGCCTCTACGGCGTATAAAGGTTCGATTTCGGGCTTTATCATCCAGTGCCCCAAATAAAACTTCATATTTCAACCTCCGAAAACCGTCTTGCTATAATTATATCGCATTTCATACCTGAGCGCAATATTGACATCGCGCGGCAGGCTGTATAAAATGGTGCAAAAGGCGCGGGGGATTTATAGCGTATGAAGCCCAAAAAGCAGGAATCGCGGCCGACCGACCGCGACATGGAGATATTGAAGCCGCTCATAGACAAAGCGCGGGAGCTTGGGCGCACGCCGTCCGTTTCGGAAGTACCCTCCGCCGCGCTCATAAAATCGCGCTTCCGCATCTGGAAAAACGCGGTCAGCGCGGCGGGACTGCCCGCCATGAACGACCCTGAGCAGGTGCGCATTCGCGACATCGAAAGCCGCGCGAAAAAGTCGGAGTGATCAATCCTGCCACTGAGAGAGCATTTGGCGCATCCAGCCGTAAACGTCCATGTCGTATACCCTCTGAAGATTTTCGCGGTTCAGCACCTCTTTTGCGCCGCCCAGCGAAACGACCCTGCCGCCGTCTAACATGAGCGCGCGCGTGCCGTATGCGCGCGCGATGTTCAGGTCGTGTACGACCGACGCGACGGCGCGCCCGCCCGCGTCTAGCCATTCGCGTATAAGCGAGAATATCTGCCTCTGATATTTCAAGTCCAAATGATTCGTAGGCTCGTCGAGCAAGAGCAGCTTTGGGTTTTGCGCGAACGCCTGCGCCAGAAACGTCCGCTGCAATTCGCCGCCAGAGAGCGTAAGAACAGATTGCTTTCTCAAATCCGCCATGCCCGTCATGGCGAGCGCCCGCTCGACCATAAACTCGTCGTCG
This sequence comes from uncultured Oscillospiraceae bacterium, assembly GCA_964453505.1. Classification (GTDB taxonomy): domain Bacteria; phylum Bacillota; class Clostridia; order Christensenellales; family Aristaeellaceae; genus CAYVPJ01. The sequence continues at coordinate 128,310 of CAYVPJ010000002.1, read as the reverse complement.
TCGCCGCGCGCGGAGAAAATGCCCTTTGAATACGCGTAGCGCCCGAGGGACACGACCTCCTCGACCGTAAACGAATAGCCGACGTAATGATTCTGCGCAAGCGTGCCCATTTCGCGCGCCAGTTCGTTAGGCTTTCGCGTTTTTACGTCCGTTCCGTTAAGAAGCACCTGCCCCGTATACGCGCAGCACTGAGTGACCGCGTTTATGATTGTGCTCTTGCCCGCGCCGTTCGGCCCGACGATCATAAGCCAGTCGCCGACGTCCACATTAAACGATACGCCGTCCAGCACGGTCAGCGAACCGTATCTCACATAAAGATCCCGCGCCTCAAGCATTGCCCTTCCTCCGCGTGGAATAGAATATGAACACGAACAGAACCGCGCCCACGAGCGACGTAACTACGCCTATAGGCAGCACCCGCGGGTTGAGCACGACCCTTGCCGCGAGGTCGCACAGCATCAGAAACGTCGCGCCGCCGAATACGCAGGCGGGCAGCAGGCGTTTGTGGTTGGGTCCTGAAATCAGGCGCACAACGTGCGGCGTGACAAGCCCCACGAAGCCTATTGTGCCGCCCACGGACACGCACACGCCTATGAGCGCGGACGCGCATATGAGTATAGTGAGCTTCACGCGCCTCACGTTCACGCCTATATGCCGCGCGTTGTCCTCGCCCACGGCGAACGCGTTGAGTTCCCGCGCGTTTAACAGTATAGCGCCTCCGAAGCCCGCCAGCGCTATGAAAAGCATAAGCGCGTTTTTATAGCTGCTGTCCGAAAGACTGCCCATCGTCCAGAACGTTATGTTTATCACTTTATCGGCCGCGAACGTTATTATTACGCTCATCGCGCTCGACGCGAACATCGAGAATATCACGCCTATCAAAATTATCGTGTTTGTTGAAAGCGAATAATCGAGCTTGTACGCGAGCGAAAGTATAATCAAAAGCGACGCAAACGCGAACAGTATCGCCAGCACCGTCCGCCCTGCGAACGGGAGCGAGGGCAGCGTGAAGCCGAACGCAATGGCTATCACCGCGCCGAGGCTCGCCCCCGCCGATACGCCCAGCGTAGAACCGTCCGCGAGCGGGTTTTTGAGCAAACCCTGCATAGCTCCGCCGCACAGCGACAGCGATGAGCCGACGAGCGCCACGCACAACACGCGCGGAAGCCTGATAGACAGTATTATCGCCGATTGGTTTATGGTTTCGGGCACTGCCGATTCCAGAATTTTAAGGAATACGCCCTGCAGAGTTTCGATGAAGGGCGGGCTTATTTCAACGGGCGCTGTTTTAAGCGCGTCCCGCAGCGCTTCCGTGACAGGCAGGTATAGGCCGCCGAATATGGCTCTGAATATAGCCCGCAGCGTGTCCGCGAAGGGCAGGCTGACGCTCCCGACGGATACGCACAATACGACCGTGAACAGCGTTACCGTCGAGAATACGACGTATCCGGCGACGCCGAACCCTTCGCGCTTCTTCAATGCTCTCAAAACTCCTTTTGTCGGTTGCTTAATGCCGCGCGCGTATATCGGCTATGAAGTCGCGCATCATTTTTGCGCCATCTGCGAGTCGGGGCGCGGGGCGCGACAGCTCGTTGTTCTGAAGGTTCAAAACTGCGCCGTTTTTGACGGCTTTCATGTTCTCCCAGCCGGCGCGGCCGAGTATTTCTTCCGCCGGGGTTGGGCCTTCGCCGTAATACATCGAAATGGTGACGATGTAGTCCGGGTCGCGCTGTATTATCTGTTCCTCGGATATTTCCGCCCAGCCCTCAACATCCGCAAAGCAGTTTCGCAAGCCGAGCATCGCGGTTATCTCGTCCATGAACGTGCCCGTTCCTGCCGTCCACAGCCCGTATTGAAGCGGCGAAACCTCGAAGTATACGGTTTCGCTTCCGTCGCCCGGCTCTAAAGACGCGACTTCCTCAAACGTCGCCTTCATGTTTCCGACGACCTGCGTGGCCGCTTCGTTCCTGCCCATCAGCGCGCCTATCATTTCGACCGCCGCGTATACGCCCTCTATGTCGCTCGCGTCCGATACGACGACCGCGATCCCCGCGTCGGTCAGCGCCTTTACCTGTTCCTGTGTCTGAGCCATCGCGCTCATCAGAAGCACGTCGGGCTTGAGCGCTATTATCTGCTCTACGTTCGTTTCGTAGCCCGACTGCACGGAAGGAACTTCGAGAACCTCCGACGGGTAATCGCAGTATTCGCCGCGCCCGACCAGATACTCGCCCGCGCCTATGGCGCAGAGTATTTCGCAGTCGGAAGCCGTGAGCGCCACTATGCGCTCTGCGGGCTTGGCGAGAGTGATCTCGCGCCCCGTCATGTCGGTGACGGTAACTGAGGAATCCGATTCCGCGAGCGCGAACGTCGACAGGGATACGGCGAGACAGATGAGCGCGACCAGGAGTTTCAGGTGTTTCATGTTCTTCTCCCCCTCATTTTATTTATAAACGAACGGCTGTTTCGCGAGGAAGAAGAATGCCGTTCCCCCCGCAGGGAACGGCAAAAGAGAATAGCGACGGCTATTCCTTTCGCATGTCCCCTTCCCAGGAGCAATGCTCGGTTTGAGCGTTATGCGCAACCAGGTCTCCCGACTTTGCCTCAACCTACTCAAGCGTCTTCCCGCATATTCGCAGTGACATATTGCTCTTTCGTCCGCTTCACGGTGACTGGGATCGTCCGAGAATCTCACTCGGTTCCCTTAGCTTCCCCGAAGGGAAGCCGCGCTTTCGCGCGGAAACGCACGCTGTTCGTTTACACACGGATTATAGTATACTTTTATCTCGCGGTCAATCAAAACTTTATTTATTCACGCTTTCGCGCGTTATGCAGGGCAATCGCTTACGGAAACTCTGCGGAGCTTCCGTAAGCGATTGCGAGGGGAACGGGGACGGCGCCTGAAATTTTTGCGAAAATTTCCGGGCGGCGCCGGGACACGGGTTGTTTTCCTACGTAAACTTCGGAAAACCGCCCGCCCCGGCGTACATGCCGCCGGTACGATTGAAGTCGAAGGGGGTGCGCCCCCTTCGAGCATCCCCGGAGTTTTTCGTAAGCGATTGCCCTGACGCGTTATGATTGGTCGATTGACACATAAGCCGCGCGCTGTTATAATGAATATGGAAAATAAGAGTTAAGAAGGGTATGTTACAACATGAAAAAACTCGCGGCGCTGGCGCTGGCTCTGATTGTTCTGACGGCGGGAGTCGCCGTGGCTGAAATCATACCGATAACCCTTTCCGACGACGGCATAACATGCGACGCGCCGGGTCTGCTTGTGAGCGGCTCGACCATCACGATAACGCTCCCCGGCGAATACGTATTGTACGGCTCGCTTTCGGACGGGCAAGTAATAATCGATTCCGAAATCGAAGACAAGATCAGGCTGCACCTGAATAACGCGTCCATTCACTGCGAGACAGGCCCCGCCATATACGTTTTGCGCTGCAAACCGCGCTTCTCGCTTGTGCTCGACGATTACACTGTCAACACGCTCACGGGCGGCGCGATATTCAAAACCGAATCCGACGGCGAGCCGGACGGAGTCATATATTCAAAGGACGATTTGACCATAACCGGCGCGGGCGCTTTGAAAATAGAGGCCGGTTTCAAAGACGGCATAGTGTCTAAGGACGATTTGCGCGTAAAGGGCGGCGACATAACGATCGAAGCCGTGCGCAACGGCATTCGCGGCAGGGACAGCGTTGAGATATACGAGGGCAACATCAAAATCACCTGCGGAAACGACGGCTTGAAGTCCACGAACGACGAGGACGACGGGCGCGGCTTCGTGCTCATCGAGGGCGGCAGCGTGTCTGTAAAGTGCGGCGACGACCCGATTTCAGCCATTACAGCCGTCACGATAACAGGCGGCACGTTCGGCGCGGTGATTAACGAGGATTATTGATCGGGGGATTTCTGTCAGTTGAGAAGCATATGGCTGCGCGCGCTGGTCATTTCGTGCGCTCTGTTCTGCGCCGCGTTCACGGCTCGCGCGCTTGAAATAAGCGAGGTGTGCCCGTCGAACGCGGCGTGCTATAAGGCGGAAAACGGCGAATATCCTGACTGGATAGAGCTTTATAACCCGTCCGACGCGCCGCTTGCTCTCGACGGTCTGTTCATATCCGACGATTCCGACAAACTGCAAATAGCGAGCCTCGACGGATACGCGATCGAGGCGGGCGGCTATCTGGTTTTGCGCGCAGACAAGGCCGAGCTTCCGTTCAAGCTGTCGGCGTCGGGCTGCGAAGTCATATTGTCCGATGAATCAGGAAATATATTAGACTCCGCGGAAGTTCCGGCGCTTGAAAAGGACGAAACGTATTCGAAGCAGGCGGACGGCTCTTACGCCGTGACCGCCGCGACGCCGTTAAAACCCAACGCCGTCGGAAGCGCCTATGTGAAGCCCGTATACGTCGCGTCGCCCGTGTTTTCCCACGCGTCGGGGTTTTACGATTCAGGGTTTGAATTGTCGATAGACGCTTACAGGACGTATAAAGTCTACTACACGCTCGATTTGTCTGAGCCGGACGAAAACTCAACGCCGTATACGGGCGAAATCAGCGTGACCGACGCGAGCTATCGCAAAAACGTGTTCGCGGCGCGGACGGACGCTTCATACGGCGAATATTCGCCGCCCAACATACTGCTCCCGAAATCGACCGTCGTTAAGGCGGTCGCCATTGACGAAAACGGAAACAAAAGCAAAGTCGCGCAGGGCGAATATTTCATAGGCTATCAGAACAGGCAGGCGTTCGACGACATAAAGGTCGTGTCCATAACGACCGACCCGGAAGCGCTTTTCAACAAGGACTACGGCATATACGTGCTCGGCACGGAATACGAAAACTGGCTTTCAGGCGAAGATTACAACCCCGACTACAACAAATTTCTGCTGCCCATAAATTTCCTCGGGCGCGGCAAGGAAAACGAAATTGTGGCGCGGGCGCGCATATTCGAGCGCGACAGAACGCTGTCGGCCGACCAACCGCTCGGGCTGCGCATACACGGAAACACGTCGCGCTTCAACGCCAAAAAGTCGCTCAGGCTGTTCGCGCGCTCCGAATATTCGAGCGGCGGGAGCATCGACTTCACATATATGGGCGACAGCGTCAGGGGCGAAAAGCTGGTCATACGCAACGGCGGCAACAATCAGGTTCTGTGCTTCATAGACGCGTTCGCGCACGAGCTCTTATCCGCGCGCGGGCTGCCCACCGCGCGCTCGGAGGCGTGCGCGCTGTTTTTGAACGGCGAGTATTGGGGGCTTTATAACATTCGCGAATATCTGGACGAAACGTATATCGCCGATTTCTATAACGTCAAGGCTGACGACATAATACTCATAAAGGACGGCGGCGTGAAGGCGGGCGTGGCGGGCGACAGATTCGATTACAGAAATACGGTCGATTTGATCGCGCGCTCGACCTGCGAAACTCAGGCAGAATACGCCGCGATAAACGCGCTTATAGATGTCGACAGCTATACCGACTACTTGGCGGGCGGGCTGTACATACAGATAACCGACTGGCTGAACCACGAAAACGACGTGAACGTGTCGGTGTGGCGCACGCGCGACGTGGGCGGACGCGAATACGCCGACGCGCGTTGGCGCTGGATATATCAGGATATGGACGTGTCGTGCGGCAGGGGCGACATGTCAACCACCCCCGTGCAGTATTTGCTGAAAGAGGAAATTTTCTCGACGCTGTGGACGAACGCGGAGTACAGAAACAAGTTTCTGACCTGCATAATGGACATATCTAATTTCGACTGCTCGCCCCAAAAGGTCAACAAATTGCTCGACGAATACGCCGCCTACTACCGTAAATACGCGGAGCTTAACTACGCGCGGTATTATCCCGATTACACTCTGAAACAGTTCGATTCCCAAGTCGAGGGCATACGGAATTTCTTCAACAACAGGCAGGAGCAGATCGTCGGGCAGCTTCGCGACGCTCTGCAAATGGACAGATACGCGTATCTGATAACCGTAAAAACGACCGCCGACAGTTCTGAAGGCGTGCTTGTAAACGGCTTCGCGCCCGATTTTTCGGGCGGCGAGTGGACGGGCATGTATTTCGAGGGCTGCCCAGTCACGATATTCGCAAGCGAGAGGGCGGGCTACGACTTCAAGGGCTGGTATTGCGGCTCTGATATGATAAGCGACGCGCCCGAATGCGTTATATCGCTATCGCAGGACACTGTCTGCACGGCGGTTTATAATGAAATCCCGATCATGGCGGCGCTCGACAAAAACAACAAACCCATGTCGGGCGCGAACGGCGAAACGCTCATAAGCTCAGGCGCGTTCAGCTACGCGGCGACGCTTTCTGGCGACGATGGCGTTATATCGTCTCTCGCAGACGGCTACACGCCCGTCTTTTCGTCCGACGGTGCTTTCGGCGCGACATTGACATTCGATGCGGCGGGCTACCGCGACATGAGCGCGCATATGACAATCGCGTCCGATGCCGACATGAGCGTAAAGATATTTGTAAGCGCAGACGGCGACAGCTTTTCGCCTGTGGACGGTTGCGAGTTCGCAATATCTGGCGGCGGGGCGGAGTTCTCGTTCGCAATACCATCAGAATGCGACGACCGCGACGGCGTGCGCCTGCGCATTGAAACGAGCGGCGGCGGAACGCTCTCGTTTACGCGCCTGATTTTGCGCGGCAGGGTGTTGAACGTGTCCCTCGCGGAGCACAGGCGCGTCGCCAAGCAACTCGCCAACGAGGGCGTCGCGTTCGAATACTCGCAGGAGACCGATATAACTCAGGAGCAGGTCAATTCGGAAGTGCGGCTAATGCGCGCGGCTCTCGCCGACGCGCGCACAAGCAGCACGCTCAAAAAGTTCAAATATCTGAACATAAACACGCAGGCGACGGACGGTTTGGGCGAAAGCCTGTGCTTTGAGATAACGGCGGCGAACGCCGCCATAGCGGACAGCGTGACGATAAACTTGGACGGCGAATATTCGCTCAGCTATGTATATCTTTACAGGCTGGAGGGCGACGGGCTTTCCGACATGGGTTCGCGAGACGTTTCAAACGGTTTGCTCTCGCTCGACGCCGCGCCCGGGCTTTACATAATGCTCGACAGGCCGCTGTCCGAGTACAGGTATCAGACGCGGTTCAGGACTGACGGCATTCCCGCCGACTTGATCGGGAACGACTTTCTGGGAGTCGCGCCCGAAAGCCATTTGTGGCTGGACGTGGAAGTAAAATCATCGGGATATGTGGACATCGAGTTTGAGATACCTTCCGAATACGGCTTTCCGAACATCGCGCCGAGGGCGTATATACTCAAAGACGGCGCGCTGACGGCGTGCGGCAGGGCGACCGACGCGGGCGACGGCAAATACTCGCTAAAAAGCGTCGAATCGGGCGAATACCTGCTGCTCCCGGACACACTGTATAACTACAGGCGCTCATCCGGCGCTGTGACGGAAGAGCCCAAGCCCGAAGCAAAAACTACGAACACAATGAAACTGATATACGGTTCTCTGGCGGCGCTCGCGCTTTTGACGGCGATAGGCGTGTTCATAAAAATAAGGCGCTCGAAGTGAGCAAACATAATGCGGGTCGGCGAAATCATGCC
>CAYVPJ010000002.1:0-120707 GCA_964453505.1 uncultured Oscillospiraceae bacterium | reverse complement strand
GACCCGCATTTTCTTTTTCAGCCGATTTTCGGAAGACCCGCCAAGCCCTTTTGAAGCTCCGCGTCGGTGGGGACATAGTCCGTCATTACGCCGTTATTGTATTTCTCGTATGCCATCAGGTCGAAGTAACCCGTGCCCGTAAGCCCGAACAGTATCGTCTTTCCGACGCCAGTCTCGCGGCATTTGATCGCTTCGTCCATAGCCGCCTTTATCGCGTGGCTGCTCTCGGGCGCGGGCAGTATGCCCTCCACACGCGCGAACTCCTCGGCCGCCGCGAACACTTCGGTCTGCTTGACGCTGCGCGCCTCCATGAGCCCTTCGTCGTAAAGCTCGCTCAGCACGCTGCTCATGCCGTGATAGCGCAGGCCGCCCGCGTGGTTGGGCGCGGGTATGAAGCCCGAGCCGAGCGTATACATCTTCTGAAGCGGGCACACCCTGCCCGTGTCGCAATAGTCGTATGCGTATACGCCTCTCGTCAGGCTTGGGCAGGAGGCGGGTTCGACCGCGATTATCTGATAATCGTTCTCGCCGCGCAGTTTTTCGCCCATGAACGGCGAAATAAGCCCGCCGAGGTTAGAGCCGCCGCCCGCGCAGCCTATTATCATGTCGGGCTTCACGCCGTATTTATCGAGAGCTATCTTGCATTCCATGCCTATGACCGACTGATGCATCAGCACCTGATTGAGCACGCTTCCGAGCACGTATCTGTAGCCGTCGCGCGTGGTCGCGGCTTCGACCGCTTCGGATATGGCGCAGCCCAGACTGCCGTTCGTGCCGGGGAACTCCGCGAGTATCTGCCTGCCGACCTTCGTCGAGTCGGACGGCGACGGCGTGACGTTCGCCCCGTATGTGCGCATGACCTCGCGCCTGAACGGTTTTTGCTCGTATGACACTTTTACCATGTACACGAGGCAGTCAAGCCCGAAATACGAGCACGCCATCGAGAGCGCCGTGCCCCACTGACCCGCGCCGGTTTCGGTGGTTACGCCCTTCAGCCCCTGCGCCTTGGCGTAGTACGCCTGCGCTATCGCCGAATTGAGCTTATGCGAGCCGCTTGTGTTGTTGCCCTCAAATTTGTAGTATATCTTCGCTGGCGTGTTCAGCTTTTTTTCAAGGCAGTACGCGCGCACGAGCGGCGACGGGCGGTACATTTTATAGAAATTCAATATCTCTTCGGGTATCGGATACTCGCGAGTCGTGTCGTCGAGCTCCTGCTTCACAAGCTCCGAGCAGAACACATGCTCAAGCTCCTCGGCAGTCATAGGCTCGAATGTCGCCGGGTTCAGAAGCGGCGCGGGCTTCTTTTTCATGTCCGCGCGGACGTTGTACCAATATTTCGGCATCTCGCTTTCTTCCAGATAGATCTTGTACGGTATCTCCATTTTGCAGACCCCTTTCGTTTCAGGGACAGAAAAAACCCTGTCCCAACATATTGCTTGCTGGGACAGGGAGAAAATTTCTCAACCTGCGGTGCCACCCGGCTTGGCGCATAGCGCCCACCTCAACCATACTGACATATGGCAATCTTTGTTAACGGAGGATTCTCCGGCTCGCATACTCGGTCGCCCCTTGCGGAACGCCTTTCGGTTCGCCCTCGGAAGTCCATTCCCGACCTTCGCCTATATCGCGCTCACACCGCCCGCGACTCGCTTTGATAATTGACAGGAGGGTACTCGTCTTCGTCTTCGGTTTAGCGTATTCTCGCATAAACGGCGGGCGGTTGTCAATACGTCCGATTGCGTCTATAATGTTAAATATAGTTTTCATCAGACTGCCCGCGCGGCGAACGCATCTAATATGCGCTTAAGCAAACACAAACACAGCGGGGAGGTGCGCGATTGGACAGGGCGCAATTCGCCGAAAGAGTCATCAGAAAAGAAAAGCAGCTTTTCAGAACGGCTATGTGCATCGTTATGAACGCGATGGACGCCGAGGACTGCGTTCAGGAAGCCATATTCAAGGCGTGGAAATGTCTTGACGGCCTTAAAAACGACGCGTATTTCGAAACGTGGCTCACGCGGATACTCATAAACCAGTGCCGGGCGCTCGCGCGTTCGCGCGGACTCAGGCGCGAGAGCGAGTTGCGCACAGTCGCGGCAGCGCCCGCGAGCGACGCGGAATTGTGGCTCGCGCTCTCGGAGCTTGGCGAAAAGTACAGACTTCCGCTGGCGCTCACCTATTTGTGCGGCTATTCGGTTCGCGAAACGGCGCGCATACTGTCCATAGGCGACGGCGCGGTGAAATGGCGCGTGAGGCGCGCCAAAACGCTCTTGAGAGAAAAGCTCGGGGAGGCGACATGATGAAAAACACTGACTCGCTCGAACATCGCATCAGAAACATGGAAATCGACGTGCCGGACGGTTTTCACGACAGCGTCCTAAACGCGCTCGGCGGCCTGAATGAAAAGGAGGATATAAAGATGAAAAAGTTCACGTTCTGCGCCATTGCGCTGGCGGCAGCTTTGATACTCGTGCCCGTGAGCATCGCCCTGGCGGTGGGCACTTTCGGCATACTCGATTTCTTCGAAAGCAGAACCCGCCTGACACCGCGTTCCGACGCCACAGGGGCAGTGTATTCAAACTTGGGTTCGCTCGATATGCAATACCTGCGCGCGGAGATTTCGGAAGCCGTCTACGACGGCGAGTGCGTGCGGACGCTTATCAAACTCGACCCTATCGATCCGCAGAAGTACGCGCTCTACGTATACGGAGACGAGTTCACGCTCGACCCGCCGCCGGACGGGGGCGATAAAACACAGCTCGCCATATTGTATATAGACATTCAGACCGGCAGCGATTCCTTCCCGTTCGGCATGGAGCGCAGGGGCATGTGCGCGCGGCGCGACGGCGACAGCCTGCTCATATATTTAGAGGACGCGCTTGATTCAGACGGCGAAGCGCCCGACGAGCTTCCGCTGTCGCTGTCCGCCGCCGTTAAGTCGTACACCGACAAAAATATCTATTCCGAGTTCGAGATACTCTTCGATATTAAAAAGAGCGTTTCTGTGAGCGCTGAATACGCGCCCATGGTTTCGGAAGTCGCGAGCGTGAAAGTCGACAGGGTCGAAACTACTCTCACGCCGTTCGCGCAGTATCTTAACGTGTACTACACCGTGAAAGCGCCCGACGCCATGATCGAGTTTATAGACGGCGTAACTTATTACGGCACTCCGGCGGGCATATTCCTGCACGTCACTCCCGACTGCAACGGCATGAGAAACGCGAGCGTTTACACGGCCGAGGAAGCCAGAGCCACGAAACGCGCGTTGTGCCCGGAGTGCGCCGGAGGTTCGGCAGACGCGGGCGCAGAGCTTTCGGCGAGCTTTTCGTGGAGATTCGACTGGCTCGAAAACCCGTCGGCGGACGAGTACGGCAAGCAGTTCCATATGCAGGCGGCCGACCGCGAATACAGAACGACGCTGGTCTGCCCGTCCGCCGATCATCTGCCTGAGACTTTGACCCTCACATTGGAAAACGGCGACGCGGTATACGAAATTCCGTGCGTCATAACCCGCTGATCACCGAAACAGCTTTTTGAGCGCGCCCTTGCCCTTGGGGGCGCGCTCGTCGTATTCCACGGCAACCACGACCCCGGTAATCACGAGCCTGCCCTCGCTCAAATCGAGCGTTTCGACATGCAAATCCTGACCGACGACCGTCACCGAGCCGCGCGACGTCAAGGCGACGACCATCTGCTCGTTGAACATATCCACGTCCTCCACGCCCGTCATAACGGCGCGCTCGCGGTTGTCCACCGACAGCGAGTGCGCCTTCGCCGTCTTGGGCGCTGAATCGTTCATGCGCTTCACCCCTCGCTCGATTCTATTCGCTCGCCGCCTCGCATATACCGCGCCGCGCCCGGTCGCTCTTTTGTACGCTTGAATCATTTGTCGCGGTGTGGTATTATACTTTACGAACCGCTCATACTGTACCGTTATGGTTTGGAGGTGGTCTGTTTGCCTGAATTATGCCGTTTTGAGGGAATTGTTATAAAGCTGTTGTTCAACGATACTGTTCAACATAACAAGCCTCATGTTCATGTATACTATGGCGAGTATCAGGCTTCCATTGGCATTGACGGAGAGCTGTTGGCGGGTTCGCTACCCGTTAAACAACTGAAGATCGTCGTCGGCTGGTTAGCTCTGCGCGAGGAAGAAGCATACACCGCTTGGAACAAGGCTGTTCGCGGAGAGTCGTTTGACAAAATTAAACCGCTTGAATAAGGGGGAATGAATATGTATGTAATAAACGGGATTGCTTACGCGGGCGGACAGGCGCGGGATATTTCCGTTGAAGCCGTAAAGCCGCTTGACGACATGATAATGCTTGTCACGTTCTCGTCAGGCGAGCGGCGCTTATTCGATGCTTCTATGCTTTTGAAATACCCCGCGTTTCAGGCGTTGAAAAGCGATGTAATATTCAAAACGCCTCGAATCGAGCGCGGCGTGGTGACGTGGGCGAACGGCGAGATCGACATTGCCCCTGAAATGATGTATCGTGACAGTTACGAATATAATGAACTCATGATATGAACAATGTTTGCCCGCGTCTATATAGTATAGCGCCCTCGTGGCGCTTTTTTGCTTGCATTACGCTGTGCGTCAAAACTCGTTGCGAAAGTTTGCGGTTTATGGTATCATTGTGAGCGCGGTATATGTCTCGGAGGTGCTCTGTGGCAGAATTTTCGGCGGCGCTGTTCGATATGGACGGTACAATACTTGATTCTATGGGCGTGTGGGCGCAGGTCGACCGCGTTTTTTTCGAAAGGCGCGGAATGAGAGTTCCCGAAACGTACACGACCGATATAGCGGGTCTGAGCTTTCGCGAAACCGCCGAGTACACCCGGCGCGTATACGGAATCGCGGATGACGTGCAGACTATAATGACCGAATGGAACGATTTGAGCGAACAGGCGTACAAGACCGACATTATGTTGAAGCCGTTCGCGCTCGAATACATACAAAAGCTCAGGCGCGAAGGCGTGAAGCTCGCCGTGGCTACGGCGCTCACAGAGCGTCTGTACAAGCCCGCGCTTCAAAACAACGGCATACTCGACATGTTCGATGCGTTTTCGAGCACCGAGGAAACAAAACAGAGCAAGGCGAGCGGCGAAATATACCTGCTCGCGGCGCGGCGCTTGGGCGTGAAGCCCGAAAACTGCCGCGTGTACGAGGATATATACGAAGGTCTGGCGGGCGCAAAAAAGGCCGGAATGTACGCTGTGTACGTGCACGACATATGGACGGGCGCGGACAGCCGACGCTGCGAACAGATCGCCGACTCTGTCATATATTCGTATAAGGACGCGCTGTTATAGCGCGCGGAGGCTTATGGACATCGACATACTGGTGTGGCTCGCCGAACGCAGAACGCCGTTTTTCAATTGGCTGTTTTCCGCGATAACCGTGCTGGGCGGCGAAATAATCATAATAGCTATCGCGTGCCTGACATACTGGTGCGCGAGCAAACGCGCGGGCGACAGGCTGCTGTTCACGCTGTTTTCGGGCATACTTGTAAATCAGTTTTTGAAGCTGACATTCTGCGTGAAGCGCCCGTGGCTGCGCACGGACGCGTATAAACCCGTCGATAGCGCGGTCGGGGCGGCGACGGGCTACTCGTTTCCGAGCGGGCACACCGCGAACGCGGTCGCGGGTTACGGCGGGCTTTCGCGCGAAAAGCGCTTGGGCAAGGCAGCGTGGGCGCTGTGGGCGCTTGCCGCGCTGATAGGCTTTTCGAGGGTGTATTTGGGCGTGCACACGCCGCAGGACGTCGTCGTTTCGCTCGTTCTGGGTACGGCGCTCGTGTTTCTGGTCGGCAGGGCGCAAGATTATCTCGAAAGAAATCCGCAGGCTGACAAATACTACGCGCTCGCGGGCGCGGTCGGGGCGGTTCTTTTGACGCTCTACGCGCTTATAAAGCCCTACCCCGACGGCGCTAACGTCGAGTTTTCGGCGGATTCGCTGAAGCTGGCGGGCGGCGCGCTCGGCTTGTTCTCCGGCTGGCTTCTGGAAAGACGTAAAATCAACTTTCAAATGCCCGCGACATTCCTGAAAGGCGCGCTGAGGGCATTGGGCGGCATGGCGCTCGTGTTTACCGTTATGAAAGCGCTCAAAGCGCCTTTCATCGCGGTTATGGGCGTGCCGTTCGGCGGTTTCGCGAGGTACGCGCTCATGGGGCTCGCGGCGACGGTCGCGTGGCCGTATATATTTACAAAGGCGGGTTTTTAGCTCATGGCATACGCAAACTCAAACGAAGAGTGGTCGGTAGACATTCAGCCGCGCAAGGGCTGGCTGAATATCAATCTGCGCGAACTGTGGCGCTATCGCGACCTTATATACCTGTTGGCGCGCAGAAATTTCATATCGCTATATAAACAAACGATATTGGGGCCGGCATGGGCAATCATACAGCCGCTTCTGACGACGATCATATTCACGGTCGTGTTCGGAAAGATAGCGAACATATCAACGGACGGTATGCCGCAGTTTCTGTTCTATATGTGCGGCAGCGTGCCTTGGAGCTATTTTTCGCGCTGCCTTGAAAAAACCGCGCACACGTTTCTCGAAAACGAGAGAATATTCGGCAAGGTTTATTTCCCGAGGCTGTGCGCGCCCATATCGACCGTGCTCGTCACGATGATCAATTTCGTTATACAGTTCGCGTTCTTTCTGTGCTTCCTCGCGTTCTACGCGCTCCAGCCGAACCCTGTTGTTCACATAAACTGGCAGCTCGCCGCCTTCACGCCGCTGGTGCTGCTCGAAATGGGTATGCTCGGCTTGGGCGTGGGCGTGGCGGTGTCGGCGCTCACAATCAGATACCGCGATCTGTCGCTGCTCGTGGCGTTCGGCGTGCAGCTTTGGATGTATGCGTCCCCCGTCACATACCCCGCGAGCCTCGTTTCTCAAAAGTTTTCGCCCGCGCTGACGAGGATATATATGCTCAATCCGATGGCGCCCATAATCGAATTTTTCAGAAGCGCGTTTCTGGGATCGAAAAATTACGACGCGTCGTATATGGCGCTGGGCGCGCTGGTCACGCTTATCATGCTGACGGCGGGCGTTCTGCTGTTCAGCCGCATGGAAAAGAACTTCATGGACTCTATATAGGGGGCGCGATATATGAGCGACGTTGTGCTGCGCGCGGAAAACATATCGAAACAATACAGATACGGCGTTATAGACTCTACGACTCTTCGCGCCGATATATCGCAGGCGATCGCGAAAATTCGCCATAAGGAAAACCCCATCGCGAAAATAGGCTCGCAGTCGTCGGGCGCGGCGGGCGGCATGTTTTACGCGCTCAAAGACGTGAGCTTCGACATAGAGCGTTCTCAGGCGGTTGCGCTGATAGGCAGAAACGGCGCGGGCAAGTCCACGCTTTTGAAGCTGATTTCGCGCATAACCACGCCCACGAGCGGCAGAATACGCTATAAAGGACACGTCGCGAGCTTGCTGGAGGTCGGCACGGGCTTCAACGGCGAGCTTACGGGGCGCGAAAACATATATCTGAACGGCGCGATCATGGGCATGACCCGCGCCGAGATAACAAAAAAGCTCGACGAGATAATCGAATTTTCGGAGATCGGTCAGTTCATAGACACTCCCGCGAAGAGATATTCGTCAGGCATGTACGTCAAGCTCGGCTTTGCCGTCGCCGCGCACCTCGACCCCGACATACTCATATGCGACGAGGTTCTCGCGGTGGGCGACGTGCGCTTTCAGGACAAGTGCATACATAAAATGAGCCAGATAGCGAACGAGCACACCGTCATATACGTAAGCCACAACATGCGCACGCTCAGGCAGCTTTGCACAAGCGCCATATATCTCGAGGACGGGCGGCTTGAATACATGGGCGATCTCGAGCACGCAATTTCACTGTACGCGGGCGCTTCCGGCATGAAGGAAACGCACAGGGATTTTTCCGAAGCGCGGCATCTGGGAAACATGGGCAGTCTGGTTCAGCTTCAGTCTATGGACGCGCTCGGCGTGACCTGCTGCGAATACGAAATGGGCGGAACGATCAAATTCAGGCTGCAAACCCACGCGTTCGTTGACGCTAAGGACATGCGCCTCAGCGTGTCGCTTTCGCGCCCCGGCACGGACATAATATCGACGGCCTTGGGAGACACCCTGCCCCCTATGAAGAAGGACGAAACCGTCGTGCAGGATTTCGCATTGCGCTTAGGCGGCTTAGCGCCCGGAGAGTACGACGCGAAGCTGTGGCTGTACATCATAAACCCGCTCGGCAAAATGATTTCATACGACATCGTGCCCAACGCTTTCCGCTTCGCCGTCACACAAAACGCCGAGGCGAATCAAGGCATACTGTGGAACGAGCGCGTTCACGGCCTGTTCAGAATGGCAGACGTCGAGAGATATTGATTCAGACAAACGAAAATGCGCCCCGCAATCGACCGCGGGGCGCATTTTTTAACCGTAGAGAAAGAAACTTGTTGAGCGCTTTAACAACCGATACCTTCTCAAACAATAATGAGCGGTGTATAATCGAGACGAAAGCGGGGGAAGCGCATGAAAATAAACCTGTCGGAGGATATACGCGCGTTTCGGAAGGCTAGGAAGTATACTCAGGAACAGCTTGCCGAGGTCATGAACGTGTCGGTCGCGTCAGTGTCGAAGTGGGAATCGGGAGCGACCACGCCTGAACTCGGTCTGATAGTCGAGCTTGCCGGTTTCTTTGAAACGTCGGTCGACGTGCTGCTGGGCTACGAGTGGCGCAGTTTAAGCATGGGCAGAGCGATAGAGGACATAAAGCGGCTGCGCAAGCAGAAGGATTTTTCCGAATGCGCGCGCGTCGTCGAGAGCGCTCTCAAGAAATTCCCGAACTGCTTCGAGGTCGTATACGAAAGCGCGTCGTTCTACATGATAAGCGGCCTTGAAATGGAGTGCAAAGATTCGTTCAGACAGGCGCTTAAGCTGCTTGAGCGCGCGGAGGAGCTGATCGACCAGAACGCCGACCCCAAAATCGGAATCGTCACGCTGAAACGTCAGATGGCGATGGCGTACATGGTGCTCGACGAGAATGAGAAAGCGCTAGAAACGTTCAAGAAAAGCAACATCGAGGGCTGCAACGAGTCATACATAGGCAACATGCTGGCGACTGAGTTTCATAAACCCGACGAAGCGCTTACGCACCTGGCCGAAGCGCTGACTTCCGCCACAACCGAATTGCTGCAAGTCGCTTTCGTGTACAGCCACGCCTACAAAGAGAAGGGCGAGTTGAAGAAAAGACTCTCGATACTCGAATGGATATACTCAGTATACGACGGGCTGCGCCCGGAGTCGGGCACGAGCTACATCGACAGGGCGCAGGTTATGATAGGCATTCAAAGCGCGCAGACTGCCGCGCGAATGGGACAGAAAGCGGAGGCAAAAAAGCATTTGCAAAACGCGTATGCGTCGGCTTCAAGGTTCGACGCAGATCCGAACTTTTACACGTCGAGCATGAGATTCTTTCACGGTGACGAAAAGCGCACTCTGTACGACGATTTCGGCGAAACGGCGCTAAAGGGCTTGGAGCAAATGCTTGATTCGGATACAGAAACGAGAGACGAGCTAAACGAAATATGGGAGGATATAAAACATGAACAGCTCATTTGACAAAATATGCTTGAGAATCGAAACCCTCAGATGCGAAAGCGAACGCAGGATATACATAAAGCCCGTTAAGAACACGTTGCAACGCTTTTTCCGGCACGCACATAAATATTAACAAGAATGCTGTTGTTTTTTATTTTTTTATGTGTATACTGTAAAAATATACGATAAATCGACAACGCATTCGACAATCTGTTACCACAAAAAGAAAGTTGAGGTTGATGACTATGGCAAAAAAGACACTGTTGACCCTGTCGTTACTCATACTGGCGTTAGCGTCATGCGGCGCGTTCGTAGCCTGTTTAGGAGAAGGCGAAGAACTCTCGAGCGGTGAGTTTAGTTACATTCTGCTCGAAGACGGAACGGCTTGTATCACGGGATATAATTACGATTATTACGACCACTCAGACGGCACGGTTGAGATATACATTCCTGAGACTATAGGAGATGAATATGTTGTTTCCGAGATAGGCGACGCCGCTTTCCAAAACGGAACTGTGACGTCTATTTATTATGATGGCTCTTCTCTTCGCAGAATCGGGGAAAATGCTTTCTATCAATGCGCTAACTTGAAATCTGTCGATATATACTATTTTTCTGAGAGCGCGGAGTTAACAATAGGCGATGGCGCGTTCTATTACTGTTCGTCGCTCGAGTCATTCAATCAGCTTTTTGGTGTAACGAAATATGTCGGCTCAGATGCCTTCACTGGCTGTGAACAGTTATCTTACGCAAATTTTCCGGAATTGCGGGGAGTCGGCGACGGCGCGTTCTCATTATGTAAAATGCTGACGTTAGATAACTTGTTCAACGTAAGCGAGTATGAAGATATAAGTAATTATCGCGACGTTGGAGTGCTGTTGACAGACAGCGGGCTTTACATAGACACGGGCGATATGCGTCTGGCAGGTTTTTTGCCGTCAATGATCGTCTCTTCTGAGATTGAAGTGCCGACCGGCGTAAATATCATTGGTCAATATGCGTTTATGAACAGTAAATTCACAAACGTTTACCTGCCGGAGGGCATACAGGAAATACGATATGGAGCGTTTGCGTGGACGCAAATATCCGAGATTAATCTTCCGGCGTCGCTTACGTCGATTCTGGGCAATCCGTTCTTGTATTGTCAGCATCTTGCGACAATAACCGTCTCAGATCAAAACGAGACGTTTACATCGCTTGATGGCGTGCTTGTTAATATGAAAGATATGAGCGTCGTAACGTACCCCGACGGTATGCTTATAGACGGCGAGGCATACATTCCTGAGGGCGTTCGGTCGATAAATTCACAAGCGTTGGCTTTAAGCGCCGCTACTAAAGTTACGTTGCCCGACGGTTTGGAATCCATCGGAGAATCCGCCTTTAACCAAGCGTATAATCTCACGAGTATCGTCATACCCGATTCGGTTATTGAAATAAAAGATTATGCATTTCAAAGGTCGGCGCTCCAAAGCGTTTCGCTGCCTAACGTGGAGAAACTTGGCAATAGAATCTTTGAAGGGTGCACGAATCTTGTTAATATAGAGTTTGCCGACGACGTTAAGACGATAGGCATGGGAATGTTCTATCAATGCGTGAGACTGACGAACGTCGAAATGCCTGAAGGCCTCGAGAAAATCGACGAGTTTGCTTTCGGAATAACGAACTTAAGAAACATAGTCATACCTAGCAGTGTAACCGAAGTAGGGAATTATGCTTTCGCGAGAACTCCGGTTGAAAGCGTGTATATATCTAATGTTACTGCGCGAAGCAATAACGTTTTCTTGTACTGCTCCTTGCTTAAAGACGTTGTGTTTGCCGACGATGTAACGAGTATAGGCGACGGCTTGTTCAACTCATGTACGGGATTAAGTACTGTCGATCTGCCCGCGAACTTGGAGACAATAGGAAAGGAAGCTTTTAAAGACACTGGACTGACGCAAATAGAATTATCGGATACTGTGAAGTCGATAGGCGCGAACGCTTTTGAAAACTGCGCGTTGAAGAAAGTATACTTGCCGAACATAGAGTACGGCGAAAACGTGTTCTTCAATAACGCTAACTTGAAAACCGTCGAATTTGACGACTCCATCGAAGCCATTCCCGACGGTATGTTTAAGGGCTGCGCCGCCTTTGCAAGCGTGAAACTCCCGACAAGCTTAAAGCGTATTGGAGTTGAAGCGTTTAGCAATACTGGTATAACGAAGCTTCAGATACCCGAAACCGTGGAATATATCGGAGACAGAGCGTTTATGAGCTCACCTATAACTGCAATAACGCTCGCAGATATTGATTACGGCACGGGCGTATTTAGTAACTGCAAAAAACTCTCGAAGGTAACTCTTTCGAACGATATTGAAGTCATACCCGCTAAAATGTTTCAATACTGCGAGAAACTCGCTGATATAAAGCTCCCAACCAGTTTGAAAAACATTGGTGAGTCGGCTTTCTCGTACACGGGACTTAAAAAAATCGTTATTCCGGACACTGTTGAAAGCGTTGGCAACGCCGCGTTCAATGGTTCTGCTGTAACGAGCGCAACGCTTTCAAATGCTGTATATGGTGAAGACGTCTTTAGCTCTTGCCAAAAGCTTAACAAGATCGTTTTTGCGGAGGGAATCGAGACTATACCTGAACAAATGTTCAAATCGTGTGTAAAGCTTGCTTCCGTTACTTTTCCCAAGAGCCTTAAAACAATAGAGAGTTATGCTTTCTATGACACAGGACTCACGAAACTGACGATTCCCGAAACTGTTGAAAGCATCGGCGATTATGCGTTCAGTAATACCAAGATTTCGAGCCTGACGCTTTCGAATATTAAGTATGGCACATGTGCTTTCGGCTCTTGCGCTAAGCTTTCAAAGATTAAGTTTGCTGAAGACATCGAGTTAATTACGTATAGTATGTTTTCGAATTGTTCGAAGCTCTCTGCGGTTGAGCTTCCTCAAAGCCTCAAAAAAATTGAGTCATACGCTTTCTATAATACCGCGCTTGCAAAAATCGTTATTCCCGATAGCGTCGAAGAAATTGAGTACGCGGCGTTCAGTGACTGCGCGAAGCTCAGAAAGGTTACTCTGCCGTCAAACCTAAACACCGATTCAATCAAAGAAAAGGTGTTTGAAGGCACGCAGAAAGTCGAGTTCATAACCAAATAGACTCCGATGATACAAAAGAGCGCCGACCGCCATCGCGGTCGCGCTTTTTTGTTACGTCAGCATATGTTTATAGTATGAAAAATTTGCAATGAACATGGAAGTTGTCTATAGTCAATACCTTAAAATGAGTGTATACTTGTTAAGACACTCGTTTGCTCTCGAGAGTATTCTAAAATCCTTCACAAAATTGATGAAACTGAGGTTGACTGTTATGGCAAGAAAAACGCTGTTGACACTGTCACTGCTTATGCTGGTATTCGCGTTGTGCGTTTGCGCCGCCTGTTATGGCGAGGGCGAAGAGTTCATGAGCAACGGATTCAGTTGTGTTGTGCTCGAGGACGGAACGGTTCGCATCACGGACTTTGATTTTAGTTATTACGACTACGGAGACGGCGCTGTGGAAGTCTATATCCCCGATACTATCGACGGATACGCCGTTTCCGAAATAGGCGATACCGCCTTTATAGAGGGGGCTGTGACGTCCGTAGTATATCAGGGCGGGTCTCTACGCAGAATCGGGTACGGCGCTTTCTCCGACTGCGTTCGGTTGGAATCGGTAAACATTGATTTCTCCGGAAACGCGAAGCTGACAATCGACACATATGCGTTTTATGGCTGCTCGTCGCTCAAAGAATTTGTGCAATACAACGGCGTGACGGAATATGTTGGCAATCAAGCCTTCTACGCCTGCGGGCAGTTGACCGACGCGGTTCTTCCGGGCTTGCGGGGAGTGGGCGACGGCGCGTTCGCGGGGTGTCACAAACTCATTCTGCAAGGTTTGAACTCCGTAGATGATTCCGTAAACATGAATAAATATAGAGACATGGGAGTGTTTACGACCCGCGCGGGACTGTTGATAGACACAAGCGATATGCGTCTGGTTGGGCTTCTGCCGGCAATGTCCGACGGCTCGACGGAAATCGTCATACCGACCGGCATACAAAGTATCGGCGAGTACGCGTTCGTTTATTGCGATGTTGAAAGCGTTCATCTGACCGAGGACATACGTGAAATACGGTACGCCGCTTTTACACAAACGGGCATATCCGAAATTCAGCTTCCCGCGTCGCTTGAGTCGATACCCGATAACCCGTTCTTTCTCTGCGACCGGCTTACGAACATCGCCGTCTCGGATCAAAACAAAGTGTTTGCGTCGCTTGAGGGTATGCTCGTAAGCATAAACGACATGCGCGTAATCATGTACCCAAACGGGCTGCTTACGGACGGCGAAGCGCGCATTCCCGAGGGCGTGCGCTCGATAGGCGATTTCGCGCTGGCTTTCAGCGCCGTCCGAAAAGTCACTCTGCCCGACAGCCTTGAGGCCATCGGCAAAAGCGCGTTCTATAAAACCGAAAAACTTACAGAAATAAACATACCCGATTCAGTCAATGAAATAATGGACAACGCGTTCGAGATGTCGGCTCTCGAAAGCGTTTCGCTGCCCGATGTGGAAAAACAGGGCGCATTCATATTTGCCAATTGCAGTAATCTTGCAAACGTGGTGTTCGCCGACGACTTCAAAACAATAGGCGAAGGAATGTTCTATCAATGCGCGAATCTGACACACGTCGATATGCCCGAAGGTCTCGAATCGATAGGCATTATGGCGTTCGCCGTAACGGGTCTGCGCGACATTGTAATTCCTTCCGGCGTTAAGTCGGTAGGCGACGACGCTTTCGCGGTGACAAAAATCGAGAGCGTACATATATCCGACGCGGTGGCGCGAGGCAAATCCGTTTTCTCGTATTGCACCAGATTGAGCGACGTATCGTTCGAGAGCGACGTAACGCAAATTGGCGACGACTTTTTCTTCAACTGCACGGAATTGAAGAGCGTCTCTCTGCCCGCGAGTTTGGAGATTATTGGAAACCAAGCGTTCAAAAACACGGGACTTAAGCAGATAGAGCTGACGGACTCGCTGAAGTCGGTGGGCGCGGGCGCATTTGAAAACTGCGCGTTGACAAAGGTTTTCGTGCCCGACACAGAGTACGGCGAAAACGTGTTCAGCAATAACGTCAATCTGAAAACTGTCGAATTTGCCGACGATCTCGAAGCCATTCCCGACGGCATGTTCATGAACTGTTCCGCCATAAAGAGCGTTGATTATCCGAAAAGCCTGAAGAGCATCGGAAGCGAAGCGTTCAGCTATACGGGCATATCGAAGCTGCAAATTCCCGACTCTTTGGAGTATATCGGCGACAGAGCGTTCGCGGGCGCGCCCATAACGGCGGCGGCGATTTCTGACATCGGTTATGGCGCGGGCGTGTTCAGCAATTGCGATAAACTTGCGAAAGTTACTCTCGCGGACGGTATTGAAGCGATACCCGAAGGCATGTTCGAATACTGCGCAAAGCTCGCCGACATCAAATTCCCGCAAAGTCTGAAAAGCATAGGCGATTCGGCTTTTGCGTGGTCTGGAATAAAGAAGATCGTTATCTCCGACGCGATTGAAAGCGTGGGCGATAACGCGTTCTCCGGTTCAGCCGTGACCAGCGCGACGCTTGCGAACGTTTCATATGGGAATGACGTATTTTATTATTGCGAGAAGCTTGCAAAGGTCGCGTTCGCTGACGACATCGAAGAAATACCTTCCGGCATGTTTTACAGGTGCGAAAAGCTGACCGCGGTCACATTTCCCAAGAGCCTTGTAAGCATAGGCGATTCGGCTTTCGCCTATTCTGGCATCAAAAAAGTCGTTATTCCCGACGGCGTCAAAAGCGTGGGCGAAAGCGCGTTCTCCGGCTCGGCCGCGACGAGCGCGACGCTTTCGAACGCCGCATACGCCGGAAATGTTTTCCATTACTGTGAAAAACTTAACAAGGTCGTTTTCGCGGAGGGCATCGAGGAGATACCTTACGGCATGTTCGCAGGGTGCGGAAAGCTCGCTAACGTAGCTCTCCCAAAGAGCCTTAAAAGCATAGGCGAGTACGCTTTCTATGATTCGGGTCTTACGAAGCTGACGATCCCCGAAAACGTGCTTAGCATCGGCGAGCTTGCGTTTTATAACACCAAGGTCTTAAGCCTTGCGATTCCGAACATTGAATACGAAACAGGCGTTTTCGGCTCTTGCGCGAAGCTTTCGAAGGTCGAGCTTGCGGAAGGTATCGAGATAATTCCGTATGGCATGTTCTCGGATTGCGCTAAGCTCGCCGCTATCGAGCTTCCGCAAAGCCTTAGGAAAATCGAGCAAAACGCTTTCTACAATACCGCGCTTACAAAAATCGTCATTCCCGAAGGCGTTGAAGAGATTGAGTACGGCGCGTTCAAAGACTGCCCGAAGCTCAAAAAAGTAACGCTGCCGTCGAACCTGAACGTCGATTCGGTCAAAAATGACGCGTTTGACCCCGCGCGGAAAATCGAGTTCATATCGAAATAGGTAAAACACAAAAGAGCGCCGACCGCCGCCGCGGCCGCGCTCTTTCGTTATATCAGTATATGTTCATGCTTGTTAATCGTGATAATCGTGGAAGCTGTATATTGTAATTATTGGTAAATGAGCGTATACTTTACAAAACGCGTGTTTTTCCGCGCGCGGCGGGTTTACCTGTCGAATGCTGTGAAGCACATCAAAACTGCATTGAAAGTCGAGGTTGCGAATATGACTCGTAAAATGCTGATTATTCTTACTCTTTTGGCGCTCGCGATTGCGTTCGTTGTCTGCCAGACGGGCTTCAGTGAAGCTGGAGAAATATTTCTTGAGGATGTTTTTTTCTATACTGTGCTCGACGACGGCACTGCTCGCATTACGGGCTTCGATTATGCCGGCTGCTATGAATCCGACAATGAGATTGAAATTCGAATCCCCGAAACTCTCGGCGGACACATTGTTTCCGAAATTGGCGATGCGGCTTTCGCCGGGGGAGGCAAAACGGGAGGCGGGGGATACGTATCTACCGTAACATCCGAAAGCGGCAACCTTCGAAAAATCGGGGACAATGCTTTCGCCGATTGTACCGAACTTAAGTATGTATATATCTCCATTCATGAGACGAGCACCCTGACAATCGGAAAAGGCGCGTTTTCGAACTGTACGTCGCTAACAGAATATACGCAATATAACGGAGCAGTCGAGCATTTGGGCGACGGTGCGTTCAGAAACTGCGTTCAGCTTGCGCATTTATGGTTGCCGGGTATGCGTTCGATCGGAAGCGATGTATTCGCATCTTGCTCGCAATTATATCTATACGGCAACACTTATTCGGACAAAAACGTCGGCCTGAAATTCGTAGGCAATTCCGTGAATCTCGGCAAGTATAGGGATACCGGCGTTATCATTACATACGACGGCTATGTGATAGACACGGACAACATGCGCTTGGCTGCATTTTTGCCCGCAATGTCAGACACTCGCGATCACTCTATTCCGACAGGCGTTGAAATCATCGACGTAAACGTGTTCGCGGGCGTTGATTGCGATAATATATACATGCCAAACAGCATACTTGAAATTCGCGAGGGCGCGTTCGCCTCTACCGATATATCTGAAATCGTTCTGCCGGCGTCGCTTCAAACAATTACGAATCCGTTCATGTACTGCTCGCGACTAAAATCGATAACTGTTTCCAAGCGGAACAATCTTTTCACGACCATTAACGGCTTGCTTGTCGAGAAAGAAAGCATGAGCCTTGTCGCTTTTACGGATAAGTTTCTCCAAAGCGGCGTTGCTATCGTCCCCGAGGGCGTGCGGTCGATAGGTAAGTACGCGATTTGCGGCAGTTCCGCGAAAAGCATATCGCTGCCCGACGGCCTTGAATCCATAGGCGAATACGCTTTTTATGGCGCTAATAACTTTACCGAGATTCATATTCCGGATTCCGTGAGCATCATAGGCGATAACGCGTTTATGCAAACCTCTCTCAAAAGCGTGACGCTTTCGAATGTTGAGAGTCTGGGCGACTGCGTATTCATGGGATGCCCGAAACTTTCCCATGCAGAGATCCCTGACGGCTTCAAGACGATCGGCTACGGAATGTTCCTGAACTGTTCGTCGCTTCAAAACATCGAACTGCCCGACGGCCTTGAGTCGATAGGCGGTTACGCGTTCGCGAACTCCGGCCTTTCGAGCATATCTGTGCCTGACAGCGTCTCTCAGGTAGGCGAGTACGCGTTTTCGCAAACGCAACTCAAAGACGCGTATGTTTCCGACACAGTCGCGCGCGGAAAAGGTGTGTTCATGTTGTGCTCTCAGCTCAAAGACGTCACGTTCGCCGACGACGTTAAATACATAGGCGACGAACTCTTTGTTTGTTGCGAAAACTTTAAGAGCGTCGCGCTGCCCTCCGGCTTGGAATCCATAGGAAAAAATGCGTTCATGAATACGGGGCTTACTCAGATAACGTTGACTGATTCAGTAAAGTCGGTAGGCGCGAACGCCTTTTCAAACTGCCGTTTGTCGAAAGTGTACGTGCCCGACACAGAGTATGGTGAAAACGTGTTCAGCGGTAACGCCGGTTTGAAAACGATAGAATTTGCCGACTCTCTCGAAGCCATTCCCGACGGT
Organism: uncultured Oscillospiraceae bacterium; assembly: GCA_964453505.1. Taxonomy (GTDB): domain Bacteria; phylum Bacillota; class Clostridia; order Christensenellales; family Aristaeellaceae; genus CAYVPJ01. The sequence goes on along the minus strand of CAYVPJ010000002.1, from coordinate 102,457 downwards.
ATGTTTATAAACTGCTCCGCCGTTACGGGCATAGCATTTCCGAAAAGCGTAAAGAGCATAGGAAACAAGGCGTTCAGCTATACAAACATATCAAAGCTGAATATACCCGACACAGTTGTGCGCATCGGCGACAGAGCGTTTTCGGGCACGCCTATAGCCAACATTACGCTTGAAGGCATCGATTACGGCACGGGCGTGTTCAGCTATTGCACAAAACTTTCGAAGGTCACTCTCTCAGACGACATATCGGACATACCCTCCGGCATGTTTGAATCCTGCGAGAAGCTCGTTGATATGAAGCTTCCCCCAAATTTGAAAAGCATAGGCGCGTCGGCTTTCAAGGGCACGGGCATCAAAAAAATCAATATACCCGACACTGTTGAAAGCATTGGCGACAGCGCGTTTGAAAACTCCGCCGTGACGAGCGTGACGCTTCTGAACGTTTCATACGGAAAAAGCGTATATTCCGGTTGCGAACAGCTCGGCAAGGTAGCGTTCGCGAACGACGTCAAAGCGATACCCGACAGAATGTTTTACGGGTGCACAAAACTGACGGCTGTCACTTTCCCCAAAAGTCTTGTAAGCATAGGCGCGTCGGCCTTTTGGGATACCGGCGTCAAAAAAATCGTTATTCCCGACACGGTTGAAAGCGTGGGCGACGAAGCGTTCAAAGCTTCAGACGTAACCGGCGTGACGCTTGCAAACTGTTCTTATGGCAAGGAAGTGTTTGGATACTGTCCTAATCTTTCAAAAGTAAGTTTCTCAAACGATATGGAGATAATGCCCGCCGGAATATTTCTATACTGCCAAAAACTTGTTGATATAAAGCTTCCGAAGAACCTAAAGAGCATAGGCGAATCGGCTTTTAAGTGCACCGGAATAAAGAAAATCGTTATTCCAGATACGGTTGAAAGCGTGGGCGACAGCGCGTTTGAAAATTCCGCCGTGACGAGCGTTACGCTCTCGAACGCTTCATATGGCAACGATGTATTCTATTCATGCGATCAGCTTAGCAAGGTCGTTTTCGCTGAGGGCATCGAAACTATATCCGATAGCATGTTCGGCTGGTGCGAAAAGCTCACTTCGGCAGTGTTGCCAAAGAGCTTAAAAACAATAGAAGAGTACGCCTTCTATAACGCCGGTCTTACGAAGCTGACGATTCCCGAAACGGTCGAAAGCATCGGTAATCATGCGTTTTATAATGTAAAGATCACCGGCGTAACGCTTCCAAACGCTGAATACGGCGAAAGCGTTTTCTCAAACTGCTCTAAGCTTGCGAAGGTAGAGCTGGCGGAGGGCATCGAAACAATGTCGAGTCTCATGTTTATGAACTGTACGAAGCTTTCTGCGATCGAGCTGCCGAAGAGCCTGAAACTGATAGGGTGGAGCGCGTTTCAAAACACGGCGCTAACAAAAGTCGATATTCCCGAAGGCGTTGAGAAAATCGAAAACGACGCGTTCAGAGAATGCGCGAAATTATCAGTTGTCAAGCTGCCTCAAAGCCTGAAGCAGATATGTGACTACGCGTTTCAAAACACGCCGCTGAAAAAAATAATTATTCCCGAAGGCGTTGAAATAATCGGCGGCTCTTCGTTTAAAGGGTGTTCGGTACTATCGGAGGTCATGCTGCCTCAAAATCTGAAAAAGATAGGTATGGGCGCGTTTGAAAATACGGCGCTTGCCAAAATTGATATTCCCGACAGCGTCGAGTTCATTGATATAGAGGCGTTCAAAGGGTGTTCAAAACTGACGGAGGTCGAGCTGCCTCATGGTTTGAAGGAAATAAATGACAGTACGTTTGAAGACACGGCGCTTGCCAAAATCATTATACCCGAAGGCGTTGAAGTAATCTTTTCCGGGGCATTTAGAGGGTGTTCGCAATTGTCAGAGGTCGAGTTGCCTCAAAGTCTGTGGGTTATAGAAGAAGGCGCGTTTCAAAACACGGCTCTTACTGAGATAATAATCCCCAAAGGCGTTAGCATTATCGGCCGCAAAGCGTTCGGCGGGTGCGCGATGCTCAAACAGGTTATGCTGCCCGCCGATCTTTCAATAAACAAAGGCGATGTATTTCAAGGCTCAAGAAATGTGAAGTTCATAGTTGAATAGTTGATGAAGATACTAAAGGAGCGCCGACCGCCGCCGCGGCAGCGCTCTTTTATTGGTGTTGCCGCGAAACTGAAAATGTGATATAGTATTATCGGTGGAAATTTCGCAAACCTGTTTCGAGGCGGATATATATGCTTATAAGCAATGAAAAAATCAGACCCGGCGTGCCCAAGGAGGACTCGTTTGTTGCGCGCGGCGACGATAAGCGCGTCGTGGGCGAGTGCACCGTCGTCAAGCGGAACATGGCGTCTCTGTTCCCTCAAACTCCCGTGCAATACGTTATAAGCGCCAAGGGCGAGGAACGCGCGCTGCACGTGCTCTACGGCGCGGCTCTGGCGCGCGCGAGAATGCTCAGGCTCAGGCACAAGGAGGCGGCGCGCGTATACGCCGAAGTCGCGGTGGGCGACGAAAAGTCGCTCGAGGTGCTTTCGGCGCTCGGGTTTTCAGACGGCGACGGCGTTACGCGCATGTACAGGCGCGTAACGAACCAGCTCAACATACGCAGAATGCCGCAGGGGTGCACGATAGTGCGCGATTTTTTGCAAGACCCGCTTGAGCGCAAGTTTTTTCTGGAGCGCTACAACGCATACTACGACCTGCATAACGACGACGGCTGGCTGTCTGAAATCACGTCGCAGGCGGACTTCGCGCGCATACTCATGGTATCGCCCGACGATATGTGTGGCGAACTGCTCGTGTGGACGGAGGACGGCGCGGGCGTTATTGGCATCGTTCAGACCGCCCGCAAATGGCGGCGCGCGGGCGTGGCGAGTTATCTTCTCGAGGACGCGCGGCTTTATTTCGCGAGTCTCGGCTTGGAGTACTCGCAATTCGACGTATGGGTGAAAGCGCCGGGCGCGCTCAGGCTGGCGCGGGGCGCGGGATACTCCGACGGCACGCCCATTATGCTGTATCCCGATATGATTATATAGTTTGGAGAAACGCATGATTATTCAGAACAAAACGATGGACGAGGAGCGGGCGCTGTACGCGCTTAAAGATTCAAAGGTCGTAAACTGCGAGTTCGCGGGTCCCGCCGACGGCGAGTCGGCGCTCAAGGAATGCAGAAACATAGAGGTTGTAAACAGCAGGTTCGTGCTCAAATACCCGCTGTGGCACGCGGAGAACGCGTCGATTTCGCGCTGCGAGCTTACCGCGGACTGCCGCGCCGCGCTGTGGTACGATAAGCATACGCGAATCGTCAATTCGCGGCTTATGGGAGTCAAGGCGCTCAGGGAGTGCGACGACTCCGCATTGGAAAACTGCGAGATAAGCTCCGCCGAGTTCGGCTGGAACTGCCGTGGCATAAACATGCAAAACTGTTCGCTTGAGGCGGAATACGCTTTTCTTAACTGCGAGGACGTGAAGATCGACAGCCTGAAGCTGAAGGGAAAATACTCGTTTCAGTATGTGAAGCGCGTAGTCGTCACGAACTCGTATCTCGACACGAAGGACGCTTTCTGGCACTGCGACGATGTGACCGTCGTCGACAGCGTAATAAAGGGCGAATATCTGGCGTGGTATTCGAACAACCTGCGCCTCGTGCGCTGCAAAATAATCGGCACTCAGCCGCTGTGCTACGCGAACGGGCTTGTGCTCGAGGACTGCGAAACCGAAAACGCCGATTTGGCGTTCGAGAACAGCCGCGTGAACGCGACTATCAAAGGAATCATCGTGTCCGTCAAAAACCCGATTTCGGGCAGCATCACATATGACGATATTGGCGAAATCATACTCGACGAATATCTGCCCAAAACCGCCGACTGCAAAATATCGCGGCGCGGTTAGCTATCTGTTTCTTAACACAAGTCTCGCGCACAGCGCGGACATATCGTCGGGACGGCGGCTCAGGCCGCGCGCTTCGGCGATCTTTAGCATTCGCGAACATATTTCAGACGGCGACAGCGCCTTATATTCGTTTAACAGAGCTTCCGCTTCCGACGCGCCGCCGAGCGCGTTCGTCAGGCCGTCTGTCGCCATGAACACGCAGTCGCCGGGCATCAAACGCGCTCTCGCTTTCGCGGGCGGCGCTTCGCCGAGCACGCCTAGGGGCAGCGATTCGCCTTCCACGCGCGTGAAGCCGCTTCTCCGCACTATCCACGCCGGTTCGCTTCCGCATTTGTGAAAGCGCGCGTCGCCCGTGCGCAGGTCGACGACGCACGCGTCTAGCGTAGAAAACATGTCGGGCGAGCCGCACGACAGCCTGTTTATGGCGGCGTATGCGGTCGCGTCGTCCAGATCAGCGCGTATCAGCTTTTTTGCGACGCTCACGCAGCGTTCGCTCATTGTTCTCGCCTCAGACCCCGCGCCCATTCCGTCCGCCAAAAGCAGTAACACGCGGTCGTTGGGCATTTTTTCAATAGCGCCTGAATCGCCGCAGACGCGTTCGCCCTTCACGGGCGCGTGCCGCCGCGACGCGTCCACGCGATACGGCGCCGAGTCGTTCGTGCCGCGCGGCGAAAGCGCGCGCAGCACGGGCGTTACGAGCCTGTTTGGCAGCAGCGGGTATACGACGGCGGAGGCAAGCATCAGTATGTCGTTCGTCTCGCGCCCCATGTATACCGAAAGCGGCAATCCCACCAGAAACGCGAGCGCCTGCGCCCAAGCGCCTATCGCGCGCGCCGCGCCCGCCGCGCCCGCGCACAACAGCAACAACCCCGCCTCACGCGCGCCCAGACCGCCCATCAGCAGACCCGCGCCCGCCGAGAAAGCGCCGAGCGCGCCCATGCGCACGCCGCCGCCCGACATTATGAGCGCATACAGCCCCGCCGCGAACATGCCAAGCTCGGTTCGCAAATACGACATGCCCGCCACGCAAACCGCCAGCGCAAAGTGCATGGCTATGCGCTCGTCGCGCGTGCGGTTTTCTGTGTTGAACATATCGTCGCGCATCGCGGGTCTCAATACGGGGCACGCCACGAACGCGAGCAGCGCGGACAGAACCGTGACCGTTATATAGTAAAACCCCTTGTGCGCGTTCATGAGCACTGACGGCGCGAGCGCGCATACGCCCGCGCACACGGCGCACAGAGCGTCTGAGTTTCGCCCGCGCGCGATTATGCGCGATATGAAAAACGCCATCGCGCAGCCTAAAAAACCGCCCGCGCCGCCGTCGCCCAACAGACAGCCTAGCAAAGCGCCCGGCAGGAAATATATGCTTTTCAGCGACGACGCGCCCGCCGCCGTCATTATAGCCGCGCCGAACGGCACGCTCCAGACAGAAGGGCACACGAGACAGCCGGCGAGCGCGACCAGATTCCACGCGGTCAGGCGAACGCGCTCGCATATTTCGGGCATCTGAAATTTTATCATATGATTATCCCCCGCCGCGTTCGATTATCGTCTGTAAATGAGAACGATTGGCACTATATATGCGTGTGTCCGCGCGTATATGACGCGATATATTCGCAAACAGCCAAATCGTTCGCTGAACCCCGTCGGAGTTTTACGCAAGCGATAACCCCCGCATTTGTAAACGTTTAGCGTTGCAATTCGTGATGAACTCTGTTATTATATGTATAATTCGGAGGTGAGCTTATGCACGGAAGGCTGTCGGCTTTTATTGTTTGTCTGATTTTGCTTTTTTCGACTTTTACAACGCTCGCGCTTTCGGATAGCGCGCCTTCGGATACCGCCGAATACGTGGGCGGCGGCGTTTTGTGGCGCGAAACCGCCCGAACGCGGGCGCTCATAGACGAACTGAACGTCGCGTATCTCGATTTCGACATGCCGTATATGGTCAAGGGCGAACAGGCCGAATGGCGCGTGAACGCGACGGGCGGCGACGGCGTGTATAAATACGCGTTTTACCTGTATTACTCCGTGAACGCCGACACTTCCGGTTTTTACGGCGCGGCGGCGCGACCCGCATCGTCAGACCCCGTTTTTCAGTTTACGACCGATAAGACACAAGGGCACTACATGCTCGAAATCGAAGTGAGCGATACAATGGGCAACAAGCTGCGCTGGCAGAGCCAAATATTCGAGGTGTTTTCGGGCGAAACCGACGACGAGACGACCGTAGCGGGCAAGGTTCGCGCGCTCGCCCGCGAATGCATAGCGTCGGCGGGCGCGAGCGACTACGACCGCGCGCTGTGGCTGCACGACTGGCTTATATACAACGCGAATTACGACTATACATTCACGAACTATTTCGCCGACGGCGTGCTCCTGCGCGGCACAGGCGTGTGTCAGAGCTATGCTTACGCATACGACATGCTGCTCAAAGAGGTCGGCATAGACTGCATATACATAACGGGCTTCGCGGGCGATTTTTCCGACCCGGGCGAGCAGGGCGATTATCACGGCTGGAATCTGGTCAAGATGGACGGCGAGTGGTATCACGTTGACTGCACGTGGGACGACCCGAACAGCGGGGGCGCCGAAACGCACACATATTTCGGAATGACCGACGAAATGATTTCAAAAGATCACCGCTGGACGCGCGACGAAAAGGGAGTCGTGCCCGAATGCTCGTCCACCGACCTGACATACGTGCTTATCGCAGGCTGCATACCCGTAAACGGCGTCGACTCTTTCACGCTCGCTTTGGACGAGATGGCTGACAACCGATACGCATACGGCGATTTTATGTACATGGGCTCCGACGCTTCCGTCAACCTGTTTGCCGCCGCGCGCGACTGGCTGCAGTCTGACGCTCTGCCTGACGGCGCGGGCTATTCGCTCTCCGGCAGCGATTCGCGCGTCGTCGTGACGCTCTTTTTCGGAGGCGGCGTCGATCTGACCCGCGCGCAGCAGGCGCGCATATTCGAAAGCGCCGTAACCGTATATGAAGGCGAGACATACGCGCTCAAAGTCTCGACGCTGCCTGAGGGCACGAACGGCGCGGGGCTTGCGTGGTCGAGCGCGAATACGGACATAGCCGACGTTTCGAACGGCGTTATAACCGCTAAAAGCGCGGGCGAGACGACAGTGAGCGCGACATGCCAAAGCAACAGGCGCTACGATGTATCAGTGCTCGTAATGCCGTCCGACGTTTTCGTGATACCCGACGGCGTTATGTCGATAGAGGCGGAAGCGTTCGCCGAATGCAAAGGGCTTACGAGCGTCAGAATCCCTGACACGGTCACATACATCGCGCCCGACGCGTTTTCGGGAAGCCCCATAACCGTCATAATCTGCGGTTCGGGCACTTTCGCCGAGGATTACGCCGAGCAGCACAATATCGACTGTATTACGATAGAGTAAAATATTTTATGGGCGTGTAGAGTAAGCATGAATGCCCCTGCTATCATTTGTCGGGAAACCGAAAGGAGGTTTTTCGCATGGATTGGCAGGGCATTTTGCAAACCGTCGGCGTGGTGACGGCGCTGTTCGCGTTCTTCTCAAACGCGCGCGCCCGCGATAACGAGAGAGCCGCGACGCTCGCCGAAATCAAAAGCGACATAAAGCACATACAAAGGCGGCTCGACGCGCTCGAGCGTTCGCGAGGTTCTTCCGGCGACCGCGAGGGCGGAAGGAGGGCGAGCGCGTGAAGCAGAACAGGTTCAGGAGCTGGGCGTTGTGGACGTCGATAGCGTCTCTCGCGGCGTTTTGCGCAAAGGAGTTTTTCGGGCTTGACATAAGCGACAGGCTCGACGCTTTTTTGGACGTGCTTTTGCCCGTGCTGATAGCGTTCGGCGTCGTAAACAACCCGACTTCGAAAGACACGCTGTAAACGGCGTTCGGCTATGAGAGAACGGAGAGCCGCGCGGCTTCCCGTTCTCTTTTTGCGCCTGTTAATTGTTGCGTTCGCGATTGATGCGTTAATATGATGCGGTTATAATCACGCTTCGGCGAAAGCCAAACCCGCCTAAAAATCGGCGATAAAAACATTCTTATGTTGCGCGAAAGCGGTTGATTGTATATGCTCAAAAACGATATACGTTCGTTTGCCAAATGGATATTGCTGTCCGCCCTGGTCGGCTTGGCGGTCGGCGCGGCGGGCGCGCTGTTTTCGCTCGCGCTCAGATACGCGACCGATATTCGCGTGAAGTTCGACTATCTCATATTCGCGCTGCCCTTGGGCGGCCTCGCTATAGTTTGGCTCTACGATAAATTCTGTAAAGAAGGGCTTGAGGGCACGAATCTGGTGCTCTCGACTTTGCAAACGCCGGGCAGGCTTCCCGCGCGGCTTGCGCCGCTCATCGCGGTTTCGACCGCCATAACGCATCTGTTCGGCGGTTCGAGCGGGCGCGAGGGCGCGGCTTTGCAGCTGGGCGGCAGTCTCGCGCGGAAGATCGGCGCTCTGCTGCGCTTGCAAAACGGCGATCTCAAAATTATGACGCTCGCGGGCATGAGCGCCGCGTTCTCGGCTTTGTTCGGCACGCCTTTCACGGCGGCGGTGTTCGCCATGGAGGTTTCGCGCGTGGGCGTTATGGAATACGAAGCGCTCGTGCCCTGCGCCGTCGCCGCGCTGCTAGGCGCGGGCGTGGCGCGGGCGGCGGGCCTTTCGGGCGAGGCTTTCAGCGTGCTGAACGTGCCTGCGGTCTCCTTAGCGCCGATGCTGGGCACTCTGGCTCTCGGCGTGCTCGTCGCCGCCATGAGCATTATGTTCTGCGTGACGCTTCACATGTCGGAGCGGCTGTTCAAGCGCTTTCTCAAAAACCCGTACCTGCGCGTCGTAACCGGCGGCGCTCTCGTAATCGCGCTTACGTATGTTTTCGGGGTTCGCGATTACAACGGCGCGGGCATGGACGTCATCGAAAGAGCCGTCGAAGGAAACGTGAAATACGAAGCGTTCGCCGTAAAACTGCTGCTCACGGCGCTGACGCTCGGCTCAGGCTATAAGGGCGGCGAGATCGTGCCCGCGCTGTTCGTGGGCGCGACTTTCGGCTGTGTGTTCGGCACGATAATCGGCCTGTCGCCGTCTCTGTGCGCGGCGGTCGGCATGGCGGCGATGTTCGCGGGCGTTACGAACTGCCCGCTCGCGTCGCTCGCGCTTTCGGCGGAGCTTTTCGGAATGGAGGGTATGCCTTACTACCTGCTCGCGATAGCCGTTTCATACATGCTGTCGGGCTATTTCGGGCTGTACCACGCGCAGAGGTTCACGCTCTCGAAATATGCCGACGAGCCGCTCGACATAACCGCGCGCTGACTCAACCCTTCACGCTGCCTGCGGTCAAGCCCGTCATGAACGCCTTCTGGCAGAACAGATATACGATAACAATTGGCACTACCGCCATGACCGCACCCGGCATCAGCACGTCGTATGCGTTTCCGTAGGGCGTTATGGTCGTGCCCATGCCTATCGGTATCGTAAACTTCTCGTTCGAATTTAATACCACCAGCGGCCACAGCAGGTTGTTCCAGCTGTTCATGCCCGAGAGTATCGTCATAGCGCCGTAGGCGGGTATCATTATTGGCACATATATGCGAAAGAAGCAGCCGTAGTCGGTGCAGCCGTCTATACGCGCAGCCTCCAGCAGCTCTCTCGGCAGCCCCGACACGTACTGCCTGAAGAAGAACACCATGAACGGCGGCACGAGGTAGGGGAGTATGACGCCCGTATACGTGTCCGTCATTTTCGTCTTTATGAGCAGCCTGTAAAGCGGCAGCAGCAATATTTCAAACGGTATCATCAGCAGAAGCAGCACCAGAAAAAAAACGACCCCGCGCCCCTTGAAGCGGTACATAGCCAGCCCGTACCCCACGAAAGAGCCGAAAAACAGCCCCACCGCCGTCTGATACACCATCGTTATAAGGCTCGACAGATACCAGTTGAAATATATGCCGTCGCGGTACGTGCCGAGCGCCGAATAGTTGCCGAACGACGATATGCCGAAGCCAAGGCGGAAGCTGAGCCCCGTCCGCATGATCTCCGTGCCGGGTTTCAAAGACGACAAAAACATGAAATAGAACGGCAGCATGACGAACACGGCCGTTATAATCATCAGCGAAGTCGCGAGCACCGTAAGCGTAAAATGTTTTGCGTCTGTTTTCTTTGCCACGGCGCTAGTCCTCCTTTTTGAAAAAGCTCATAAGCCCGAGCTGCGCCATGTTTACCGCCAGTATAAGCGCGAGCAGCGTAAGCCCCACCGCCGACGCCATGCCCATGTTGTTTTTGAAGAAGCCTGTCATGTACATATATCCGACTATCGTGCGACCTATTCCGCCCGGATTGTTCTGTTCCCACAGCGCCACGGATTCAGTGAACATTGAAAAACCGCCTAGCACTGTGAGCGTCGTTACGTATATTATGACGGGCTTCACGCCCGGCAGCGTTATGTGCAGAAACTTGCGGAACGAGTTCGCGCCGTCGATTTCGGCGGCTTCGTACAATTCGTCCGGTATCGCCTGTAAACCCGAATAGTAATATATGATGTTCACGCCGAGCCAGCGCCATAGCGTTAGCAGCACCAGCACCATGTTGCCCGTGCCCGCCTCCATGAGCCATTGCCTCGGAGCTATGCCGAACAGCCCGGTCAGACGGTTGGCGAGCGACGTGTCAAGCGTGCCGAACGCGAGCCTGAACACAATGCCCGCGACGATTATCGAAGTCAGCGCGGGTACGAAAAACAGCGATTTGAAAAACGACGGCATTTTGACGACCGTCGAACGCAGAAGCACCGCGAATAAAAGCGGTATTGGCACGAGTATAATCAAATCCCACGCGGCGTAACGCACGGTGGTTTCTATCGCCAGTATATAGTTGCGCTGAAACATGCGCTCGTAATTTGCGAAACCAATATATTCGGTGACGGTCGGCCCTTCGATGAGCTGTAGGCTCATTATAACCGTCGATATGAACGGGTACAGATACACAAGCAGAAAATACAGTATAAAGGGCAGCACGAACACATACGGCACGACGCTCTGCCTGTTGAGTATTCCTAAAATGCCCGAACGCGGCTTGCGCGGTTCGGCGCGCTTTATCATGTCGATTCACTCCTCGCACCGGCGGTCGGGGGCGAAACCGCCCCCGACCGCCGCCAAACGGAAACCGCCGTTCTGATCAATAAATCTGATTGCGCAGCTCGTCCGCGCACGCCTTAGCCACCGTCGCGGGGTCGGCGCGGGATATAACTATGTCATACGCCATCTGACCCTTCACGATGTCCGTTGCGGCGGGGTACATGCTCGTGAGCGCCGTGTCGGGAATGTCGTCGAGCATTTCGGCGACCGCGTCGAACAGGTCGTCTCCGTAGTAGTCGTAGAACTCGTTCGGAGCGGCCATTTCGGGCGAGCCGTAAACGTCCTTGCGAATCGGGTCGAAGCCGAGCAGCGTCCAGCACGCCAGCGCGCCGTCAAAGCTCAGTTTGGCTTCCGCCAAGAACGCTTTTGCGATCTCGACGTTCTCGCTGGTCTTGACTACCACCGTGCCCGTGCCGCCCATCTGGGCGCTCTTGTGGCCGCCGTCCGTCCACTGGGGCATGACGCCGGTCTTCATCTTGCCCTTGAGGTCGGGCATGTAGTTGGTGAAGCGGTTGGTGTACCAGAAGGGCATGACGACGCTCGCGCAGCCGCCCGCGTTCATCCACGCGTAATACTCTTCCATGTGGTGCATTCCGCCGGGCGTGGGAACGGCAGTGCCGTCCGCCAGCATCTCTTCCATGAACGCGAGAGTGTCTATGACGACCTGCTCGTCCATGCGCACTTCGTTATCTATCGACAGCCAGTCGCCGCCGTGCTGGTTGACTAACGGGTATATGCTCCAGCAGTCGGTCGATTCCCACGACGTCATGGGCTTGCCCGTCGCTTCGAGCACCTTTTTGCCGGTTTCGTGGAAGTCGTCCCATGTAACTATGTCTTTGTAATTCACGTCGGCGGCCGCGAGTATCTCTGTGTTGTAATACACCGTCACCGCGCCGATGTGGTAGTCTATGCCGTAGTAGTTGCCGTCCTTGGCGTAGTTGTTGAAGCGGCTCATCACGAGCACATCTTCGATCGGCTCGATATACTCGTTCATCGGCGCGAACTGTACGTCGCCCTTCAGGTAGTTCGCGAACATGCCGATTTCGACGTCCACTATATCGGGCGCGCCTTCGCCGGTCTGCAATGCTATCGTCAGCTTGTTATGCATTTCCTCCAGCGGGTAAACCTGCATGTCTACTTCGATTTTCGGGTTGTCGGGATTGGCGTTCCAGCGCTCGACCGCCGGCTCCATGAACTGCGTGTGCAGCGCCTGGAACGTCCAGAACGTCAGCTTGATAGCTTCGCTCTCTTCCGCGGACGCGAAACCGCCGAGGGCGAGAAGCACCGTAAGAAGCAACGCCAAGGTTTTTTTCATGGGATTAACCTCCTTACATTTCGGCGGGAGCATTGAGTAACGATAACCCGCCGTCTCACTGATATGTTATCGTTACTCTGCCAGTTTGTCAATACATAAATTAGGGATTTCACTTAATTCATTAAGAAATATTTTTAGTCTTTCGCCCGCCCGGCTTGCTTCGCGGCGCGAAGTGTGGTACACTGTCCGAAACTGCCCTCGGAGGTTTACGCACGATGGAAAAGCGCTCCCGCGTCACGCTGAAAGATATTGCGATGCAGTGCGGCTATGCCGTCAACACCGTCTCCCGCGCCATGCGCGACGACGAGAGACTGCCTGCCGCGACGCGCGAAAAAATACATACGGTGGCGGCGGGCTTGGGATACATTCCCAATCTGCCCGCGTCGACCCTGCGCTCCGGAAAGAGCGGCATGATAGCCGTCATCGTAAATGATTTGCACAACCAGCACTTCAGCATAATGCTGGGCAAGATGGATTCCGCGCTGCGCCGCGCCGATTACAGCCTGATGATACTGTGTATGCAGCTCATAGAGCAGCTCGGCGAAAAAATGATACAGACAGCCATATCGCAGTCGGTCGACGGCATACTCTATTTCCCGTATCACGGAAACCGCAGTCACATAGACCGCATGACCAACAACAACGTGCCGTTCGTGCTCGTAGACCGCCGCGTGCAGGGCGTGACCGCCGACTGCGTGAGGTGCGACGACGAAAACGGCGGCTATATCGCGGGCAGGCATCTGGCGGAGCTGGGGCACAGAAAATTTCTGTTCCTGTCGGGCGTTGAGGCGAGCAGTTCGCAGCCCGACCGCCACGGCGGCTTTATGCGCGCCATGCGCGAGTTCGGCATACCCGATAAGAACGTAAGGGTCGTGCCGGGCGAGCAGGTCATCGACTGCATGACGAACGAAAACATACAGTCGCTGTTGACGGGAAGAGACTACACCGCCATACTCGCGTTCAGCGACGAAATTGCGTACCACGCGCTCAACGCGCTGCGCGAGACGGGCGTGTCAGTGCCCGGCGAAGTTTCCATAATCAGTTTCGACCACATTCGTTCGGGGATACCTTATCTGCCGCGCATGACAAGCGTCTACGCGTCCGAAGGCGACGTTGCGACCAGAGCCGTCGAACTGCTGCTCAACCGTATTCAAAACCCCGAGCTGCCCGCGCAAATCGACATTCTGCCCGTCAGAATATATGACGAGGGCACGACCGCCCGCGTTCCCACTTAGCTTCCGCCCTCTTTTGTGAATTGACACGCGCGCTTGCGCGTGTTAAACTGTTTTCATAAGTCGGAGAGGCGAGTGAACGTATGACGCTTGTGTGGTCGCTTAAATTTGCCGCGTGGGGCTTATCTTTTTTAGGACTTTGCTACCTTTTGCAAAAGGCGTTCAAAGCCAGATGCGAGTTTATGCCGCTCATAACCGCAGCTACGGTCTCGTGCGCCGTGATGGCGTTCGGTATGCTGGGGGTTATGCGCTGGGCTTCCATATTCATATACGTATCGGGCTTCGCGGGCGCGGTGTTCTGCGCGTTCGAGAAAATTCGCAAACGCGCGCGCCCGTGTTTCGGCTTCTGGGCGGCGGGCGCGTTCATTTTGGCTTGGGGCGCGTTGGCGGCGTACATACTCAGAGATACTTTCATATTTGTATACGACGACCTTTCCCATTGGGCTTTGGTAGCGAGGGAATTGCTCCTGACCGACGCACTGCCCGACGCGAACATGAAAACGCTCGTGTTTCAGGCATATCCGACGGGCTCGGCGTGCTTCATATACTATTTCTGCCGCTTCACGGATTCGCGCGAGTTCATGTTCACTCTCGCGCAGTCGCTCTTTAAGGGCTTCGCGATACTGCCTCTGTTTGCTTACATAAAGAAAAACCGCGCGTTCGGGTCGGCGACCGTCGCAATGGCATTTTTGACGCTGCTTATGCCGAATAAATTCCTGATGACGTTGCAGGTCGACTCTCTATTGTCATTCATGGGCATCGGCGCTTTCGCCATAATATATCACTACAGAAAAACGCCTATGAAATCTGTGTGGTGCGCGCTTCCGATACTCATATTCTTCGCGTGGGTAAAGAACAGCGGCCTGTTCTTCGTGTTCATACTGTCTGTCTTCGCGACCGTTTACTGCAAAAAAGAATGCGGGCGCTTAAAGAGCGCCGCGGCGTTCGCGGTTACGTTCATACTGCCCGTCGCGGCTTTCGGCGCGTGGCTTTTGCGCGTGAAGCAGTTGTTCCCGAGCGGTCTGGAAAGCCGCCACGCGTTTTCGATTTCATCGTATATATCGCATCTTATGTCGTCAGACGTTACTCTCGACATAATAAAGTCTTTCGTGAAGAAGCTGTTCAATCAGGAATTGATCGACATGGCGCTGTATGCGCTGCTGTTCGCAATATTCGCTGTGTACATGATATGGTCGTTCGTGTCGAAAAATGCCGAATTGCGCGCGCATATACTAAAGTGCGCGAAATGGATAGCGCTCGTATACGCCGCGTGGCTCATATCACTGCTCGCGATGTACATTTTCTCGATGCCGGAGGATCAGGCGCTCAGGACGGCTTCGTTCGTAAGGTACAACCGCAGCGTGCTCGTGCCCGTGATACTCGCCGTGTTGACGCTGACTCTGGAGCGCGTCTGCGCGGAAGACCGCGTTGCGCCAAAGAAGCTGAAACCGCTTTTGATAGCGTATCTGGTGCTGGCTGTCGCCGCCACGGCTATATATCCGTCAGTCACGCGTGCGTATTTCTTTTCCTCCACCAAGACCGAGGCGCGAGTGAGAATGATCGATATGATAAAGGACACGAACGCCGAGCGCGACAGGCGCTATCTGATACTGTGCGATCCGCGCCCCGAAAACATCGTGGATCAACCGCAGTCGATATACTACCTCTTAAAATACGAGTTTATGACCGACGATATCGACCTGATATACAAGACGGACGGCGACGAGCATTATGTCTGCTATTCCGTAAAGCAGAGCGTCGAGCAGTATGTGCCATATCAGGAGGTGATTGTCGAGCCTGAAGAATGGCTGATCGGCAGAATGCCCGAATACGACTACACAATACTGTTCGAGGAAATGCCCGATATACAGGACATCGCGCGAAATGCCGCAACCGAGACGGGCGCCGTTTTCATCGACGCTTCAGTATATTAAGGCGCGCCTATGTTCGACATATTCGCGACCTGCCCGGCGGGACTTGAAAACGCGGCGGCGCGGGCGCTTCTTAAAACAGACCCTGCCGCCGCGAACGCGCGCTCCGAGGGCGGGTGCGTCGTGTATTCTGTCGCGGAACCGCAAATACCGCGCTGCGCGGCGTTTCAAAACGCCTACTACATCGCCAAGCGCATAAGAGCCGAGAACGCGCAGGCGGCGGCGCGCGCTTTCGCGAAAGACAGTATGGCGCTCGCGAAGCTCGATAACGCCATTGGCGCTCTCAGATTCCGCACGTTCCGAGTTATGTTTTCAAACGGAAACGAACTGTGCCCGCCCGACAGGCAGGCGCGCGACGTCATAGAGCGCCGCATAAGCCGCGCGTCGGTCGACAGGCTTTCACCCGACACCGAAATACTAATAACGCGCCGCGACAACGGCTTCGCGCTGCTTTTGCTGCGGCTCACCCGTGCGAAGGACACCCGCAAGACGCTCGCCAAAGGTGCGCTTTCGGAAAGCGTATGCCATTGCCTGCTCGCGCTCGCGGGCGATAGCCTTGAAGGCGTGCTGTTCGACCCGTTCGCGGGCAGCGGCGCGATACCTAAGGCAATGCTGAGCGTAAGCGCAGATGCGCGGGTGTTGGCTAACGACATAGACGAAGACTGCGCGAGCGCCCTGCGCGTTTCAGTGCCGGGCGCGAGCGTTTTCAGCCGCGACGCGCTCGATATGCGCTCGTGGCTCGCTAAGGGCAGCGTCGACCGCATAGTCACCGACCCGCCGTGGGGGCTGTACGCGCGCATAAAAATGGACGAGCGTGAATTTCACGCCCGTATGCTCTCCGAGTTTGCGTATGTCATGTCTGAAAACGCCCGCGCCGTCGTGCTGACCGCGAAGAAGGAAGAGTTTCTCGACGCGCTGGCGGACGGAAACGATTTCAAAGTCGTCGAGCGCGCCGACTGCCTTATAAACGGAAAAAAGGCGTGCGCGTTCGCGTTCAGGCGGCTTTAGCGGTTCACGCGTTCGCGTTATATCTTCGTTCTGCCTTCGAACGCCCTCAAAAGCGTCACTTCGTCCGTATATTCCAATTCGCCCCCGACGGGCACGCCGTGCGCTATGCGCGTGACCGTCACGCCCAGCGGGCGCAATATCCGCGCTATATACGAAGCCGTCGCTTCGCCCTCCAGGTCGGGGTTCGTCGCGAGCACGACTTCTTTTATTTCGCCCGACGCGAGCCGCGTCAGCAGTTCGCGTATGCGAATATCGTCGGGCCCTATGCCGTCCATAGGCGATATGACGCCGTTCAGCACGTGATACAGCCCGTTATACTCGCGCATTCTTTCAATGGCGTTCACGTCTCGCGCGTCGCGCACGACGCACACTATGTCGCGGCGGCGGTCGCCGTCGCCGCATATATTGCACGGGTCAACGTCGGTGAAGTTTCCGCATATCGGGCAGAAATGCACCTTTTTCTTGGCGTTGAATATGCTCACGGCAAGCTCGCGCACATCGTCCTCCGGCATACCCACGATGTGAAACGCGAGCCTTTGCGCGGTCTTTCGGCCTATTCCGGGCAGTCGGGACAGATTGTTCGCAAGCTGCTGTATCGCCTCTACGGCCATATGCTCTCCTTAGAACAGCCCGGGCATGTTCAGCCCACCGGTCAGCTTGCTCATCTCGCGCTCGACCGTCTCGTCGGCCTGTCTGATAGCCTCGTTCACAGCGGCGAGTATCATGTCCTGAAGCATTTCAAGATCGTCGGGGTCGACCGCCTCGGGCTTTATTTCTATTGCCGCAAGCTGCTTTTTGCCGGTCACGCGCGCCGTCACCATGCCGCCGCCGGCAGTCGCCTCAAACTCGCGGGCTTCAAGCTCAGCTTGAGTCTCCGCCATCTGCTGTTGTAGTTTCTGCGCCTGCCGCGCGAGCTGCTGCATATTCCCGCCCATGCCGGGGAATCCGTGCTTCGCCATATATAAGCCTCCTAAAATATCGTCAAGCAATTATACACGATTTGAGACCCCCGTGTAAAGCGCCGCGCGCAACAGATTACATAAAAGGTGAGGAAAGCCGCGACCCGCTTTACGCGAAAACGCCGAACGGCGCGCGCAACGAAAGCTCTGCCCGCCTGTGTTATCGAGCGCGCGCCCCTACGTTATATGTGTCCTTCCGCGCCCGCGCGCTCGCCCGGCTTCAGGCCCTCATAAATCATGTCTTCCGAATAATGTATAAGCACGCCCGCGTTCATAAGCGCCGCCTGCAATTTCCTGACGTCAACGTCGTAAGCGTCCCTGCGCTCGTCCATCGCGTGCGCGGCGGCGATCCCCGCCGCCTGTCCCGTCAGTATCGCGGGCGGTATCACGCGCAGTATATCCCACGCGTAGCCCTCCGCGCTCGCGCAGCGCCCCACGGCGAACAGATTGCGCATATTCCCGTTCACGATGCAGCCTAGCGGCACTTCGTACAGGTCGTCCCTATGGTCGAAATCGCATATCAGGCATATAGAATCGTCCCTATGAACGAAAACGTCCGACGTTTTGAGCGTGCTCTCTCCCAGAATGCGCCGCGTGGTTCTGAACTGCGGCATTGACGGCAGAGTCGTTATGTCGCTCTCGTTCGGCGAGCGCGTTTTGAGCTTCTTAATAAGCTCGCGCTGGTTCATAACCACATACTCCGTAACGTCGCGCCCCGAAAGCCCGTTGAATTTCTTCATGCCCGACGGGTGTCGCCCGCCGTACAGCGTCGCCTCTCCGCCCATGACCGAATGCGTCAGCGCGCCAATATCGTTTGCCTCCAACGCGCGGCGGCAGTCGTCCAGCGTAGCCTCGAACGCGACGTATGTAAAATAGTTCTCCCCGTCGACCGTAGGGCAGCCCGCGAGCTTGCACAGGTCTGAATCGCCGGTCGCGTCGATGAACATATCGGCGTAAAAATCCTCCATGCCGGATTTTCCGAAGACCGTGACGCTCCGAATAGCGCCGCCGCTTACGTCGCATGCCGCCACTGATGAATCCAGCAGCAGTTCAACGCCCGCGTCGGTCAGCGCCTCCATGAGCGCCAGCGCGAACGGATACGGTGAATACCTGCACACATATCGCGTTTTCGCGTCCGCTCCGGGCTCGCCGCGCTTCCATTCGTCGGGAATGTGCGCCCAGCCGTATTTCTGAGAAAGCGCGACAAACTCCTCGCACATGCCCTTTATAATCGTTCTGCCGCGCCCGTTGCACATGGGCACGAACAGATTTATAAGCCCGATCGTGCCCAGTCCGCCCAGCGTAAGCGTTTTCTCGATCAGCAACACGCGCTTCCCCTTGCGCGCCGCCGAGAGCGCCGCCGCGCAGCCCGCCACGCCGCCGCCCGCGACTATAACGCCGTATTTCCCGCTCACAAAAACAACCTCCTCATGTTTATACGCGCTTCACCATTCGACGCATTCGCGCGCCGCGACGCCCTTATCGAACGGGTGACGGCGCTTAACGATCTCGCTTACATAATCCGCGCTATCATAAATATATTCGGGCGCGCTGAACCCCGTCGCGCAGACCTCGCCCGATTCCTTCGCCGATTCGATCACCGCGACTGCCGTGCTTTCGCCGAGGACTCCCAAGCTCGCGGCTGCAGCGATTTCGTCTAGCACCGTCAGGTCGGGCTTGAATTTCTTAATGATATTTACAAGCCTTGCGCTCGCGCTCTCGTTTTCGCGGCGGCATTCTTCCAATTCCGCCGCTGTCATCTGAAACGTGAACTTACCCGACTCCGGCATGTCCGCTATCAGAACGTTTTCGAACTCGCGCAGCGCTTCTATCTCGCCCGACCGCCCGTTCTTGATGTATTGCGCTATCAACACGCGCCGTCCGTGCCCCAGAAACCTGAGCGCAAGTCCCATAGCGGACGTGGTTTTTCCCTTGCCGTCGCCCGTGTATAAATGCATAAGCCCTCGCGCCACACGCGTCACTCCCCGCGCACTATATTTTTCGTATATTTTCGGCGCGGCGCGGCGTTTATCCTGCATTGCGCGCGCATGTAAACAAATGTTGCGAAATACGTTTAGTATATGAACAATGCTTTACAAATTGACTGTAGTGTGATAATATACACGCATGAACGCATATATACATACGCACAGGCGCTCGGCGGCGCTCATATTCGCTGTCTGTCTCGCCCTGTGTGGGCGGGCTTACGCGGCCATACTTCCCGACAGCATTGTCTACATAGAAAGCGGCGCGTTTCAGGGCGACGACAGCCTGACGAGCGTGTGCATACCCGAAAGCGTCGCGTCCGTGGGTGCGGAAGCGTTCGCGGACTGCTCAAACCTCTATCAAATCGAGGTTCACAACCCGTCGGCGGTGCTGTCCGCCAACTCGCTGGGTCGCAAGGGCGAAACGCGGCTTATACGCGCCAACTACGGTTCGACCGCGAAAACATACGCAAGCCAGTACGGCTTCGAGTTCAGATATTTGCAGGAGGAAGTCTCGCGCCCGCTCGCTTGGGCGGCCGCGAAGGTTCAGGCAGGCGCTACGTATTCTCAATACGACTGCATAGGCTTCGTGAGGGCGAGCTATTCAAACGCTTTGGGCATATATGTGGCGCAGACATGCCCCGCCATGTTCAGCTATTCAAACGGCCTGCGCCTTTCGAAAAGCCAGATAAAAGAGATGCAGCCGGGCGACATAATCTGCTTCACCGACGATAAATACTGGAAAAAGACCGACTTCAACAACTTCACGAACCCCAAATACTGCACGCATGTCGGCATGTACGTGGGCGCGGGCTACGTAAACGGCGTATACTATTCCGGCGGCGTGTTCGTCGAGTCTTCGCAGGGCGCGGGCAAGACGCGCTTCAACGTTATATTGCTTAACAGCTCAAGCCACTATTACAACCGCAATTTCATGGGCGCGATACGCATACTCTACTGAGTTAAATTTTCTTAAACGCTTGCTTCGGCGGGCGTTTTCGCTGTATAATGCGAGCCGAAATAATTGTAATGCGGAGGATTGTTTTTCATGTTTAATAAGGAATCGGTGGCGTCGGTCTGAAAATCCGATAGGGCTTCGACATAACGGTGCTTCGGGCGTTCTCAAACGAATTGCCCGGTGTGTTTGTCGCAGCCGAAAGCCGGCCGATTTTGTTCGTGGGATATATGCCCGCGCAGCTCGACTGTGCGGGTTTTTACTATTTTGGTTTGGAGGATACGGCGTTGGAAATCATCAATTGCGAGAAACTTTGCAAGACATACCGCAGGTTTGACAAGGAAGAAGGCCTGAAGGGCAGCATAAAGAGCCTTTTCAAGCGCGAATACATCGAAAAGCGCGCCGTGGGCGACTTCGATTTGAAGGTCGACGCGGGCGAGTTCGTGGGTCTGATAGGCCCTAACGGCGCGGGCAAGACGACGCTCATAAAGATGCTCACCGGGATAATCAGAAAAACGTCTGGCGGGCTCAACGTGCTCGGCTACGAGCCTAACAGGCTCGAGGACGCGTTCAAGCGGCGCTACGCGGTCGTAATGGGTCAAAAGTCGCAGCTCTTCATGGAGCTTACGGCTGCGGATACATTTTTGCTGTTCAAAGAGTTGTATTCGATCTCGGAATCGGACTTTGCGCGCAACCGCGATATGCTCGTCGACCTGCTCGGCGTAAGCGAGCTTCTGAACGTGCAGGTGCGTACGCTGTCATTGGGCGAGCGCATGAAGATGGAGCTTATTTGCGCGCTTCTGCACAACCCCGGCGTGCTGTTCTTGGACGAGCCGACCATCGGTTTGGACGCCGTGGCTCAAAAACAGATACGCTCGTTTTTGCGCTCTGTAAACCGCGAGCGCGGCACGACCATATTGCTTACGTCGCACTACATGGAGGACATTCGCTCGCTGTGCCACCGCTGCGTGGTCATGAAGAACGGGCAGAAGGTGTACGACGGCGACATGAACACGCTGTTCGAGCGCTATCAGACATTGCGCAAGGTGACGGTCACATATTCGGCGCACGTCACCGAACTGCCCTCGCCCGACGCCAAAGAGGTCGAGCGCGAAGGCGAAAAGGTTTCGTACCTGCTGCCCAAAGAGAGCACCCGCTCGGCGCTCATAAACATGCTAAACAAGTACGACGTGACCGACATAACAATAGGCGAGGAGGACATAGGCGACGTTGTCGAGCGCATATACGCGGGGGAGGTGCGGTCGTGAGAAAGTATATAGGCATATTCAGAATATACTTCCGCTCACAGCTCGCGTGGCGGTTCGACGTATTCCTGACGGTCGCGTTCTCGTTTTCGAAAGTGCTGCTCGCGTTCATACTGTGGAAGGCGATATTCGCTGGGCGCGAGGTCGTGTCGGGCTTCACGTTTTCGCAGATGCTGACATACTACATAGCCGTCGCGTTCATATCCCAGCTCGACCTCTCGAACAGCATGGCTTTCGAGATGGGCGACAGAATAAAGGGCGGTTCGTTTTCAGGGCGTATGGTTGTGCCCGTGAACGTGAAGGGTTACATGTACGCTCAGACGCTCGGGGCGGCGTCGTTCTACGCGCTGTTCAACGTGCTCGCGGCGGGCGCGTGGCTGTTGCTTTTCAGAAATCAGGCGGCGCTCACTGGCAGCGCGGTCAACATAATGTACGCGTCGGCGCTTATAGGCATGGGTCTTGCGTTCATGTTGCAACTGCATTTTCTGTTGGGCTCTTTCGCGTTCAAATACACCGAGATATGGGTGTTCTTAATGATAAAGAACAACCTCCTGAACGTGCTGATGGGCGCTGTGATACCGCTGTCTCTCCTGCCGGAAGTGCTGCAGAGCGCGCTCAAATTCCTGCCGTTCTATTATGTCGCGTACCTGCCCGCGACGCTTCTGATAGGCAAAAACTCCGACATGGCGCTCACGGGAATAATCGTGCTCGCCGTCTGGAACGCTTGCATGTACGTTATAAATCATTTCGCGTATGAAAGACTGCGCACGAAATACGACGGGGTGGGAATATGAGACAGTTAAGAATCATATGGCATCTGTTCAAGATGAAGCTCAAGCGCAACATGGCGTTCAGGTTCTCGTTCTTCAACGGCTTTTTCGTGGACAGCAGCATGTTTATTATGCAGCTTGTGACGTTTTCGGCGATATACGGAAACGTCGACACCATAGGCGGCTGGGACAGGGGCAGCACCTTGCTTTTCGTCGCGACTTTCTCCATGGTGAACGCGCTCAACATGTTCACATTCTTCTTCGGGCTTAACGGGCTTGCGAACAAGATAACGTCGGGCGGCATGGACACATATCTGACCAAGCCCATGTCGCCGCTTCTGCGCATCAGCTTCGAGTCTATAGACATAGGCAGCCTGCCGTTAGTCGCGTTCAGCTGCGTGTTAATCGCCTACGCCGTCGGCGAAACGAACGTAAGCGCTACATTCGCAAACGTCTGCGCGTATATATTGCTCACGCTCTTAATGACGCTGCTCTGGTATGACATAATGCTGCTTTTGAGATCCGTTCCGTTCTTTCTGGTGTCGGCGACGTCAGTTCTGCGCGTCGAGGAATCGCTGCTCGATTTGGCAATGAAGATACCGGGCGCGGCGTTCAAGGGCTTTTTCAAGCTGCTGTTCATGCTCATACTGCCTTACGGGCTTATCGCCACCGTGCCGGTAGAGGCGTTCACGGGTATGCTCACATTGTCGGGGCTTATCTATTCCATAGCGGTGGTCGCGGTTTTCACATTCGCGGCGCTGTTCGTGTTCCGCATAGGGGTCAGGCACTATAAGAGCGCGAGCTCCTGAAAAAAGCGCCCATAAGGCGCTGTTTGCGGCGGTCGGGGCTTACATAGCCCCGGCCGCCTTTTCTTCGAGAATGCGTATTCTGTCTATCATCGCGCAGTAAGGCTCGAGCGCCGCCTTCGACGAAAACATATCCGCCGCCGAGAAATCCTGCGGAATGAGCCTGCCCATGTCGGAAGCTATAGACGCGACTTCCGCGTATATCTCCGCCAAATCGCGCCTGCCGTTATTAAGCAGATATTCGGGCGCGTATTTGCGGTCGATATACTGTTTGTATGTGCACATCACGCACATATACGCCTCGAAATTGTCGTCCCACTCATACGCGCGCAGAGCGTTCGCGAACGCCTTGTGCGCCGAAAGGCCGTTATACTGCCCGTCGTACACGCTTTCCGACATAATGAGCGTTTTAACGATCGCGAGCGTGCGCGCGAACGCCTTTTCGCCGTCAATGCCCGTGCGCTTTTCGCCTATCAACACAAGCCGCGCCCTGTCCGACTTTTCGTGCCAGCCCGTTTTTCTGAAATATCCGGTCTCGTCGGGCGCCTGATCGTGGTCGTCGGGTATTTCGGCATACGGGTTATAGCCGAGCAGCGTGTCTCCGCCGTCGTCGTAGCCCGCTATGATGCACGCGTCCGCGTTCTGTATGATAGACGAAAGCGCGACGACGGGAACGCCCGCGTCGATCGACTCGACGACTGCGTTTTTGTCGCCCGCAAAATCCGTGAACGGGCGGACGCTCGCCGAATAGCCGAGCGCGTCGAACGCGTTTATAACGGTGCCGGGCGCGTAGCACGCGTAATAGTTGCCGAAATTCCATTTCTGCCTGTCGGGCATCGAGAACGACGTTCTGAACGCGCTGCCGGAGGCGGCGCACGCGTAATCGTAGCTTACGTCCTCTCCGAGAAATCCGAGCGCCGACACGACGCTGTTCACAAACTCGCTCTGCCGCTGCGTATCCGACCAGTCGACGCGCCGCAGGTTCGGTAACACGTTTCGTTTCATATATTCGCTCCTTGCTCTATCGCATGAATCAGGCGTTCAGCGAATCGTATATCATGTCGCGCAGCGTCGGGTGTATCACGTCGTAGCCGTAGCCGCAGCCGCGCACCTGCATACCGAAAAACGCGCTCAGGCGGTTTTTCGGGTCTATAAGCGTATACGCGCACGCCGCGCCGTCCCAGCCGAATTCGCCTACGGGGCTTTTGGCGACCGACGCGTCCAGCAGCGTGCGCACGCCCAGTCCGTAGCCGTAGCCCCTTCTGCGGAAGTTGTTCGAAAAGTCGTCCATGCAAGCGCCTGATTGCTGATTTGTGCGCATCAGGTCGACAGTTTCGGGCTTCATTATGTGCTCTCCCGTCGCGCCCGCGCCGCCGCAAGCGAGCGCGTCAGATAAAAGTATATAGTCGTTTACCGACGACAACAGCCCCGCGCCGCCGCTTTCGTAGTTCGGGGTGAGCTGATAGCAGTTCTCGTCGCCGTCCTCGAACGGGTGGCTCGTCTGCGTATCCGCGTCGTATGTATACTGCTTTGCGAACCGGCTCTTTTTATCTTCCGTAAGCGTGAAGCCCGTATCCTTTAGCCCCAGCGCGTCCCATATGTGTTTGCGCATATAGTCGGAGAGCTTTTCGCCCGACACGACTTCGATTATCGCACCGAGCACGTCGTGGCACAGGCTGTACTGATAGTGCGCGCCGGGGTCGAAGGTAAGCGGTTCTTCGGCGATAGCGTCGACCAGCGTTCGCGTGTTCGCCTTCATGCCCGAATACAGCTTCGCTTTCTCGATAGACGGCGAGTGTATGTCGTATGTAAGCCCGCCCTGCATGGCGAACAGATGCCTGACCGTCATTACGGTCGCCGCGGCGCGCACGCGGCCGTTTTCTATCACGCTCATATGCGAATACGCGGGCAGATATTTCGCGACCGGGTCGTCCAGGTCAATAAGCCCGCGCTCTATAAGCTGCAATGCCGCCGCGCAGGTGTGCACCTTCGTCGCGCTGTATATCCAATAGACCTCGCTCCCGTCCATCTTAACGCCCGCTTCTCTGTCGCGCATACCGGCGAAGTGACGGTATATCTCGCGGTGGTCTTTATACACAATAAGGTCGCAGCCGGGCACGCCCACGCCCGTAAGCCCGTCCAAATAGCGCGTGAGATTTGTGAAATCCATTCAAAAAACCTCTTTCCAAGCGTATATTGTTATGCTTTTCCCTTGTTTTTGGCGGCGGCCTCGTCCCTCTGGCGGCACACCTCCGCCCACGACGGCAGCGCCTTCATCGCTTCCGCAAGCTCGCGCAGCAGCTTCGGAATCTGAATGCCCTGCGGGCACGCTTTTTCGCACTTGCCGCAGCCCAGGCACGCGCCCGGCTTTTTGTCGTCGCTCAGCGCCTCAAGCCGCATACCCA
Source organism: uncultured Oscillospiraceae bacterium (assembly GCA_964453505.1). Classification (GTDB taxonomy): domain Bacteria; phylum Bacillota; class Clostridia; order Christensenellales; family Aristaeellaceae; genus CAYVPJ01. The sequence goes on along the minus strand of CAYVPJ010000002.1, from coordinate 76,807 downwards.
CGTTCAAGGATGGCTGGAAGCTCATCTCATTGTGGAAGGCGAGCAAAGTGGGTATGTCCAAACCCGCAGGACAGCCGTCGCAGCAATACCGGCACGACGTGCACGGCACGAGCTTATGCATTTTTTCGGCCATGCTCAGCAGAAGCTCGCGCTCGCCTATGTCGAGCGGCCTGTATTTCTCGAACGTCTTTATGTTATCGCGCATCTGCTCTATATTCGACATGCCGCTCAGTATCATCTTGACGTTCAGAAATTCCTGAAGGAAGCGGAAGCTCCACGCCGCGATCGACTCGTTCGGGCGCAATTCCTTGAGCACCGCGTCTTCGGCCGTGCCCAGCGACGCAAGCCTGCCGCCGCGCACCGGCTCCATGACCCACACGGGAATGCCGCGCTTCGTAAGCATTTCGTATTTGCCGCGCGCGTCCTGCATTTTCCAGTCGAGATAGTTGAGCTGTATCTGGCAAAACTCCATCACCGACTCGTATCTGTCCAAAAATCTGTTCATCACGTCCATGCCGCCGTGAGTTGAAAAGCCCAGATGCCTTATGCGCCCCTTCCGCTTCTGCTCGATAAAGTAGTCTATGATGCCCCATTTGGGGTCTGTGTACACGTCGATGGATCTTTCATACACGTTGTGCAAAAGATAATAGTCGAAATAGTCGACGCCGCATTTTTCGAGCTGCTCCTCGAATACTGTTTTCGGATTGTAGTCTTTGCGTATCTGATGCCCCGGAAATTTCGTCGCGAGATAAAAACTGTCGCGCGTGTACTCGTTCAGTACGCGCCCCATAACCACTTCCGACATGCCCGCGTGATACGGATACGCCGTGTCGAAATAGTTCACGCCCTCCTCGAGCGCCATACGGGTCATTTCGGCGACCTGTTTTTCGTCGATGCTGCCGTCCTTATTCTGCGGCAGGCGCATAGTCCCAAAACCGAGCAGTGAAAGCTGATCGCCACATGCTTGTCTGTATATCATACTCACAACTCCTTAGCGTATAAAATTAGTATACACGTTTTTTTCGCGTTCGGGAAGCCCAAATTCGCGTTTTCCGAGGTCGATGCTCTTTACAAGGAACGCCATATTGCGCGCGAGCGTTCTCATCGATTGCATACCCTCCGAATCGGCTTTTGCCTCGCCCTCCGCGCCGCCGTGCACGCTGTTCCAATACTGCCCCGAGGCTATTGGCATACCCGATATTGTAAAAAACTTGTTCAGCCCGTCGAATGCCGACGAAAGTCCGCCGCGCCGGGCGCACACGATGCTCGCGCCGACCTTCATTGTTTTGTCGAAGTGCGTCGAATAGAAGAGCCGCGTCATAAGCGCGAGCAGCGACGCGTTCGCGGAGGCGTAATATACGGGACTGCCCGCGACCAAACCGTCGCACTTTTCAAACTTTTTAGCGATTTCGTTCACGCAGTCGTCGATTGCGCATTTGCCGGTTTTGTAACACGCGCCGCAGGCGACGCAGCCGCGCACGCACAGATGCCCCACGCGCACGGTCTCGGTTTCGATGCCCTCGCTTTCGAACACGCGCGCCATCTCCGCAAGCGCGGTCGAAGTGTTGCCGTTCGCTCTGGGGCTTCCGTTCAACAGGAGTATGTTCATATAGCGCCTCCCAAGCAAATGTTCGTTAAGTATTTCGCTTTACGACGGCATGAATCCTGCCGAAACCGCCGCGGCATATTGCCATTACAACTTTTATTTTTGATTTCTGCGAAACGAACAAAATCAATGAAAATTTTCCGGTAAATTTTACAGGCGGCGGCATATGAAAGTTGAGTAAAAATCGTTTATAATGTTTGGTAACACTTATTGGGCGAAAGGGGAGACGCGCGTGGAACTGCTCGGAATCGGCAGACAGGCTGAGGTTTACGCCGTGAGCGAGACCGAATGCGTGAAGCTGTTCTATAAAGACTGCCCCGCGAGCATAATCGAGAACGAAGAAAAGAAAATGCGGTTCGCGTTTGAGCACGGCGCGCCGTCGCCAAAGTGCTACGGCATCGTAGAGATGGGCGACAGGCTCGGCATCAAGATGGAGCGCTTGCGCGGCGTTACGATGCTGCGCGAATCGCTTAACGCGCGTCGGGACGATTTCGACTACACGTTCGAGCTCGGCAGGCTGCAGCGCGAATACCACAAAATCGACGCGACGGGCTTGGGCGACATGGCGTCGTCGCTCATAAACTCGATAGGCTACACTGACTTGCTTACGAAAACGCAAAAAAGCGAGCTTGCTGAGCGGCTTCTGAAAATGCCCGCCGGCAATAAGCTCGTGCACATGGACTATCACGCCGACAACGTGATGCTTGTAAATAACGGCGTTTACATAATAGACTGGTCGGGCGCTTGTGCGGGCAACCCGCTCGCGGACGCGGCGCGCACCGTCATGACGATGGAATTGAAGGCGTACCCTCCCGACGCGGACGAGGATATGCGCAGGTTCATTGACGAAACGCGCCAATTCGCTAAGAGCCGCTATCTCGCGGGCTACGGCGCGGACTTACGCGATATAGAAGCGTGGCGGCCGTTCATAGCCGCCGCGAGACTGTGCTGCTGCCCGACGGAGGAACGCGCCGACAACCTACAGGCCGTGCGCGCGTTCCTCGACTGACGGTCACTTTCCGCGCTTTATAACGGGTATGACGATTTCCATCTGCCTGTAGCCGTCGTTCTCCCACTCGTGATCGCGCAGGTCGTAGTATTCGTAATCCAAGCGCGCTGAGTCGTATTCGTAGCCCGACTTGGGCAGCCATTCGGTCAGCGCTTCTTTCCACGCGCCGTTGACGCTCTCGATGTATTCGCTGTCCTTTACCTTGGGCGTGGTAATGACCGCGTACAGCCCGCCCGCCACAGTGTGCCTGTACGCGCCTATAGGCTGTTTTACATTTGCGTCCGCCTCGTCAACGCCCACGCCCACCATGTATGTAAACATGTCGTGGCGCTCGTCCACGTCCAGACACATGCACACCTCTGAGTGGCGCGATTTTTCGTATGTGTGATGCAGCGTTATAAGCGCCGCCGTGCAGTCGCAGCCGTTTTTGTCCCAGAACGCCGGTATGTCCGATATGCCGTTCACGCCCGTCATGCTGTGGCGAGTGGCGTAGCCCACTATATCGAACGGTTTCATTTCCCTGAGTTCAACCTGCATATTGTTTCCTCCGCCTGTTTTCCGTATTTTGTCGAGGGTCGGACGTTCGGGTCTCAACGCCGTCACGCGCAGCCTGTGCAGCGACGGCGGGCAGCCGTACAGCCGCTTGAACGCTTTCGTGAACCCGGCGTGCGTCTCGAAGCCGTAGTCGAGCGCCGCGTCTAGCACGCGCCCGCCCCGCGCAAGCTCGTACAGCGCGTGTTCCAGCTTGCGCGCCATAATGTAGGCGTTCACCGTCATGCCCGTCTCCGACTTGAACACCCTGCAAAAATGGCACTTCGAGTAGCCGAGATCGGACGCGAGCGCATCTACGCTCACGTTCGATTTGATGCCCGACTCGATTTCGTCAAGCGCCGTTTGAATCGCGCCTTCGTAGTTCGTCACTTGCGTCGCCCCCTCCGAACGCCTTCATTATATCAGACAGGCCGGCTCTCCGCTTTTCCGGAATATGCAAGTTTTGCAAAAAACCGCCCGAAAGCGGTTTTTTGCGCGGTTTTTCATTGATACCTTATGCGCGGATTGCGCGCCGCCGCAACCTCGTCGGGGCGCTTTATTTCGGCGTTGTGCGGAGCGGTATGCAGGCTTTCGGGGTCTGTTTTTGCCGTTTCATACAGCTTTATATATCCGTCCGCCATCTCGTCGAGCGTTTCCTTGCTCTCTGTCTCCGTCGGCTCGAACATAAGCGCCTCGTGCACTATCAGCGGGAAGTACATCGTGGGCGGGTGCATACGCATATCTATCGCGCCCTTCGCAATATCCAGCGCCGACACGCCCGTCTCGCGCTTTAATTCTTCAAGCGTCAACACAAATTCGTGCATACAGGTCGAATCAATCGCCTGCGCGTACTTTTCGGTCATGCGCTTTTTGAGGTAGTTCGCGTTCAGAACCGCAGTCAGAGCGGCTTCCCTGACGCCCTCCGCGCCCAGCGACATAATGTATGCGAGCGCCTTTACTACCACTGCAAAGTTTCCGCTGAACGCCTGCACGCGCCCTATCGACCTTTCGTCGCCCGAACCGGGCAGGAAAGGCGACAAAAAGCTCTTGCAGCCCACCGGGCCGCTGCCGGGGCCGCCGCCGCCGTGAGGAGTTGAGAACGTCTTGTGCAGGTTTATGTGAACCAGATCGAAGCCCATATCGCCGGGGCGGGCGACGCCCATCACGGCGTTGAGGTTCGCGCCGTCGTAGTAGTTCACGCCGCCGCTCTCGCGCACTATGCGCGTTATCTCGAGTATGTTTTCGTCGAACAGACCCAGCGTGTTCGGGTTTGTGAGCATAAGCCCCGCCGTGTCGTCGCCCACGATGCTTTTAAGCGCCTCGACGTCCACGCGGCCTTCTTTGGTGGATTTCACAGACACGACCTCGAAGCCCGCCATAGCGGCGCTCGCCGGGTTCGTGCCGTGCGCCGAATCGGGCACGATTATCTTCGTGCGCTTAAGGTCGTTGCGGCTTTGGTGGTACGCGCGCACGACGAGCATCGACGTGAACTCGCCGTGTGCGCCCGCGCACGGCTGGAACGTCATGTCGTCCATGCCCGTTATTTCAGTCAGATATTTCTTAGCCAAGGAAAGCGCTTCCTCGCAGCCCTCCGCCTTTTGCAGCGGGTGTATGCCCGCGAAATTCCTGTCCGCGGCGACGCGCTCGTTGAGCTTGGGGTTATACTTCATAGTGCAGCTGCCGAGAGGGTAAGCGCCGTCGCACACGCCGAACGCCGCCTTGCCCAAGCGCGCGTAATGGCGCGATAGCTCGCCCTCCGAGGCGGACGGCAGGCGCAGTTCGGTCTTCCTTAAAAGGTTTTCGGGGATCTCGGCGCGGGGCGTATCGTTATTTCCGATATAGTCGGTCGGCCTGCCCTTTATGTCGTATACGAGCTTCATATAAGCACCTCCCGCGCGATCGACGCAAGCTCGTCGATGCTGTCTTTGGTCGCGCATTCGGTGGCGCACCAGAGTATGCCGCCGTCGACGGGAAGCCCGCCGAGTATGCCGCGCTGCGAGAGCTTTTCGAGCAGAGCGTCCCTGTCGGCGGGGCACGCCGTCACAAATTCTGAGAAGTATTCGCCGCCGTGAACGCGTTCGTAGCCCGCGTTTCTGAGCGCCTGTTCCATGTATACGGCGTTATCGTGGCACGCATACGCGACTTTCCTCATGCCTTCCGCTCCCAGAGCTGCCATATAAACACCCGCCCTGAGCGCGCACAGCGCTTGATTCGAGCATACGCTGCTCGACGCTTTTTCGCGGCGTATGTGCTGCTCGCGCGCCTGCAATGTGAGCACGAACGCTCTTTCGCCGTCCGCGTCGACGGTTTCGCCGACGATTCTGCCGGGCATACGGCGCATCAGAGCTTTCGCGCACGTCATAAGCCCTAGGTACGGCCCGCCGTATGACAAAGGCAGACCGAGCGGCTGACCTTCGCCCACGCACACGTCGAAACCGCATTCGCCTGCGGTTTTGTATATGGCGGAGGCGAGCGGGTGGAAGCACGCGACTGCCTTCGCGCCCGAATCGTGAGCCGCTTCCGAGATAGAATCCAAATCTTCTATTAGCCCGAAGAAGTTCGGCTGCTGCACTATTACGCAGGCCGCGTCAGACGACAGCGCCCGCTTGAGCGCGCATATGTCCGTAAGGCCGTTATCGGTCGCGATTACTTCGACGGGTCTGCCCGCCGCGTATGTCTTTACGGCCTCGATGTATCTGGGGTTCACGCTTCCCGATATGAGCACTCTCTGACGGGCGCGCTCGCGGCACATCTGCGCCGCTTCGCCCAGAGCGCTCGCCGCGTCGTATACCGACGCGTTGCTCACGTCCATGCCGAACAGGTCGCACAGCATCGACTGATATTCGAATATCGACTGCAACACGCCCTGGCTCATTTCGGGCTGATACGGCGTGTACGACGTCAGAAATTCTTCGCGCGCCGCGACCGAATCGACGATCGCGGGTATGTAGTGCTTCTCCGCGCCCGCGCCCCTGAACACGCTTCTGTAAGCGCGGTTCTTGCCCGCGATCTCGCTCATTCGCTCATACACGCGCATTTCGCTCATGCCGGAGGGCAGATCGAGCGCGCGCTTCAAAAGCGAATCGCTGTTCAGGCCGTCGAACAGCCTTTCGGGGCTGTCTATGTTGAGCGCCGCGCACATCTGCGCGCGCCCTTCCGGCGTTCCGGGTATGTATCCGCCCATTATTCGCCGTCACCCGCTTCGATATACTTCTTGTATTCGGCGGCGTTCATCAGCTTTTCAGCGCCCGTAACGCCCGAAAGCTCGACCATCCACGCGCCGTAGGGCTCGTTGTTCACGTTTTCGGGAGCGTCTTCAAGCTCCGAGTTCACACTTTCGACAGTGCCGTTCACGGGGCTGTAAACTTCGGAGACCGCCTTCACGGATTCGGCTTCGCACAGCGGCTTTTCGGCCTTCGCTTCGTCGCCGACTTCGGGCAGGCTTACGTACACCAGCACGCCCATCTCGTTCTGCGCGTAGTCGGTTATGCCCATTCGCGCGTTGCCGTTTTCGAGCGCTTCGAGCCATTCGTGGGTCTTTGAGTACTTCAGATTTTCGGGTATGTTCATCGTTATTTCCCCCTCTTATAAAATGGCAGATTGACTATTTCGGCGTTTACGCGCCTGCCGCGAACGTCTATAGATACGCTATCTCCGAGTACAGCGCTCTCAATGTCCAAAAGCGCCATCGCCGCCGCCCTGCCCAGCGTGGGCAGATGCGTGCCGCTTGTGACGCGCCCTATTTGACTGTCTCCCGAATACACCAAAGAGCCTTCGCGCGCTATGCCCCTGTCCGTAAGCATAAGCCCGACGCGCTTTCTGGCGGGCGCTTGCATAAGCGTCGTTTTTCCAATGAAATCGGGCTTGTCGAGCTTTATGAACATCGAAAGCCCCGCTTCCGCCGGCGTTATGTCGCTCGACAGTTCGTGCCCGTAAAGCGGCATCGCCGCCTCCATGCGCAGCGTGTCGCGCGCGCCCAGACCGCACGGCACAGCGCCCGCCGCTATAAGCGCGTCCCATATCTCGCCCGCGCGCTCCGCGCTTGTGTACACCTCGAAGCCGTCCTCGCCCGTATATCCCGTGCGCGATATGAGCGCGTCGGGCGTGTATGTAAACCTGTAGTTGCGCTTTGGCAGCGTCCAATCGGGGAACGCTTCCGAAAGTATCCTTTCGGCGTCCGGACCTTGCAGCGCCACCTGCGCCGCGTCGTCCGAAATGTCTGTAAACTTGACGTCGCCCTCCAAGTGGTCGCGAATCCACTCGACGTCCTTAAACCTGTTGGAAGCGTTCAAAACCAGCATGTACGAGTTCTCGGAAAACCTGTACACGAGCAAATCGTCGACCGTGCCGCCGTTATCGTAGCACATCGGGCTGTAGCGCGCCTGACCGTCCTTCATGTTCGTAAAGTCGTTCGTCAGCAGTTTGTTCAGGTTAGAAAGCGCGTCCGCGCCCTTGAGCGTCGCCTCGCCCATATGCGACACGTCGAACAGACCCGCTGAGGACCTTACCGTTTTGTGCTCCGCGATAACACCCTGATATTCGACGGGCAGCAAATAACCTGCGAACGGCACGATTTTGCCTCCCAAGCGAACATGCCGCTCGTAAAGCGGCGTTTTTCTCTCCATTCGAAACTCCCCCGATCTATAAAATAAAGAGGGCGCGAATCGCGCGCCGTAAAGACGCGATACGCACCCTCTGTTCATTTACCTGAAAGATTCTTCCGCCGCATATTGGCGAAATTGCTTCTTCGGTGCCTTTCGGCTTTCCAGAGGTTCCTCCGGATTCGGTCCGTTTGCCTGAGAGTTTCTTCCCCTTCGGCGTCGCCGTTTCGGCGATCTCTCCCGAATCCATCAAAGGACAGACACATTATATCCGCAAAGACGCCGACTGTCAACGAGCAAAAAATCCGAACGGTTTTCCCGTATCTTTACTTTCAGCCTATTGACATCGCGCCGTTACAGCCTTATAATCTGCGTTATATAAAATATGTTATATAACACGGAACATTGAAAGGGGATACTCATCATGGCAAACGGTTCTTTTTCTGGTTTGAAAAACAAGACGGCTCTCGTCGCGCTCATAGGCATGGCAATAATGGTCGTTTTGAGCCTGACACAGCTCGTGCCCTCTATACAGCTCGCGGGAATAGCGGTGTTCGTGGGCGTGGGTTTTTTCTTCATAACCGAAGCGCTCGCGAAAACGCCGAAAGATCAGTCGGGGCTCAGGTTCAAGACTTTCTTTGCTGACTTGAAAAAGCGCGGCGTGCTCATATTGGCGCTGCTCCCCGTTATAACCGCGATATTGCCCCTCGCGATAGACCATTTCTTCATGAACGGCGAGTATATGGCCCACGTCTTAAATCGTTCCGGCAGTATTATGCCCTACGATAACGTGTTTCTGTCAGTCATACTCCTGTTTGTGTTGGCGCTCGGCGAAGAAATCGCGTGGCGCGGCTTCTTCTTGGGTTTTTCGTCGTCGAGATTCCCGTTCATACTCTGTGCGATAGCGTCGTCTGTGCTTTTCGCGATGGGTCACGTGGACGAAGGAAAAACATGGATAGTGCTCTACGACACGGCGCTCGTTTTCATTGACAGCATGATATTCTCATTCGTGTTCAGAAAATCAGGCAACTGCCTCGTGAGCACCGCTTCGCACATAATCGGAAACGCGGTCGGCCTGTTCATCTGCTTTGTCATACTGTAACCGCAACCGCATCAACAATAAATCGAACGAGAACAGCCGCCATACGGGGCGTAAAACATAACGGACGTATCGTCATAACGGCGAAACGTCCGTTTTGTCGCATGACATAGCCGATTAAAATTCTCAGATAAGCTAATCTGTGAACCGGAAGTTATCCTATTCAATTCTCCAGTATGCGTTAATGTCATCATGATAATTCGGTTGAAACTCATATGTCAGCCACTTATCCTTCTGCTCAATAAGGTCATACAATCTATGATCCGAAATAATCGTGCAGAAAGAAATATCCGCTGTTTTGCAGTTTTGTATGGATTTTTCGGACATACTGTCGAATCTTTGCCTGTCATCTATTACAATCATGATTTTCGCGTCGCTATAACCGAACCTCCCTCTGTATTGCTTTACCCAAGAACAAATTGCCGAAACTGCGGCATTTATCTCCACTGAATCGTCCAGATAAAGCCACTCTGATATTCCGGATCTGTCATAAAGACTGCCGACACACTCGCGTATATCATCCAGGTATGCTTCAAAAGGTGTTCCGCTATATTTATACCCATTAAGTAAAACCATATTATACTTCTCTGAAAAACCTAGTGGCAGCTGTAACATTGACTTGAACACTTCCTCTCCTGACACTTATAAATTCCGATTGTCCGATTTTCATAGTTCTGCGGATGTTTTCGCCTGAACCGACACGCCCCTCTGTTTCTAAAATCGGCGAGGGTATCGATTTCGGGATATTGCCGCGTGTTTTCTGTCTCTATGAGCCCGCGCCGAAATTCTAAAAAGAGGCAAGCATTGTTGGCTCAATATGAGAAAGCGACAGACTCGTTTGTTTCAAACATACTTAATTCTCTCATTTTGCTATCCCAGAAAGTTTTTGAATAATACATTCGGCACAATCAGTTAAGGAGGCAATATGGGTATTTACGACTGCATCATAATTGTCACAAGGATATAATCCTATAATTTCTTGTGCCTCTGCGGTTCCGACTTCTCTATCGCCGCGCTTGATCTCTCTTAACTTTAACTGTTCTAATGGACATGTGACTTTAACCATCAAGAGCGGATAGTCATGTAAAGCATCTAAACATTCATCAAAATATCTTTGCTCTTTTCCGTCGTCTTTGTTTAGCACAACATGATCCACTATGACATTATACCCTAAATCTGAATATAATCGTATTGTATGGTACATCGCGATAACGGCGCAATACCATAAATCGTCTGCCTTAATCCCGTTATAATTTCCGGATAAGCATGGAGCAATGACATCAGTAAATGTATCTTGTGCAATGCAGAAATAAGGCTCGGGTAATCGTCTTTGCAATTCCTCGACCAACGATGATTTGCCTGAACTCGACACGCCATTTAGCCAGATTATTTTGCCTTTTATGATTTCCGACCTCCCTGTTATAAGATGCCGGCCACAGTCATTGAGACAGTAATCTCCTATGTCGATGTGTCATCATTTGGCACGCAATGAATGTCCGCGAATATTTTCGCCTAAACCGACACACCCCCCCGTTTTCATAATCGGTTGGGGTATAGATGTCGGGATATTGCCGAGCGCTCTCTAGCCCTTTATGCCTGTCGTCGCTATGCCCTCGATGAAATACTTTTGCAGGCACAGAAACACGACCGCCACGGGCACAAGCGAACACAGCGAAGCCGCCATTATAAGGTGGTAGTCGGCGGAATACGACTGTATGAACCTGCGCAGACCCACCTGTATAGTCTTGTTCGCGTCCGTCGTCAGATAAATCATCGGGCCCATATAGTCGTTCCATGTGTTCACGAACGTAAATATCGTGAGCGTGGCGATTGCGGGCTTCGAGAGCGGCAGTATGATGCGCGCCCAAATGCCGTATTCGCTCAGACCGTCTATGCGCGCCGCCTCGCTCAAATCATTCGGTATGCCCAAGAAGAACTGACGCATCAGAAACACGCCGAACGCCGAGAACGACTGCAGCACCACCAGCGCCCATATTGTGTCGTACAGATCCATTGAGCGCATCATAATGAACTGCGGCACCATGTACACCTGCCACGGCACGGCAATCGTGCCTATATAGCACATGAACAGCAGGTCGCGCCCGCGAAAGCGCATCTTTGCGAAAGCGTAGGCGGCGAACGACGACGTGAGTATCTGCATGAATGTCACGACTATGGCGACGACAGCGGTGTTCTTGAAATACGAGAGCAGCGGCACGCGCTCCCATATCGTTTCGAAATTCTCGAACCTGAACGTTTCGGGAATCCAGCGCATCGGTATCGTGAATACCTCCGCGCTGTTTTTGAATGAGGCCGACAGCATCCACAAAAACGGTATCAGCGCTATCGCCGAAAACAGCAACAGCACGCAATACTTCAAAACGGCGCTTATCACGCGCGCCGGCTTAACGCCCTTCGCCTGCCTGCCCGAATATGTCGTAGTCATCACAGCACCTCTACATGTAGTTGACCCATTTTTTCTCCGCGCGGAACTGCACGAACGTCACGAGCAGCACGACCGTCAGAAGCACCATCGAAACCGCGCTCGCCACGCCGTATTCGGCCGACGTGGCTATGCCGTCGCCGCCGAAGCTGAGCTCGAATATATACGTCACCAGCATTTTTGTCGACCTGCCCGGGCCGCCCTGAGTCATTATCGCCACCACGTCGTATATCTTGAAGCAGCTTATGACCATCATTATAGACACGAAGAACGTCGTGGGCGTGAGCATCGGAAGCGTGACCTTGAAAAACTTCTGCACGGGGTTCGCGCCGTCTACCGTTGCCGCCTCGTACAGCTCGGTTGGCACGCCCTGCAAGCCCGCAAGGTACATAACCATATAATATCCGGCATTTCGCCACACGCTCACCAGCACTATTGCCCATATTGCCAGCTCGGTTGACGAAGTCCAGCTTTTTTCAATGTTTATGCCGACGAACGACAGTATCTGATTCACAGCGCCGTTTTTCATCAGCAGATAGTTCCAGCACACGCAAATCGCGACCAGCGACGCGACATACGGGAAGAAGAATACCGTTCTGAATATCTTGGCGCCCTTGACCGCCTTGTTTAGCACCAGCGCCAGACCCAGCGCCGCGGCTATCGTAAGGGGCACTGTCGCGAGCGTGTACGCGGCGGTGTTTTTGAGCGCTATGCCCAGATTGCTCTTTGTGAAGCTGAAATCCTTGAATATATGCGAGAAGTTTTCAAACCCCGCCCACGATACGTTCGCGCCGCCGCCCCAGTTGAGAAACGACAGCCCTATCGAAAACAGCACGGGTATCATCGTGAACACAATAAAGCCTATAAAGTTCGGCGCGAGAAACGAATATGCTATGAGCGTGTTGCGCTTTTCGAGCTTGCTCATTTTTTCGCGCCTGCGGGCGTTCTTAGGCATGGACGTACCCCCTCGGAATTATCATGAAAATGGGAGGGCGGCTGCGCGCCCCCTCCCACGAATCCTCGCGTAAACGCTTACTTGATGAACTCTGCCGCGCGCTCTTCCATCGCCGCGATGCCTTCGTCTATGGTGACTTCGCGGGTCATTATCAGCGTGTGTTCCTCGTTTACGATGGTCTTAATTTCGTTGACGCCCTCGCCGATGGGCCATTCGAGCGATATGGCGGTGGGCAGCAGCGCGCCCAGCGTGTTCTCGTCCGTGGGGAAGCCTTCGGCTGAAGCCATCACGGCGGCGACATCGGCGCTCACGTAAGCGGGACGGGTGCCGGTGGAAGCGATGGCCTTAGCGCCTTCTTCGGAGCACATCCACGAAGCGAACGTCCACGCCGCGTCGGGATTCTTGCTCTTGGCATTGATGGCGATACCGGTGGGCGAACCGAACGACGAACCGGCGGCTACGCCTTCGAGGTGGGGAATGGAGGCGATGCCCCAGTCAAAGTTGGCGGTGCCGTCTTTGATGTAGCCGATCAGCGTGGAAGCGTACCAGTAGCCCATCGGCAGCATCGCGATGTTGCCCTGCGCGAAAGCGCCGGAGTAGTGCAGGTTGGCGGCCTTCAATTCGTCATAGCTCATGCAGACGCCCTCGTCCTCGAGGCTCTGATACAGCTCGTAGAAGTATTTGAGGTCGGAGTATTCGCCGTCGGCCAACGTGTTCACGCCGTCGCAGACCGCCCAGTTGGCGACCGCGGACAGCCACGTGTGGTAGTGCGTGCCGTACACGGTGTCGCTCTTTATGGACCTCGCGAGGTCGGCGTATTCGTCCCAAGTCATGTCGTTGGTCGGATAGTCGATGCCCGCCGCGTCAAACAGCGTCTTGTTGTAGAACAGCACCCAGAAGTCGGCGCGGAACGGCAGCGCGTAGTATTCGCCGTTCTCGATGTAGGTATAGCACTTGTCCATGCCGGCGTATTTGCTCATGTCATAGCCCGACTCGGCGATCTTGGCGTTCAGGCTCATCATGAAGCCTTCCTTCGCCCAGTTCTGCAAATCCGACAGCTCTTTCACGCAGAAAAGATCCGCGTCGTCGCCGCCCGAAAGCACGGTCGAAGCCTTGATGTTGTAGTCCTGCGACGCCATGTCGACCCACTCGACTTTGATGCCGGGGTTGGCGGCCTCGAAGCCCTCTTTGATGGCGGTGTAATAGGGCGTTATGCTGAGATCCCAGCATACCACCTTGAGCACCGTTTCGCCTTCGGCGGCGGCATAGCCGCACGCGCCGACGAGCAGCATAACCGTGAGCATTAACGCGGTCAGTTTCCTCATGTAAACGTACCTCCTAATAATATTGTGGTAAATACTTACGCTTTTTGACTCAATGCGTTGTATATTCCCACTTTGGAACACACAGATTATACACTTTTGCGCCGCGTCTGTCAATCGCATTTGCAGGCGTTTCCAAAGCGGGCATCGGGAAAAAACAATTCCGGCGCGCCCGTCGCCGGAATTGATTGAATAATAAGCGCTTTTGCCCGCCCGGCAGCGCTGAGGTTTACGTAAATGTCTATTTGATGTCGGATTCAGCGGCGCGCTTATCCATGAATCGGCTTATCCTGTTCACAGCCTCGACTATGTTTTCCGTCGACGACGCGTATGAACAGCGCACAAAGCCCTCGCCCGTCTCGCCGAACGCGTTTCCGGGCACGCACGCGACGCGCTCTTCCCTGAGCAGCGACGCGCAGAACCGCTCCGACGAAAGCCCCGTGCCGCCGACATACGGGAACGCGTAGAACGCGCCGAGCGGTTCGTGCGTTTCAAGCCCCGCGTCCCTCAAGCCCTTCACGATGAGCCTGCGGCGGCGGTCGTACTGTTCCGTCATGTGGCGCACGTCCGAGAAGTCGGTCTCGAAGCCGCTTTTCAGAGCCTCGATAGCCGCGTGCTGCGCGACTGTCGGCGCGCACATTATTGTGTATTGATGCACTCGCAGCATAACGTCGAGTATCTCTTTCGGCGCGCACGCGTAGCCCAGTCGCCAGCCCGTCATGGCGAACGCCTTCGAGAAGCCGTTCAGCGTGATGGTGCGCTCGCGCATGTTTCCGACAGACGCAAACGATACGTGCTTCTTGCCCGTGTACGTAAGCTCCGCGTATATCTCGTCCGCCACGACCACGATGTCGGTGCCCTCCAGCAGAGCGGCTATGTCCGCCATATCCGAACCGTCCATCACGCCGCCCGTCGGGTTGTTCGGGTACGGGAATATGATAGCCTTCGTGCGCCGCGTGATATGCCTCTTTAGCGCCTCCGCTGTTAGCCTGAACCCGTTGTCCGCCGTAGTTTTCACGGGCACGCACACGCCGCCCGCGAACGTCACGCACGGCATGTATGACACATAGCTCGGATCGGGCACGATAACCTCGTCGCCCGGCTCTATCAGCGCACGCATAGCCAAGTCGATGCCCTCGCTCGCGCCCACCGTCGCCATTATCTCTTTTTCGGGGTCGTACTCGACGCCGAAGCGCGCTTCGTATGCCGAAATCAGCCTGAGCAGCCTTTTCAGACCCCTGTTCGACGTGTAGTGCGTATGCCCTTCGCGCAGAGAGTATATCGCCGCGTCCGAGCACCGCCACGGCGTTACGAAATCAGGCTCGCCCACGCCCAGAGATATGCAGTCCTCCGTCTCGCTCACAATGTCGAAAAACTTACGAATGCCCGACGGCGGCACGGCTTTCACGCGGCGACACAGCGCCGAATCATAGTTCACAGGCTCACCCGCAATCTGTCGTCAGGTTCGCTCGCGTCTATTATGACGCCGTCCTGCTTGTATTTTTTGAGCACGAAATGCGTTGCCGTCGATATGACGTGCTCTATCGTAGACAGTTTCTGCGCCACGAACAGCGCGAGCTGTTTTATGTTCGAGCCTTCGACGATGACCATCAAATCGTATGCGCCCGACATCAGGTATACGCTTTTCACCTCGTCGAATTTGTATATGCGCTCGGCTATCGCGTCGAAGCCCTCGTCCCTCTGCGGCGTGACGCGCACCTCTATGAGCGCCCTCACAATGTCGTCGCGAACCTTGTCCCAGTTTATAAGCGCGGGGTACGATATGATTATGCGCTCGTCCCTCAGGCGGCGCATAGCGTCGGAAACTTCCGCTTCGCTTTTGCCCGTCATAACGGCGATCCTCTCGACGGGCGTGCGCGCGTCCTCCGCCAATATCTGCAAAATGCCGTTTTCGAAATCCGTCACCATCATAATTTACCTCCCGCGAAATCGTTAAGCGTAATATACAATAAGCCGCGCGCATAGTCAAGCGCGCGGCTAAATATAACGCGTCCCCGCGTTCGTGTATTCATCGGATTTGCATAATCTTAATCCCGATAGTGCAAAACAGACGGCAATTCGGCGGTTATCGCGTTTACGGCGATTTTACCGCCGACTCAAATTCTTTTATTAAAATGGGAAATCGTATTCGATGCCCGCGAGGGCGAGCGCCGCAGCCGCTTCCTCGAAATCGAGCTTATAGAACGCGCGGTTGACGCGCGCGTAGGCCGTCTTTTCGACGCTCGCGAGCCACTCGTCGTATTCCTGCTGGGTGAACTTGCCGTTCCAGTCCAAGAATCGCTCCGAGCCTTCGGGGTATTCCTGCCCGAACGTGATGTACGCGTTGACGCGCTCGCCGTCCCCCAATGTGAAGCGCAGCGCGAACTCGGCGTGCAAATTGTATATATGTTCGCCCATATACTCGCCGTTCGCGACGCATTCCGCTAAGCGCGCAATGGCGTTTGCGTCAGTTATCCGCGTTTTCGGCTCGGTGTATTCGCCCGGCGAATACGCGTCTGCGCCCACTGCCGTCTCAAGGCGGGCTATGTCGAAATCGCCGCCGCCCGCGACCGATACCACCCATGTCCAAAGCTCCTCGGATTTCAGCCTGTAGTTCATAGTCGCGCCCGAAACCCTCTTGCCGTCTTTCCAACCGAGCAGTTGAAAATCGATCAGATGCCCGTCGAGCGGGAAATCGACGTAGTTGTACGGAGTGAGAGTTATTCTCGCTGTCAACGATTCGTTCGATATGTCCTTTATCCATATTTCAAGACTTGCGTAGTCTAGCCTGTTATACGTATCGTTCGCCGCGTCGTACTCGGAATCGTATGCTTCAAACGGCGCGCCGCTTCCCGACTTAGGCATGACGACTTCCGCCGCCTGCACAAGCCCGAACAAAGCCTGAAAGTCGGCTTCCCGCGCGTTGTCCGGATACCATTCCGTATCCCACGCGTATACCGCCGTTATTGCGCAGTCGGGCAATACGAGCCTTAACGCCTCCGCGTCGAACGCGCACGCCTTGCCCCCGCCCGTTACGCGAATATCCAACGCTTCGCCCTCGCCGCCCGCTCCGCCCGCGAACGCGGGCGCGCAGACGAGCGCCAACACAACCGCCGACGCGATAACGCGCGCCAAAAACCGCTTGAACCTCATACCATTCACCTCCCATATTTTTACATTTAGACGCATGGTGTTTCGATATTGTTGCATTATAAGCAAGTTTGTTGCGCTGTATGCAATAAACCGCGGGGGCATGAATCGCCGTTCGATTCATGCCCCCGCGTTAAAAATTATCCGCCTATTCGATATGTCTATATTTCCGGAATGCCCGATTGATTCAGGTCTATCGTGCAGACTTGGGCTATGCCGTTTTCGTCGGGATTCGAGAAGAGCACGCAGTCGCCCTTTCTGTTAAACGACGGGTGAGGGTGATCCGCGCCCGTTTTGCATTTGCCCGTCGTCGCCAAATCGACGTGCTTTCCTGTTTCGGCGTTCATAAGCACTATGCCTTCCTGTAAATCGGAGCCGAAATAGTTCACGCGGTCGGCGCATACATATTTCATGTCCCTCGAAAAGCACGGGTGCAGCAGGTGCTCGGCTTCGCCTATCCGGTCGAAGTGCCTGCCGTCCTTGTCGCCCGTCATAACGCGCCCCGGCAGCTTCATGAACGCCATGCGCGTCCCGTCCGCCGACCAGACCTCGTGCGTTATCCACTCGTTCGGGTGTTCGACGTAGTACGGCCGCGCCATTCTGTATTCCACGTCGTACATCCACGTGCGCTGCAGCGCGTCGCCCTCGGTTTCGTGTATGTAGAATATCAGGTTTTCGTCAGACGGGCATATCTGGGCGTGCCCGAGCCTGTAGTCGCTTTGATACACGACCTCGCTTTCGCCCTTTTCGGGGTCGAGTATAACGAGCGCGTATATTTTGTTTGCTAAGTGATAGCTGCACGCTATGCGCCCCGAACGGCTGACGGTCAGATGCCCCGTCACCCTGCCGCCCTTCGGAAGCTCGCCTATCTCGTCTATTTTGCCCGTGTCCGCGTCCATTCTGCACACCGTGTCGCCCTTGCACATCACGCCGAAGTTTCCGAACCTGTCGAGGCAGAAGCCGTTGTATTCAGGCCCCGCCATTCTCTCGACTTCGCCCGTTTTCACGTCCGCGCGGTACAGCCCGCCGTCGTTTTTGGGGTTGTCGGCGACCTGACGGTTGAAGAAAAAGTATCTGTCGTCTGTCGAAAAGTTTTCGGTCGTAAAATACAGCTTCGCGTTGCGTTCAGGCCCTGCGGTATATCGCCTTATCAGATGCCCGGTCGCGCCGTCTTTATAAAACCCGATGCCGTCCATATTACGCGCCTCCCGTTTTTTGTGATTATACATCAAACCCGAATGTAAGCGCAACCATTATTTCATTTTGCATGAATTTAAGCGTATTGCTTGACACTTCTGCGCCGCATACATATACTCGGTACATGAATTGATGAAACGAGGGTACGAAGCCATATGCGCTCGAAAATACTGTCGGCTTTGATTATAATATCGCTTATCGCCGCGCCGTCGCTCGCTTCCGGGCAATATGCGGCGAGCGTTTATACGGGTCTGGGCGATCTCGCCGATCATCTGGCTTTTGGCATAGATAACGGCGAGGTCGTTTTCGAATATTGCGACGCGAGCAGCGAGCTTACTGACAAATACGGTTCGTATCCCGCGTGGCAGGCGTTCGACGGCGACGAATTGACCGTGTGGTCGGAGGCAGCGTCCGGCGCGGGCGTTGGCGAAACGCTGTACGGCAGCTATTCCGTAAGCGGCGGCGAATGGTGGGTGCTGGGCGTAGCCATACGCGCGGGACATCACCGCAACGGCACGATTTTCCTTAAAAACAATCGCCCTGAGGAAATAACTGCGAGCGTGAACGGGCGTGAGTATACCGTGACTCTCGCCGATATTATGGACTGGCAAACCGTCTTGTTCGACGAACCCATACTCGCGCAGGAGGAATACATAAATCTCGGAGTAACGATAAACTCGGTCTATTCCGGCAGCAAATACAACGACACGTGCATAAGCTCGCTTGACTTAATCGTCGCGCCGACTCTGAGCGGATATTCAAACGGCGGTTTTTCTGACCCCGGAGACGACGCGCGGGGACGCGTCGGTTCGGATTCCGACGGCGCTGCGACAGTCGATATGCTCATGACCGAATTTGACTTCTTCGACCTGTACCCCGACTATCAGCCCTACGACGGTTTCGCGGTGGGCGGATCGGTGAACGACGACGGCTCTTGGACGTGGTTCGATTTCCTGAGGACTTCCGACACGATAACCATATATGTGTTTAACTGCGACAGCTATGTCTCCCTGCGCAAGGAAGCGAGCGCCGACTCCGAGCGCCTGACGCGCGTTCCGCTGAACGCTGAGGTTGTTTACTACGGAGGAATGGTCGACTGGGCGCTGTGCGAGTACGACGGTATGCACGGCTGGATCAATACGAACTACCTGAGCTATCAATGACCGCGCGACACGCTCGTTCTTGAGGCGTTTTTTGCGCGCCCACAATTCATGCTCCCTATTCGCTAACGGCATACGGCGCGGGTTCAATTTCATAGCTACCGTCGGGTTTTAGTGTTATAACTGTTCCGCCCCGCTGCTCCGTCATGTCCGCTATGCCCTGATACGCCAAGAAATCGATGGACATGCCGTAGACTAAATCCACACCCTCATAGCGTATCGCCGCCGTGTTCAGATGGTCGTGCCCCGCGAAAATCGCCTCGGTACTTTTTAGCTCCTTTACCGCGCTGAACAAGCCGCTGTCGTCGTTCGGACAGTGTACTTCCTCGCGGTTTTCGCCGAACAGTAATACGGCGTTTTCCTGCCCGGCTTTCGCAAACTCGCTCGCCGTTTTGTATTCCTTAATCGGTATATGAATAAATATGAACGATTTCACGGTTTCGCCTGCCTGCGCGGACAATTCCCGCACAGAATCGGCGTACCACTCTGTTTGTTCCGCGTGTATTCCGTCGTAATCGCCGCTAAAACCGTTTGCGTAATCGTTCGTGTCCATTAAATACAATGCGCGATTCAGTGTTCCGTCTGCGTTTCGCACCCTTATGCACTGGTTATAGCGCCCGTACACCGCCGCCGGTTCGCCAAACAGCATCATGCCGTCGCCGTTATGGCGCGCGAACATGCGAAACACATCGTTAAGCTGCTCAGCGTCCGCCGAAGCAAGTTTCTCTGTGTCGTGGTTTCCGTATGTAAACGCCCACGGCACGCCCATTTTCTCCATGAAATAACAAAACTGCAGCGCCGGAAGTCTGTTGTTGCCGAACAGCGTTTGCAGGGCGATCGGGTATACGAGATCTCCCGTTACGATAACCAGATTGGGGTTTACGCGCGCAATCAATTCCTCGCACGCCTTAAGCGCCATTCTGTCGTATGTTATTGTGTTGCTCCCGCCTGATAAGTGAATGTCAGTAAGCTGGAGAATGACAAAGTCTTCTCCGCCATTCATATGAATATCGTAAATGCCGCTGTTCGTGTCGTATTGAATTTCAAGCGGCGCGGGCGCGTCGTGATCTCGCATCATGCCTATATCGCGCATAAGCGTAAGCGGGCCGCCCAGCGTCAGCAAAACGGTCGCCGAAACGCATATCAGCGTATGAACGATGCGGATAACGCGCATTTTCACGCGTTTTCTGCGAACCGCGGTAAAGCGTGAAAACGATGCGTTTATCCACGCAATCGGCGCTATGTACACTATCGCTATAACAATATGCGGAAAGAACATGCGGACATCGCCGAACGCCGCGCTCGCCGCCGCATACAGCGTGCCGACGACGACCAAGTATATTATCACGCGAGCGGTCGCGCGCGCTCGTCCGCGCGTTAATTGGTCGCAATCGGTCTGCCCGCCTGCGTCCGCCGCCGCCCTTATGCCGCGCGCCAACAAATGTCGTATCAGACCGCAGACTATATCTGCGGGGACTGCCGCCATAAGAGCGCGCGACAGACAGCGCTCCAATGCGCTTTCGGACGGATTGTTCAGCAAAAAAATCAATATGATGCACAATACTGCGCGCAGGTTGCCCCATATGTACAACGTCCGCCGCCAATGAACCGTCTGTCGCCGGTAGTATTCCATTGCCGAATGTGAAAGCGTATACGTTTCACCCGCATTCTGACGAAACGCTTTGAGAGAGCGAACGCCCGCGCCTGTGAACGCGGCGCTCAAAACGGCGCACGCCGCGCATATGCAAAATGCGACCAACGGCTGTACGCGCGGCGTCGGAATACCGTATAACGGAATCGACATCGCAAAAAACGACGCCCAAGCAAACCGCGCGGCTACAACCCGTATTCTATTGCAAAGCGACTCCGCGCCCTTTACGTTTAACATACGCGCTGCCAATATCCGTTCCGTATTCGCGCCCTGAGGCGCGTGCAGTCGCAGTATACCAGCAATCCGCGCGATCCGCAAGCGCTTGCGCAGGCAACCGGGATAACGCCTTTAATTTTTGCTATAATCATCCGGCAGCGTCGGGACGCGGGTTGTTTTCTTCCGTGAACTCTATTAAACGCCCGCCCCGACGCGCGCGCCCTTCGGGCATTTTCGCGGTCTTCGCAATCGGCAGCACTGTCGCTTCACATAAATTGAGTTGACAAACCGACGCTTAAAAGGTACGATAGGCAAATGAATTTTGCTTGAAAGGGCGCGCTTGTTTCGAATGGTTTGCAACCTCTGTCCCAGACGGTGCGGCGGCGAGCGCTCGGAGGGCGCGGGTCTCGGCGTTTGCGGTTCGGGCGTGCTGCCGCGCATAGCGCGCGCGGCTTTGCACTTTGACGAAGAGCCGGTCATAAGCGGCTCGAACGGCAGCGGCGCTGTGTTTTTTTCGGGCTGCGCGCTCAGATGTGTGTACTGTCAGAATTACGATATAAGCCACGACCTGTTCGGAAAGACGGTCTCCGTCGGGAGACTGCGCGAGATATACTCTGAGCTGATCGCGCTCGGCGCGCGCAACATAAACCTCGTGTCGGCCTCGCATTTCGCGCCCGTCGTGATAGAGTCGCTTTCGCCCAAACCGCCCGTGCCTGTCATATGGAATACGAGCGGCTATGAAAGCGTCGAGACCATTAAAGCGCTCGACGGTCTCGTGGACGTTTACCTGCCCGATTTCAAATACGCGGACGAGGATATAGCCTATAAATACAGTTCCGCCCGCGACTATTTCACTGTGGCGGCGCGGGCGGTGCGCGAGATGTTCAATCAGTCGGGACCCGTCGTTATTGGCGGCGACGGATATATTCAAAGCGGCGTTATAATCCGCCATCTGATACTGCCGTCGCATATTGAAAACACGCGCCGCGTTCTCGACTATATCGCCGACAACTTTCGCAGAGCGTGGGTGAGCCTTATGGCGCAGTATACGCCAATGGGAAACGCGGCGGCATACCCCGAAATAAACAGAACGCTCACGCAGGCCGAATACGATTCGGCGGTCGAATATATGTTAAAATTGGGGCTTGAAAACGGCTTTGTTCAGGAACTTGGCGCGGCGGATTCCGGCTATACGCCCGCGTTCGACCTGACGGGCTGTTGATACGGAGGACGATATTCTTAAATGGAACTCTTGTTCAGCCCGCTGTTCAGCGGCTCAAGCGGCAACAGCGTGTATGTGGGAACGGCGGATTCGGGCGTGCTGGTCGACGCGGGCGTGTCGTGCTCGCGCATACTTGCGGAGCTTAAACAAATAGGCGTGTCGCCGTCGGCCGTAAAAGCGCTTTTGATAACTCACGAGCACTCCGACCACGTGAGCGGCGCGGGCATACTGTCGCGCAAACTCGATCTGCCCATATACGCGACCGAGGGCACGTGGCGCGCGATGAGCGAAAAGCTCGGCGAGATAGCGCCCAAAAACATGTTTCTGGTCGATTCGGGGCAGGATTTTTACTTGGGCGGCATGAACGTAGCGCCCTTCAAACTGCCCCACGACGCGAGCGAGCCGTGCGGATACTCGTTTTTCGCCGGCGACCTCAAAGCGTCCATAGCGACCGACATAGGCTGCCTGAAAGACGGCTGGCTGAAGGCCGTCGAGGAAAGCGACATACTGCTTTTGGAATCGAACTATGACGCGGACATGCTGAAAGCGGGGCGCTATCCCTACTCACTCAAAACGCGCATAATGGGCAGGAAGGGTCATCTTTCGAACGACGACTGCGCCGCCGCCGCCGTGAAACTCGCGCGCGGCAGGGTTCGCAACATAATACTCGGTCATTTGAGCAAGGAGAACAATTTCCCGGAGCTTGCGCGCGAAACCACCGCTTCCGCGCTGCGCGAAGCGGGGGCAGAGCCCGACCGCGACGTGAAACTGTCCCTCGCCAACCGCGACCGCAACAGCGGCGTGTTTTCGCTCAGGTCGGGCGATTTCGCGCTCGCGAACGCATAACGAACGGAGGCTGACCTGTGAGCGTTAATTTCACGCTGCCCGACTCGCCGAACGCGCGCAAGCCGTCAATATTCGCGGTTTCGTGCTTTTACGCTATCGCGGCTATAGGACATCTCGCGAGTTTGCTCATTATATATCCCATATCCGAGTTGCTGTCCGAGTTGGGAATACTCGACGAGATGCTGCTGGACTGCATAAATTCATTAGTCTGCCAAGGCATTTTTGTCGCGCTTCCGGTCGCGCTGTACATGAAAACGCGCGGCGGCTGTCTCGACGCTATGCGCATAAACCCGCTTCCGGGGCTGTCGGCGCTGCTTTGCGCGTTGGCGGCCGTCGTGGGCGTGTTCATTATGGCCTTTATAAGCATACTCTGGTCGATACTCATCGAATCGCTCGGCGGCACTTTAGGCTCGTCGGGAATGCCCATACCTGCTTCGATGGGCGAACTGTTCACTTGCGTGATTCTCTTTGCCGTGCTTCCGGGTCTGTGCGAGGAACTTTTGTTCAGGGGCGCGATGCTGGGCGCGTATCAGCGCCGCGGACTGTGGCGCGGCTGCCTGATCGTCTCCGTGTGGTTTACACTTCTGCACGGGTCTGTATCGGGTCTGCCCATACAGTTTTTGCAGGGCCTTGTGCTCGGATTCATTGTTATCGTCACCGATTCTTTGATGGCGGGAGTTATATACCATACTGTCTACAACGCCGTGAACTTCGTCATCGTCTATTTCGGCTCGGCTTCCGGCGGCGGCGGCACGGAGGCCGTGGGAATGAGCACATATGAGCAATTAGGCGGCGCATACGGCATAGCGGGCGTGCTGATGAACATAATCATTTTCGGGCTTGTGTTCTTCTTCCTGCTGCGGGCGCTCGCGAGGCGGCACAAAAACGGCGCGCGCGACTGGCTCGAAAAACCCAAGCATACGCGCGAATATTCGTGGCCGGAGCTTGCGGTCATGTGCGCGGGCGGCGCGATCATGGCTGTTTATTACATCATCGACATATTCGATATAGCGGGATTCATATAATGAATGCCCTTATACTGTGCGTGGGCGCTCTCAAAGAAAACTGGGAACGCGAGGCGTGCCGCGAATACTTGAAGCGCCTGTCGCGCTTCGGTAAATACGAGGTCGAGGAAGTGCCCGACGAACCCGAGCCGCCCAAGCCGTCCGAGGCGCTCAACAGGCGCTTGATAGAATGCGAGGGCAGGGCGCTTCTTGCGCGAATAAAGCCGCGCGACACTGTCATATCCCTGTGCATAGACGCAAGACAGATGTCGAGCCCCGAATTTGCTGGCTTCACGCGGGCGCTCGAGGGCGGCGGCCGCTGCGTTTTCGTTATCGGCGGCTCTCTCGGGCTTTCGGAAAGCGTGACGAGCCTGTCCGAAAATCGCGTGTCGTTTTCGAAGCTCACGTTTCCGCATCGGCTGATGAGGGTCATACTGCTCGAACAGCTCTACCGCGCCGCGCAGATAAACGCGGGCGCGAGATACCACAAATAAGACTTATTAAGAATTTACGCGCTTGCCGCGCGGGCGCGTTTGTGATAATATAACTCGTATGGATTTATGCATCGAAAGGAAACACTGAAATGAAAACCGCAAAACTGTTGCTCGCGCTCTCGCTGGCGCTCCTTATGGCTCTGTCGGCGGCGGCCGAGGAAGCCACTTCAAGCGAAGCCACGCCCGCCGAAGCTGTCGATACGAACCCTGTGCTCATGACCGTTGACGATCAGGAAATTCGCATAGGCGACGTCGCGAACTACGCGAATTATCTCTACAGCTACGGTTACATCGAAAGCGCCACCGACTACGCGGGCGCGCTTGAAGCGTACCTGACGGACACCGTGCTTCCGCGCCTTAAGGTGCGCGATATGGGCGCAGAGAACATACTGGGCGACGAATACGCCGACAACGTTAAAAAAGCAGAGGATTTTTTTGACGACATGATAGCGTCATACGTCACGTCCACGCCCGGCGAAGCGGGCTACGCCGAAGAGCTTCAGTCTACGGTCGCCATGTATGAGGCGGCGGGCTACAGCCGCGATAAATACGTTTCCGACTACATCAACGGCACGGCGTTCAATAAGCTGATAGACGTGCCCGAATTGATGACCGCCTCCGAGGACGAGGTCAAGACCACGTATGAAACATACGTAGCCGAGGATAAGGCGTATTTCGAGAACAACGTTAAAATGTTCGAGATGTACAAAAACTACTACGGCTATTCGCCGCTCTATACGCCCGAAGGCTTCAGGGGCGTTACGCACATACTGCTCGAGGTCGATTCCGCGCTCACCGACGCTTACACCGCGGCCGCCACGGAGGACGAAATAAAGGCGGCGGGCGATGCCATGATAGAAAGCGTTAAGGCAAAAACCGACGACATATACGCGCGCCTTGAGGCCGGAGAAACATTCGAAACCCTCATCGCCGAATACAACACAGACCCCGGCATGACCGCCGACAACCTTGTAAACGGCTACAGCGTCCACAAAGACAGTTATATTTACGCTCAGTCGTTCACCGACGGTTCGTTCGCCCCCGAAATGACCGAAGTCGGCAGCGTTTCGCAGCCCGTGCCGAGTCAATTCGGCGTGCACGTCATATACTACCTGCGCGACGTGCCTTCGGGCGCGGCCGAGTTCACGGACGAGCTGAAAGCGCAGATCGAGCAGAACTGCATATACAATAAACTGATGGATCAATTCGCCGCGTGGCTTGGCGAGTACGAGACGGTTTACACCGACGCGTATGCCATGTACATCGGGTGATATACTGGTTTTCGGGCACGGGCAACAGTAGGTATGTCGCCCAACGCATAGCCGACGAAACGGGCGAAAAACTCGTTTCGATGGCGGAATGCGTGAAGAACGCATCGGCGGAGTGCGACGCGCGCGACGGCGAGCGGCTGGGCTTCGTGTTTCCCGTATACTTTTACGGGCTGCCGAGCGTCGTCCTGCGGTTTCTGACGCTTCTGAGCGCCCATACCGCGCCCGACACATATGTCTACTTGGTGCTCACCTGCGGCGGAAGCACGGGCGGCGCGGACAAAGCGTTTCGCGGAAAACTCAAAGAGAAACAGCTTCCGCTGACGGCGAGCTTCGCCGTCAAGATGCCCGACAACTATATACTGCTGTACGAACCTCAAACCGCGGACGAAATCAAAACGAGGCTCGAACAGTCCGAAACGGCGCTTCAACGCGTCGTTTCGCGCGTCGTCGGGCGCGTGACGGGCGCAGACAAATCGACGCGCGGCTTCGCGCCCGACATAAAGACGGCGCTGTTCTACGGTTTTTATTCGCTCGCCCGCCGCACGCGCGGTTTCCGCGCCGACGCAAACTGCGTGGGCTGCGGCGAGTGCGAAAGAAACTGTCCGACGCAGACTATCAAAATGAAAGACGGCGCGCCCGTCTGGACGAACGCTCAGTGCGCGCTGTGCCTGTCGTGCCTGCACCGCTGCCCTAAAACCGCGATACAATACGGGCAAAACACCGTCGGACGCGCGCGTTATTTTCACCCGCGCGCCGATAAGTGAAACGATCTCAAACTTCGGGAGGGAAGAAAATGTCAAACTCCGAAAGAACTCTCAAAAGGATATGCGCCGTAAACGACATATCGTGCTTCGGCAAGTGCTCGCTCACCGTGAGCATACCTCTGCTTTCGCGCTTCGGGGCGGAAGCCGTGCCGCTGCCTACCGCCATACTGTCGACGCACACGGGCGGTTTTTCGGGCTTCACCTGTCTGGATATGACCGACGAAATGCAAAAGATAATCGCGCACTGGCGTGAAATCGATCTTGAGCTTGACTGCGTGTACACAGGCTATCTGCTGGGCGAGCGCCAGATAGACATAGCGCTCGATTTTGTGAACGGCTATAAAAACAAAGGCGCGTATATCGCGGTCGACCCGGTCATGGCGGATAACGGCAAACTGTACCACGGCTTTGACAAGCCGTTCGTGCGCCGTATGCGCGAATTGTGTTCGACGGCCGACGTTATAACGCCCAATGTGACGGAGGCATATTTGCTCGCCGATATGGACTACGCTGAGATACAGTCCGTAAGCGAAATAGACGAGTGCGCGCGCCGCCTGGCGGCTTTGGGCGCGAAAAAGACAATAATCACAGGCGTCCGCCCGAACGCGGACGAAATATCCGATATGATGTTTGACGAAAACGGCAATATTGCTTACAGGCATACGCGCGAGTTCGTCAAATGCCGCCTGCATGGCTGCGGCGACGTGTTCACGTCCGTGTTCTGCGCCCGCGTCGTAAACGGCGAAGCCCCCGAAAAATGCGTGGAGCGCGCCGCCAAATTCACTGACGCGTGCATACGCGAAACCGTCGCCGACATAGACAACCACTGGTACGGCCTCAAATTCGAAACAAGAATGGGAGATCTTCCCGAATAACTTTCCAAAAAACGTATTTGGCGGCGCTATAGCGGACACAATAACCATATGTACAGTTCGAGTTGGCCGGTGTTCGCGTGCGCCGCTTTTGCTTTCATATATTACGCCTACGAGCTGCCCGTCGTTTTCGCGATAGCCGCGCGGGTGGGCTCATACGGCGTGGGCTTGGGCGCGGTGTCCGCAAAGGGCGCTATACGCCGCGCCAGAACGCGCGCCGCGCTCGACATGCCGAAACCCAAAAAGAAAAAGCTGTTCATGCCCGACTCGAAGGCGCTGTTCAGGCTCGCATATCACATATTCAGGCGCGGAAACTTATTGTATATCGAAATAACGGGCACTCTGGGTCTGCACGACGCTATGTACACGGCGCTTTCGTGCGCGGCTTTGCAGTCGCTTGGCGCGGCTTTTCGCGATGTCGTGTACGTGCGCGTAACGCCCGATTTTTCGTCGCGCGCTTCAAACCTAGAAATATCGGGAATCGCCGAAATAAAGCTGGGGCATATTATACGCGCGGCGTTAAAAACCGCCATGACGACATTTAAGAAAAGAGGGCAAAAAGATGGATAAACACCCGATAGAAAGCCTTATGTCAACCACCATGGAAAATATACGCGATATGATCGATGTAAACACCGTCATAGGCGACGCGGTTCAAACGCCCGACGGCTCTACCGTCATACCGATTTCGCGCGTTTCGTTCGGCTTCGTGGCGGGCGGCGCGGAATACGGGCTAAACTCCCGCTCCGCGCGCGAAAGCAAGCCCGAAGCGCTGCCCTTCGGCGGCGGCACGGGCGCGGGCGTGAGCGTGTCGCCGATGGGTTTTCTGGTCATGAACCACGACAGCGTGCGCATAATGCCCGCGTCGTGCCAGACGTCCGTGGACAGGCTCATAGAGCTTGTGCCGCAGCTTGTGTCCGACGTAAAGGGAATGCTCGATAAATCGCCCCATGGCGCTTCGAACGCAGGCGGCATGTAGCTCAGGCGACGCCGCCCGGCGCGGCCTTCATTTCGGTCAGCAGCTTCACGCCCAATACCGTCGCGGGTATGCGGTATGAGTGCGGGAGGTTCGACAAAACCACGACCGCCGCGCCGCTTTCGGGCATGAAACCGAGATAGCAGTTGTACGAGCCGGTCGCGCCGTTATGCCATATTATGCCGTTTTCGCCGTCTGTGAGCCACGCCATGCCTATCGAATCCATGCGTATGTTCATCATCAGGTTGCTTTGCGACGTAGCGTTTATTTCTTTAATTATTCTGTGGCATTCGCCGAACGCGCCCTCCGGGTCGAGCTGCAGCCGGGCGTATTTGAGCATGTCGTCTATGTTTGAAACGAGCGCGCCCGCAGCCATATACGCGTCATTCGGCGTCCATTCCCAGCCGTTCTCCACATCGCCCTCGGATATGCGCGTATTTTCAAGCCCCGCTTCCGCCGCGAAGGCATTCGCCAGGTGAGTATATTCCTCTTTATAAACGCTTTCCAACACAAGCCCGAGCGTCGCGTAACCGAAATTCGAATACTCGAATTTGCCGCCGCCCATCTTCGTTTTGAGCGACGCGAGCTTGCGAACGACCATATCGCCCGTAACGCCGCAAAAATCGTTTCGGCCTTTTAGGAAGTTTCCTATCATGGGATACTCCATATACCAGCCCTTCAGCCCCGACGTGTGCGTGAGCAGATCGCTTATCGTCGGGTACGCCTTATCCGCGGGCAGATTCGGCAGATATTTATCGATAGTGTCGTCGGGCGAGAGCCTGCCTTCGTCTGCGGCTTTCGCTGTCATCGCCGCCGTGAACGTCTTCGTGAGCGAGCCTATTTCGTATGGACGCGCCTCCTTCGGAAGTTCTCGCCCGTCTTTTCCGTACACCGTGTATTCGGCCTGCCCGTCCTTTATCACGCCCACCGTGATCACACCGTTTTCGCTGCCCTCAAGCGTGTAGTTAAGGCAGTCGGCAAACGACATATCTGGTATCTTTTTCATTTGTTCTCTCCCATATATTGCAAGTCCCGCCGCCGCGCCTGCCGCCAGAAGTACGACCGCCGAAACGACCGCCAGCGCCGCGCGCCGCCGCTTTGTGTTTTTTTCGCGCCGCGCCCTGCCCCTGTTTTTGATTGCGAACGCGAGCCACACTGCGAGCGCGCACATTATGAAGCCTCGGACGCATTCGGCGAGCATCAGCCCCGTTCCGCTCATCGGAATTATCTTCGTTTCGAAATCGAACAGAAAGTGAAGCGCCGCCGGAATCGCGATATTGCCCGACAGCTCCTTTATCTCAAACGCCAGCAGACCGAATATGAGCGCGTTGAACACCGTGAGCGCCGTATCCGCCGCGCCGCCGCCGTTTAACGCCGTCGCCGCGTGGAACAAACCGAAAACAAGCGTCGAAAGCGCCGCCACGCCCTTTTTTGAAAACGCCTTTTCGAGCGCGTTCGGCACGATACCCCTGTAGTAGACTTCCTCCGATATTCCGACCGACATATACAGAAGCAGACTGCCGATCAGATACGAAGCCGATTTTATGTAAAACCCTGTCACCGCGGCGGGGACGAGCACGGCGATAAGCGGAACAAAGTGTTTTGCTCTTTTAATACCCTCGCGGTCGAAGCGGTCGACGCCCGCGCCTTTCAGGCTCAGCCTGCCCGACTTTACAAGCAGCAGCGGCGGCAGCAGCGACGCGGCTATGAACGCCGCCTGCAAAAACTGCGTTGCCTCCGCGCCGAGCGACATAACCGCCGCCGCGACGCCCGATAACACCGGGAAAGCCACGGCTGTAAGACCCCACAGAACCGCCCGCGCCAGCGCGCCCGCCTTGTTTTTCATATCAATGCCTCCGCTTCCTGACATGACTTTCGTTATGTATCACGCATATATTATCACCGCCGCGCCGCGCCGTCAACAGGCGTCAAAAAATCGTTTTTTCTAGCCGACAAAACAAAGCGTCAAAACGGGTCAAATTCGCCCTCAAAATTCAGAAAAACGTGAAAAAAAACGATTTTTATGTATTGCAATGTCCCTGCGCGTGTGTTATAATTCGGTCACGAACTTAAATATTGGAGGTATTGTTATGCGTAAATCGGCGAAATGGCTCTCTATGGCTCTCGTGATATGCATGGCGCTTTCGATCGCGCCCGCGTTTTCGGAAGCCGCGACGCCCTTCTACAAGACGCTCGATCCGAACGTCTCAGGCGAAGTGTCCATAATGGTCTGGTCGGGAGACAGCGTCTACTACGAGGACATAGGCAAGATGGACTGGAAGCCCGAGAACATCACGACGCAGAACGTCGCAGCCGTGTACGCCATGGCGAAAGCGTTTAACGCCATGTACCCGAACGTCAAAATAAACCTCTGGGCGAAGACCGACGACCCGAACGGCGGCGGCGTTTCCTGGTATCAGGAAATGGAAAACTTCAAGGCCGAGCACGGCGCGTACCCCGACATATACGCGTCTAACGACTTGGCGGGCGATCTGAGCCGCGGCCTCGTCGCCGACCTCAGCGCTTTCGCGGCCGACCCGCTGTATCAGTCGTTCAACGGCGCGGTCATGAACACGATGAACTACTACGGCTTTCAGGCGGGGCTTCCGCAGTTCATGCAGCCTTGGGGCGTGTATGTGAACCGCGAGCTCGCCGACAACAACAACATCGACGTGCCCGATCCCGATTGGGACATCGACGAATACACCGAGTTTGTGCAGGCGGCCGACAACAAGACTTTCTGGGGCGCTATGGACACGCCTTTGAGCTTCATATCGACCGGCTCTAAGGACATTTCATACGCCATGAGCAACTACTCGGGCACGGGCGACCGCGTGAACGTCGCCAGCGAAGAGGTTTCCGAGCTGCTCGGATACATACCCAAGTGGTCGAACACCGCCATCTGGGCGCAGAACGGTTTGGGCAACGTGCCGTCCGAAATAATGGACGACGGCTGGTGGTGGGGCTATCGCTTCTTCTGCCGCAACTACGTGCTCACATACGACGGCGACCCGTGGATGCTCACTGCCGCCGCCGCCGGCAAGGACGCCGAGGGCAACTGGCCCGTCAACTCCGTCGAATCCGAAGACTGGGACGTTTATCCGCGCCCCGCGACCGACTATCAGGGCAACACCGTGGGCTTGGTGCTCGACCCGATGGCTATACACAACTACGCCATGGACGATTTGAACCCCGAGTGGAGCGAGCAGGAAATCGAGAAGTTCAAGCTCGCATACGCGTTCGGTTCATACTGGTGCGGTTCTGCCGAAGCCATGCAGGCGCGCTCCGACCAGCAGTATTCCGACAACGGAAACCTGCGCACTTCGCTTAACGACTCCATACCGCTCGTTACCGGAGAAGCGTTCGACGAGCAGATGGCTATCTGGTATGACACTCCTCTGCACGCCCGCTTTGCCGACGAGGACAAAATGCCCGGCTTCCGCTATGTCATGCAGCTCTGGGAAGAGGGGCAGATGTGGGACGTGTCCGACAAGGCCTATATCTACTACGTATACGTTGACGGCGCGCAGGTGACGTGCCTGTACGAGTGGCTGAACGCGACTCAGGTTGACGTAGCGGGCGCGGGCACGACCGAAGCCAACTGGCTTGACAACGTCAAAGCCAAGCTCGGCGACTGGAACGAGAAGATCAACGCCCGCTTCGTTCAGGCGGAAACCGCGCTCAAGAGCGGTTTGACGGAATACTACGGCTACACCGAAGCGGATTTCAACTGACATCGTCTCTGAAGGGGCGCGGCGACAAAAGTCGCCGCGCCCTATCCGATGTATAAGGAGCGAAGTTCCGATGTACAAAAAAATTATCGCGCTCGTCGTCGTTGCGGGAATCGTGGTCTTTGCGGCGGTCGCGCTGTTTGACGACGAAGCGTCGCCCGCGCCCGAACAGCCGTCAGACTCGGTGTTAAGCGCATTCGAACTGCTCGCCGGCTCGCTGTCCTCATCGGAAACGAGCTATATCGATTGCGAAAGAACGCCCGCGCCCTCCGGCGGGGCTGTCTGCGAGCCTTCAACCGACAAGCCGCTCTCGTATAGAGAGGCTGCCGAATACAACTTAACCCTCGATTCGGCGGGCTGGTACGCGCTCGCTCTGGACTACCGCCCGACTTCTTCGACGCTGTCCGATTTCTGCGTGTCCGTTAAGATAAACGGCCTGCAGCAATATTCCGAGATGAGCGCCGTGACTCTTCCTCTTATATGGCGCGACGAAACGAAAGACTTTCCGCTCGACAGCTACGGCGATCAGGTCGCGCCCGCGCAGATAAGGCAGGACGATTTCGCGCATACGATGCTGTACAGCAACATTCGCGCGTCGCTTGAGCCGCTCATGTTCTATTTCGAACAGGGCGACAACGCCGTCCTGATCGAAAACGTTTCAAACGACGGCCTGCTGTTGGGCGAGCTTACCGCGAGCGCTCCCGAATTTGCGCCCGGGTACGCCGAATACATACAGGCGTACGCAAACGCGCCCAAGGGCGGCGAGATATATGTAAACGCCACGTCGTATGAAACCAAAAACTCCACGCAGGTCATATTGAAAAGCGAAAACAACGCGTCGCTCACGCCGAACGACGTTTCGTATAAAAAGCTGAACACGCTCTCGTTCACCGACGCGGGCTCGGAGGCGGTCTATCGCGTCGACGCGCCGAGCGACGGGCTTTACAGCCTTTCGCTCCACTACAAGAGCAGCCGTCAGGACTTGGACACATTCGTGTCCGTGGCGATAGACGGCGAAACGCCGTTTAACGAGGCGCTGTGCCTGCGCCTGCCCGACACCGCCTCCGTCTGGCGCAACATAACGTTCGGAGAGGGCGGCGAACCGTACCTGATATACCTTTCAAAGGGCGAGCACACAGTGTCCATACGGCTTGAAATGCAGCCCGTAATGCTCGCGTTCAGATACGCGCGGTTGCTTTCGGAGCACGTTACGCGCCTGACGCTCAACATAACGAAGGTCGCGGGCAAACAGGCGGATACGTACCGCACGTGGAAGATGACGCGCTACATACCCGAGATCCCCGCGTATCTCGACGCCTACCGCACGCTCATAGCGCAGACGCGCTACCTGCTGTCGGGCTTCTCCGAAAAGGGCGGCAGCGCCGCGCTTTTGTCGGAGCTTGACAAGGCGCTGATGTTCATAGATCAGGTGTCCGAATACCCCGACGAAATCGCGCTGTACGTCGACAGCCTCACTGGGCGCGATAATTCGGTGCTCGTGTCGCTCTCGACATTCACGACCGCGCTCGTTCAGAACAACCTGACGCTCGACATGCTGTATCTGTCAGGCTCTTCCGAGCTGCCCGACGAGTCGGCGGGCTTCGCGGGCAACGTGGGGAATTGGTTTTCGACGCTTGGCTCGTCATTCACGACCGACAAATATACGCTCGCCTCAAAGCAGGACGACGGCTCGCTTACGATATGGGTGAACCGCGCGCTTACGCACGTCGACACGCTTCAAAAGCTGGTCGACACCGGATTCACGGCGGAAACGGGCATACGCGTCAAACTGTCAGCCATGCCCGACGCGAGCAAGCTCACGCTGTCGGCTGCCGCGGGCGACACGCCCGACATAGCTCTGGGGCTGCCCTCGTACATGCCGTTCGACTTGGCGTGCCGCGGCGCTCTGTGCGATATGACGGAGTTCGACGATTTCTGGCTCACCTGCGACCGCTTCTCTGACGGCGCGCTCGTGCCTTACGTGTTCAACGAGGGCGTGTACGCGCTTCCCGAAACGATGGACTTCAACGCGCTTATATACCGCACCGACATATTCGAAAACTTGGGGCTGTCCGTGCCCGACACGTGGGACGACGTCACCGACATGCTGCCCCAGCTGCAGCGGTTCGGCATGAACTTCTACCACAACATATCCTACGGCGTGGGCTATAAATGGTTCTATCAGACCACCCCGCTTATATATCAGAACGGCGGGAGTCTGTACACCGAGGACGGTCTGCGCACCGCCATAGACAAGCCGAACGCCGTGCGCGGTCTGCAGGCGCTCGGGAACCTGTATATAGCGTACTCGCTCGACAAACAGGTCAACTCGTTCTTCAACTATTTCCGCTATTCCGTGCTGCCCATAGGCGTAGTCGACGCGAACGATTACATACTCATCAAAAACGGCGCGCCGGAGCTTGAAGGCCGCTGGGCGCTCGCCCCGCTTCCGGGAACGGCCGATGAATCGGGCAAGATAATGCGCTGGTATGTGTCGAACGGTCAGGGCGGCGTGATATTCGACGATTCGACCCACAAGGACGAGGCGTGGGAGTTCATTAAATGGTGGACGCGGCACGACACTCAGTCAACATACGCGTCTACTCTGCTCGCGACATACGGTAAGGCGTATCTGTGGCTCTCGGCAAACTTAGACGCGCTTGCCGACGCGCCGGTCGGGCGCGCCGATAAGGACGTCATACTGTCGATGGCAAGCTGGCTGCGCGACGTGCCGCGCTCGCCGGGTCAGTATCTGCTCGAGCGCTCCATATCCGACATATGGGTCGCCATGATAAACAACGGCGTGTCGGCGCAGGTCGCGGCGGACGAGAAAGTCGTGGCGATTAACCGCGAGATACGCAAAAAGCTGCAGGAGCTGGGCTATGTCGACGAGCTCGGCAATCTGCTGAAACCATACGTCGTGCGCGACGTCGACTGGATAACCGAGCAAATAAATACAGCGCGGGAGGCGAATGCGAATGAGCAATAAAACGTCCGCGGCCGTTCCTAAGAAAAAGCATTTTTCAAGGCGGCAGGGGTTCGAGGCCTTCTGGCTGCTGCTGCCCTACGGCATACCGTTTATACTGTTCATACTCGTTCCGGTCATAACGGCCGTGGCGCTCTCTTTCACGACCTTCGACGTGATAAACCCGCCAAGGCTCACGGGTTTCCTGAACTACATATCGCTGTTCACTCAGGATACTGTGTTCTTAAAAAACGTGCTCCCGAACACGTTCTTATACGCGCTCGTCGTAGGGCCGGGCGGCTACGCGCTCTCGTTTCTGATAGCGTGGATGCTCACGCAGATACAGAAAGGCCCGCGCACGATACTTTCGCTCGCGATATACACGCCGTCCATGCTGGGCTCTGTGTTCATAGGCGTCGTGTGGAGGGCGATATTCTCGGGCGACCAGCGCGGAATCGTGAACTATCTGCTTTTGAAGCTCGGAGTGCTCGACCAGCCGCTGCAATTCCTTTTGACGAAGGATTATTTCATGCTCATAATGATAATAGTGTCGCTCTGGTCGGCGATGGGCATAGGCTTCCTCGCCATGATTTCGGGCATACTCAACGTCAACACCGAGCTTTACGAGGCGGCGTATGTGGACGGCATTCGCAACCGTTTTCAGGAGATTGTTTACATAACGATTCCGTCGATGAAGCCTCAGATGCTGTTCGGCGCGGTAATGGCGATAGTCAACGCGTTCAACATGGGCTGGATAGGAGTCACGCTCTCCGGCGCGAACCCGACGCCGGAGTATTCGGGGCAGCTGATAACGAACCACATAGACGACTTCGGGTTCATACGCTATGAGATGGGCTACGCCGCGGCACTGTCGGTCGTATTGTTGCTCATCGTGTATATGTTCAACCGCATAGCTCACCGCTTCTTCGGCGAGCGCGATCGGGAGGTGCTGGCAAAGTGAGCAAAACGAAACACGGGCGCTACTTCGGCTCGCGCATCAATCCGAGCGCGTTCTCGATGGGTCAGCTCAAATTCTACCTGATACTCGTGCCGCTCGCCGCGTTCATGGTAATACCCGTAATAATGATACTGAACCGCGCGTTCATGCCCATGGGCGAACTGTTCGCGTTCCCGCCGCGCGTGTTTGTGTCGAACCCGACCCTGAACAACTTCCGCGACCTGTTCGCGCTCAACGGCTCTACCGGCGTGCCCATGTCGCGCTATCTGCTCAACTCCGTTATGATAACCGCGCTCACGGTCGTGCTGAATCTGGCGCTGTCCGTGTGCGGCGCATACGCGTTGAGCAAAAAGCGCTTCCGGCTTAAGGAAAAGCTGTTCTCCGTAAACCAGCTCGCGCTGATGTTCGTGCCTACAGCCGTCGCCGTGCCGCGCTATCTTGTAATTGTCAATTCGGGCATGGTGAACACGATATTCGCGCACATCATGCCGCTGTTGGCGATGCCCGTGGTGCTGTTCTTGGTCAAGCAGTTCGTAGACCAGATCCCCGACGCGCTGCTGGAAGCCGCCGTTATAGACGGCGCGGGCGATCTGACGATAATCCGCCGCGTCATAATACCGCTCACGCGCCCCGCGCTCGCGACCGCCGCGGTGCTCACGTTTCAGGCGGTGTGGGGCTCTGTCGAAGCGTCCAACAACTTCATCACTAACGATAGCCTGCGCACGCTCGCGTTTTACCTAAACGCCATATCCACCAACAACAACATAGCCGCCGCCGGCATCGTCGCCGCCGCGTCTCTGATACTGTTCCTGCCGAACCTGCTCATATTCGTCATAATGCAGTCGCAGGTCATGAACACGATGAGCCATTCGGGCATCAAGTAGGGGAGGAAAGTCGTATGCGAAAAATAATCGCGCTCGCCGTTATACTGCTGCTGGCTTTTTCGTCCCTGCCGGCGCTCGCCGTGATGGCAACGAGCTACACTTACACATTGGACGAAAACCACGAATACATTCGCACGCAGGACGCGTATCTGCCCGTAAACACTATAACCGAGCTGGGTCTTTCGAAGCCTGAGGATATATGCTTCGCGCCCGACGGCACGCTCTGCATAGCCGACACCGGCAACGCGCGCATACTGCTGTTCGACACCGTGACCGCGACCGCCATAGGCGAACTCAAATACTCCGGCTTCCGTTCGCCCAAGGGCGTGTATGTGACGGCTGAAGGCGACATATACGTCTCAGACCCGGCAGCGAAGGCCGTGTTCAGGTTCGATAAGACGCTTGCGCACGTTCAGACGTTCACGCGCCCTGATTCGCCCGTGTTCGCGGACACCAATTTCCAGCCGATGAAAGTCGCCGTCGACGGCGGCGGCAGTCTGTACATTGTCAGCGAGGGCGTGTATTCGGGCGTCATACAGTTAGCGCCCACGGGCGAGTTTCTGGGCTACTTCGCCGTGAATAAGTCCGAAGTCACGCTGTCGCAGATGATACAGCGCATGTTCTACACCCGCGAACAGCTCGCGAACCTCAACGACATAGTGCCCACGACGTTCTCAAACGTGTTCGTTGACGGAAACGGCATAGTCTACACCACCACGATGGGCACGGAAGTGAACGGCCTTAAAAAGCACAACACGCAGGGCGGAAGCATGTTCGTGTCGCCCGTGTATGGCTATACGTTCATGTCCGACGTGTACGTCGATTCTCAGGGGCTTATATACGTAGCGAACAATGCGGGCTATATAGACATATACTCGCCGTCGGGCGAGCTTGTGTTCGAGTTCGGTTCGTACATAACGAGCATAGACATAGCGGGTCTGTTCAAAAACCTGCCCGCGCTTGCCGTCGCCGCGAACGGCGACATATGGGCGGTTGACAGCGAGAAGGGCTATCTGCAGTCGTTCACGCCGACCGAGTACGCGCGAACCGTCTATTCCGCGATGGATCTATACGAAAAGGGCTTCTACGACGAGTCCCTCGAAAAGTGGACGAAGGCGCTCAGGCTTAATCAGATGTCGATACTCGCGCACGACGGCGTGGGCAAGGCGCTGTTCCACGCGGGGCGCTACGCCGAGTCGCTTGAGCATTTCGAAGTCGCGGGCGACCGAACTTTCTACTCAGAGGCGTTCTGGGAAGTCCGCAACGAAAAGATTCAGCTTTATCTTCCGTATGTCGTGGGCGGGTTTATGGCGCTGTTCGTGCTCTCGCTCGCCACAAAGAAATGGCGCAGAAAGCGCTTCGCGGGCGCGGGCGGCAGGGTTCTGGGGCGCGTTATGAACGCGCGGGGACTGCGCGGCGTGCTGTTCATGTTCAAGACCGCGCGCCACCCGTTCGACGCGTACTACGACATGCGCGAGTATAACTGCGGAAGCGTCGCGGGCGCGACGTTCATATACGCTTTGACATTTGTCGTGTTCATGCTGTATCAGACGAGCAAGGGCTTCATATATCAGCTCGTTCGGCTTGAGGACATCGACATAAGCGCGCTCGCGGGCGGCTACTTCATCATAATCGCCGCGTTCATTGTGTTCAACTGGCTGGTGTCGTCTATAAACGACGGCGACGGAACGTTCAAGCAGCTATATAAGCTGCCCGCATACGCTCTCGCGCCCGCGCTGTTCGCGATGGCGGTCAACCTGGGGCTTTCATACGTAGTGACGGGCAACGAAGCGTTTTTGCTGAGCATAGTCGAATACGTGGGCTACATATGGTCGGCAGCCGTTCTGTTCAGCGGGCTTATGGTTATTCACGATTACACATTCAAAGAAACAATCAAGAGCATAGCGCTTACGGCGCTGTTCATGCTGCTCGCCGTGGTCGTGTTAGTGATGGTGATTATAATGATCGAGCGGCTGTATCAGTTCCTCGGCACGCTCGTTGAGGAGGCGTACAGAAATGCACTTGAATAAACGTATAGCGCTTCTCGCCCTGATCTGCGTTTTCGCGTTTTCCGCTTTCGCGCCCGTGCGCGCTTTCGCCGCCAAGTACGTGCCCACGAACCGCGACACCCGCATGGACGGCGAGAAGATCGATATTGCCGAGGCTGACCTGCGCGCCTATGCGCTGTTGTGCGAAACGGGCGATTGCGCGTACTATTTCCGCGACGACCGCGACATTATCGCTATAATCGACAAGCGCACCGGCTATGTCTGGAAGACGGGCATAGACGCGGGCTTCTCGTCGGACATAAAGAAGGCCGTCAAGAACGCCGAGACCGACGAGGAACTCGCGCTCGCCGCCGAGCCTATCGAGAAGAGCCTGAACAGCCGCTACATAGGCATCGCGAACAGCCTTGTTACGGCGGCGTACTACGAGTCGGAGACCATCAAATACATATCTTCCGCGTCGGAGGAGGACGCGCTCTCCGCGCTCACGCCATTGGACGGCGGCAATGCGTTCGCGCTCGATGTGAATTTCACGAAGCTCGACCTTCAACTGCGCGTAGTAATCACGTTCGGCGAACACTCGATACGCTACGACATACCGTTTGAGAGCATGAGCGGCGCGGGGCTTGCGTCCCTTTCGTCTCTGTGGCTCACGCCTTTCTTCGGCGCGAGCGGCGGCGAAGCCGAGTATTACGACTTTGAAAACAAAGAATACGGCGACGCTCAGAAAAAGCCCGCGCCGTCGGGCTACGCGTTCGTGCCCGACGGAAGCGGCGGGCTGATACGCTTCCGTGATAATTCCGTAGCCTTCACCGAATACGTGGGCGACGTGTACGGCCCGGACGCCTCCACGCACACATATTACTACAGCGGCGGCACTGACGCTGTCGAAGTCAAGCACCCCGCGATGCCCGTGTTCGGCATAGCCCACGGCAATAAGCAGGCGGCGTTCGTGGCATACGCCGATTCGGGCGCGGAGCACATGACGGTGTTCGCGAGGCCGGAAGAAAACCTGCGCATAAAATACACGTGGGCGTATCCGTCGTTCGAGTACAACAACACGTATTTCAGGGTGTACAACCGCTACGGCGACGGCTATTTCACGCTCATGAACGAGCCTTACAACTACGACGTGGGCATCACATACGACCTGCTTTCGGGCGACGACGCGGACTGGGCGGGTATGGCGCGCGCATACCGCGCGCATCTGCTTGAAACCGGCGAGCTGACGCTTGCGGAGCGCTCGTCCGAGCTGCCCCTGCGCGTCGATTTCATACTCTCCGACGTAAAGAAGGGGCTTGTCGGAAACGAGCAGGTCGTCGTTACGACGCTTGGCGACGTGCGCGAATTGCTGACCGAAATACTCGATTCGGGCGTGCCGCACGTCACGAGCGGCTTAAAAGGCTGGCAGAGCGGCGCGGAGGTCATGACAAAACCCGACGATTTCGATTTCGCGTCGGCCGTCGGAAGCGAGAGCGAATACGCGGCTCTCGCGGACGACTTTGCCGCGCGCGGGTCTTCCGTAACTCTCATGCGCGATTTCTCGCGCATAAACGAGGAAATGGTCAGATATAAGGGCACGGCGGCTCAGCACATAAACACGTGGTACGTCATCAAATACGCGGGCGCGCTCTATCAAAGCGCCCCCGTCACGGAGTTTAGCATAGCCGCGCCCAAGGTCTCCGCAAACTGGCTTAAGCGGGCGACCGAAAGCGCCGAGAAAATTGGCGGCGGGCTCACGCTCACGGGCATCACGAACACGCTTACGGGCACATACGACAGATACGGCACGGTCGACGACATAACCTCCGCGATTCAACTCTTGAAGGACGCGCTCGAAAGCGCGCCGGAGGGTTTGAAATTCGACATGGACAAGCCGAATCAATACCTGTGGAAGTACATGCGCGGCTATCTGAATGCGCCCGTTATGTGCTCGCAGTACATATTCGAAACCGATACCGTGCCTTTTTTGGAAATGGTACTCAACGGCTCGTGCGAGGCTTACGCCCCGTATTGCAATTTCTCGAACTATACGCGCGCCGACCAGCTTCGCATAATCGACTACAACCTCGCGCCTGCGTTCGTACTGTCGCGCGAACCGTCGTATCTGTTGTCCGACACGCTTTCGAGCGACCTGTATTCGACGGAAGCGTCGCAGTATATGGAGCTTTTGAAGGAAGTATACGCGTTCGTATCCTCCGCGCTCTCTAACGTGCGCGATTACGATTGGGTGGGACGAGATATTCCGGCGGACGGCGTCGCCGTCAACCGCTACGAGAGGGAAGGGCGGAAAGCGATGATCATAATCAACTACACAAGCGAACCCGTAACTGTCGAAGGCGCGACGGTCGAGCCGCTCGATTTCGCATTCGTAGACGGAGGTGAAGCCGAATGAAGACGCGTCGCAGGCGCAAAAACGGCGTGAAGGCGCGGGCAAACCTGCTCGGATACGCTTTCATGTCGCCGTGGATACTCGGTTTCTTCATATTCACCGCGTTCCCGTTCGTAGCCACTATATACCTGAGCTTTTCGGACGTGACTTCGACCATCGTCGGGTTCAAGGTGAGTCTGGTCGGGTTTGCGAATTACGACGTGGCGTTCTTCAAAAACGCCGAGTTCATGCCGGCGCTGGCGGAGTTCGCGTCTACGCTTCTGCCGCGCCTGCTCGTCGTGCTGGTCGTGTCGTTTTTGATAGCGTACCTGCTCGGGCGTATAAACAGGGGACGCGCGGCTCTGAGAACCATATACTTCCTGCCGGTCATAATAATGTCGGGGCCGGTGCTCTCGCAGATACTGTCCACCGACACCGTTATCCGCGGGCAGGAGGTCGGCTCCGACGTGTCGTCGCTCTTCATAATGGACGTGCTCTACAATTTCTCGCCGTTCTTCGCAGGAATCATGTTCGACGTGTTCGACAGCATGTCGTCTATACTCTGGTTCACGGGTATACCGATCGTGCTGTTCATAAACGCGCTGCAAAAGATAAACCCAAGCCAGTATGAGGCGGCGCGCATTGACGCGGCGAACGAGTGGCAGATACTGTGGAAGATAACGCTTCCGCAGCTCAGAAACGTGGCGCTCGTGTGCGCCATATACACGATAACGCAGCTCGGCACGAACGGCACGAACGAGGTCTACGCGCTCATTGAAACCGCGTCGGGCAACCTGAGCAACGGTCTGGGTCTTGCGGCGACATACGCGTGGCTGTACAGCCTCGTCGTCATGGCGTTCATAGGCGTATCGTTTATATGCCTGCGCGAGAGAAAGCAGAGACGGGAGGGGAGAGCGTGACCAAGCTAAAGTTTACTGAGCAAAAGTCCTTCAGGATAGCTTTGAAGGGTTTTTCCAAGATAATCATATACGCGATACTCATTGTCGTGAGCTTCATGTATCTTGAGCCCATCATATCGATGGTTTCAAAAACGTTCATGGGCGCTCAGGACGTAGTCGACCCGGCGGTCGTGTGGCTTCCGCGCGCCGCGTCGTTTGAAAATCTGCGCGTCGCGTGCTCCGTCATGCAGCTTCCCGGCCCGCTTCTTAACTCGCTCTGG
This sequence comes from uncultured Oscillospiraceae bacterium, assembly GCA_964453505.1. GTDB lineage: Bacteria > Bacillota > Clostridia > Christensenellales > Aristaeellaceae > CAYVPJ01. The sequence continues at coordinate 34,323 of CAYVPJ010000002.1, read as the reverse complement.
TTTTCGAGCCTCATGGCGGTCTGTCAGGTCATCGTTTCGGCGCTCACCGGCTACGCGCTTTCGCGCTTCGAGTTTCGGTTCAAGCGCTTCTGGTTCATGATGATACTCGCGTGTTTCGTTTTGCCGCTGCCCGTTTTGATGGTGCCGCGAATCATGATGTTCACGACCGTTCAGGACGCTACGGGCTTGAAGCTGATAGGCACTCCGCTTCCGCAGCTTTTGATGTCGCTTTTGGGGCAGGGCGTGTATTCGACGGTTCTGATACTGATATTCATGAATTTCTTCAACATGATACCCCGTGTGTTGGACGAGGCGGCGATGATAGACGGCGCGGGCGCTTTGAAGGTGTTCTTCCACGTGGCGGTGCGGCTGTCGGTGTCTACGGTGCTCGTCGTGTTCCTGTTCGCGTTCGTGTGGAACTGGAACGAAACGTATATCACGAGCACGCTCGTGCGTTCCAGCATTCAGTTGCTGCCCGGTAAACTCAACCAGTTCGACAGCCAGTTCGACAAGGCCGTTTCCGCGCTCGGCGGCGGTTTCAGGCTGAACGAGGCCTACAAGATGGCGGCGACGCTCGTGTCGATACTGCCGCTTATCGCGCTGTACGTCATCGTGCAAAAGCGCTTTATACAGGGAATTGAAAACGCCGGCATAACGGGGGAATAATATATGAAGCGTATAATATGTGTTTTACTGGCGCTCGCGCTCATTGGCGCCTGCGCGATCTCGGAGGAAGAGTCAGGCATGACTATTGATTTCGGCAAACTGCACGTGGGCGAGAACGTGTCCGACGCGTTCCTGAACTCCGGCGAGAAGACCGCGCCGACATACGACTACGAAAGCCTCTCATACGAGCTCGTGTGGTCGGACGAATTTGACTACGAGGGCAAGCCCGACCCCGCAAAGTGGGGCTACGACATAGGCGGCGGCGGTTGGGGCAACAACGAGCTTCAATACTACACGAACGGCGATAACGCGTCGGTCGGCGACGGCGTGCTGACAATCGAATTGCGCCGCGAGGAGATGAACGGCCGCGAGTACACATCGTCAAGGCTCGTGACGCGCAATAAGGGCGATTGGCTTTACGGCAAGTTTGAGATACGCGCGAAGCTGCCCAAGGGCTTGGGCACGTGGCCCGCAATATGGATGCTGCCCACGAACTGGGCATACGGCGATTGGCCCGCTTCGGGCGAGATCGACATAATGGAGCACGTGGGGCTTGCGCAGAACGAAGTGTCCGCGTCGATACACACGCGTTCGTACAACCACACGATAGGCACTCAAAAGACGAAAGCGCGCAAAATCGAGGGCGTGAGCGACGATTTCCACATATATTCGCTCGAATGGCTGCCCGATAAGCTCATATGCTCGGTCGACGGCGAAGCGCTGTTCACATACGAACCCGCGAAGTATAAGGCGGATTATGGCTGGGAGGAATGGCCGTTCGACAAGCGTATGCATCTGCTTATAAACATAGCGTTCGGCGGCAACTGGGGCGGTATGCGCGGAGTGAACGCCGACTGCCTGCCTCAGCAAATGCAGGTCGACTATGTGCGCGTATATCAGGACGCGGGGTTGAGCGAATGAACGGAAAATATGAAGAGACCCGCTTTACATACCGCGACGGGAGCGTGACCATCGACCGCTACGACGATATGCCCGCGTTTTCGAGCTTCCTTCCGGGGCTTTCGGGCGTGCACGGCATACCCGTATGGGCTTACTATTCAAACCGCGCTCAGGCTATTGGCAGCATAGGCATACACCACAAGGGCGACTGTATGCTTGAGTTCCACCCGGCGAACATAGCGTATGAAAAGACGGCGCAGGAGGGCTTCCGCACGTTTTTGCGCGTATCGGGCGACGTGTTCGAGCCTTTCAGCCCGTTAAGCGACGAGCGCAGGCGCATGACGGTCGAGCCTAACGCGCTCATAATCGAGGAGGAAAACCCGCGCCGCGGCCTGAACATGCGCGTTGAATACGCGACTCTGCCCGACTCGCCCCTCGGCGCGCTTATGCGCCGCGTCGAGGTCAAAAACGTATCCGGCGAACCGATTTTTGTAGAAATGCTCGACGGGCTTCCGCGCGTAATACCCTACGGCCTGCAACTGGGCGCGTTCCGCGAGATGGCTAACCTGTTCAAGAGCTGGGCGGACGTCGACAATCTCGAAAACCGTGCGCCGATGTATAAGCTCCGCTCGACGACCGACGACTCGTCGCGCGTCGACGAAATCACGGGCGCGTTCTTCATATGCTGCGCTTCCGGCGGAGAGCTTTTGCCTATCCTCGTGGACGCGGAAACCGTGTTCGGCAGCGACACGTCGCTGTCTGTGCCGCGCGCGTTTAAGCGAGACGGGCTTGAAAAGACTGTCGGCGGCTTCTCGTGCGCCCTGAACCGCATAGCGTGCGGCTTCGCTTGCGCTTCGCGCGCGTTAGCGCCGAATGAGAGCCTTGTCATAGACGGCTATTACGGTTTCACGCCGAGCGCCGACATACTCAATTCGCGGCTGGATTCTCTTTCGTCAGAATCATACGCGTCCTCCATGCGCCGCCGCGCGCGTGAGATAGCCGCGTCGCTTTTGAAAGACGTTCGCGCGCGCACGGCATTCAACGTGTTCGACGGCTATATCGAGCAATGCTACCTCGACAATTTCCTGCGCGGCGGCTACGCGGCGCGCGTGGGCGGGCGCGTCATGCACCTGTATTCGCGCAAGCACGGCGACCCTGAGCGCGACTACAACTGGTTCACGCTCGCGGGCGAACACTATTCGCAGGGCAACGGCAATTTCAGGGACGTGTGCCAGAACAGAAGGCTCGACGTATACACACACCCGTATGTCGGCGACGCGAACGTGCATATGTTCTTCTCGCTCGTGCAGGCGGACGGCTTCAATCCGCTCGAGATCCGCCCGACAAAGTTCGCGCTCCCCGCCGATTCCGATAAAGCCGCGTCTCTCTTGGAGAAGGCTCTGGGCGATTATTCGCCTATCCAAAACACGCTTTCAGGCAGCTTTACACCCGGAACGCTGATGACAGCCGTCGCGAAGGCGAATATAGCCTTGAAAATCCCGGAGGACGAGTTTATAGACGAATTGCTCGCGCTGTGCGAACCGAGCATAGAAGCCGTGTACGGCGAGGGCTATTGGAGCGACCATTTCGACTATCTGCTCGACCTGATAGAGGACTATCTGCGCGTATATCCCGACAAATCGCGCGAGTTGCTAATCGAAAGGCGCGATTACGCGTTCTTCGACGGCGGCGCGTATGTGAAGCCCATATGCGAGTGCGCGCGAGTGACCGATCGCGGTGTGCGCATGTACGACGCGGTTGACGCGTCGGGCGCTAAAAACTGCGCGAGCTGGCTTGTAAACGCGCGCGGCGAAACCGTGTATACAAACCTTTTCGGGAAGCTGCTCACGCTTATATTCAACAAGGCGGCTCTGCTCGACCCCGACGGTCTGGGCGTGAGCATGTCGGGCGGCCGACCCGGCTGGAACGACGCCATGAACGGGCTTCCGGGACTGTTCGGCAGCGGTATGCCCGAAACTCTGGAGCTTGACAGACTTCTGGCGTTCGTGCTTAACTTAAAAGAAGGAAACGCGGACGTGCCCGCCGAATTGTACGCGTTCATGAAAGCGCTTAACAATGCGCTCGAACCCGACGCGCCTATCGCGCGCTGGGAACTTTCGACGAACGCAGTCGAGGCGTACCGCGCGTCTGTGCGCGGAAGCGTGTCTGGAGAAACGCACAATATAACTCTCGCGGAGGCGCTTCCGTGCCTGCTTCTTATCAAAAAACGCGTTTCGGAGGGCATTTCGCGCGCTCTCGAAATTGGCGGCGGCGTGATGCCTACGTATTTTACATACGAAGTCACCGACTATTTACCCTTGGAAACCGAGCCGTTCGTGCGCCCCAAGGCGTTTGCGCGCTCGTCGGTGCCCGCGTTCCTCGAAGGGCCGGCGCGCTATCTGTCGTCGCCAATGGCTAAGAACGGCGCGGCGGCTGAGGAAATGGTCGCAAAGGTTCGCCAAAGCGACCTGTACGACTCGCCCCTCGGCATGTATAAAACCAGCGCGCCGATAGACGATATGAGCATCGAGCTTGGGCGCGTCCGCGCGTTCACGCCGGGCTGGCTTGAGCGCGAGAGCGTGTTTCTGCACATGGAATACAAATACCTGCTCGGGCTTCTCAAAGCGGGCTTCTGCGACGAGTTCTACTTGTCGGCGTTCAGGGCGCTCATACCGTTCCTCGACCCGAACGTATACGGGCGCAGCACGTTTGAAAACTGCTCGTTCATAGCGTCGTCGTGCAACCCCGACCCGCGAGTGCGCGGGCGCGGATTCGTGGCGCGACTGAGCGGCTCGACCGCCGAGATGCTGTCCATATGGCAGCATATGACGATAGGCGACGGCGGTTATGTTTATGAAAACGGCAATCTCGGCTTCCGATTTGAGCCGCGCCTTTCGGGCGAGTTCTTTACGGACGGCGGCGAAATGTCGTTCACTCTGCACGGCTTATGCGAAGTCGTCTACAAAAACCCGTCGCGCGGGAACACATACGGCGAAAACGGCGTAAGCCCCTCCGCCATAAGCTATTCGCTGGGCGGTTCGGCGGTCGAGGTAAAGGGCGACACTCTGCCCGACGGGCGCGCGCTCAGAAACGGTGAAATAAAAAGGATTGTGATATTGCTTTCACAGGCGAATCATCGAGGGTGATAAAATGGTTACTATCAAGGACGTGGCGGCGGAAGCCGGCGTGGCTATATCAACTGTCTCAAACGTATTGAACGGCGTGACGACCGTAAAACCTGAAACCCGCGTTGCCGTCGAGCAGGCGATTGAGCGGCTGAACTATATTCCGAACGCGAACGCGCGCCTCCTAAAGGGCAGGCGCGCCGACGTGGCGGGACTGTTCCTGTCGAGCATACAGGGCGAGTCGCTCTCTAAATTCGCGCAGTCGGTTCACCTGCAGTGCCGCATGGCGGGCTATCAGCTGAACATATATGTAAACGACGAAAAGAGCAGCGAGGCGATAATGTCGTCGGTTCTGGCGTCGGGAGTCGCGGGCGCTATCATATTCAAGAAAAATCTGAACGACCAGGACGCGCGCCGAATCCGCGACACGGGTATGCCGCTTGTGTTCATAGACCGCGAGGACGCGGACGCGCGCATGTCGAGCGTCGTTATAAACGGATATTCCGGCGTGACGCTCGCCATGAACTATCTCGTGAATCAGGGGCATAGGCACATAGGCTATATGCACGGACTTGACAGCTACGACAACAATATGCGCTATAAGGCGTATACGGACGTCATGAAAACAAACCATTTGTCCGTGGACGAGAGGTGGCTCTTGCACGGCTGCTTCGAGGAGGCTATAGCATACGGCGAAGTTCGGAAGCTGCTCATACACGATACGCCCCTGCCCGACGCGATCTTCTGCGCGAACGACGAAATGGCGTGGGGCACGATCCGCGCGCTGCGCGATTCGGGCGTGCGCGTTCCGGAGCATATAAGCGTGGTAGGCTTCGACGACATACAGTGCGCCGCGCTCTACAGCCCGTCGCTCACGACGGTGCACGGACCCGTCGCGGAGCTTGGCGAACAGAGCGCGCTCGAGCTTTTCAGGCTCATATCCGCCGCCGACGACACCGCGGGCGAGATAACAAAACTCGAACCGACACTAATAATCCGAGATTCCTGCGGTCTTCGCCTGTAAACTGCCGGCAGGGCTATAGGGGGACGGGGCACGGGCGCAAAAATCGCCGCGGCGATTTTTATGCGCCCGTGCCCTTTATTTACAAATTTCTTCACAATTCGCGCGTATGGTTTCATACAAATATTCATATCATTCAGATTGTGAAGGAGGCGAATAAAATGCTCATATATACTTCCGCCATACCCGAAAAGAGGGCGTTCCGCAGAAACGGAAACCGCATAAGGGTTTTAGAGGAGTTCATTTCTGCGAATCAGGACTGCGCCGAGTACGCGCCAGAAGACGGCGATAACGCCCGCCGCGCTTACAACGGCCTGCTCATAGCCGCGAAGCGGCTGTACGCGGACAAGGTGTCTATCGCGTGGCGGCGGGGGCGTGTGTTTCTTGTGCGCCATGAAGCAAAGGAGGGCGAGTGAAATGTCCGAACGCGACGTATTTTTGGACGCGCGCATACGCATGGCGAAGGTGCTCTCGTCCGATAAAACTCAAAAGCGGCTGTCGCGCCTGCCGGGCGACTTGGCGCAGTTCTGTCTGGATCTGATCGACGCTTATACTTATACCGCCGACACTGCGCGCCTTGAGCCGACCGAGGTGCTCGCGCTATGCGAAACCGCCGCCAGACTCGGCATCGTATTCAGCCCTGAACGCGGCGACGCCACTCTGACCTCTCACAAGCGCCGCGCCACGCTGACAATAGGCTTCGCGGGTCTTGACAAGCTCTCAAGGCGGCTCGTCTCGTCCGAAAACTGAGCATGTCAGTCTGACGGGCCAATGCCGCGCCACAAACCCGCTCCGTTCGCGCCGCGCCCGCCGCCGCCCGCCGCGAGCACGTTGCCGTATTTGTCTAAGGCGAGACATTCCATATACCCCGCAGAAATGGCGACGACGTCGCGCCAGCTTCCAATTTCATCGAGATAACCTTCATACGCTTTGTAATAGTTGAAACTTCCGGTCGCCATAACCCTGCCGTCGGCGCGCAGGCCGAGCGTTAGTTCGGCTTGCGCCGACACGGCGATTATGTTGCTCCACTGACCCACGTTGCACTCGCCGAAATAGTTGTCCTTGCCCGACGCTATAACCGTGCCGTCAGATCTGAGACCCACGACGTGATGCGCGCCGCCCGACACCGCGATAATGTCGCGCCACGACTTTACGCTGTCGGCGACGTTTACTTCAGGGTAATACTCGACGTTTTCGCCTGATATACTTGTTATTGTATACGTCTTTCCCGTGCCGACGACCGTTCCGTCGGCTTTCAGACCCAGAGTGCAGAAGCTGCCGCACGATATTGCGATTATGTCGCGCCACGATTCCACGTCGCACTGACCGTATTCGTTGTCGCCGACCGCGACGACCGTGCCGTTTTTCATAAGCCCGACCGTGTGCCGTCTGCCCGCCGATACGAATATGATGTTCTTCCAGTCTTCGACGTTCAACTGCCCGCTCGTGTTGTTGCCCGCAGTGACCACCGTGCCGTCCGATTTCAGGCCGACCGTGTGATAACCCGCCGCTTCTACGCAGACTATGTTGCGCCACTTGTCTAAATCGCACTGACCATAACCGTTGTCTCCGCACGCCTCGACCGTGCCGTCTTCCCTGAGCGCGACACTGTGCATATATTCGCCCGCCGCCAGACTGCCCTGCAATTTCAGGCTCTGCGCCATGTTCTTTCTAGATAACGCGTCCATCGGCGCGGGCGTCGCTTCGGGCGGCGCGTCGGCTTCCGTCTGAGCCTGCCTGAGCAGAGCCGCGCTGTTTTTGTAGTCGTATTTATTCGTAAACTCGAAGCACTCTATCGCGAGCGCGAGGTCGCCATCGTCAAGAGCCATGATGCCCGACGAATATTTATCTTCGCAGATGTCGGATTCGAGCGCTTCTTTGCGCGCCGTAGCGTCGAAAAACGTGAAGCACTTTTTATACATTTTTAGCGCTTCCTCGTCGTCTCCCGCCGCTTCGGCTCTGCGCGCCTCGCTGTATTGAAGCAGGCTAATGCCGTCCTCAATATATTCGCTCCCGATTTCGTCGGTCACGTATTTCCCGAAGCTCTCGTTGTCGGCGATCATTTCCGCCTTGCTCACCGCCGACTCGTATTTCTCCTGCGCCAAACAGAGCAAAACCTCGCAGTACACGCCGAGCGCCCGCGCGTTCTTGCCGCCTATAGCGTAAAAATTATCAATGAAAACGGTCAGCTTGTCCTCGTCCTCCACGCTGTTTGCGAGATACCCTCCAAGCTGCATCACGCAGCCTTCGAGGCGCGTGGCTGCGGTCATTATGTCGTTAGCCGACGCGGAAACCGCCGTAAACGCCAACATAACCGCGATAACCGCCGAAAACAACCGTTTCAAACGAATCCCTCCATTATCTTCCTATATTGCTCCACGATTTCGTATCGCAGCGCCCGTATTCGTTCTTGCCCGCCGCGTACACCCTGCCGTTTGAGTCGAGGCATACCGCGTGACTGTATGCGGACACCGCGACAATATCGCGCATCGAATATATCTTGCTGAGCGCCCCGCCGACCGAATCCGTCGCGACGACCGTGCCGTCGCTCATAACGCCCACCGTGTCCATCAAGCCCGCCGAAACCGCGACTACGTCGCGCCACGCGCCAACGTCGCAGCCGCTGTAATACGTGTCTCCCGCCGCTACGACAGTGCCGTCCGATTTAAGACCCACCACGTGATAACCGCCGCCCGATACCGCGACGATGTTCCGCCATTGGCTCACGTCGTATGATATATCGTATGTTATCGAATACTTGCCCACGTTTTTGTTGAACGCGTAAACCATGCCCGTGCCGACGACAGTGCCGTCGGACATTAAGCCCAGAGTGCACGAATTGCCGCCCGCCACGGACACCACGCCGCGCCACGTATCGACATCGAGCTGCCCGTGCTCGCTTCTGCCGACCGCCACGACCGTGCCGTCGGATTTCAAACCCACCGTGTGCCAATACCCGGCCGATATTGCGACAATATCGCGCCACGAGCCGACGTCGCACTGTCCGTCCTCGTTGTGCCCGACCGCCACGACCGTGCCGTCGGATTTGAGACCGACCGTGTGGTATCTGCCCGCCGCCACGGAGATTATATCGCGCCAGTCGCCCACTTTAAGCTGACCGTTATAGTTCGTGCCGGTCGCGACGACCGTGCCGTTCGACCTCAGCGCGACCGTGTGAAACTCTCCCGCGGCGATCGCGTTACCGCGCCCGTAGCCCGAAAACGAGGGCTTTTTTGTTTGCGCCGGCTGCGGAGACGGAGTCGCGCGGGGTTTTTCTGTGGGCGCGGGAGTCGCCTTTAGTTCCTCCCGTGTAATTTTCAGCATGTTCGCGCTGTTCCTGTAATCGTACTGAACGGTAAACGCGAAGCATTCCTCCGCCGTTATATAGTCGCCCCTGTCGAACGCGTCGTTGCCCTGCTCGTATTTCTGTTCGCACAGCTTGTCCGCCAGCGTTTTCCCGCGCGCCAGAGCGTCGAAGAATATGTAGCAGTCTTCATACAGCGAAAGCGCAAGCTCGCCGTCGCCCGCCGCCTCGGCTCTGCGCGCCTGAGCGTATACATAGAGCGTGTTGCCGTCGCATATGTAATCGCTCTCAAGCTCGCCCGAAACGTACTCCGAAAACGCCGCGTTCTCGGCGATAGTCTGAGCGCTCTTTACCGCCAGCTCATATTTCTCGTTTATTAGGCATAACAGAACCTCGCAGTAAGCGCCTAGCATCGTCCCGTTTTTGCTCCCGACGGCGTAAAAATTATCGATATACGTCTCAAGCGTGCGCGCGTCCTCGGCCTTGCCCGCGAGATACGCTTCCAGCTCCAGCACAGTGCCGTCAAGCCGCTTTTGAAACGTCGTAATATCGTTCGCATACGCCGGAACTGAACAGAACAGTAAGACTAAAGCCAAAAACGCGCCGAACAGTCTCTTCAAGTGTGAAGCCCCCTATGTACTATTGTTGGCATGACATTCCTATAAAAATCGTTCGCTTCGTTCATAGCCAATCCTATGTTCAACAAAACCGAAGCGCGTTTATTGTTAGTTTTTCGCGTCAGTTTATTCGCACTCTGTATCGGTAGTAGATATTCCAGTCAAGCGTGCCTTCGGACCATTCATACTCGTTAAACCATGTTGAAAAACCGTCTTTGGAATAACCCGTATAAGAAGACCCGTTTTTTTGAAGTTTATAATCCAACTGTATATTCTGCCAAGAACCTTTATATCCGTTTTCTTTTGCGTAACTGTCGCTTTGACTTACGACATTGCATTGATTGAGTTCGTCGTAAAAGAGGTATCTTGAATATTTATATGAAACTGAAGACGTCTCTTTCATATCATCTTTGGTTTCGACTTGTTTTATGCCCTTGACCGCACTCACCCACTCTAACGACCATTCGCTCCAAGCGCCATATTGTATTGCGCGTTCTTCTTTGACGCCGCATACCGAGCAGGCGCGAGAGTCCTTAGTGTCTGTCGCTATTGACCACTCTCCGAATTTATGCGATAATCGCGCTATTGTCGCCGTTTTGATTCTGTCCCCGCAGACTTTGCACATTTTCCTCTGCGAACCTTCTTCGCTGCATGTCGGGTTTTTGACAATCTTCCAATATGTTTCTTTGTGCTCGCATTTGGCTTCTTCGGGCGTGTTCTCTTTCGGATTCTCGGAGCTTTGTTTCGCTTCTTCGCTTTCGCCCGGCACGGTCGTCGCGGGCTGCTGATTTTTATCCAGTTCCGACTTTGCGTAAGTTAAATTGTGCTCGCTGTTTTTATAGTCGAAACGGTTTGTGTATTCGAAGCACTCAACCGCTTTTTCAAAGTCTCCCGTCTCCATGGCGGCGTTGCCTTCGTCATACTTCGTTTCGCACAGTTCGAACATTGTGTCGGACTGCCTGTATATCACATCGAAATATGTGAAACACCTGAGATAAAGGTCGAGCGCCTCGTCGTCGTTTCCTTCCGCTTCGGCTTCGCGCGCTTGTATATATGTCATAAGCGTTTCTCCGCCCTCTATCGTCGGAGTTTCTATGTCAATCAGGTAATTCGAGAAATCTGTATTATCGGCAAGCACCTGCGCGTATACGCTCGCGAGCTCGAACCTCTCCTGAGCCAGATAATACAGCGCTTCGCAGTATACTCCGAACAATTTTCCGTATTTTCCGCCCACAGAGTAGAAATTCTCCTGCATGGCGAGCAGTTTGTTTTCGTCCTCGATGCCCTCGTACAGATACATCTCCAACTCGCGTATCGTGCCCTCCAACCTCGCGTTCGAAGTCGGCGCGTCCATCGCGAACGCCGTCGTTGCCGAAAGCAGGTATGCGAAAAGCAACAGTGCGACCAGCGCCTTTTTCATTTTTGTTCCTCCCCGTATATTCTTGAAGATCGCGCCTGTCTTTGCAATAACTCACCTTGAAACGCCGAAACCCCTCGATATGTATGCGCGTAAACCCCGCGTTTCGACATTATCGGCTCATAGAGAAAGGCGCGCCACGTGATATTTTCTGTGATAAAAGACTTTCCGGCGCAACAAACGCGCACAATGCACCAACATAATTAAGCAATAATATTATACAGTATTTATCAGTAAAAATCAACACATAAACCGCGATTGACCAGCGCTATCGCTTATGAAAGACCCGGGAGATGCTCGAAGGGGGCGCGCCCAATTCGGCTTCAATCGTACCGGCGGCATGTGCGCCGGGGGCAGTTTTCCGAAGTTTACGTAGGAAATCAACCCGTATCCCAGCGCCGCCCGGAAATTTTCGCAAAATTTCTGGCGTCGTCTCTGTTCGCTGCGCGATTGACTGCCGCGCCGCTGTGTGTTAATATATGATGCGTAGCGTTTGGGGGTTAATGTATGAACATATTTGTGTGCATAAAGCAAGTGCCCTCCACAAACAGGGTGCAGGTTGACGAAAAAACGGGAGTTTTGAAGCGCGACGGCGCGCTTTCCAAGATGAACCCTTACGACTTATACGCGCTTGAGACGGCGCTGCGCCTGCGCGACGCTTACGGCGGGCGCGTCGTCGTGGGCACGATGGGTCCCAAGCAGGCTCAGGCCGTCGTGCGCGAGGCGTACATGATGGGCGCGGACGAGGGCTATGTGTTCTCCGACAGGCGGTTGGGCGGCGCCGACGTGCTCGCGACGGCGTACACGCTTTCGCAGGCGATTCGCTCGACGGGCGATTTCGACCTCATACTCTGCGGCAAGCAGACGACCGACGGCGACACCGCGCAGGTCGGCCCGTCTATCGCCGAGCAGCTCAACATACCTCACGCCGCGTGGGTTTCGAAGATTTCGGTTTCGGGCGACGGCGTTATCGTCGAACAGCAGCTTCAGGACGTGGTCGAGACTGTCAGAATGCCTTTTCCGTGTCTTGTGACTGTCGAACAGTTCATATACACGCCGCGGCTTCCGTCCGTCAAGAAGGGGCGCGAAACGGTTGAACGCCCGATAGAAATCGTCGGCCTTGACGCGTTTACCGACGCCGACCCCGACCACTACGGCCTTAACGGCAGCGCCACACAGGTCGAGCGCATATTTCCGCCCGACAACGACGTAAAGCGCGAAACGTGGACGGGCGAAAACGCGGGCGCGCAGCTTTACGCGCACTTGAAGAATCTGAAATACATATAGGGGGCGGCGTATGGCTTCCATAGCGATACTTGACAGAAAATGCGACGGCTGCAAGTCGTGCGTTTCGGCGTGCGCTTTCGGCGCGATAAGCGTAAGCGGCGGTAAGGCTGCAATAGGGGAGACGTGCCGCGCGTGCGGCGCGTGTGTGCGCGCCTGCGACAGGGGCGCAATAATCAGGCTCGAAACCCGCACCAAGTCGGTTGACAAGAGCAAGTGGCGCGGCATACTCGTGTTCGCCGAGGTGACGGGCGAGCGCGCGCATCCGGTGACATTTGAGCTTATAGGCGAAGCCAGGAAACTGGCGCGCGTCATAGGGCAGGGCGTGAGCGTCGTATTGATAGGCTCGAACGTCGCGCCCTGCGCGCGCGAGCTTTTGCACTACGGCGTTGAAAATGTATATACATACGATTCCGAAGAGCTTTCATACTTCCGCTGCGAGGCGTTCGCCGACTGCGCCGCCGACGCTATCCGACATATGAAGCCGTGCGCCGTGCTCATAGGCGCGACGGCGCTCGGGCGTTCGCTCGCGCCCAGACTCGCGACGCGCTTCCGCACGGGGCTTACCGCAGACTGCACGCGCCTCGAGATGCGCGAAAACACCGATTTGGTTCAGATTCGCCCCGCGTTCGGCGGCAACATTATGGCGCAGATTGTCACTCAGAACACGCGTCCGCAGTTCGCGACCGTCAGATATAAAGTCATGAACTCCGAACGGCGCTCCGACGAACCTTCGGGTTCGGTTGTCAATATGAGAGTGCCCGAAATCCGTTCGCGCGTGGAGTTTGTAAGCGCGTCGCCCGTGCCCAAGGCCGTCAACATTTCCGATGCCGAGATACTCGTCGCGGCGGGGCGCGGTCTTAAGAGCGAAGGCGACCTTTCGATGATCAAAAAACTCGCCGGACTGTTGGGCGGCGAATGGGCGACCTCGCGCCCGCTCGCCGAGAAGGGCTGGAGCACGAACGCAAGGCAGATAGGTCTTTCGGGGCGCACGGTCAAGCCTAAGCTCATAATCGCCTGCGGCATAAGCGGAGCTATACAGTTCACCGCGTGCATGAAGGCTTCCGAACACATAGTCGCCGTGAACACCGACCCGCGCGCTCCGATATTCGACGTGGCGCACGTGGGCATCGTGGGCGATTTGTACGACGTGATACCCGAGCTGATTCGCCGTATAGAGGAGGAACGCGCCATATGACATTCAAAAAACCCGACGCGCGCGATATTGACGCGTTTATAAGCATGTTGTCGCCCGAGCGCGTTATATTCGGTTCGGCGATTTCGGAGGACTACTCGCGCGACGAAATGACCGAGTACGGCTGCTTCATGCCCGACGCCGTGCTGCTCCCCGAAAACGCCGATGAAATATCAAAAGCGCTCTCGTATTGCAACGCAAACATGATAGCCGTGACGCCGCGCGGCGCGGGCACGGGCTTGTGCGGCGGCTGCGTGGCGAAATTCGGCGGAGTCGTCATATCGACCGAGCGCATGAAAAAGCTGATCGAAATCGACAAAGCGAACATGACCGCGCGTGTAGAGCCGGGGCTGCTGCTGATGGAATTTCAGCAGGCGCTCGAGGGAACGGGGCTTTTCTACCCGCCCGACCCCGGCGAAAAAAGCGCCACCGTGGGCGGCAACGTTATGACTAACGCCGGAGGTATGCGCGCCGTGCGCTACGGCGTGACGCGCGACTACGTGCTCGGCATGAAAGCCGTGCTGGCGAACGGCGACATAATCGACCTCGGCGGCAAGACCGTCAAAACGTCGAGCGGCTACAACATAATGCAGCTTCTGTGCGGAAGCGAGGGCACGCTCTGCTTTCTCGCGGAGATCACGCTCAAACTCATCGCCGAACCGCTTTGCAACGTGAGCCTGCTCGCGCCGTTCAACGATCTGAGCTTGTGCGTTTCGGCTGTCCCGTCCGTCTTGACGTGCGGCTGTCAGCCGACGGCGGTCGAGTTCATAGAGCGCGAGGTCATATCGGACAGCGAGAAATATCTGGGCAAGCAGTTCCCCGACCGCGATGCGGACGCGTATCTGCTTGTACGCATAGATTCGTCCGACGATTCGTCGCTCGACAAGGCTGTAAACATACTCGCCGACACTCTGCTCGCGTGCGGCGCTAACGATGTGTTGATGGCGGACACCGACGAGCGCAAAGCGTCTGTCTGGGACGCGCGCGGCGCGTTTCTCGAGGCGATAAAGGGCGGCACTCCGTCCATGGACGAGTGCGACGTGGTCGTGCCGCGCTTGAAAATCGCCGAGTTCGCGAAAGCCGCGAAGCTGATCGGCGAAAACCACGGTGTGCGCATACGCCTGTTCGGTCACGCGGGCGACGGCAATCTTCATATATACGCGTGTCAGGACGACCTCGCCGTTCCCGAATGGCGCAGTCGCGCGAAGGCCGTTATGGATGAGCTGTACGCGCTCTCCCGCGAACTGGGCGGGCAGATTTCGGGCGAGCACGGCGTGGGTCACGCAAAGTCGGAATATCTCACGCAATCTGTGGGCGAAACCCAGATAGAGTTGATGCGCGGCATAAAGCGCGCTTTCGATCCCAACGGAATACTCAATCCCGGTAAAGTCATTTGAAGCTAACAAACGTTTTTTCTTTAAAAATGGCGGACAGTGAAAAATGACTTGCATAATTCTCCGTAATACGGTACAATATCGGTTGTAATAGCACGGACATTGCAGCCTTATGCAAATTCGGAGGATATACTGATGGAAAACACCCAAGAACTGCTCCAGCGGCTCAACCACAGCGGCAAGCGCCTTTCCAAGAGCCACAGGCGTATCGCCGAGTGCATAGTGACGCATTACGATAAAGCCGCGTTCATGACCGCGTCGCGCTTGGGCGAGTATGTCGGCGTGTCCGAGTCTACGGTCGTGCGCTTCGCGGCGGCGCTGGGCTACGAGGGCTATCCGCAGCTTCAGAAGGCGCTGCAGGAGCTCATACGGCATAGGCTCACCGCCACGCAAAGGCTCGAAATGACGGGAGACATGGGTCACGCCCAAGTGCTCAACAAAGTCCTAAAGACCGACATACAAAACATTCGCTCAACTCTTGACGAGCTTAACCTCTCCACGTTCGACGCGGTGATCGAAAGCCTGCTACAGGCGCGCGCCATATACGTGCTGGGTCTGCGCGCGAGCGCGCCGCTCGCGGAGTTCTTGGGGCACTACCTTAATTTCATTTTTCTGAACGTTCACACCGTAACCAGCGGCGTGTCCGACGTTTTCGAGCAGATTGCGCGCATAAACGACGAGGACGCGCTTATAGGCATATCGTTTCCGAGATACACAAGCCACACCGTGAAAGCGATGAAATTCGCGCGTTCGCGTGGCGCGACGCTCATTGCCATAACCGACGGGCCGCTGTCGCCGCTGCACGCCGAGGCGAATCTGTGCCTCATGGCGAAGAGCGACATGGCTTCGTTCGTCGATTCTCTGGCGGCGCCTCTGTCGCTCATAAACGCGCTTATTGTCGCGCTTTCGCAAAGGCGGCGTTCGCAAGTCACCGAGTATTTCCAAAAGATGGAAGACATTTGGAGCGAATACCGCGTCTACCTCGGAAAGAGCGGCGAGTGACATGCGCCGCATAGTAATAGTCGGCGGCGGCGCGGCGGGGCTAATGGCGGCGTATTACGCCGCTGAGGCAGGCGCTTCCGTCACGCTTTTGGAGCGCAACGAAAAGCTCGGTAAAAAGATATACATCACCGGAAAGGGTCGCTGCAACGTTACGAACGCCGCCGAAAAAGAGGCGTTCATGAAGCAGATCGTGCGCAACCCGCGCTTTATGTACGCGTCATTAAGCTGCTTGGACAATTTCGGTCTTATGTCGCTCATAGAGAGCGCCGGAGTGCCGCTCAAAACCGAGCGCGGCGAGCGCGTTTTTCCCGAAAGCGACAAAGCCAGCGACATAACTTTCGCATTGGAGCGCCTTGTAAGAAAACAGGGCGCTTCGGTTCGCCTTAATACGCGCGTGAACGGCGTCACTGTCGAAAACGGGCACGTCTCGGGCGTCTCGACCGATTCCGGTATCGTGCCCGCAGACGCGGTCATACTCGCGACGGGCGGGCTCAGCTATCCTTCGACCGGCTCAACGGGCGACGGAATGCGCTTCGCCGAAGCATGCGGACACTCGCTCACCCCGACGCGCCCCGCGCTCACATCTATAGAGACGGTCGAAACGTGGACGGCCGATTTGAGCGGACTTACCCTTAAAAACGTAAAACTGACCGCGTATTCGTCCTCCGGTGGAAAGCGCAAAAAGCTGTACTCCGAACAGGGCGAAATGCTGTTCACGCATTTCGGAATATCTGGGCCGCTCGTTCTGACTCTGTCCAGTATGCTCCCCGACGACCCCGCGGGCACGCCGCTTGAGATCGACCTGAAACCCGCTTTGGATTCTGCGAAGCTCGATTTGCGCGTGCTGCGCGATTTCGATTCGCAGAAGCGCCGTCAGCTCGCATATGTGCTCGACGGCCTCGCGCCTCATTCGCTCGGCCTGAAAATTGCCGAGCTTGCCGGGCTTTCGCCTTTCCAGCCCGTGCATTCCGTAACTTCTCTAAACCGTAAAGCGCTCGTCGACACGCTGAAAGCCCTGCCGCTCACCGTAAAGGGTCTGCGCGGCATGAACGAGGCGGTCATAACGCGCGGCGGGGTCGACGTCAAGAACGTAAACCCGTCGACGCTCGAATCTAAGATAGTCAAAAACCTGTTTTTCGCGGGCGAGATACTCGACGTTGACGCGCTCACGGGCGGCTTCAACCTGCAAATCGCGTTTTCAACGGGCGCTCTCGCCGGTAAAAGCGCCGCCGCCGTCGACGCCTGACGCATATTGTCATAATTTTGAATTAACGATAACCCACATTCGGTATTGACAACCGCCTGTTGATGTAATATAATATACGGTGTAATTCTTATACGACGCTTAGTGCATATCAACCTAATTGTTGCGGATTACGGGGCTTGCGCCCTGTAAAATATATTATTGGGGGAAAACGGAATGAAGAAAATCCTGGCAATCGTCGTGGCATTGGTAATGTGCTTCGGCATGAGCGCGGCTCTGGCCGAAAAAGTCGGCGTGTCGATGCCCACGCAGGACCTGCAGCGTTGGGTTCAGGACGGCGCCAACATGAAGGCAGAGCTCGAAGCCGCCGGCTACGAGTGCGTGCTTACTTACGCCGCGAACCTCGTCGCCACTCAGGTGAGCGACGTCGAGAACATGATAACGAGCGGCTGCGACGTGCTCGTCATCTCGTCAATCGACGGCGGTTCTTTGGGCCCGACGCTCGCCGCCGCCAAAGAAGCCGGCATATTGGTTATAGCTTATGACCGTATGCTCACCGACACTCCCGACGTAGACTACTACGCCACGTTCGACAACTACAAGGTCGGCGTTTTGCAGGGAAGCTACATCGTCGAGAAATTCGACCTCGCAAACACCACCGAAACCTACACTCTCGAAGTGTTCGGCGGCTCGCCCGACGACTCCAACGCGCTGTATTTCTACAACGGCGCTATGGATCTGCTGAAGCCCTACATCGACGCTGGCAAGCTCGTCGTAAGGTCCTCGCAGTATGAATTCGAGAAGTGCGCCATACTGGGCTGGGGCACCGACGACGCTCAGGCGCGTATGGACAACCTGCTCACCGCGTATTATGCCGACGGCACGTATCCCGACATCGTGCTCTCCCCGAACGATTCTCTGGCGCTCGGCGTCGCGAACTCTCTTATCGCCGCGGGCTGCCCGCTTGAGAGCTTCCCCGTCATCACCGGTCAGGACTGCGACGTCGCGAACACCAAGAACATAATCGCCGGCTATCAGGCTATGTCAGTGTTCAAAGACACCCGCACGCTCGCCGCGAAGGTCGTCGAAATGGTCGACTGCTACCTGCTGGGCGAAGAAGTTCCGATCAACGACACCACCACCTACGATAACGGCGTTAAGGTCATCGATTCGTTCCTGTGCGACCCCGTGTTCGCCGACGTGAACAACTATCGCGAGCTTTTGATCGACAGCGGCTACTATTCTGCCGACCAGCTCCAATAATTCCACTTCGTCTGTTTGAAAAAGGGCGGTTTCGGCCGCCCTTTGAGTCATATCTCTCCCAACAGGAGGCATACCCGTATGGCGTTGCTCGAAATGCGTTCCATTACAAAAACGTTCCCGGGCGTTCGCGCGCTTGACGACGTGAATTTGCGCGTCGAGGAGGGCGAGATTCACGCGCTCGTCGGCGAAAACGGCGCGGGCAAATCGACGCTCATGAACGTGCTGAGCGGCATATATCCATACGGCACGTATGACGGCGACATCATATTCGACAATAACGTCTGCACTTTCGGCAATATTCGCGATTCCGAGCGGCTGGGCATCGTCATAATTCATCAGGAGCTGGCGCTCGTGCCGTATTTGACGATTGCCGAAAACATGTTTCTCGGAAACGAGCAAAAGGGCATACCCGGAGTCATCGACTGGGATTCCACATATGTGAACGCCGAAAAATACATGCGCGTCGTCGGCCTTGACGATTCGTCGCACGAACTGATAAAAGACATTGGCACGGGCAAGCAGCAGCTTGTCGAAATCGCTAAGGCGCTCGCAAAGAACGTGCGTCTGCTCATACTTGACGAACCTACCAGCAGCCTTACCGAGTCCGACTCCAAAAAGCTGCTCGATCTGTTGCTCGAATTTAAGAAAACGCGCGGCATAACTTCCATCATCATATCCCACAAGCTCAACGAAATAGCCTATGTCGCCGACCAGATAACCATATTGCGCGACGGGCGCACTATAGAGACCCTCAACAAAAACGACGACGATTTCACCGAAGCCAGAATCATTCGCGGCATGGTCGGCAGGGAAATGACCAACCGCTTTCCGAAAAGGCAGTCGAATATATCCGACAAATCACTTGAAATTGAAAATTGGACGGTCTACCACCCGCTCTACAGCGAGCGAAAGGTTGTGGACGACGTTTCACTATATTTGCGCAAAGGCGAGGTCGTGGGCGTGGCGGGCCTTATGGGCGCGGGGCGCACCGAGCTGTGCCAGAGCGTGTTCGGGCGCGCCTACGGCACGAAAATATCGGGTACGCTCAAAAAGGACGGAGTTGAGATACACCTCGATTCCGTCGCCAAAGCGGTCGAGGCGGGGCTTGCGTATGTCACCGAGGACAGAAAAGGCGACGGCCTTGTTTTGACGAACTCAATAAAACGCAACATAACGCTGTCGCGTCTGGGCTTCATAAGCGAGCGCGGCGTGATAGACGCGGAGCGCGAGCAAATGCTGAGCGACGAGTATCGTGAAAAGCTCTCCATTAAAGCGCCGAGCGTCGATCAGTTTGTAAACAACCTGTCGGGCGGCAATCAGCAGAAAGTGCTCGTCGCCAAATGGATGTTCGCGCAGCCCGAAATTATGATGCTCGACGAACCCACGCGCGGCATAGACGTGGGCGCCAAATACGAAATATACTGCATCATAAACGACATGGCGGCGGAAGGCAAATCCATACTGATGATTTCGTCGGAGCTTCCCGAACTGCTGGGCATGTGCGACCGCATATACGTCATGTGCGAAGGTAAAATTGTCGGCGAGCTCACGAGAGATCAGGCGAATCAGGAAGTCATTATGGAACTTATAATGCAGGCAAGCAAGAGCAATATTTGACGACGGCAGCCTGACACAGTAAGAGAGGTCGAGAAAACATGAAAAAATCCCCGATGCTCATCGCCGCTTTGATATTCTTGGCGCTGTCGCTCGCTTTAGCGGCGTTCGGCACTGTCGGCTTGGCGACGATGCTCGCGCGCAAATCGAACCTGCCTTCGCCGTATGAGCAGTATACGCGGGATTTCGACGACTGCGCCGTGACCGGAAGCACATACATATTGCAGGCTCAAAACGCGCTTGAAAACATAAAGGGCTACGCGGGGCAGTTAAGCGTGAACCGCGATATTCTCGTAACGCTGAACGGCGACACTTCCGCCATCGACGAATACATCGCGGCGGCTCAGACGCGCATAGCGGAAGCGGAGACGATACTTGGCGAGATGGACGAGCAATATCAGAAAATGACGGAGCTCGGCAATCTTTCTGAAGGCGCTGCCGAATCGGATCTGACCAAAAACAGCAGCAACGCCCAGAAGCGCGTGAATCAGATACTGCGCCGCCTTAAGCAGATGACTAAAATCGACGAGGCGGGCGAAGCTCAGGTGAGCTTGGAAACAGCCGCGAAAACCGATTACGATAAATCGTATTACGCTCTGCTCGTAGACTACCCCGACGCCGAACTGCCCGAACAGTATTCGGGCACGGTCTTCGACGTGACGAAAGTCGACCTCGATTTGTCAGAGGAGACGTTCGTTGACTATCTGGTCGGCTCGTGGGACTATATGTTCTGGGCGGCGGGGCTCATGTTGCTGGTATCAGTCATGTGCTTCATAGGCTTGGGAAACCGCGAAAACCTGCACAAAATAGGCGCGGTCGCCAATAAGAACATGATGCTCGTAGCGCTCGTCGCCATAACGCTCGTGTTCTTCGTTCTCACGAATTACACAATACTCACGCCGACGAACGTCTCTAATATAATAAACCAAAACGCTTACATAATCGTGCTCGCTTGCGGCATGCTGATGTGCATAGTCTCGTCGGGCAACATCGACCTGTCTGTCGGCCGCGTCATGGGCTTCATAGGCGCTTGCGCCGCCAAATTCATGATTGAAGGCGACATGGGCACGATACCTGCCGTAATACTGTGCTTGCTGATAGGCGTGGCTATAGGCGCGTGGCAGGGCTTCTGGATAGCGTATGTGCGCATACCGGCGTTTATAGTCACCCTCGCGGGTCAGCTCACGTTCTACGGGCTTACGATGGCTATATTGAAGGGACTCACCATCGCACAGTTCCCCGCGCTGTTCCGCACGGCTTTCTGCTCTTTCCTGTCAGACCCGTTCAACGGGCATCTGTTCGGCATAAACCTCAATATGAACGTATTGACGATGCTCGCGGGCATAGTCATCGCAGGCGCGTATGTCGCGCTCCAGTTCTTCAACCGCTCTCAGCGCCGCAAAAAGGGGTATTCGCTCGAATCTACGACCGGCATGGCAATTCGCACTTCCGCCATCGCCATCGTGATCGTGTGGCTGTTCTACTCTCTCGCTAAGGCGAGGGGCATACCGACCGTATTGTTCACTGTAGCCATAGTCGTCATAATATACGCGTTCATAACCAGCAAAACCGTCATGGGACGCCACCTGTACGCCATGGGCGGAAACGTAAACGCGGCGCGGCTCTCGGGCGTAAAAACGCAGAAGATGCTGTTCTTGACGTATGTCAACATGGGTCTGCTCGCCGCGCTCGCGGGGCTTCTGTACGCCGCGCGTCTGGATTCGGGTTCTCCGCAGGCCGGCGCGGGCGACGAGCTGTACGCCATTGCTTCGTGCTACATTGGCGGCGCGAGCGCATACGGCGGCATAGGCACGGTCGGCGGCGCGGTTGTGGGCGCGCTCACGATGGGCGTTATAAAGAACGGCATGTCAATAATGGGCTTGGGTCAGGACGTGCAGCAGCTCGTGCTGGGTCTGGTTCTGCTGCTCGCAGTCGTGGTAGACATCGTCTCCAAACAGAAAGTCTCTCTGCCGTTCCTGTCCAACATAAGCCGCCGCAGACAGTCGAAGCATTCGCAGCTGAACGCCGCCAACTGACGGTTATAACAGTAAATAAGGCTGTTGCAGAAGGAAGCAATCTGTAACAGCCTGTTTTATGCAGATAAACGACGAAAACGGAAGAGCGATTGTGTAAAAAGAACACAGCAAAGACACGATAGCAGCGAATTGGCTTAATATAAGAACCGTGCGAATACCAAATCGCCAAAAAGGTCGGCAATTCCTTTGGGAATCGCCGACCTTTTGCGCTTTTCGTCTGTTGCGTTATTGCCTTACGCAACAGCCCTTTTTGTTATACTGGCCTACGAGAAGTATTTTCTGAACCATTTGAATTTGCGCATGACGTATATGCCGGCGAGCGCCGTTACGAATATGACCGTTGTGACTATCGGGGTGCCAATTATGTTGTTTTCCCAGTTCGCCGCGCCCAGCGCGAGTATGACGACTTTCTGTATAAGCGTGTGCGCGAGCAGCATACCCAGAGTGCATTCGGCGATTTTCAGTATGGGCTTCACGCCGCGCTTCACGTGAACGCGCTTTGTGAAGAACGTGAACACCGCCACAGCCCACATGAACATGAATATAGTTATGTTGTCGTTGAAAGCCAAGTGCACGCCGTGCGCCGTTGACAGGAAATACGATATTGTGGGCACTGCCGCCGCCGACAGAAGCCCGAGTATATATATCGATATTTCGAGTTTCAGCGGCATGTGGCTGCGCATTATGACGTTGCCTAGCACGAAATACCCGCTGTAGCCCATGAACAATGTGAGCGACGAGTATTTTTCGAACAGCATGACGCTTTCCTCGTATGCGGGTATGAACCTAAGCGTGGTGACGACGACCGTCGCGAAGAACCATATTTTGAGGTATAGTTTTTCGAGCTGCCTGTCGGCGCAGATGCGCTTCAGGAACGGGGCTGCCAAATAAACGCCCATGAACAGATACATAAACCACATGTTCGTCGTCGGGAAGAAGAATTTGCGTATTATTTCGCCCGCCGAGAAATCCCTGTCGTAGCGGAGTATGCGGTTTGTGATGTCGAAAGCGTTTATGATGACAGACCACGTGACAAAGCATATCGCGAGTTTTTTCACGCGCTTCATGCAGTCTGAGAAGCTCGTTTCGCGCGACTGATCCATTAGAAACGCGCCGGACAGCATGACGAACAGCGGCACTATGCAGTGCGGCACGCTCGCATATATGTCCGCCATTATCCAATTCGTCGTGCCTATCACAAGGTCGCCCATTTTGGCGAAGCGCACAGACACATGCGAGAATATTGCGAAATACACGCACAGTATGCGCAGCAGTTCATATTCGGGTCTGCGTCCCGCGCGAACGGCGGGCTTTAACTCGGCGTTTTCCATTTCCCCAAGCTCTCCTTATGTTTATTTATGTGATTTAGCCCTTTATGCCTCCGCGCGCCACGCCGCGCACGATCTGCTTGCGCGCGAACAGGAACAGTATCAGCATAGGCACGACGACGACCATCGCCGCCGCCATTATCAGCTCGTCGTTGCTGCCCGACTCGGTTGTGAACGTATACAGCCCGTGCGGCAGCGTGCGGAATTTGTCGTTTTTGATTATGAGGTTCGGCCACATGAAGCTGTTCCACGAAGCCATGGCGTTCAAAAGCAGAATCGTGACCAGCGACGGTCGCGCTATGGGCACCATGACCTTCCACAGATAGCGCCAGTTCGTCGAGCCGTCAACCTGCGCGGAGTAATAGAGGCTGTCGGGTATCGACATGAAGAAGTTGCGCAGAATATATGTGTAGAATATGGAGCTTGTGAAAGGCAGCACCAGCGCGTACAGAGAGTCGTTCAGCCGTATTTTGACTATTGTCTGATAGTTCGTTATGACGAGCAGCTCGAACGGCACCATCATCATGGACAAAAGCAGCGTGAACAGTATATCGCGACCCGGGAATTTAAGGCGTGCGAAAGCGAACGCCGCGAGTATGGTCGTGAACATGACGATGGTCACAGAGCTTACGCACACGATTATGCTGTTCATGAAATACTTACCGAACGGGGCGAGTTCCCACGCGCGACCGAAGTTGTAGAAGTTGAGCCAACTGTCGGGCATCATTCTGGGCGGGAACAGGTTCATTTCGGCAGCCGTCTTGAACGCGGACGCTACCATCCAGTAGAAGGGGAACACCATCACTATCGCGCCGATTGATAATACGATATACAATAACACGCGATAGAATGCTCTCAAATCATGCTTTTGTTTGGGTTCGGGGCGAGAAGTCTGATTCATATGCGTTCACCCTCCTTTCTCATTGATAGACCCATTTGCGCTGTATCAGCTTTTGAAGCATCGTGAACGCGAATATTATGAGGAATAAAACCATAGCGGCGGCGGCGGCGAAACCGAGCGTGTGTATGCCGTCCGGCTTTGCCTGTATCTGATCGTATATATACCACGTGACGGTCTGCATACCCGAATCCTGCGGCGTGCCCTTCCACAGAACCATAACGTCGGTATACACCTTGAACGCCGATATGCTGTTTATAATGAGCACCAAGCCAATCGTGGGCGAGAGCAGCGGCACGGTTATTCGGAAGAATATGCGCGCCCCGCCCGAACCGTCAACCTTAGCGACGGTGTACAGATTGTCGTCGATATTCTGCAAGCCCGAGAGCAGCAGAATTATTGTGAACGGCAGGCTCGACCACACGCCGAACACGACCAGCACGGTCATCGGATGACTGCCCAGCCAGTCCTGCGGCGCGCCGCCCAAGCCCGTTACGATAGCGTTCATAAGCCCGAAGCGCTGATTGAATATATAGCGCCATATAAGGCCGACGGCGGTGACTGTCGTCACCATCGGCAGGAAGTACGCTGTTTGAAAGATGCCGTTCCCCTTGATTTTCTGGTTGAGCAGATACGCTATTATGATTGAAAGCGCCGTGGAAATCGGTATCGTGAGCGCGACGTACATCGCGGTGTTTTTAAGCCCTTGAAGGAACACGTTGCTCGTGCCCTCCACGCCGAACAGCACGAATTTATAGTTGCCTATGCCCCATTCAGTCGCCCCCGAAAGGCCGGGGTGATACATATACTGGAAGCTCATGACGGCGGTGCGTATCATTGGATACAGCGTGAACACAGAAACGCCTATCAGAAACGGCAGCAAATAGTCGATGGGTTCGAGTATGACGGCGATTTTGACGCGCCCGTCCTCGTCGTTTTTGAACCATAGCACCGCAAGCAGCGCCGCGAGTAACAGCGCTATCGCGCCCACCCATATAAGCACCGACGAATAATACATCACGGCGTAATTCTTTGTCGCCGTGACGCTCATTCTTTCGCGCACATAGCTTTTATTTATGTTGCGAACGGCAATTTCGGCGCTTTCGCGCGCCGAATCGACAAGCGCCGGTTTTTTCTCCGCAAGCAGTTTATTGAAACTGTCGTGAAGCTCCTGATTATTCGAGACGTTGTTTATGGCGGCAGATGCGAACATATCGACGGCTGCGAGAGCTATCTCCGAGTCCGTCAGCCCCGCGTTCACCTGTTCGGTCACGCTCTGGGCGACTTTCGTCTCTATGCCCGTTATCGGGTTTTTGAGCTTGTTTTGATCGCGCCTTTCAAAATTCGCTGTGATTATGTCGATCAAACCCTTGCGCGAGTTTTCGATAAGCGCGTTCGTGCGCGCGGGCGTGCTCTCGCTTTGAGTAAGCTCGCCCAGCATACCGTCGCCCGCGAGTCCGAGCGGCAGCGCTATCGCGCCCAACAGCGCCAAGGCGATTATATGAACTATGACGCGGCGCAGACCGCGTCTGGGTTTCTTTCGCATCAATAACGCACCCCCGTTTGCTCGTCAAACAGGAACACGCCGCGTTTTTTCAAGCTCAGATGCGCGGTGTCTCCCGCATTGAAGCCGTAATCGGAGGCAATATAGGCGCGGAACACGGTGTTGCCGTATTTGAGTATCGCCATTTCCTCCTTGCCCATTTGATACACGCTTTCGACCTCGCACTCAAGCGTCGTCTCCGTTGCCTGCTTTTCCACAGTAAAGCTCTCGGCGCGTATCGCCAAATGAACGCGCTTTTCGCCGTCGACGCCCTGAAAGCGGTCGAGCCTGACTTTTTTCTGAGCACCGTCGGCGGTGAAATATTCGTCACTATATGAGCCGGGAATGTTGTTTATGGGCGGGTTTCCGAGGAAGTCGGCGACGAACTGGTTAGCGGGTTCGTTATAGAGCGCCTGCGGGCGCTCATACTGCTGCTTCACGCCGTCCTTCATAAGCACTATGTGGTCGCTTATCGACATCGCTTCCTCTTGATCGTGGGTTACGAAAATGGTCGTAACCTTCGTCTGCTGCTGTATGCGCCGAATTTCTTCGCGCATTTCAAGGCGCAGTCTCGCGTCAAGGTTTGAAAGCGGTTCGTCTAAAAGCAGCAATCGCGGGTTTTTGACGAGCGCGCGCGCGATCGCGACGCGCTGCTGCTGTCCGCCCGAAAGCTGCTTGGGTTTTCTGTCAAGCATTGTTTCGACGTGCACAAGCTCCGCCATCTCTTTGGCGCGGCGTATGCGCTCCGCCTTGGGCACTTTCTGTATCTCCAGCGGGAAACAGATATTGTTGAGCACGGTCATATGCGGATAAAGCGCGTAATTCTGGAAAACCAAACCTATGCCGCGGTTTTCAGGCGGCATTTTTGTTACATCGTCGTTGTCGAACCATATGCTGCCTTCAGAAACGGGCAGTATGCCCGCCAGCATATTCAGTATGGTGGATTTGCCGCAGCCCGATGGCCCGAGCAGCGCTATCAGGTCGCCGTCCTCCAGTTCGACCGAAAAATGATCTACGGCTGTCAGAGTGCCGAAGCGCTTTGTCAGGTTGTCCATTCTAACCCGCATGTGAATCCCTCCATGTATGGTGTGTGAACTCAAAAGGAATTTTCAGGAAATAACGCAAATAATGGGCTGGCGCGAAATAATCGCGTCAGCCCCGCTGTTTTAGGATTTATTTCGCAAGCGCTTCGTTGGAGAGTATGACGGCCTCGGTCCACGCTTCGTCGGCAGTCATTTCGCCGTTGACGGCTTTGACGACCGCGTCGCGAATGGCGTTGCGGACGGTGGAAGCGCCGGTTATCGCGGGCAGAGAGCCGGCGATGTCAAGGTGCGCGGCGACAGCCATCAGAGCGTCGATAGCCAAAGTGTCCTGAGAGATATACTCCTGATAGCCGGCGAGAGCCTGCGTCGTGGAGTAGGGGCTGAGCGCGTTGCACGCTACTACCCATTCGAGGTTGACTTCGGGGGAGATGAAGTATTTGACGAACTCGTAAGCGCCTTCAGCGCGCGCGTCGTCGTTGTAGTAGAACACGATCGGGCCGCGGTTCCAGCTCGGATACCACGTTTCGGCGGGCATGGGCGCCATGGCGAACTCAAATCCGTCGGGCTTGATGTACGGATAGCCCGCGCAAGAGCCGATGTAGCAGCCGACTATCTTGGAGTTGAAGTCGGTGGAGAAGTAGTCGCCCGAGGAAGTGGCGGCGAAATAGCCGTTCTTCGCGCAGTCGACCAGCCAGCGAACCATGGAGCGAACTTCTTCGGTGTCGAACAGCACGCACTTGTTCTCAACGTCGATGTAGCCGCTGTTTTCGGCTTCCATGATGATCATTTGCAGGCAGTCGGTAAGGCTGTCAAAGCCCAGACCCGCGATGCCCTTAGCTTCGTAGATGGTCTTCGCGACCTGCTCCATCTCGGCCCAGGTGGTGGGCACTTCGAGGTTCAGTTCTTTGAACAAATCGACGTTGTAATAGAGTATCGGGCCGGTGGTGTAGCCGGGCAGATAGTGTATCATGCCGTCGGTGAAGTTATCGACTTCGCCGTAGAGCACGCCCTCGCTCAAAGACTCGTCAAAGCCTTCGATGCCGGTTTCGGGGCTGTAGATATACTTGCTCAGGTTGGTCAGGCGGCCGAGGTTGACATATTCGGCGGCTTCGGAGGCATAGTTGAATATGATGTCGGGGCCGACGTCGTTGGTGACGGCGTTGTAAACGGAATTAAGGAATCCCGAGTAAGCCTGGCTCAAAACCTCGACTTCGTATTTGTCGCTGAGCGCGTTAAAGTCCGTGGCGGCCTTCACAAGCGCGGCTTCCTGGGCATCGGTGAATGTGTGCCAAATCGTAACCTTTGTCTTCTCACCCTCGGCGACGCCGAATGAAGCGCAGGCGATCAGCATTACGACCGACAGGAGCAGAGCTACGACCGAACGCAGTTTCATATGGTTTACCTCCCAATAGTATTGTATGGGCGCGCTCTACGCGTCCAACTATATTTTAGAACAATTCACCTTCAAAGGCAAGGAATATTCGTGTTTCTCTTTGTTAATTATGTTGATGCACACAGGCGTTCAAATAGCGTGTTAATATACGGTTGACCGAAAGGTTTGCGCGTTTTGAATGTCGAATCAAACTGAAAACGAACATGTTTCGGAGGTATATATTGAAAGCGTTGATACTCGACTGCGGCGGCGTCACGTGTTTTCCGCGCTACGGGCACTGGCTGTTCCCGTCGAATCTTACTGAAATTACCAACAGGGATTATCCGACCGCACTTTCGGAGCGCGTATACGCCGCCCATTCGGAATGCGCGCACTGGCTCGACGAAGGCGCGCTCATAACGAGCGAGGGGCGCGAAATCGAGATGCGAACGGGCTATAATAGAGACATGAACCGGCTTCTGAAAGCGGGACTTTCGGACGAACAGTGCGAAAGGCTCGCCGTGTCCGTTACGCAGGACGATTCGCGCTACGCGTTCTATCCCGACTCGTTCGGGTTTTCAAAGATATGGTCGAAGCGGTATAAGCTCGCGATGCTCTCAAACGCCATGCCGTCTCTGTACAGGGCGCTCTCGGCGCAGGGTTACGCGCGCTATCTGTGCTCTTTGACGGTTTCGTGTCTGTACGGTTTTCAGAAACCCGACGAGCGGCTGTATCTGGCGGCGCTCAACGATATTCACGAGCTCGCCGACGAGTGCGTGTTCGTGGACGACTTGGAGGACAACCTGCTCACGGCGCAGAGAATAGGCATGACGGCCGTGCGAATGAAGCGGAGCACGTATACGATAGACCCCGTAAAGCCGTTTGAGCGCTTTTCGGGCGACTGCGTAAGCGATTTTTCAGAGCTTGACGAGCTTTTAATAAGGAAATATGGCTGATATAAACGCGCTTCCGGCGGGGTTTCTCAGTGAATGCGAAAGCATACTGGGCGGCGAATACGCAGCGTTCATAGATTCACTGAAGCTGCCCGCAAGCCGCGCGCTGCGCCTGAATCCTGTCCGCGAGTATAAGTCAAAGTTTTGTAAAAGCGTGCCGTGGGAACCGCTGGGCAGATATGTACATTCCGATTTCAAGCCGTCGGACGACATCGCGCATTTTGCGGGCGCGTACTACATGCAGGACGCGTCCGCCATGGCGGCGGTCGCGGCGCTCGACCCGCAGCCCGGCGAGCGGGTGTTGGATTTGTGCGCCGCTCCGGGCGGCAAGAGCGGGCAGATCGCCGCGCGAATGAAGGGCGCTGGCTTTCTGCTCTCGAACGAATTTGACTATCCGCGCGCGAAAACGCTCGCGGGCAATCTGGAGCGCCTGGGCGTCGCGAACGCGTATGTAACAAGCGCGGATTCGGCGGCGATTGCCAAGGCGCTGCCCGCGTTCTTCGACAGGGTGCTCGTTGACGCGCCGTGCTCCGGCGAGGGCATGTTCCGCCGCGACCCCGAGGCTATAGCGCAGTGGTCGAAAACGTCGGTCGACGGCTGCGCCGCGAGACAGTTAGCCATATTGAGTAACGCCGCGAAAACGACTCGCGGCGGCGGCAGGCTCGTATATTCGACGTGCACTTTCAACAGAACCGAAAACGAGCGCGTGATATGCGCGTTTTTGAAGAGCAACCCCGATTTCGAGCCGCTTGATTTCGCGTTGGACGGCATTGGGCGCTCCGAAAACGGCTGTCTGCGGCTGTTTCCGCACAGGATTCGCGGCGAAGGGCATTTCGTCGCCGTAATGCGCAGGTCGGGCGACGCGCGCTCGGACGCGGGTTTGCCGCGGTCGGACGCGCAAGCCGAGCGCGCTCTTGAAGCGCTCGTAAGCGAAGCGCTTACGAGCGAACCGTCGGGTGTGCCGTCTGTGAAAAACGGAATTTTGTCGATAAAGCCGCCCGAAGCGCCGTGCGACGACGCGCTGAAAGGCGTAAGCGTGCTCGCGGCGGGTCTGGTGTCGGCGCGCATGGACAAGGCGCGAATTACACCCTTGCACGCGTTGGCGATGGCAATAAAGCCCGAAACGGCTATGTCGCGCGTCGAACTGAATTATGAAAACGCAAAAATGTTCATAGCCGGCGAAACGATCTCTGACGGCGCGGGCGGGCGCGGTTTCGCGCTTGTCTGTTACGAAGGTCTGCCGTTGGGCTGGGCGAAGCGCTCGGACGGTATGCTCAAAAACCATCTGCCGAAGGGACTGCGGCTGCGCTCCGCCCACGCGTTTGAGTGACTCTACGCTTCCATGCAGCGCTTGAGCCACAACCTCTGATAGTCTTTATAGTTTTCTCTGCGCGCCGAAAGGTCTTCTATGCCGTGAACGCCCTCCGAATCGCACCAGTCGAGCAACTTTTCATAGAAACACATGTCCAGCTCGTCCTCGTCTATGTACACGGGCACTTCCTTCAAGCCCCAAAGGCAGGCGGCGACGGCGCGCGAATGCCCGTCGGTCAGCGTATATCGGCCGCGCAGCATCTTGACCGGCAAAGGCTCGAAATTGCTCAAATCGGACGGATTGAACCACATGCCGACGTTTTCCAGCTTGCTTTCGCATACGTAAAGCTGGCTGGGCTGCAATTCGGAGAGGCGCGCAACGAATCTATGCGCCCCCTCCGGCACGGGAAACCGCGATTTCGACAAATATTCGGCGCGCGAAAGCTCGTAGCAATTCAGGGGAGAACCGTCGATGCGGCGCATATTGTTTTCCCTAAACGCATTTTCGAGATACGCCTCGTTTTCGCCGCACGAGCAGCGCAAAACGTCGGCTTTTTCGCATATGAACGCGAAATCGGCGAGCATGAAGACGACCTCTTGACATATGTCAACGTCGCGGAACGGCTTTTCGCCGATAAGTATGTCGATGCCGCGCGCGTCCTCCGAGGGGCGATTCACCGCGCTCAGGCTGTAAAGCCGACATGCGCCGACGGCGGCGTTATCGACCATGATCCGAAAGCTAAACGCGTTTTCGGAAAAATCGGCGAGCGGCGCGAGCGTCACGCGCGAGTTTTTGCCGCCGTACAGCGTTATATCGTCAGCGTAAATGCTGCTCATACTATCCGCTATCTGTCCGCGATGCGGAATATCTGCTCGATTTCTTTCGTGTCGAGCTTCACGAACTTGCCGGTCGTGCCGTCGGGGTTGCGCTTTACGTTCTTTGCCATATAGGGAACGTCTTCCGTCTTCGCGCCCAGCTCGGCGAGCGTCACGGGCATACCTATCGAGCGCAGGAACGCTTCGAAGCGCTCTATGCCGCTTATCGCCGTCAGCTCGGGGCGCTCGAAATTGAGGTCGCAGCCCCACACGTTCACGGCGAATCGCGCGAACCTGTCAATATCGTGCTTATAGACATATCTCATCCACGCGGGGAGCACCACCGCCAAACCCGCGCCGTGAGCCACGTCGTACTTGGCGCTCAATTCGTGCTCTATCTGATGGCTCGCCCAATCGCCCTCGCGTCCCACGCCGCAGGTTTCGTTGTGCGCGAGAGTACCAGCCCACATAATTTGCGCCTGCGCGTCGTAGTCGGTCGGGTTTTCATACGCGACGGGCGCGAACTGCACGATAGTTTTGAGAAGCGCTTCGCACAGATAGTCCGTCACGGCGACCTGTTTTTCGTTCGTAAAGTAGCGCTCGATTATATGCGCCATTATGTCTGTCGCGCCGCAGGCGATCTGATATTTGGGCAGCGTGAACGTCAACTCGGGGTTCATGAGCGCGAACTTCGGGCGATTGAACTCGGTCGGCAGGCCGCGCTTGAGCTTCGTCTTTTCCTGCATTATGACGGCGCTGTTAGAGCTTTCGCTGCCCGTGGCGGACAGCGTGAGCACGCAGCCCAGGGGCAGCGTGCGTTCGACCTTCGCCTTGCCGCTCCACAGATCCCAGAAATCGCCGTCGTAGCAAACGCCGTGCGCTATAGCCTTAGCGCTGTCGATGGCGCTGCCACCGCCCACGGCGAGCACGCAGTCGCAGCCCTCCGCTTTCGCGAGCGCGATGCCCTCGTACACCTTCGTATCCCGTGGGTTAGGCACTGCGCCGCCCAGCAAAACGCTGGGTATGCCCGCGTCCGAGAGCGACTTCACGACGCGCTCAATAAGCCCGCTTCTGACGGCCGAGCCGCTTCCGTAATGCACGAGCGCCTTAGTGCCGCCCGCGAGCTTCATTTCAGCGCCCGCCTTTAGCTCCGCGCCGCGCCCGAAAACGAAGCGCGTGGGCGAGTGAAACGTAAAATCCCTCATTAAATATCCCCCGTTTCTTCCATATATTCAGCGTTTTTGCATGCAATCACCCAATAGCCTTTATCGCGCGCGACCCTGTCCGCGTATCCGAACAGGCTTTTCAGATGTTCGAAAGCGCTCGGCGCGCCCTGCTGCTTGCGAATCACGACATACAGCGCTCCGCCCTTTCGCAGCCGCGCTTTCGCGCCGTCGAACATCGAATACACGACGGCCTTCCCCGCGCGTATCGGCGGGTTCAATATAATGAAATCGAAATCCCCAGAGACGTTTTCATACGCGTCGGACGTTACGACGAGCGCGTTTTCGACGCGGTTTTTTGTCAGATTCCGCTTTGCGAGCGCAAGCGCGCGCTCATTCACGTCCGCCATAACGATTTCGGCGTTCGGATACTTCGCGCCGACCGAAACGCCCACCGCGCCCCAACCGCAGCCCAAGTCGAGCGCGCGCCCGCGAATTTTGGGCAGGCTTTCGAGCAGCAGGCGCGTGCCGTCGTCTATGCCCGCCTTTGAAAACACGCCCGAATCGGTTTCGAATGCGAGCCGCATACCCAGAATCTGCGCCTCGAACTCCCTCGGCCTGCTCTCGGACGACGGGTTTTTAGTAAAATACTGTTCGCTCATTCCCTGTTCAACCCCGCTATATCATACAATTTGCTCTCTTCGGAGTCATTCAAAAAGCGCCATTCGCCCGCGCCCAGCGATTTATCGAGCGCCAGGCCGCCTATGCTCTCCCTGTTGAGCGCTAAGACGTCGTTCCCCACGCTCGCGAGCATTCGCTTTACCTGATGGAATTTGCCCTCGCTCACGGTGACACGCGCTAAAGCGTCCGCAAGTATTTCGAGCTTCGCGGGCTTGCAAGTGAAATCCGAGAGCGCTATGCCGCGCGCGAACGCTTCGACAGCGCCGCCGTCAAGCCTGCCCGCGACGGTCGCCGTGTACGTTTTTTCAACGCCGCTCTTGGGCGAAATGAGCCTGTGCGCCAAAACGCCGTCCGTCGTCATTATGACAAGCCCCGTCGCGTCCTTATCGAGCCTGCCCACAGGCCCTAAACCGCGCTTTTTAAGCTCGTCGGGCAAAAGATCCATAACGGTAAAATCGTTTCTCGCGTCCTCTGTCGCCGTCAGATACCCGACGGGTTTGTTTATCATAACATGAACGTGCTCGCGCAGGTCTATACGCGAATCGTCTATGGAAACGATGTCATCGCGCGAGACGGAAGCGCCCGCGTCGGTCGCGACGTTCCCGAACAGCTTAACGCGCCCCGCGCATATGGCGCGGCGCGCTTCCTTCCTCGAAAGCCCCGCAAGCGAAACGGCCTTGTCAAGCCTCATAACGACGCTCCTCCCGCAAACATAAACACATATTACCATGAAAGAAAGATTTATACAAGCCGAACAACGCAAAATCAAACCCTCGGGCTTGGGCGCACAAAATCGCCGCGGCGATTTTGCGCCCAAGCCCCGTCCCACGCGGAGGCAGACGGCGCAGCCGAATGCCTCCGCCCCGGAGGGTCGCACCCCTCCAAACTCCAATCAATTCTGACTACATGTGCGTCAGAATTGGATTTTTCCAAAGGAGGAGCCTGCGACGACGACGAAAAATCATTTCCTTCGGCCTTGGGCGCGCCCGAAAATCGCCGCAGCGATTTTTACGCCCAAGCCCCGTCCCCACGCGGAGGCAGACGGCGCAGCCGAATGCCTCCGCCCCGGAGGGTCGCACCCCTCCAAACTCCAATCAATTCTGACTACATGTGCGTCAGAATTGGATTTTTCCAAAGGAGGAGCCTGCGACGACGACGAAAAATCATTTCCTT
>CAYVPJ010000001.1:0-238119 GCA_964453505.1 uncultured Oscillospiraceae bacterium | reverse complement strand
TTGCAACCCCGTTGCGTTTAATCTGTCAACGTTGCGTTTACTTTGGCTATTCACCTTTGCGCCCAAAAAGTTGACGCGCGGGCGGCGCTTACGTATAATTTAATTAAATGAAGGGGGTGCGCAATATGACAGGCAAACAACGCTTCATAGCGGCGCTTTCGTGCCGCGTGCCCGACAGAGTGCCCACGTTCGAGCTGGAGTTTCAGCTCGCCCAGGAGCTTACGGGCAGGGATTTTCTATGCGAAGAAGATCTGCGCGGGCTTTCAAAATCCGAAACGGACAGGAAACTGCACGAAAACGCGGAATTCGCGGTCGAACTGTATACAAAGCTAGAACACGACGCTATCTGCCTGCACTACCTATCGAAAGAGCACCTTATACAAACCGCCGGGATCATAAAGCGCATAACGAACGACGCGTTCATGCTTTTGGCGCACGGCGACGGCACGTTCGGCATACCCGACGGAGACGGCATAGCGGAGCTTTCGTACCGAATCGCGGACGACCCTGAATCGGTGGACGCCGAGGCGCGCGCTCTGCGCGATTCGGCTATAGCGCGCAACCGCGAAATGCTCGACGGCGGCTTCGACGGCTTCATACTGTGCTCTGATTACTGCTTCAACATGGGTCCGTTCATGTCGCCGCGCATGTTCGGGCGCTTCATAACGCCGTACCTCGCGGACATTATTTCCGACATTCGCAAAAACGGCGGCTACGCGATTAAGCACACCGACGGAAACATAATGCCCATACTGGATCAGCTTGTTTCAGCGAACCCGCACGCCCTGCACTCGCTCGACCCGATGGCGGGCGTGGACATAAGGGAAGTCAAGCGATTAACGGCGGGCAAGCTTGCGCTGTGCGGAAACGTGCACTGCGCTGCCATGCAGACGGGCACAGAGGAGGACGTCATAGAATCGGCGGAATACTGCCTGAAATACGGAAAACCGGGCGGCGGGTACGTGTTTTCGACGAGCAACGTGCCGTTTAAGGGGCTGCCGCTCGACAGATACATGCTTATACTCGACATATGGAAGCGGCGAAGGGATTACGCCTAACTCAAAACGGGTTTATCGGGCGCGGCGTTCATTGCGTCGCTGTTCGGGCGTATGACGATGTCGTTCAGCGCCGCGCGAATCGCATTGTCGATGCATTCGGCAGTTGTGCAAAACGCGTCGGCGTGCAGTTCGATCGTTTCGCGCACACGCCCCAAAGCGTGTTTACCGTCCAGCAGGCAGGCGCGCATTGTCTCAATAAAAAAGTGATAGCCTGCGGCTGACGGCGTGATGCCGGAGTTTTCGAGCGAGTCTTTGAAAAACGAATACGATTCGGTCAGTAAAAAATCGGAACGCCTTTGACCGCATATTATTTCGCGCGTTTCATTCACGGCGTTTAACACGGCGCAGCGGTCGCACGTCCCGAATATGAACCTGCGCGCTCCCATGGCGAGAGCGCGGTTGATCGCCGACTCGTCGCATATGTTCGAATACACCAGAATTTCGGGTCTGTTCGCGCCCATGCGCGACAAAAAATCCAGCGCGCGAAAGCTCCCCTCTCGCGGCAGGCTCATGTTCAAAAATATGATATGCACGTTTCCGCGCCTGACTATATCAATCAATTCGGCGCCGCTGTCGGCAATCCTGACGCATTTCACGCCTTCGGTTTCCTTCAAAATCTGAGCGTACCTGTTCAAGCCGGCGGGGTCGCTGTCCGCGACGGCCGCGTTGATGCCGTATATCAATTTCAAACACTCCTATTCTGAACATATTTATTCATATTATATACACTGAATTGTAATAAGTAAACCATATTTGTCACATTTACAGGGTTATATTTTTGCTAAGCGTCGAATTGTTGCAAAAAAGAAGCCGCCGCGGTTTTTCGCGGCGACTTTGACGAATTTAAGTAATTCAGCCTCTGGCTATGACGAGCGCCTTATGCGCGTCGGGCGCTTCCTCCGAGAAATTCTCGTATCCGCCCTCGACGCTTACTCTGCCCTCGTAGTTGATGCCCTTGAGAGTTTCGAAAAGCTCGGCGTAGCGTTCGCCGTCGTTGGGCTTCGGAAATTTGCGGCCTATGGCGTTTGCGGTGTGCACGTGTTTAAGCTGCGTTCCCGCCATCGTGAGCGCCGAGAACGACTCGCCGCCCATCGCCATATGGTATGTGTCGCCGAGCACGCCTATCTGAGACATTTGTATAAGCGACGCGATCAATGTCGCCTCGGAAACATAGTTCAGTATGTTGCACTCGCCGGTTCTCAAAGGTTCGATAGCTATCATAATGTCGTTTTCGAGCGCGTGTCTCTGCGCCATGCGCAGATAGTTGCCTATCTGCCGCCACGCCATGCCCGTGTCGAAGCCTTCCGGCACGGCGCGGGAGCGACCCGAACCGAACACGACGACCTTCGCGCCCAAGCGCTTCGCGCGGGGCAGCGCCAAATCGAGATAGTCGTGAATCTTCTGCGCGTTCACGTCGTCGCCCACGACCTTCAGATCGCCGGGCAGCATACCGTTGAACGCCTCCGCCTTTATTTTGCAGCCGTCTACCAGCGCGCAGACGCTCTCGAACTCGCTTTCACTGAGCGCCGCAAGCGCCGTGAGCGACGGTTCTATATAGTCGAAGCCT
Organism: uncultured Oscillospiraceae bacterium; assembly: GCA_964453505.1. Lineage (GTDB taxonomy): Bacteria > Bacillota > Clostridia > Christensenellales > Aristaeellaceae > CAYVPJ01. The sequence goes on along the minus strand of CAYVPJ010000001.1, from coordinate 235,494 downwards.
ATTTCCTCAACCTCGCGTATGCGCTTCACGTCGGCGCACATGCCCAGCTTTATCATATGACGACTTCCCTTCTACTTTTTTGAGCCCATGTAAGAGCCAGACGTGTCGAACACAGAGCCGTCGGACTGCTTCAGGCGCGAGCTTGCGCGGCGCTTGTTGAGCTCCGACAGGAACTCGTCCTCGTCAAACGGCAATTCGACGGTCTTGTCGAGCCAGCTCGACAGGTGCATGGCGTTCGAGAGCGTCAGCCCGTTTATGCCCTCCGCGCCGTTCGCAACCAGCTCGCCGCGCCCGAGAATCTTGTCGGCGAACTTTGTGAGCACGCCGGTGTGCTGCGGGTTCAGGCCGTCGGTCTCGACGACAGTCTCGGTAACGTTCGGGTGTCCGAATCCGCCCTTATACGTCTTGTGGAACTCGTTTATCATGCAGTCGAGCTTGCGCATTATAAGCGACTGCCCGTCGCACACGAGCTGCCCGCCGTCCAAGTCTATCTCAAGCCGGTTCGTGCCGGGAGCGTCGGAAGTCGTGGTTATAAACACGCCCGTCGCGCCGTTCGGGTATTCGGCATAGGCGGTCACGTCGTCCTCGACCTCTATGTCGTGCCATTTGCCGTTGTGGCAGAACGCGCGCACCTTGCTGGGCATACCGCATATCCACTGCCACAGGTCGAGGTTGTGCGGGCACTGGTTGAGCAGCACGCCGCCGCCCTCGCCCGCCCACGTCGCGCGCCACGCGCCCGAATCGTAGTAGCTCTGCGAGCGGAACCAGTCGGTTATGAGCCAGTTCACGCGGCGAATTTCGCCCATTTCGCCGCTGTCTATAATTTCCTTCATTTTGCGGTACACGCAGTTTGTGCGCTGATTGAACATTATGGCGAAAACCTTGTCCGATTTCGCTGCCGCCTCGTTCATTTCGCGCACGGCTTTGGTGTATACGCCCGCGGGTTTCTCGCTCAGCGCGTTAAGACCCAGATTCAAAGCCTCTATGACGAGCCTTGGGTGATCGTAGTGAGGCGTGGCGACGATAACGGCGTCGATTAGCCCGCTCTTCATCATTTCGGAAGCGTCGGAAAACACGCTGACGCCCGGAAGCTCTTTCTCCGCCCATTCGCGGCGCTCGGGCTTTATGTCGGCGACGGCCGCAAGCTTCATGTCGGGAATGTTTCCGGCGAATATGTTCTTCGCGTGACCCGAGCCCATGTTTCCGATGCCTATGATGCCCACGCGCACGCAGTCCATTCTCTCAAACACGCCCGTTTCGGTCTCTTTGAAGCCCTCGTTCGAGAGCGCCTCTTTGAGCGCCGAAACAGCGGCCGCGAACGCGGTCTCGCTGTCGGGGTATGTATATTCGTTTTTGACTTGGTCGCCCTGCAGCTTATCCAAACCCTTGAACACCGCCAAATGCGGCTCGACCGTCAACATCATGCCGTCAGCCTTGGGCGCTAAGGCGCGCAAGATTTTCTGAATGTCGCCGTCTCCGCGCCCGCAGGGCACGACCGCGCCGTTTTCGAGCTTCGCGTCCTTTATGTGCATATAGTATATGTCGTCCTTCAAAAGCCCGAAGCAGTCGGTCGGGCGCTCGCCGCACTGTATGAAGTTCGCGGGGTCGAATATGCATTTGAGCCTGCCGCCGAAATGCTTGATAAGGTCTGCGCAGCGCGCGGCGACGTCGCCGTATATGCCCTTTTCGTTTTCGTGGCACAGTTCAACGCCCGCGTTTTCGGCGAGCGCCAGCATTTTTTCGATTCTCGATATGACTTCGTCTCTGTATATTGCCGGGTCGTCTCCCTTGGGATAGTAGAAACTGAACATGCGCATACGCTTGCAGCCCAGAACGCCGCACACGTCGAGAGCGTGCTTAAATTCGTTCAAATGCGCGTCAAAATCGTCCTTAACGCCTATTTTTCCGAACGGAGAACCCAGAGACGCGACCGTAACGCCCGCCGCGTCGAGCTTTTCGCGCACGGCCTTCGCTTCGTCAAGCGTCAGGTCCTTGCAGCTTTTGCCGTCTACGCCGCGCAGTTCGATGTTTTTGATACCAGCCTTTTTAAGAGCCTCGATTTGACCGTCGAGCGTGAAGCTCGCCTCGTCCGCGAATGCGGAAAGCACATAACTCGCCATTTTGGAGCACCTCGCAATCAACATATTTTGCTACCTTACAGTATACATTCAAAAAAAAAGCGAGTCAATAGCCGAATAATTTCGTAACAATGCGTTCGCTACATAACGAGCGTATGTAAATATATGACATTTTGCAGGAATTTATACGCAAGCGTCGAAAAGCAGAAAAAAGAAAACGGGAGCGCAAATGTAAAACCGAAAGCGAATCATAAAGCGTTCGCGCCGACATAATACGCTCTGAAAGGGTTGATATTATATGAAAAAGATAAAGCGCTGCTTAGTCTGCGTGTTGGACGGCTGCGGCGTGGGTGCGTCTCCCGACGCGAAAAAATACGGCGACGAGGGCGCGAACACGCTTTTGCACGTCTGGGAGAAAAAGCACCCTGACATACCCAACCTTATGGAGCTTGGCTTGGGAAAAATACTCGGAGTCGACGACGACGAACCCGTCGGCTGCTACGGCAGAATGCGCGAAAAGGCCGTCGGCAAGGATACAACCACCGGTCACTGGGAGATCGCGGGGCTCACGCTCAAAAAGGCGTTTCCGACATATCCGAACGGCTTCCCCGAAGACATTATTCGCAAATTCGAGGAAGAAACGGGCATGGAGGTCATAGGCAACAAGCCCGCGTCGGGCACAGAAATAATCAAAGAGCTCGGCGACGAACACTATGTGACAGGCAAGCTGATAGTATACACGTCGGCCGACAGCGTGTTTCAGATAGCGGCTCACGAAGACGTCGTGCCCGTTTCGGAGCTTTACCATATCTGCCGCGCGGCGCGGCGCATACTGAAAGACGAAAACTGCGTCGGGCGCGTCATAGCCCGCCCGTTCATAGGCTCGGCGGGGCACTATACGCGCACGGGCAACCGCCGCGATTTTTCCGTAGACCCGTTCGGCGACACGATGCTAGACTATATAAAGCGCGCGCATCTCGACTGCATAGGCATAGGCAAAATAGAGGACATATTCAATCACAGGGGGCTTACGCAGTCAGACCACGCGTCGGGCAACGACGCGTGCATAGAGTCGATGCTCAAAACGCTCAAGCGAAACGACTGGCGCGGGCTTATGTTTGCGAATCTCGTCGACACCGACGCGCTGTACGGCCACAGAAACGACGTGGACGGCTTCGCCGAATGTCTGGAAGCGTTCGATTCATACGTTCCCGAGCTGCTCGGAAAGCTGGGCGACGACGGTATGCTTATATTGACTGCCGACCACGGCTGCGACCCGACGTTTAAGGGCACCGATCACACGCGCGAGGAAGTGCCGCTGATAGCGTGGGGGCTGGGTCTTAACGAGGGAGTCGACTTGGGCGTCAGAAACACGTTCGCGGACGTGGGCAAGACAGTGCTCGACGCTTTCGGCATAGAGAACGATCTCGACGGCGTTTCGTTCATGGACGAAATAAAACTATAGGGCGGGATTCTCATGACGGGCGAGACCATATTTTTCGAAACGCGCGAACAGTTCCGCGCGTGGCTTTCAGTCAACGCGTCCTATTCGTCGGGCGCGTGGCTTGAATTTAAGAAGAAAAAGGGCGCGCAAAAGCTCACAGCGGCGAACGCGCTCGAAGAAGCGCTGTGCTTCGGCTGGATAGACGGGCAGCTCGAATCGCTGGGCGAAGACTCGTACAGAAAATACTTCGCGCCGCGCGGCAAGGCGAGCAAGTGGTCCGAAAAAAACAGGAAAATTGCCGAAAAGCTGATAGCCGAGGGCAAAATGACCGAACTCGGCATTCAGAAAATCGAGGACGCGAAAAAGCGCTCTTGCTACGGCGGCGAGGAAAGACAGCCCGTGTCCGACGAAATAATCGAAAACCTCAGAAAAGCGCTGGCGGACGAGCCGGAAGCGCTTAATAACTACGACGATATGCCGAAATCCGCGCGCAGGGCATACGCGGGCGATTTCAATTCGGCGAAAACCGACGCGGGCCGTCAGAAAAAGCTGATACGCATCGCGGAGAGATTGAAGCTCAACTTAAACCCGATGGAATCAGCCGCGAAAAAGCGGCCGGAAACCGACTCTTAATCAAAATTGGAACGCGAATACCGCCTGCCAGAAAAAATTTCCACAAACTATACACTGTCATGAGTATAGTTTTCAACATCCTAACAATTCAATATTTCGCCGTCAAGCGCCAAAACACTTGAATTTGACGGCGAATAATGCTATCATTGACGAGGTTATCCACAATAAGTCTGTTATCCACAGCCGTTTGTGGATAAGTTTTTGTAGAAGGAGTCGAATATGAACTACGCTGACGCGTCGCAGCTTTGGCAAAAGGCTCTCTCAATATTACGCGAAGAAATGACCGCGGTGCGCTTTCGGACATGGTTCGAAGGCCTGAAGCTGCACTCGGCCGAGAACGGCAAAATAATACTGTATTCCGAAGACTACTTCATCGTGCGCCATCTGCGCGAGCACTTCGTGACGCAGCTCTCGCTCGTCGCGCTGCAGGCGTTCGGCGAACCGTATGACGTCGAGATCGTGATGAAGGAAGACCTGTCGAAATTCGAAAAACATATGACGTCGTCGCCGCTCAACCCGAAATACACGTTCGACACGTTCGTCGTCGGGCAATCGAACAGGTTCGCGCACGCCGCGTGTCTGGCGGTAGCCGAACAGCCGGGCGACGCTTACAACCCGCTTTTCATATACGGCGGCGTGGGTCTCGGAAAAACACACCTGATGAACGCCATAAGCCACTACATATTGCAAACGCTGCCCAAGAGCAACATCATTTTCACGACTTCCGAGCACTTCACGAACGAGGTGGTCGAGGCTATAGCGCGCAAAAAAACGCAGGAATTGCGCAACAGAATGCGCAGCGTCGACGTGCTTCTGATAGACGACGTGCAGTTTCTGTCAAACAAGCAGGCGACGCAGGAGGAGTTTTTTCACACGTTCAACGCGCTGTTCGACAACCACAAGCAAATCGTGTTGTCGAGCGACCGCCCGCCGCACGAGATCGCCACGCTCGAAGAGCGTATGCGCTCGCGCTTCATGAGCGGCTTGGTGGTCGACGTTCAGAAGCCCGATTTCGAGACGCGCATGGCGATCATGGTGCGCATGGCGGAAGCTCAGAACATACGCATAGGCACGGGCGCTATAAGCTACATAGCCGAGCGCGTGGACACGAACATTCGCGAACTCGAGGGCAGCCTGATTCGCGTGAGCGCGCTTGCGCAGCTCGAGGGGCAGCCCATAACCGAACAGCTCGCCGAGCGCGCGCTTAAAAACATTGTCAAGGTGCGCGACGAAAAGCGCATCACGCCGGAGCGCATAATAGACGAAGTCGCCAATAAATATAAGATAAGGCGCGAGGATATACTGTCCGACAAGCGCAGCCGCGACGTTTCAGTGCCGCGCCAGATAGCCATATACTTAACGCGCGAGCTGGGCGGCATGTCAACAACGCGCATAGGCACGGCGTTCGGGCGCGACCATTCGACAATAATGCACGCGTGCCGCAAAATATCCGACGACATAAAGAGCGACGCGGACGTTTCAAAGGCCGTTTCTGAGATCGCGCAGGCGATAAAAGAGGGCTGAGGGCGAAACGCCAAAGAAAACTATCCATATTCGTAAACGGTAATCGTGCTTACATTCCACACAAGAGTATGCATGGCGCGCATGGAAAAATTTGAGTTATCCACGTTATCCCGGTTTCTACGTCTACTACTATATTATATAATATATACTAATATCTTCGGGAGGGCTCAAAATGAAATTCAGTTGTTCGTCGTCAGATTTTCTGAACGCGCTGCAGACCGCGGTTCACGCTTTGCCCGTGCACTCGACTATGCCCATACTAGAAGGGCTGCTGCTTGAAACAGTGCCCGACGGGCTTATTATAACCGCGTCGAACGGCACGCTCACGATAGTCACGCGGCTTACGGCGGACGTCGAGGTCGAGGGAAGCGCGGTATTGCCCGGACGGCTGCTCGTTGACGTGATACGCAAGCTGCCGGAGGGCGAGGTTTCGGCGCAGATGTCTATGTCGTATGTGCTGACGCTCAAATGCATGGGCTCGCGCACGAACATAGCCGGTCAGAACGCCGACGCGTACCCGCGCATAGACACCGCCGCCGCGACTACCGACGTGACTATTCCGCAGAGCCTTATAAAAGACATGATACAGCGCGTGAGCTTCGCTATTCCCGCCGAGGACAACCGCGCGGTTCTGACGGGCGGCTATTTCGAGATGGCGAACGGGCGCATAAATCTGGTCGGGCTAGACGGCTTCCGCATAGCCATACGCACGGCGCTTTCGTCCGATACGCAGAGCGTTGTAAAGGCAATAATTCCCGAAAAATCGCTTGACGAGCTGGGCAGGCTGATGCAGGACGACCCTGAACAGATGATAACGCTGCGCTTCGGCGAAAACACGCTCACCGCCGAGATAGGCTCGACGCTTCTGTATACGAGCCTTATAAACGGCGAATACATCGACTACAGGCGCGTTATACCCAAGTCGTTCACGACAGAAGTGCTGCTTTCTCGCGACGAGTTCGCGCGCTGCGTCGAGTCCGCGTCGCTGATGGCGCGCGAGGGCAAAAACAACCGCGTCACGTTCAAGGTGTGGGGCGACAAAATGTTCATATCGTCAAATTCGGACGTGGGCGACGTGCTCGAGGAGATGGACATACAGAACACCGGCGACGATTTGGAGATCGCGTTCAACGTCAAATACATGCTGGAGCTTATACGCGTCATAAACGGGTCGGACATATATCTGAGGTTCAATAACCCGGTAAGCCCGGTCATGGTCTCGCCCGCGTCGGGCGACGAATACACGTATCTGGTGCTTCCGGTGCGCGTAAGTGCGTAATTCAAACGACATAATATGCGCGCTCGCCACACCCGCGGGCGAGGGCGGCATAAGCGTCGTTAGGGCGAGCGGCGACGGCTGCATAGACATTCTAAAGCGTGTTTTCGCGCCGTCGCGGATTGCGTCGGCGTTCAAAAACGCGCGCATGGCGCACGGATACGTTCGCGATTTGAACGGCGAATACATCGACGAATGCCTGTGCGTCTGCTTTTACGCGCCGCGCTCGTACACGCGCGAGGACGTGTTCGAGATACACTGTCACGGCGGCAAATTGTGCGTTTCGCGAGTGCTGGGTCTTTTGACGCGCTTAGGCGCGCGCCCCGCCGAGCCGGGCGAGTTCACATACCGCGCGTTCATGAACGGCAGAATCGATTTGAGCGCCGCCGAGGCGGTCATGGCTCTCATAGGCGCAAAGAGCGAATACGGCGCGAAAGCGTCCGTAAATCAGCTCAGGGGCGGCGTGTCGGCGGGCGTGCGCGAGTTAATTGATACGCTGACGGACGCGCTCGCGGGCATAAGCGCGCTCGCCGATTTTCCCGACGAGATCGACGAACGCGAAGCCATAGGCGACATTTATACAAAAATCGGGCGCGTCAAAAAAACGCTCGAATCTTCGTGCGACGATCGATCGGCGCGCGCCGTGCGCGAGGGCGTGTCCGTCGCGCTGTGCGGCCGCCCCAACACGGGCAAATCGTCGCTTCTGAACGCGCTTCTGTCATATGACAGGGCGATCGTATCGAACATTCCCGGAACGACTCGCGACGTGCTCACCGAAAGCCTGACATACGAAGGAATGCTGTTTACGTTTTCCGACACCGCCGGCATAAGGCGCGCAAGCGACGAAATCGAAAAAATGGGCGTCGAGCGCGCGGAGCGAATACTCGCCGATTCCGACGTCGTTTTGCTTGTCATAGATTCGTCCGAACCGCTTACGCCCGACGACGAAAGGCTGCTTAAATCGCGCGACGAAAGGTTCATAACGGTGCTCAACAAGCGCGACCTCAAACGCGTTTCAAACGTCGCGGGCGCGCTCGATGTCAGCTGCAAAGACAGAACGGGTCTTAAAGAACTGATGGACGAAATATATAGAAAAGCGCCGTCGGGCGCTTCGGGCGAACGCCTTATGACGCTGCCGCGGCATATAGAGTGCTGCAAACGGGCGCTTTCGGCGCTTTCAAGCGCGCTTGACGCGCTCGGCGAACGTCCCATCGATTTCGTCGCTATAGACATACGCGAGTCGCTGTCCGCGCTTTACGAAATCACGGGCGAGAACGTTGACGAAAGCGTGATAGACAGGGTCTTCGCTAATTTCTGCGTCGGCAAATAGCCTCTATGTCTGAAATTATGTGCGCTATCGCGCTTTCCTCGCTCGACACCGTCACGTATTTCGCGACCGCCTTTACCTCGTCTATCGCGTTTTGAACGGCGTAGCCGTATGTCGCGCGCCTTATCATGTCCGCGTCGTTATCGTAGTCGCCCACGGCGATCGTTTCTTTTATGTTAAGCCCCGAATGCTCTTTTATCCAGTCCATGCATACGCCTTTGCCGCTGCCCTTTTTGTGAACCTCCACGCCCATAGAATAGCTTCTGTCGTATTCAAATTCCGATCCGAAGCGCTTGTTAAGCTCGCTCATGAGCCTCACTGAATATTCGGCCTGCTGCCGCGACACTATCTTATACCACGGCTTGGGCAGGCTCGAATAATACGCCATTTTTTCGTCGACGCTGCCGTCGGTCATTTTGTTATACTGCCCGCTCAGGTTTCCGAGATACACATCCTCCATATAGTCGCGCTCGAGCATGAAGCGTATGACCGGCAGTATCTCGTCGCCTATGATATATTCTTTTAATTTCGTCTTTCCGTCGTTGGAGCATATGAGCGTTCCGTTCACAGTCACGACGGGCGCGTTCGGTTTTATCATGTTTTCGAAAAATTTCACAAAATCGGGAGACCTGCCCGTCGCTATCGAAAACAGCCCGCCCTCGCTCTGAAAATAGCGTATCGCGCTTAAGTTTTCTTCGGAAACGGCCTTTCCGCCCGAAAGCGTAAGCGTGTTGTCGAGATCGGTCAGAAACAGTATGCCCTCGAATATGCCCATAAGCCCTCCGAAAACTCACATAAAAGCGTTCCTGCGCATTATAACATATTTCAAGCAAAATCCGCAATTATGTGCTATAATGTTCAGTATAAATCGAATCACGCTGTTCGGGAGGAACGTTTTTGACGAATATAGTTATAATCGGGGCAGGTCCCGCGGGCGTTACGGCGGGTCTTGAAATAATGCGGCGCTCCGACCGCTTCAATGTCGTGATACTTGAGGAATCCGAAACCGTCGGCGGAATATCGCGCACCGTCAGATATAAGGGCAACCGCATGGACATCGGCGGGCATCGCTTTTTTTCTAAAGACCCGCGCGTGACCGACTGGTGGAGGCTTCTTATGCCCGCGCAGGGCAAGCCGTCGTTCGACGACAAAAAGCTCGGTCGCGATATGGGTTTTTCGGGCTGCGGGCCCGACCCCGAAAAGACCGACCGCGTGATGCTCAGGCGAAACAGGGTTTCGCGCATATACTATCGGCGCAAGTTCTTCGACTATCCCGTCAGAATGAACGCAAACACGATAAAAAACATGGGTTTTCTGACGACGGTCTCGGCGGGGTTCAGCTATATATGGTCGGCTGTCTTCAAAAAACCCGATTCCTCGCTCGAAAATTTCTACATAAACAGGTTCGGCAGGAAGCTGTATTCGATGTTCTTCGAGGGGTACACCGAAAAACTGTGGGGCAGACACCCGCGCGACATATCCGCCGACTGGGGCGCGCAGCGTGTTAAAGGTCTGTCGGTCGTCGCCATCATTAAGGACATAATCTCAAAAACGTTTTCGCGCGGCAAAAACAGGAAGGTCGAAACGTCGCTCATAGAGGAGTTCGACTACCCTAAATTCGGCCCGGGTCAGCTTTGGGAAGCGGCTGCCAATGAGTTTACGGCGCTGGGCGGAAAAATACTGTTCGGCTGCCGCGCCGACGCTTTTTCGGTCGAAGGCTCTCAAATCAGCTCGGTGACATACGAAAAAGGCGGCGAGCGCGTCGATCTGAAAGCCGACATCGTGATTTCGTCAATGCCCCTGAAAAACCTCGTTCGCGGCATAGACGGCGCGCCCGACGACGTGCGCCGCATAGCCGAGGGGCTTCCGTACCGCGATTTCGTGACCGTCGGGCTGCTGCTCAAAAAACTGAACCTCAAAAACGAAACGCGCCTTCGCACGCTCGGCGACATCGTGCCCGACTGCTGGATATACGTTCAGGACACGGGCGTTAAGCTCGGCAGGATTCAAATATTCAACAACTGGTCATGCTATATGGTGGAAAAGCCGGAGGATACCGTCTGGATAGGCCTTGAGTATTTCTGCGCGCGCGGCGACGAATATTGGAACATGAGCTCCTCCGAATGGACGGATTTCGCGTCGGGCGAGCTTGTCAGAATGGGCGTCATCGATTCAAAGTCGGAAGTGCTCGATTCGCACTGCGAGAAGGTCGAGAAGGCGTACCCCGCGTATTTCGACACGTATTCCGAAATATCGAAGCTGACCGAATATCTGAACGGCATCGAAAACCTGTACTGCGTGGGCAGGAACGGTCAGCACAGGTACAACAACATGGATCACTCCATGGCGACGGCGTTCGAGGCGGTTGACAACATATATTCGGGCAGGACGGACAAGTCCAACGTTTGGTCTGTGAACACGGAGCGCGAGTATCACGAGGAAAAGCATGAATAGATTACGCGAAAAAATTGAAGCTGCGCGCAAAAACGCCGAGTTGCGGAAGGTCGTTTCATATCTGTTCGTGGGCGGCGCGGCGACCGCCGTCGAATGGGGGCTGGTGTGGCTCCTAAACGACATATTTTCGGTTCATCATCTGCTGGCGACCGCCGTCGCGATCATAATATCGACGTTCGCGAACTGGCTGTTCGGCAGGCTTTTGACTTTCAAAAACGTCGAAGGCAGCCTTCTGAAAGAAATTCTTATGATATACTTGGCGAGCGGCGTCGGGCTTTTGATGAACCTCGCCATAATGTGGCTGCTCGTAGACAACGCGGGTCTGCCGGTCATGCTGTCTAAGGTCATAGCGACGTGCGTCGTGTTTTCGTATAACTATCTGATCCGCAGGCTGGTTATATACAGAAAAAGCGGCGGCTGATGTGCGCGGCGATTCTTTTTTTGACGGACAAGCCCTCAGGGTATGGAACTAATATTAATTTTCTGCTATAATGGCTTGGGAATCATCTCAAATGTTTTGCTGGGAGTGATCGCGCATGAGAAAGAAGCAGATGATCGCCATGCTGCTCGCCGGCGGTCAGGGTTCGAGGCTCGGTTTGCTCACAAAGGTGATGGCGAAGCCCGCCGTGCCGTTCGGCGGCAGATACCGCATAATCGACTTTCCGCTGTCGAACTGCACAAACTCGGGGATAGACACGGTGGGCGTGCTGACGCAATATCAGCCGCTGGAGCTTAACAGCTATATAGGCTCTGGTCAGCCGTGGGATCTCGACCTTTCGGGGGGCGGCGTGTTCGTGCTGCCGCCGTATGTGCGCGGCAAGGAAGGGCGCTGGTATTCGGGCACTGCCGACGCCATATATCAAAACATCGCCTTCATTGAGCAGTACGACCCCGACTATGTGCTCATACTGTCGGGAGACCATATATACAAAATGGATTACGGCAAGATGCTCGATTTCCATATGGCGAACGAAGCCGACGCGACGATAGCCGTGCGCCCCGTGCCGTGGGAGGTCGCGCCGTCGTTCGGAATAATGGCCACGAACGACGCGGGCAGGATCGTCGAGTTCGAGGAGAAGCCGAAAGCGCCCAAGAGCAATCTGGCGAGCATGGGCGTGTACATATTCGCGTGGAAGATATTGCGCGACTACCTTATCGACGACAGCAAAAACCCGTCGAGCCACAACGATTTCGGAAAAGACATAATTCCGAACATGCTCTCCGACGGAAAGCGCATGTTCGCCTATTCGTTCAAAGACTACTGGAAGGACGTGGGCACGGTCGAAAGCCTGTGGGAGGCGCATATGGACCTGCTCGCCGACCCGCCGCAGTTCAATCTGAACGACAGGCGCGGGCGCGTGTACGCGCGCAGTCCGATTATGCCGCCGCACTATATAGGGCCTGAAGCGACCGTAGAGCGCAGTCTGATAACGGAGGGCTGCGAGGTTTACGGAAGCGTTCGGGGCAGCGTGCTGTTCGCGGGCGTCACGATTGAAAAGGGCGCTATCGTCGAAGACTCCGTTATAATGCCTATGAGCCGCGTAAAGGCGGGCGCGTATATAAAGCGCAGCATAGTCGCCGAACAGTCGGTCGTGGGCGAAAACTGCGTTATAGGCGCTGAAACGGGCGGCGTGGCGCTGATAGGTCAAAACACGCGTTTGCCCGACGGCTACGTCGTGCGGGCGGGCGAACAGGCGGACGACGCTTCCGTGAAGGGGGGCAAGTGACATGAACGACGTGATGGGCGTCATATACACATCGCGCGACGAAATGAGCCTGCGCGAGCTTACGGCAAACCGCTCCGTGGCGGCGCTGCCCGTGGCGGCGAGATACCGCCTTATAGACTTCATACTGTCAAGCCTCGTAAACAGCGGCGTGCGCAACGTGGGCGTTATAATGCAGGGCAACTATAACTCGCTCATGGATCATATCGGTTCAGGCAAGGAGTGGGATCTGCACACCCGAAACAACGGCCTGTTCATACTGCCGCCGCATCATTCAGGCATTCACGGCGGCGCGTATACGGGCGTGCTCGAGGCGCTTCGGGCGAACGTCGAATATTTAAGGCGCTCAAAGCAGGAGTTGGTGCTTCTGACAGGCGGGCGCATGATATTCAACGCGCGGTTCGACGGCATGTTCAGATCGCACATCGAGAAGAACGCCGACATAACGCTTTTATACGCGAAGTACGACCCGCTCTCGTTCGATTATTCGTCAACTTCAAGCTCGGCGCGCGCGTTTATAAACGTCGAGGACGACGGAACGGTCTCCGACATCGAAATAAACCCGAACGCGGCGAGCTATCCGAACGTGCTCATGGACACGCTGCTCATGAAGCGCACGCTGCTTATGCACATAGCCGATCAGGCGGCGTCGCGCGGGCAGAGCGATCTGAACCGCGACGTGCTTCAGGAGTATGTCAAAAGCGGTATGCTGCGCGTGGCGGGCTACAGGTACGCGGGCTACTGCCGCCGGCTTGAGACCATAAAGAGCTATTTCCGCATGAACATGGACTTGCTTAACGGCGACATTCGCCACGAGCTGTTTTCGGAAAACCCGGTCTACACAAAAACGCGCGACGAAGCGCCCGCGAAATACCTGTTCGGGGCGAGCGCCCGCAATTCGCTTATCGCCGACGGCTGCATAATCGAAGGCTCTGTCGAGAACTGCGTTTTGTTCAGGGGCGTGCATATCGCGCCCGGTTGCCGCATAAAAAATTCAATCATTATGCAGGACGCGGATATAGGCGCGAACGTGGAGCTTGAAAACACGATACTGGACAAAAACGTTACCGTGCGCAGCGACTGCCGCCTGATAGGCGAAAAGCTGTATCCCATCGTGATAGGCAAAAACGTGACGCTTTGATTTCCGGCATGAAAAGAGGTGCAGCTTTATGAAAATACTGATGGTGGCTTCCGAGTGCGCGCCGTTTGTGAAAACTGGCGGGCTGGCTGACGTTATAGGCTCTCTGCCGCGCGAGCTTAACGCGGCGGGCGCGGACTGCCGCGTGATGCTGCCTTTGTACCGCGCCATAGGCAGGGACGTGCGCGAGACGCTTGAGCACGTGGCGTATTTCTATATCAATTTGGGCTGGCGCAGGCAGTATGTGGGCGTCGAAAAGACCGTGCGCGACGGCGTGACATACTATTTCATAGACAACGAGCAATATTTCGGGCGCGAGTACATATACGGCAAGGGCGGCGACGAGTGCGAGAGATACGCGTATTTCTGCAAGGCGGCGCTTGAGGCTATCGCCAAGATAGACTTCGTGCCCGACATAATGCACCTAAACGACTGGCAGACGGCGCTCATACCCGCGCTGTACAAGGCTCAGTATCAGCCGCTTCCGCTATATCGCGACATAAAGACAGTGTTCACGATTCACAATCTGCAGTTTCACGGCATATACCCGATAGATTTGACCGAGGAGCTTCTGTCGCTCGGCGACTGGGCTTACACGCCGGACAACCTTGAGTTTTACGGCTCGTGCGCGTTCATAAAGGGCGGGCTGGTGTTCGCCGACCGCATAACCACGGTCTCTCCGACATACGCAAGCGAGATACTTTCGCCGTATTACGGCGAGCGGCTCGACGGGCTGCTGCGCGCCCGCGCTCCGTTTTTGTCGGGCATACTGAACGGCATCGACACGCGCGAGTACGACCCCGAGCGCGACGAAATGATAGCCTCGAACTATTCCGCCGACGAATTTTCAAAGAAGGCCGCCAACAAAACGGCGCTGCAGGCGGAGCTGGGGCTGTATTCAGACCCGAACGCGCCGCTGATAGCGATGGTAACGCGGCTTTCGCATCAGAAGGGGCTCGACCTGATAGAGCGGGTGCTCGACGGCATTATGGCGACGGGCGCGCAGTTCGTCGTGCTGGGCATGGGCGAGAGCAAATATGTCGACCTGTTCGGCTGGGCGCAGTGGAAATACTCGGGCAGGCTCGCCGCGTCGTTCCAGATGAACCATAAGCTCGCCCACAAGATATACGCGGGCGCGGATTTGTTCCTGATGCCGTCGATGTTCGAGCCGTGCGGGCTTTCGCAGCTTATTTCGATGCGCTACGGCACGCTGCCTATCGTGCGCGAAACGGGCGGTCTGCGCGATACTGTGCTTTCGTACAACGAGTACACGGGCGAGGGCAACGGTTTTACGTTCTTCAACTATAACGCGCACGACATGCTGAGCGTCGTCGAGCGCGCGGTAGACATATACAAAAACCGTCCCGACGTTTTCAGGGCGCTCGCCGTGCGCGCGATGAGGGGCGAGTACGGCTGGGACAGGTCGGCAAAGGAGTATATGAGGCTGTACGAAGGGCTTCTGAACATTCAGACGCCCGAACCCGCGCCTGAACCCGAACCCGAAAAGACCGAACCTGAAAAGGCCGAACCCGAAAAGCCCGCGCCCAAAAAACCCGCGCCCAAACCGAGGGCGCGAAAGACGACCGCAAAGAAGGCGACGGAGTAAAAAAACATGGCGGCCGTCGGCTAATCTGATTTTACTTTGGAGGAAAGATACATGAAAAAGGCGCTCATTGGTTATCAGCTCTATTCCGCCCGCGAGGAAGCGGCGAAGGATCTGCTCTCTACGCTCAAAAAGGTCAAGGCGCTGGGCTACGACGGGGTCGAGTTCGCGGGCTTCTACGGAAATTCCGCCGAGGACGTCAAAAAGGCGCTCGACGAAGCGGGCATTCGTGCGATTTCGGCGCATGTGCCGCTCGCCGAGATACGCGCGGACATGTTCAGGGTCATATCCGACTATAAGCTCATAGGCTGCGATTATATCGCAATACCGTACACCGACGATATAAGCAGACCCGGCGGCGCGGGCTTCGCCCAGACCATAGCCGACATATACAAATTCGGCCGTCTGTGCTCCGAAGCGGGGCTTACGCTTCTGTACCACAACCACGATTTCGAGTTTGTGAACATATCGGGGCTGTACGGGCTTGATTTTATATATCAGGCGGTCGACGCGAGCGTTCTGAAGACCGAAATCGACGTGTGCTGGGTAAACTACGCGGGCGTGAACCCGCCCGAGTATATTCGTAAATACGCGGGTCGCTGCCCGATTGTGCACCTCAAAGACTACGTAGGCGTGAAGGGCGACAAAAACCCATACGCGCTCATAGGCATGAAGGACGATTCCGCCAAGCAGGGCGAAATAGAGTTCGAGTTCCGCCCGGTCGGTTACGGCTGCCAGAACATACCCGCCATAGTCGACGCGTCGCTCGAATCGGGCGCGGAGTGGTTCATAGTCGAACAGGACCTGTCGCCGCAGCGCCCGCCGCTGGAGGCGTGCAAAATGAGCGTCGACTATCTCAAATCCATAGGCCTGTAGGCCGCGCGGCAGTCCGCGGGAGTTCGGAGGAATCAGTTCAATGGGTCTGTTCGGAAAGATAAAAGAGAGCCTTTTCAAAACGCGCGGCAGCATGGGCGCAAAGGTCGACGAGCTAGTCGAAAACTCGCGCAAGGTTGACGACGACTTTTACGACGAGCTGTGCGACATACTCGTCATGGCGGACGTGGGCGTGCAAACGTCGTCGGGCATTGTCGACAAACTGCGCTCGGCGTGCGAGTCAAAAAAAATCACGTCCGCCGACGGCGCGAAGGCCGAGCTCAAGCGGATACTCACCGATATGATGATCGACAAGCCTATGAACATGCAAAGCCCGTCGGTGCTGTTCGTCATAGGCGTGAACGGCGTGGGCAAGACGACGTTCATAGGCAAGCTGTCGGCGCGCCTTAAAACCGTCGGCAGGCGCGTTCTGATCGTCGCGGGCGACACGTTCCGCGCCGCCGCCGCCGACCAGCTCACCGTGTGGGCGGAACGCGCCGACGTGCCCATCGTGAAGCGAACCGAGGGCGCCGACCCCGCCAGCGTGCTGTTCGACGGCATAGCCGTCGCGAAGGCGCGCCACGCCGACGTTATAATCGTCGACACCGCCGGCCGCCTGCACAACAAGACCCACCTTATGGAGGAGCTAAAAAAGATGGCGCGCGTCGTGGGGCGCGAGTTTCCCGAAGCGCAAACCCACGCGCTGCTCGTTATCGACTCGACCACGGGTCAGAACGGCCTGAATCAGGCGCGCATATTCAAAGACGTGACCGACTTGGACGGCATCGTGCTCACGAAGCTCGACGGCACGGCGAAGGGCGGCATCGCGCTCGCCATACGCGCCGAACTGGGTCTGCCCGTCCGCTATATCGGCTTGGGCGAAACGATAGACGACATGCAGCCCTTCGACGCGGCCGACTATATCGACGCCATACTCTGATTTTGATTCAAAAAAACGCGGCGGGCGCGATTCTTCATTCGCCCGCCGCGTTTTTTGTATCCCGTCTATTCGATCACTTTTTCCATGTATGTGGAGCTTACGTAGGCAATATCGCCGTTCCATAATTCTTTTAGTCTGATCCATTGCTTGCCTTCAAGCTTCGTGCCATATAATATGGCATTGCGGTATATGAGACCTAATTTGGAGTATGACGTTCCCGGACCTTTGCGCACGTTTAGGGTGCGCGACATGCATATGTATTTTTCGTAGCCCGTGTTTTCGTCCTGCCAGTCCGGAACGTCCGGCGTTTTTATAACACGAACCGTAGTTAATGTGGAATTTTTTTTGTCTTCGCTGCAAAACACATATGCCGTGCCTATCGCTATGCCCGTAACGACCGCGTCTTCGCTCACCGTCGCGATTTTTGTGTTCGTTGACTGCCAGTTCATTTTGGACGCTGACGTTGCTTCCGAATACGCCGACATATCAATTGCTTTCTGTTCTCCGACAAGAACCGTTATCTCATTTTGGGTATTGAGTTGTATTGTTGCATTGGCTTCGCCGTCTTCTCCGTTTTGTGAATCCTCTTCCGAAACGCTGTTTATTATGCTGAAATCCGAATTGCTTATGTATGAGGATTTGTTTCCGTCGGTCACGAGCGCGAAGTCGTCGCCCGTTGCGAGCACCGCGAATCTGTCGCCCTTTGCCGCCTTGCCTATTACGTAACCCTTGCCTTCTTTCGCGTTGGCGAGCAGGTTCGCGCCTTCCGGGTTCGTTATCTCAGCTATGCCCCGAGGCCCGCCCGACACCGCCACGTTGCCCAGATTCACGTTGCCCGCGATGCCGTCGGCAGTCATAACGTTTATGTAGTTTCTTTCGTCGCCGTCGAAAGTCACTGCGTTCAGGCCGTTTGTCGTATACATCATGTCGCCCGACTGCAATATCGCCGCCCGCTTACCGTCGTCCGACAGCAGGTTGAGCGAGTTAAGCGCTATGACCGCGTTCAGGCCGTTTAATCTTGGTTCGATCAAACTCGCGGCGAAAATCGACGGCAACGCGAACTTGTCTTTATTGCTGGTGACGGTCACGTTTATCGCGCTTCTGTAAATTTCAATCTTTTCGGCGTTTTCATATGTCATAGTGAGCGTCGCCTTGCCTGCTTTTTTGCCTTTTATTGCGACTCTAACGAGACTTCCGCTTTGTTCGTTGCTTTTGATTTCAACCGCGCCCTTGGGCGAGCTTTCCGAAATGTACGCGTTGAATTTTCCGTCCGTATTGGCTATGATATTCCCACTTATTGCACACCATTCTTCTTCAGAAACGGTGATCGAATTCTTGTTGTTCAACCTGAACGCGTCGACAACGATTACGTCAACGGTTTTAGAAACCAAAACATTATCGCTCGCGTCTACTATTGAAAACGTGATCGTTTCCGTTCCGCTTTTAACCCCTGCGAACAGCGCTTTGCCGTTTTCATTCAAAGATACCGTCGCGCACTGTCCCGCCGAGAACGTAAGCCGACAGCCATCTGGAATATTCGACTCTATCGCGACTTCATTTCTTTCGCCCTTTACCACGCTCACTTCCGACGCGATAGACAGAGCCGCCTGCTCATTCACCGTTACCGAGATTCTTTTCTCAATAGCGACTGTGTTGTCCGCGTTCATGACCGACACCGTAACCGTCGCCTCGCCTTCATTGACGCCCCTCACGTTTACTTTATTCGCGCCCGCCGTTTCCGCCGTCGCTATTGTGTTGTCGGAAGTTGAAACGCTTATGTATGAATCGGGCAGCATCAACACGCTGTATAAGAACTGTTTGGTTTCGCCCGTATCCACGCTCAATTCGCTCGGCGCCGAGAACGGCTGAGAGCCGTTGTCATAAACATTTACGTGAAAAGAGTATGATTCTGCCGCGTACGAAGATAATTCTACTGTGATGGTTGAAGTGCCCGATCTTCCGCCGTACAGATATATCGTGTCGCCGTCGGCGCCGGCTTCGACGGCGGAAGCGTTGGTACTGGAAACAGATAATGTCACGTCTGTCGAAACGGGAAGTTTGCTTAAATTCACCGTAATCTGTTTTCTCGTGTTCGTAAGCATACTCACGCTTTCGGGCAGTCCTGAATACCAATCCTCCATGGACGCCGCCGCCGCCGAAGCCAACGCGAATACCGTGATCGCCGCCAATATAAATACGAATATGCCGCGTTTCATTTTCTTCTCCTCGCAGTATATATTTTCCATGTGTTTATTTTAACATTTTATGTATAATATGTCAAACGTTAAAGCTAAAGCGATTGCCCTGCAAAAAACGGGGCGCTTATTCAGCGCCCCGAAACCGCGGAGTCGTTTTTATGCGCGCTTCGAGAGCACGTCTTTTTCATACGCGCGCACTTCCGCGAGCCATTCTTCTCCGACGGGCACGTTTTGACGGGCGCAGTACATATTCCACACGGGCGCGAAAGGCAGCGTCTTGGCTTCCTCCTGAAGCGCGAAGCGACCCGTATAGTCGAAGTCGCGCTCGCAGGCGCGTATTCTGTCGTTCGGGCACAAATACGCCCTGAGCACGGCCTTTTGAGCGTTGCGCACGCCTATGACCCACGCGGCGACGCGGTTTATTGACGCGTCGAAGTAGTCGAGCGCCGAGTAGACGTTGTTTTCGTAGCCGTTGCACACGATTTCGTTGAATATGCGTATAAGCTCGCCGTCGAGCGCGACGACGTGGTCGCTGTCCCAGCGCACGGGGCGCGATATGTGCAGAAGCAATTTGGGAATGTACTGGAGCACGGCGGACAGTTTGTCGCTCACGACTTCCGTCGGGTGGAAATGCCCTGTGTCGAGCGCCAGCAGCTTTTTGCGGCTGACCGCGTAGCCGAGCATCATTTCGGCAGAGCCGACGGTGTAGCTCTCTACGCCTATGCCGAACAGCTTCGATTCGACCGCGTCGAGCACGTAGTCTTCGGATATTTTCTTTGCCGAGAATATATCGTCGAGCGCTTTCAGCATGCGCTCGCGCGGCGCGGCGGTGTCGGCGGGCGTGTCCTTCATGCCGTCGCACATCCAGAAGTTAATGACGCACGGCTCGTTTTGAGCCTTGCCGAAAGCCTCGCCTATCTCGCGGCAGCGCTTGCCGTGCTCTATCCAGAAATCGCGGCGCGCCTTGTCGGCCGACGAAAGCGTGAAGCCGTCCGCCGCGAGCGGGTGCGAAAAATACGTCGGGTTGAAGTCGAGCGCTATTTTCTGTTCGCGCGCGAAATCGATCCACGCGGAGAACAAATCGGCGGTGTACGCGTCGCGGTCGATTTTTTTGCCGTGAAGCTCCGCGTAGCTCGCGTGAAGGTTCAGTTTTTTTCTGCCCGGAATAAGCGAAGCCGCCTTTGTGAAATCGGCTCTGAGCTCGTCGGCGGTGCGGGCGCGGCCCGGATAGTTGCCCGTGGTCTGTATGCCGCCCGACGCGCCTATGCCGTCGCCCTCGCAGCCCACCACGTCGTCGCCCTGCCAGCAGTTGATCGAAATCGCGAAATTTTGGGCTTTCTTCATGGCGTTTTCAACGTCTACGCCCGCGCCCGCGTAAACCTCTTTGGCGTATTCGAAGCCCGAGTTCAAAAGTTTTTCGTTCATGATTGACCTCCCGAATAGTATTCAAAAGAGCTGATACACCGAATATAATAAACCATGCGTTCGCTTTTGTAAAGCGCGCTATTTCGCGCATTCTTCCTCGATTTTGAAGAACTTGCCCATTATTGCGCTCAGTTTGCGCAATCCCTGAACCGCGTCGTCCGTTATGCTCAGCTTTTTGGGTCTGTCGTCGTTTATGAGAAACGGCAGCGTGACTTTTTCGCCGTTCTTCAGATACAGGTTCATTGAAACGTATATTCCGTAGTCTGTCAGCGTTGCGTTTTTGCGCGGTTTTGCTTTCTTTTCGACGCGCATTTCCTTGGGCGCGGTCGCGACGAATGATTCGGGTTTCTTCAGATAGCTCAGCGCGGCGGCGACGGATTTCTCATCGGGCAAATCGGCTTCGGTCAACCCCGTAAGCACCTCGTACACCGCGCAGTAGTTTTCGCCGACCACGCGCGTTATGTCGTCGAACGGGTATGTTTTGCGCGATATTTCCGTTTGGTTTTCAGTGTTTACGACGCACAACTTGCGTTTGCCCGCGTCCGCGCCCACGCAGAAACCGTTTTGCTGGTATATGTACGTGTCCGAAAAGTTCAGTCCTTCCTCGCTTTCCGCGTCGGCAAGCGCTTTTGTGAGCGCTTCGAGCGTCTCCGCTTCCGCTTTGACGCGATGACTGACGGCGTGTTTTCCGCGCCGCTGCTTTATCAGATATGCTAAGTATGAAAACAATGCGCCTAAAAGTGCCAATACGCCCGCCACGATAAATCTCATAAAGCGCGCCTCCCGATTATTCATATCTAATCCCATTATATTCTACGACGCTCTGCGCCCTCTGTCAACGCGGGAAATTTGCCGTTTTATATGTAAAATTTCATACGAAAAGCGTTGCGCCTATTGCATTGAAAGGGTCGTTACTGTATACTATGTAAGTCTGCCCAAGAATGTGGGTTGCTGTTGTCGTCTTTATCGGCCGGCGACCGTTTCGATTTGCGGAGGCCGACCATTTATCTATCGGTAGGAGGTGTCCACATTGGCGTCGGATAAGCGAGTTAAGGTTGTGTTGGCGTGCTCGGAATGCAAACAGCGCAACTACAATACCATCAAGAACAAAAAGAACGACCCCGACCGCCTCGAAATGAGCAAGTATTGCCGCTTCTGCAAAAAGCATACTTCTCATAAGGAAGCGAAGTAAGTTATTCGAAAATTCCTATTTTAAGGATGTGAGATTACATGGCGAAGCCGAACGAGGTTAAAAAAGACAACTTTTTTAAGCGCGTGGGCGGTTGGTTCAAAAGGCTCGGCATAAAGATTGGCAAGGCCTTTTACAACATGTTCCATGAAATGAAAAAGGTCACTTGGCCCACCCGAAAGGCTCTCACAAACTACTCGCTGGTCGTGCTCGTATTCATGGTCTTGATGGGCATAGTCATCGGGTTGTTCGATTTGGGCGCGGGCGCCGCTATCAGGCTGATAACGGGTTAATCGCAAGGAGATAAAAATGGCGGAACAAACCGAGATGAACTGGTATGTGGTGCATACCTATTCGGGCTACGAAAACAAGGTCAAGGCGAACCTTGAGAAATCGGTAGAGAACAACGGTATGCAGGAACTGATTACCGAAGTTCAGATACCGGTGGAGGAAGTCGTCGAGATCAAAAACAACAAGCGCCGCGTGGTTCCGCGCAAGCGTATGCCCGGCTACGTGCTGGTGCGCATGATAATGACCAACGAGTCGTGGTATCTGGTGCGCAACACTCGCGGCGTTACGGGCTTCGTTGGCACGGGCTCAAAGCCCACGCCGCTTCCCGACACCGATTTCGCCGCCCTTATGGAAAGCATACCCGTTACGCGGCTGGACATACAGCCCGGCGACGAGGTTCGCATACTCTCGGGTTTGTTCGAAAACTTCAACGGCAGAGTTACCGAAATCGACACCAACAACAAAAAGGTGCGCGTTATGGTGCCCATGCTCAAGCGTGAGACAGCCGTTGATTTGGAATATGACGAGGTTATTCGCGTAGAAACGTGACGCGCCTTCGTCGCGCAGGTCTTCATAAGAGCCTTAATACGGCCTTTGAGGAAGTGGGAGGGGCGACGAGTCGACCCCGCATAACCACATACAGATTAAGGAGGATACCCCCATGGCGAAAAAAGTTACCGCGTTGATAAAGCTGCAAGTCAACGCAGGCAAAGCCACACCCGCGCCGCCGATCGGCCCCGCGCTCGGTCAGCATGGCGTGAACATTCCCGGCTTCTGCAAGGAATTTAACGACCGCACCGCCAAGCAGGTGGGTCTGGTAATTCCGGTCGTCATAACCGTTTACCAGGACCGTTCGTTCACTTTCATATGCAAAACGCCGCCCGCCGCCGTGCTCATCAAGAAAGCCTGCGGTTTGGAGCACGCGTCAGGCCGCCCCAACAAGGAAAAGGTCGCCCATATCTCTAAGGCTCAGGTCAAAGAGATAGCCGAGCTTAAAATGCCCGACCTCAACGCCGCGTCCGTCGAATCGGCAATGAGCATGGTAGTCGGCACGGCCCGTTCAATGGGCGTCGTAGTCGACGATTGATAGCGTAAGCACACCAAAACCGTGGGAGGACATAGCGCCGATCGCACCACAGGGAGGATATTTATATTATGAAAAACGGTAAGAAATACGCCGACAGCGTGAAGCTGATCGACAGAGCAAGACAATACGACCCCGAAGAGGCGGTCGCCTTGGTTAAGCAGACCGCGAAAGCCAAGTTTGACGAGACAATCGAAATCTCCGTCCGTCTGGGCGTCGACCCGCGCCACGCCGACCAGCAGGTTCGCGGCACAGTCGTGCTGCCCAACGGCACAGGCAAAACAAAGACCGTGCTCGTTATAGCCAAGGGCGCGAAGGCCGACGAGGCCACCGCCGCCGGCGCCGATTTCGTGGGCGCGGAAGACATGATAGCCAAGATACAGGGCGGCTGGTTCGGCTTCGACGTCTGCGTCGCCACGCCCGACATGATGGGTCTGGTCGGCCGTCTGGGCCGCGTGCTCGGCCCCAAGGGACTCATGCCCAACCCGAAGACCGGCACTGTCACGATGGACGTCACAAAGGCCATAACCGAAGTCAAAGCGGGCAAGGTCGAGTACAGAGTCGACAAGACCGCCATCATACACTGCCCCGTAGGCAAAGCGTCGTTCACCGAGGAAAAGCTGACCGAAAACCTGCGCTCGCTGATGGAAGCCATCATAAAGGCGAAGCCGTCCGCCGCGAAGGGCTCGTACATCAAGTCGTGCGTGCTCTCCTCAACGATGGGCCCCGGCATCAAGCTGAACTCGCTGAAATTCTGATAGCCTAAAGAAAAACCGCCGCGGCAACCGCCGACGGCGGTTTTTTCACGCAAAAACATATAAAAGTGTGACCGGAATCACACTTTTATACAATTTTATGTGAACGCGTTGTTTTTTATAGCGATTCGGCGTATAATGAAGGCTGACGGAACGGCGGAACGCGACGCCGCGCGAGGTGGAACTGATTATGGAAAGACTGATTTTTGAGCGCCTGCTCGATTGGAAAAATTCGCCCTATCGCAAGCCTTTGATATTAATGGGCGTGCGTCAGGTCGGCAAAACGTGGGTACTGAAAGAATTTGGGCGGCGCTGTTACGGCAACACCGCCTATTTCAACTTCGACGAAAACCCCGAATACAGGCAGTTTTTCGAGACAACTAAAGACGTGAATCGCATATTGCAAAATCTGACGCTGGCGAGCGGTCAGAAAATACTGCCCGAAAAGACGCTCGTTATATTCGACGAGGTTCAGGACTGCCCGAACGTCATAAATTCGCTCAAATATTTCTGCGAAAACGCGCCCGAATATCATTTGGCCTGCGCGGGTTCGCTGCTCGGCATCGCGCTTTCGAAGCCGTCGTCGTTTCCGGTGGGCAAGGTGAATTTTATGCGGATCGACCCCATGACTTTCACCGAATTTCTTTTAGCCAACGGAGACGCAAATCTCGCCGACTATATCCGCGGCATAAACGCAATCGAGCCGCTGCCCGACGCGTTCATAAATCCGCTTAATGAAAAGCTCAAAATGTATTTTGTCACAGGCGGAATGCCCGAATCCGTGTTGATGTGGACGGAAGCGCGCGACGTGAACGCCATGCAGGGAGCGCTTTCGGACATATTGGGCGCGTATGAGCGCGACTTCGCGAAGCACCCCGACACGAGCGAGTTTCCGAAAATCTCTATGATATGGAAATCTATTCCTTCGCAACTCGCAAGGGAGAACAAGAAGTTCATTTATAAGGCGGTGAGGGACGGCGCGCGTGCGCGCGAATATGAGGACGCGCTTCAATGGCTGGTCGACGCCGGGCTTGTTCACAAGGTATATCGCAACACAGAGCCGCGCCTGCCCATGTCGGCTTACGACGACATATCGGCTTTCAAGATATATTTGTCTGACGTCGGGCTTTTGCGCCGCTTGGCGCTGCTCTCGCCCACGGCGTTCGGCGAGGGCAACCGCCTGTTCACCGAATTTAAGGGCGCGCTCACGGAAAACTACGTGCTTCAGACGCTCATAACGGCGTTTGAGGTTGCGCCGAGATATTGGTCGCGCGTAAACCCTTCGTATGAGGTCGATTTCATTATACAGAGAGATAACGAAATATTTCCCGTCGAGGTCAAATCCGCCGCGAATACGGCGAGCGCGAGCCTTAAAAAATACAAGGAGCTTTTCGGAGACGGCGTGAAACTGCGCGTCCGCTTCTCGCTTGATAATTTAAGGCTCGACGGCGACTTATTGAACATTCCGCTTTCTTTGGCGGACAGCGCCGACCGCGTTATCGGGCTGGCGCTTGAGCGGGGGGTTTAGGCTTCGGGTGTTTCGTCTGATTTGTCGTCGGGCTTTTCGAAGTCTTCCGGCTTTGCGAAGCTCCGTTTGCGCTTTTGGTAGAGGAACAGTATAAGGCTCGGTATGAGCGCCGCTCCCCACAGCGTCACGCCCAGCGCCGTGTTGAAGAACAGGCAGATTATGCCCGCAATGTACAAAACCGACAGCACCGCGAGCACCGCCGTTTTGACCGCTTTTGAGTTGAAAAAATCGCGCATGGCTACTCCTTTCACGCCTCGTTTCGGCAGATGATCAGGGGCACGAGCATTTCGTCCTCAGTAAGCCCCGCGTGCTGACCTATCAGGTCGAGCTTTTCGCCAGTCGGCGACGAGCATCTTACCGAGCGGTAGCCCGTCGCGCAGGCTATGTAGTTTCCGAGGAAGTCGTCGACCTTTTTATGCGGGGTTCCGTTGCCGAACAGGTGCTTTTCAAGTGCTTCTTCGCGCGTAAGCAGCATAAAATCGTCTTTGAACTCGCGCTCGAACTCGCGCTCGAACTGTTTCGCCATGTGCGGCTTCACGAACAGGCTCGCGGCGCGCGCCTCTATCGACGGCGGCATCCACAGGCAGTCGTATATCTGCGGAATGTTCTTCAAGTCGACCGTTTCGTAAACGTCTATCAGCCCGTGGTCGGCTATGACTATCATCAGCGCGTCGGCGGGCAGCGAAGACGACAGCTCACCGACCTGCGCGTTCAGCTTTTTGAACATCGAAACCGTGTCTGGCGCGTTCACGCCCATTTCGTGCATCGTGTGATCCGGCTCGTTTATATAGCAGCAAATCAGCTTGTCGCCCGGCTCGCGGCACAGCGACTTTATTATGCGCGCCGAGTCGGCGAAGCCCGACACCGTGTGCGAGTGCTCCGCGCCGACCGCCGCGTATGTCGGGAACGAAAACACGGCGTGCGTTTCGCACTTGCCCTTGAGCGACGGATACACCGTTTTGAGCGGCATATACGTTTCGGCGGGCTTCGCCGGCTCGTATATGTCGTGCGTATAGCTGTCGCGGTTCAGAAACACGTCTATCTGGCGCGCGCACTCCTTGAAATAGCACGACCAGCCGAGCCAGCCGTGTTCGAGCGGCGACATGCCCGTCCACACCGACGTGGTCGCGGCGGCGGTAGTGGACGGGTACACCGTCGATATGCCGCGCACGTCGTGCTTCCTCAAAAACGAATCGGGGCTAAGATGCCTTTTCAACAGGTTTTCGCCCATGCCGTCCAGCAGCATGACCACAACGCAGCGCGTTTTCTGCGATTTAAGCGCGTCGGTCACTTCTTTAAGCGGCGGATAACCTGTTTTCGCGCCGAAATGCTCGCATACGGCGCTCGTCACCGACAGTATGCTTTCGTCGTAATTCGGAAACATCATACGCTCAGCCTTTCAACGGACGCGCTCAGCCGCGCGAGCGTTTCGTCTTTTCCGAGCAGATACATTATTTCAAACGCTCCGCCCGGCGTGTTCGCTTTGCCGCTCACCGCGATGCGCAGCGGCCACAGCATCTGCCCGTTCTTCATGGCGAACGTTTCTATCGCCCGCATGACCGAGTCGTGCAGGTTCTGTTCGGTCCACTCCGAAACGTTCTCGAGCACGGGCTTTATTTTTTTAAGCGCGTCGAGCGCTATTTCGGGGTTGGTTTTCATTTTTTTGTGCGTGTACAGCTCCGCGTCAAACTCGGGCATTTCGTTAAGGAAGCCGACCATTTCGGGCAACTGCGAAAACACCTCCGTGCGCGATTGCGTCAGCTCGCACAGCCTGTTTATGTCGAACTTCTTCGTGTCGAGCGCTTTTTCGAGCCACGGAAGCGCGTGTTTCACATATTCTTCGGGCGAAAGCCTGCGCGTATACTCCGCGTTGAACCACGTGAGCTTGCGCATGTCGAACAGGCTCGGCGCTTTGCCAATGCCGTTCAGATCGAACTCGCTTTCAAGCTCCGAAAGCGTGAAGAACTCGCGCTCGCCGCCGGGACTCCAGCCGAGCAAGGCTATATAGTTTATTATCGCGTCGCGCAGATAGCCCGCGTCGAGCAGATCTTCGAACGTAGGGTCGCCGTAGCGCTTCGAGAGCTTTCTGACGATCGTGACCGGCTCGCCGTTTTCGTCGGGTATAAGCTCTTTCGTCATCTTGTCGCGCCTGAAATCCTCTATCATGACGGGCGGCAGGTGCACGTACACCGGCGGCTGCCAGCCGAACGCCGCGTACATCAGGTCGTACTTGGGCGCGCTCGACAGGTATTCCGTGCCGCGCATGACGTGCGTGATGCCCATCGTGTGGTCGTCAACGACGTTCGCGAAATTGTATGTGGGCAGGCCGTCCGCCTTTATGAGCACGTTGTCGTCTAGCGTCGAGCAGTCGACCTCGACGCGCCCATACAGCGCGTCGGTGAAACCCGCCTTGCCCGTTTCGGGCACGTTCTGGCGGATAACGTAGCTTTCGCCCGCCGCTATGCGGCGCTCGATCTCGTCCTTTGGCAAGTGAAGGCAGCGCTTGCCGTATTTATATGTTTTGCCCTCGCTCTCGGCCTTTTCCCTGTCGCTTTCGAGCTGCTCCTTCGTGCAGAAGCAATAGTACGCGTGCCCGCTCTCGACGAGCCTGCGCGCGTAGGGCAGATACATGTCCTTGCGCTCGGACTGTATATACGGCCCGTAATCGCCGCCCACGTCCGGCCCTTCGTCGTAGTTCAGCCCCGAAAGCCGCATAGCCTCGTATATTTTTTCGACAGCGCCCGCCACTTCGCGCTCGCGGTCGGTGTCCTCCACGCGCAGTATGAACGTGCCCTTGTTTTTGCGGGCGAACAGGTATGTGTATAGCGCCGTTCTTAGCCCGCCCAGATGCAAATATCCTGTGGGACTCGGCGCGAATCTCGTGCGAACCGTCATATAGCGTTACCCCCTCTTCCAGAAAGTCGTCGAGCTGTGCGGCCTTAGGCCTATCGAATAGTAAAACTGCTGTTCAGAACCGACGAACGCGCTTTTCGCGCCCTTTTCGAAGCAGCGCCTCACGCCCTCGAGCACGCACGCCCTGCCCAGACCCATGCGGCGGTACTCAGGGGCGGTGGCGACGGGCTCTATCACCGCGAAGCCCGCGTTTTCGTCATACCACATGCCGCAGTACGCCGCGAACTCGCCGTTCGGCGCTTTCGCCGCGATTTTCAGGTTCAGATCGACGTGCGGGCGCAGCATTGCGGCCGAGCAGAAGTCTTCGTAATATTCGAACGGCTCGCCGTTTTCCTCGTGACCGAAGCCTTTGTGCAGGCACAATGAGTATTTTCTGAAATCGCGCTCGTCGGCGAGCGACACGAGCGAGAACCCTTCTTTCAGAGTCGCGCGCGGGTCGGCGGGCGGGTTTTCTGAATCGTATACGGCGTAAAACTCTTTGTTGCGCGTGGCGGTGTAGCCCAGTTTCATCGCCGCGTGCTGCAAGAGTCGGTTATTGTCGGGCAGAGCCAGAGAGCTGTCGTCGGGGTTGGGCGACATGTTGTCGCGCGCGTAGGCTATCATGTCCGCGTATAAATATTCGTAGCCCTTTTTCGCCTGAAAGAATATGTCGTCGGGCGTGCAGTCGAACATAGCCGCCGCGATGAGCTCGCCCGAATCGAACCACAAACCCATCAGGGGCAGGCATTCCGGCTTTAGGCACGGGTGCGTTATCATCCAGTCGAGGCGGGCATACGTAAACTCGACGCACTGTTCCTTCGCCAGAAAGTCGTGCAAAAGCAGGTAGTCCGCGGTTTCGCCCGCGCCCGGCGCGTAGTTACGAAACGTTACGCTCATTTGAGCCACTCCTCTATGTATCCGGCGGCGAGCCGGTCTTTTTCGCGAATTTCACACAGCACGTTAGCTATCGCTTCGCGCGCTTCTAAGCTCTCCATGCACTTTTCGCCCTCGCCGTTCGTCGCCGCGTCAGCCTTCCAGCACAGGTCGTGTATGTCTGAGAAGCATTTTGCCGCTTTCAGAGCGCCGCTGCCCTTCAGGAAGTTCGAGCCCCAGCAGCGCAGTTCCGCCAAGTTGAACAGCAGGTTGCGGTGGAAACTGAACAGATTCGCGTCGCCCGCGCCATTCCGTATGCGCGCTATCCACTCTTCGTATGCGCGGTCGCCCGCGAGATAGTCTTCGATCTGCGTTTTGTTGAGTATTTCAAGCCCGTATTCAAGAACCTGCCTCTGCGTGAGCGAGCGTTCCGTCTTTTTGACGGGCACAATGAACTTCCATATCTCGTTTTCCCAGCCCTCGCGCAGGAACATGCCGTCCTCGACGGTTTCTCCGTTCTGGAAGTGGCTGTAACCTATAAGCGCGTCGTCCGAATAGCCGCACACAATGGCGCACTCGGGTATGTCGAACAGCCCGAACGCGAGCACGGGAGAACCCGCGTCTATCGACGCGCGTATTTTTTCGAGGTATTCCGGCTTTTGCAAGCCCTCGAGCACAACGTATTCATAGCCCGCCCACATAAACGCGCGGCGGATCGTCTCCGCGTGGTCGTTCACCTGCATAACGTCCATGCTGCTCATGCACAGGTTTTTGTCGAACAAAAGCCCGAACGCCATGCCGCTCGCCGCCAGAAACTCGTCGTTCGCGGTTCTGTGTATGTAGGTTCTGTCATGCGCGTGTATCTCGACATTTTCGCACTTTTCGCCCAGCGCTTCCATAAGCGACGCCATGCAGGAAGGAAACGGCAGGCTTTCGGGCGAACGCCCGCCGCCGATCGCTTGCATAAAGCCCACCGGGGCTACCTTAACGATGTTGCGGTTCGCCATAATGTGATACCTCCGCCGTATTTATATCCCGTACAGTATACCAAAAATTCGCCCGTAAAACAACGCGTTTGCGCGCACGATTTATTTATTAACTTTACTTTTTTTACATCCGGTTCTATAATAGCCAAATACCTGACGCATAATAAATATTCGGAAAGGGGTAGCGCCATGAAGGATGTAACCGTTCGCGAACTGTACGGTCGGTTGCCCGAAACCGCGCAGCCTGACGCGAGGGTTCGCGGCTGGGTGCGCACGTCGCGCGAAAGCAAGAATTTCGCGTTTATAGAGCTGAACGATGGGAGCTTCTTCAAGAATCTGCAAATCGTAGCGGAGGACGGAAAGGTCAACGGTTACACCGACATTATGAAGCGCGTAACCGTCGGCGCGTCGGTCGAGATCGTGGGCGAGATAGTGCCCACGCCCGGCATGAAACAGCCTTTCGAAATGAAGGCTGAATCAATAACCGTGTTAGGCGACAGCCCCGTTGACTATCCGCTTCAGAAAAAGCGGCATACGCTCGAATATCTGCGCACGATACAGCACCTGCGCCCAAGGGCGAACCTGTTCCGCTGCGCGTTCCGCATACGCTCCGTGGCGGCGCAGGCGGTTCACCGCTTCTTCCACGACCGCGGCTTCATATATGTGCACACGCCTATATTCACGGGCAGCGACTGCGAAGGCGCGGGCGAGATGTTTCAGGTGACGACGCTCGACATCGACGACCCGCCCAAGACCAAAGACGGCAAGACCGATTACGACAAGGACTTCTTCGGAAAGCCCGTGTCGCTCACCGTTTCGGGGCAGCTGAACGCCGAGGCGTTCGCGCTTTCGTTCCGCGACGTATACACATTCGGCCCGACGTTCCGCGCCGAGAACAGCTATACCGCGCGTCATGCCGCCGAGTTCTGGATGTTAGAGCCTGAAATGGCGTTCGCCGACCTTGACGCAGACATGGCGCTCGAGGAGGAAATGATAAAATATATCATATCCGCCGTGCTCGAGGAAGCGCCCGACGAAATGCAGTTCCTGAACGAGTTCGTCGACAAGGGGCTCATAGACAGGCTCACCTCCGTTCTGAACGCCGATTTCGCCATCGTGGACTATACGAAAGCCGTCGAAATACTTAAGTCGTCCGGCGTCAAGTTCGATTACGAACCGTACTGGGGCTGCGATCTGCAGACGGAGCACGAGCGCTATCTCACCGAAAAGCACTTCGGCAGACCCGTGTTCGTAAGGGACTATCCCAAGGAAATAAAGGCGTTCTATATGCGCCAAAACGACGACGGGCGCACCGTCGCCGCCGCCGACCTGCTCGTGCCCGGAATAGGCGAGCTCTGCGGGGGCAGCCAGAGGGAGGAGCGCGAGGACGTTCTGAAGGCGCGCATGGACGAGCTTGGGCTTAAGCACGACGACTACTGGTGGTATCTCGAACTGCGCAAATACGGTTCGGTCGTGCATTCGGGCTTCGGCATGGGCTTCGAGCGCATGATAATGTATCTGACGGGCATAGCGAATATACGCGACGTGCTGCCTTTCCCGCGCACGACGCGCAACGCCGAGTTT
This sequence comes from uncultured Oscillospiraceae bacterium, assembly GCA_964453505.1. Lineage (GTDB taxonomy): Bacteria > Bacillota > Clostridia > Christensenellales > Aristaeellaceae > CAYVPJ01. The sequence goes on along the minus strand of CAYVPJ010000001.1, from coordinate 203,675 downwards.
TAGTCAGGGCTTGCGCCCCATATACAGCTGAAAACAGTATTTAATGTTTACTCCGCCGCCGCTTGCGAGTATAAGCCTTTCAAGGCTCTCGTACAGCGGCAGCCTTTTTTCGTCGGGCAGCGCGCGGTAATCAGACATCGTGTCGAGCACCGATATGTATTTTTCGGCGGTGTAGAAATATTCTTTGTCGTAAAACGACGTCTGAACGCCCGTGAAGCCGTAGTCCGCCATGTCCGAAAAGCGGAAGCCCGACATTATGCCGTCTTTCGATGATAAGTATTCGCGCGTCTTTTTCGGGCGCGGGGGTTGCTTTTCGTAGTGCGAAAAATAGTATTTATCGTATATTTCCGCAAATCCGTCGGAGCTGAAAACGTCGTCGTTCATCCAATTATACCTGAACAGGCAGAGACAGCCGCCGCTCTTCAACAGCCGGAACGCTTTCGGACAGCCGACGTTCGCGTCTACCCAATGGAACGCGGACGCGGCGTATATTGTATCGAACGCGTTTTCTGGCAAAACCGCGTCCTCGAAAGCGCCCGCCTCGACGCGAAGTTTCACGTCTCCCGCGAATCTCTCTTTCAGAAACGCGCGCATGTTTTCGCTTATCTCGACCGCCGTTACCGTATAGCCCGATTCGAGAAACGCTTTCGTCGCCTTGCCCGTGCCCGCGCCGATCTCGAGCGCCGAAAGCCTGTCGCGCGGCGCGTATGCGAATATGTCTGAAAACAGCTCCGCCGGGTAATCGGGTCTTACGGCGTCGTATGACGACACGATCTCGTCAAAATGCCCGCGCCTGTCGCGCTCCCAGCCCGTGTTTACCATATTTTTCCGCCTCCCGCCGCGTTCATTGTGAAACCGCAAAAAAGGGGTTCGCCGCGCTTTGCCCGCGGCGAACCCGTTTAGTTAAACTGTTTCGGGCAGTATTCGCATCGACGAGCGAATGTCTATGTCCTGACGGCGGAACGGTCTGAGAGTGACCGTCAGCGTTTCGGGCGAATTTAAGCGCAGCTTGTATTTCTCCTGCGGTTCGGGGCCGCACGAGTTCGAGCCTATGCCGCCGTGGGACAGGTCTATCGAAAGAACGGTGTCCTCGCACGGTTCAAGCTCCGGCGTATGCGTCGCCGCCTGCAAATCGGCGTCGGAATAGTCGTGCGCGGTGAACGAGAAGCCGTCGCCCCACGATTTTTCGTTTATGACGAGCATACCGAAGCCCGTCGCGTCGGTTATCGCCACGCAGCGCGTGTCCGCGTGAGCGCCGTTTTCCTGCGGGCGGATATACGCCTCGTGCGTGTCCGCGACGGTCGAATCGTATATGCCCACGTGGGACGCGTCCTTTATGTCGGGATAGCTCTCTATCGGGCCGCGGCCATACCATATGAGCCTGTCGTATGCGCCCGGCATTCTCGCCTGCAAACCTATGCGCGGAAGCGGCGGCAGCGTTTGACACAGCGGCGTGAAGATTGTTTCCAAGCGTATGTCGCCGTTTCCGAACACCGTCCACGTCGTGTCGGTCTGTATGAGCGGGCGCAGGTTGCACGGCATGTATACGTGCTGAGCCGTCGCCTTAACGCAGCCCCTGCTAATAGCGCCCAGCCTGAACGCGCGCGTTTTGCGCTCGATCTTGTGAAGCCTGTATTTTTCCCATAGATCCTTGACGCGCTTGTCGTTGTCGGTGTACGCGCGCATGAAGTTCGCGCTGAACGGCGTTTCGAGCAGTTCGTTGCCGTCGGAGACCCACGAAACCAGATCGCCCAAGCGCGTGTCGAACCAGACTTCGAAGTCCGCGCCCGATATGAGCAGCATGTTGTCGTCTTCGGATACGTACAGTTCGGGCATATCGTCGGCCTTAAGGTACGTCTTTACGATTTCGGACTCGAGCTTTATCTGCGCCCTCGCGACTTCGTGACCCGACTTTACCCAAGCCCTGTCGCACGCTTCGGTGACGGTGAAGTCGATGTATAATTCGCCTTTTTCGTCTGTCGCGCACGGCAGCGGCGTCCGCTTTTCGCCCTGCGGAGCTATGCCCGATATGTCGAGCCGCCCGCTCTTTACGCTTTCGCCGTCTGCCAGCAAGCTCCACGCGCAGTTCAAATGGTCGAGCGTTGTGAAATCGTATCTGTTTTTGATTACTATGAATCCGTCCTCAAGCCTGAAATCCACGGGCTGTATGGCTTTTTTGAGCGCCCACAGACCCGTGTGGGGCGTGCGGTCGGGGTAGTTGAGCGCGTCCACGCAGAAGTTTCCGTCGTTCGGATAGTCGCCGAAATCGCCGCCGTAGGCGTAATACTTCTCGCCGTCCTCGGTGAGCACTTCCATGCCGTGGTCGACCCATTCCCACACGCAGCCGCCTATGAGCCGCTTGTGAGAGTATATCGCGTCCCAGTATTCGGGCAGCGAGCCGGGGCCCAAGCCCATCGCGTGCGCGTATTCGCACATGAAGAACGGGCGCGGGTCTTCCTTTTCGCCTTCTTCTATCAGGCGCTCGACCGACGGATACATCACGCTCACGATGTCGGAAGCCTCGTGCGCTTCCCTGTCGCCTTCGTAGTGTATGAAGTGGCTGTCGTCCATTTCGAGTATGCGCTTGCGCATGGCTATGTGGTTCACGCCGAAGAACGACTCGTTTCCGAGCGACCAGAACAGTATCGACGGGTGGTTTCTGTCGCGCGCGACCATGCGCTCGGCGCGGTCTACGTATGCCTTTTCCCACTCAGGCGAGTTTGAGAAATCGAAAACCTGCGTTTCGTCGCCCGTCATCCACTTGCCCATCTGCGCGCCGTGGCATTCGAGGTCGCATTCGTCAATTACGTACAGGCCGTACTCGTCGCACAGGTCCAAAAAGCGCGGGTCGTTCGGGTAGTGAGACGTGCGCACGCAGTTCACGTTCATCTGTTTCATCAGGCGCACGTCTTTGAGCAGCGTCTCGACCGGCGTTACGTGACCCAACTGCGAATGCGTGTCGTGCCTGTTCACGCCTTTCAGCTTCACGGACACGCCGTTTACGAACAACTGCGAATCCTTTATTTCGATCTTGCGGAAGCCCGTCATAACTCGCGCGACCTCGACCGTTTCCGTTCCGTTTAAGAGCGAAACGTACAGCCCGTACCTTTCGGGCGTTTCGGCCGTCCATTTGCGAACGTCCGCGACCTCGATTTCGGCCTTCGCGCCGTCCTTAGCGGGCATTTTCAGTTCAGCCGCTTTTTCCGAACCGTATTCGAGCGAAAGCTCTATGTCGCAGCCATCCGCGTTCACCGCGTCGACTTCGACAGTGAGCAGACCGTTTTTGTATGAGGGATCGAGCGTCGCCGCGGCGCGCACGTCGCGAATGTGCGCGTTCGGCACTGTCAGCAGGTATACGTCGCGGAATATTCCGCTGAGCCTCCAAAAATCCTGATCTTCCAAATACGTGCCGTCCGACCACTTGAACACCTTGACCGCGAGCAGGTTGTCGCCCGCCTGAACGTAATCGGTTATGTCAAACTCGGCGGGCATGTGCGCCACTTTCGAAAAGCCGACCGTCTCGCCGTTTACGTACACGTAGAACGCGCTGTTCACGCCGTCGAAATTGATGTACACGCGCTCGCCGCCGGTTCTCTCCGGCAGGCGGAAAGCGCGCCTGTACAGCCCCACGGGGTTATCGTCGGGCACGAACGGCGGGTCGAGGGGAATGGGGTATACGACGTTCGTATACTGCGGCATACCGAAACCCGACATCTGCCAGTTGCCGGGCACATCGAGCGTGTCCCACTCGCTCGCGTCGTAGTCGGGAGCTTCGAAGTCCTCCGGGCATACGCCGTCGGGCGCGTAGAAGAAATCCCAGTTGCCGTTGAGCGAGCGGTAGAACGGGCTTAACGCTCTTTGTCCCGTCCGTGCCTGCGCGAGCGTTTTGCACGGTATAAGCGTCGCGCGGTTCGCCTCGCGCCCGATATGCGTAACCGCCGGGTTTTGCCAATCGGGTATCGTAGTCATAAACGTACCTCCGCTGAGTTGTTTTTTGCGCCTTCACACATTATAACCGAAACCGCCTTATTTTTCCACAAAAAATTCCGCGCCCGCCGGTAAACCGTTTTTGAATGCCCGGCGGGCGCTTTATATGGCTTGTTTTTACTTTTAATATCAATGTAAATGGCATCGACGCGATATGTTTGCTTGTCGGAATCGTATATAGTATACGCGCCCCCTGACAGGGGGCGCGTAATGTGCTCGGAGCGGTTAATCGCCGCCCGCTATGTACTGTATTTCGCCGTCCATCACCATGCCGTATGAGCGCGCGAACTCCTCGATTCCCTGCGCCGTGCGCACGTAGTCTATTCTCTGTTTCAGCTCGCTCTCGCGCGCGTACAGCTCTGACTGGATTTTCGCATACTCGGCCTGCGTCTGCGAAAGCCGTTCGCTGTGCGAATCCAGTATTATGAACAGAGGCGTGAACACGATCAGGAAAAGCAGCATCAGTATTATCCAAAAACGCGGCTTTACCCGTATGCTTTTCTGCATGAGGGCTCATCCTTTCATATTCGGGTGATTCAGTAAATTCGACCAAAGTCGCTTTTTTCCTGCCTCACCTGCAAAGAAAATGAAATATTTTTTTCAAAATCGTGATGTTGCGTAATTTGCATATGATATTATGCGCAAATGCGCACGCCGCGTCTATCATGCGCGCTATCGCCGCCATGTACATCGTGAAACCGCACGCCGCGCCGAGCAGCGCGTACAGCCTTATGTCCGCTCCGTTGGATATGTAGAGCGCATACGCGGCGACGGGCGCGCAGCCGACGGCGAACAGCGCGTCGAAAAGCGCGGTGAGCGGCCTGCCCGCGCCTGTAAGAGCGCGCAGGCGGCGCAGTATGTCGTACCACGCGCCGCACAGAAGCCCCGACAGCAGCATCAGCAAAAAAACATAGCTCTGACCCACCGTATGAAACAGCATCGATCCGTTCGCCCCCTTCAAACCCGCGCGATATAAGCATACGCGCGCGACCGCCCGCGTTTTACAAACTTCGCCGATATGCGGTTTTGAAAAGGTTTAACGCGGCCTGTTCAGCCAAAAGAAAAGACGCGCCCGGCGGGATTCGAACCCACGGTCTTTCGAGTCGGAGTCGAACACTCTATCCACTGAGCTACGGGCGCGCGTCGGTTGAGATTATAGCCTATGTTCGCCGCGTTTTCAAGCGGTATTATGTTTATTTACGGGACAATCGCTTGCGAGGGAACGGGGACACTGTCGGGGTACGGTTTGTTTTCCTTCGAAAACTTTGTAAAAACCTCCGCCCCGGCGCACACGCCGCCGATACGATTGAAATCGAAGGGGGTTTTTGTTGGCGATAGCTCATGGGTTTATTTATCGGAACGCCCGACGCTTTGCCGGAATAGTAATGAAACGGTGATGCCCCACCGACCCAACATGTAAAATTTTTGATGGAGGGTATCCTATGAAATGTTGTCAATCGGGTAACAGCGGAGTCAGATCCGCCGTAATAGACGCCGACACTGACGGATGCGATTCGTCGGTCAATTATAATGTAAACGGTTATTATTCTTCTTGCTGCGGTCAGGGAAACTGCTGCTGCCTGCGCGGCCCTCGCGGTCCTAAGGGCGACACAGGCGCTACGGGCGCAACTGGCGCGACGGGCGCGACAGGCGCGAGAGGCGCAACCGGCGCAACCGGCGCAACGGGCGCTACGGGCGCGGTCGGCGCGACAGGTCCGCGCGGCGCAACGGGCGCGACAGGCGCGGTAGGCCCGCGCGGCGCAACGGGCGCAACGGGTGCTGTAGGTCCGCGCGGCGCGACAGGTCCGATGGGTCCGATGGGCCCCGCAGGCCCTGCCGGCACGCTCGTCAGCTCCGCCGCTTCGTATCAGAAGGCTGAGGAAAACACCTGCTATGACGACGGCGACGTGCTCTCGACGAACTTCGACTGCGTCGAAGGCGACGGCGACATCGACTACGATCCCGATTCGGGCTTATTCACGATGAGGCGCGGCGGCACGCATCTCGTTTTGTGGTCTGCGCTTTTGAGGGGAAGCCGCTCCGACTGCGGCGACATCGTCGCGGCGCTCGAGGACGGGGACGGAAGCGAACAGCACGGGCTTTCGGGCATAAACGTGGGCGAGAACAGCGAAGGCATCGCCGTGGGCATGGCCATTGTGCGCGCCCGCGCCGGTGACAGCATCGCGCTGCGCAACCGCTCAGGGCGCTCCGTCGCCTTCACGATGGCGAACGGCTCAGGCTCGAACGACCATTCCGCCAACATCACTATATTGCGCATAAGGTAATCTGAACAAACGAGGCGGCGACGGAGAATGTTCTCCGCCGTCGCCTGATAATTATTCTCAAATTGCCGAGTGTCCGCCTCCGCCTTGACAAAAGGGTGGGGGCATACTAAAATGCGAATGAGGCTTTATACTGGAGGAGATATTTTTATGCGCAAGATCGTCATACTGGACGGGTATACGGAAAATCCCGGCGACCTGAGCTGGGCGGGCTTTGAAAAACTGGGCGACACTGTGGTTTACGACCGCACAGCAGCCGAAGACATTGTTTCCCGCATAGGCGACGCCGAAATCGTGTATACGAACAAAACGCCCATAACCCGCGAAACAATCGAAAAATGTCCGTCGATCCGCTATATTGGCGTGCTCGCGACGGGCTACAACGTGGTGGACGTTTCCGCCGCGAAGGAAAAAGGGATACCCGTCACGAATATACCGACATACGGAACGGACGCGGTCGGTCAGTTCGCGATAGCCATGCTGCTTGAAATCTGCCACCATGTCGCGCATCACGATTCGGCGGTGCACGCCGGACGCTGGACCGCCTGCCCCGACTTTTGCTTCTGGGACTATCCGCTCATAGAGCTTGCGGGCAAGACTATGGGCGTGGCGGGCTTCGGCAGGATAGGTCAGGTGACGGGGCGCATCGCCAAGGCGCTTGGAATGAACGTCATAGCCTACGACAAGTTCGAAAACGACGCGGGGCGGGCGATCGCCGAATACGTGCCGCTCAACGAGCTGTACGCGCGCTCCGACGTGATAGCGCTGCACTGTCCGCTGTTTGACGACACGAAGGGCATGATAAACCGCGAAAGCATCTCAAAAATGAAGGACGGAGTCATCATTCTCAACAACAGCCGCGGTCCGCTGATCGTAGAGCGCGACCTCGCCGACGCGCTTAATTCGGGCAAGGTGTACGCGGCGGGCTTGGACGTGGTGTGCGTAGAGCCTATACGCGAGGACAACCCGCTGATGACGGCTAAAAACTGCTTAATAACGCCGCACATATCGTGGGCGCCCATCGAGAGCAGGCGCAGGCTCATGAACATAGCCTGCGAAAATCTGGAAGCGTATATAAGCGGAAGACCGCAAAACGTCGTAAACCCGTGACGAACCATGATAAACATACTGCTTGTTGAGGACAACCCCGGTCAGAAACGCATTATGACCGCGTTTCTGCGCTCGGCAGGCTACGACGTGACCGCCTGCGAGGACGCTTCCGAAGCGCTCGCCGCGCTCGAAAAGCGCAAGATAGACATGGCGATTTGCGACGTTATGCTGCCCGGCATGAACGGCTTTGAGCTGACGCGCGAGCTGCGCGCATACGACGCGGAAATGCCGATACTGCTGACGACCGCTAAGGGCGAACCTGAAGACAAGGAGCGCGGCTTTCTGGCGGGCACGGACGACTACATGGTGAAGCCCGTCGAATTGAACGAGCTGCTGCTGCGCGTGAAAGCGCTTCTCAGGCGCTCGCGCATTCGCGAGGACAGGGTCGTCGAGTTCGGCGAAACGCGCATCTGCTTAGACGACTGCACCGTCAGGCGCGGGGATATGTCGGTCGCGCTCAAAAGGCGCGAGTTCCAGCTTTTGTATATGCTCGCCAACAACCGCGACACGATACTCACGCGCCGCCAGCTTATGGACTCGGTGTGGGGCGTAGACTGCGAGACCGACTGGCGCACTGTAGACGTGCACATTAAAAGACTGCGCGAAAAGCTGGGCTTCGCGAGCGAAATATCGCTTGAGACCGTGCGCGGTCTGGGGTATATGCTGGAGGTAAAAAATGTCTAGCCTGCGCCGCCAGATATTTCTGATGCTCATTGTGGTGTCGTTCGCGTCCGCGCTCATATCGGGCGCGGTAACTGTGCTTTTGAGCGCCGACGCCATGACTCAGGAATTGCAGAAGGGCGAGGACGAAGTCATAACGCTCGCGAAAAGCCTGCGTTCGGAGGCGGGCATGGACGCGCGCGCGATTTCTGAAATGCTGTCGTCGTACAGCATGTACAGGCTGACGGAGCGCGATCCGGGGACGGATCTGAACGCGGAGCAGCTCGAAGCGCTTTTCGCGGGCGAGACCGTGTCTAAGGGCTGGCAGGCGAACGTGCGCGCGTATTTCACAATGGACGGCCGCGTTTTCGCCGTGACCGCCGAGCGGCGCAACGTGTTTTCGGTCAGGGAGACGCTGCAGGGGTATCTGAACGTGCTGTGCACGTCGGTCATACTGTGCACGATGCTGTGCGTTATAGGCAAGGGCGTTATACAGCCCGTGTCCGAGCTTTCGGAAGCCACGCGCCGCATTGCGTCGGGCGATTTCGACGCGCGGGTAAACCATGTTTTCCGCCGCAGCAACGCCGCGTACAACCATATGAGCCGGCTAATATCCGACTTCAACAATATGGCGGACGACTTAAAGCGCATAGCGTATCTGCGGCGCGATTTCGCGAGCAACGTGTCGCACGAAGTCAAAACGCCTATAGCCACGATAAGCGGTTTCGCGCAGTTGCTTGAGTCCGACGCGCTCTCCGCCGAGGAGCGGCGCGAGTATTCGAGCCTCATACGCGGCGAGTGCCGGAAGCTCACGAAGCTCTCAGAGAACATGCTGCGCATAACCGGCATAGAGAGCCGCGGTCAAACGCCGCGATTGGCGGAGTTTTCGCTGGACGAGCAGCTCAGAAGGCTGGTCGCGGGCATGATGCCGCGCATGAAGGCGAAAAATCTGTCGGTGGAAGTTGACCTGCGGGCGACAAACATATTGTCCGACGCCGAACTGCTCGAACAGGCGTGGACGAACCTGCTCGACAACGCCGTGAAGTTTTCAAACGACGGCGGCAGCATAGGCGTTTCGATAAGCGCCTTAGCGGACAGCGTGTCCGTAACGGTGTCCGACACGGGCATAGGCATTTCGGAAGCCGATCAGGCGCGCGTGTTCGACATATTCTATCAGGCGGACGGCAGCCGCCGCACCGAGGGCAACGGTCTGGGGCTTTCGCTGTGCAAGCGCGTCGCCGAAGCGCTCGGCGGCGAAATATCGGTAAAGAGCGAGCCGGGCAGGGGCAGCGCGTTCACGGTGACGCTGCCGCAGGCCGCGAAGAAGAAATCAAACCACGCGCTTAACGCGTGACGGGGGCGGCATGGATATACGTTTGGGCGACAGGACAGTAGAGACCGCGACGGAATACTTTCTTAAAACGGATAACGACGCTTTCAGGAAATTTCTGCCCATGAAGGCGCGAACGCTCGCTGAGTATTTAAGCGACTTTTACGAATCGCTTAAACCCGGCGCTTCGAGCTTCGGGAAGGCCGTATACGCCGACGGCATACACGTTGGCGACATATGGATATATTCGATAGACCTAAACGACACCCCGAACGCCATGCTGAGTTATTGCGTGTTCGAGCCCGAATATCTGAACAAAAACGTCGCGACCGACGCCGCGCGCCTGTTTCTCATTGACGCGCGGGCGCGGTTTTCCTTAAAAACCGTGGGCGCGTTCACGTATTCCGACAATATTCCGTCAGTCAGGGTGCTTGAGAAGAACGGGTTTCTGAAAACGGAGGACTTTTTCGAGGACGGCCGCGCGTCCTCATACTACGAAAAACAGATGGGTTGACGGGAGGATAAACATATGCTGCTCACATATCTGGGCACCGCGGCTTCCGAGGGCGTGCCGGCGCTGTTTTGCGCCTGTCCCGCCTGCGCTCGCGCCCGCTTAGTCGGCGGGCTTGAGGTCAGGACGCGTTCGGGCGCGCTCATCGACGAAAGCCTCAAGATCGACTTTCCGCCCGACGCGTACATGCAGTCGCTCAGGCACGGTCTGGACTTTTCAAAACTGCGTCACGTGCTCATAACGCATACGCACTCTGACCATTTCTGCCCGCGCGAGTTCGAAAACAGGCTGCCGCCGTATTCGCAGCTCAGAGACAGCGCGCCGCCGCTGCGCGTATACGGAAACGCCGACGGGCTTTCGAAGATGAGAAACCTGACCCCCGGAATGCTCGAATATACGGTCATAGAGCCGTACAACGAGTACGACGTGGGCGGATACTCAGTCACGCCGCTCAGGGCGGTTCACGCGAAAGAGCAGGTCGCCATGTTCTATATAATCGAAAAGGGGCGCTCGGCGCTTCTGTACGCGCACGACACTGACGAGTTCACGGACGAGCATATCGAGTTTATGCGGGGCAGGCATTTCACGTGTGTGTCGCTCGACTGCACGAACGGCGTGCTCGAACCCGACTATATCGGGCATATGGGCATAAACGACGACCTGCGTATGCGCGAAAAGCTGCTCGAAATAGGCGCGGCAGACGAAAACACGGTGTTCGTCGCGAACCACTTTTCGCACAACGGCATACGGCCTTACGCCGAAATGGAAAAACTGCTCGGCGGCTTAATAAAGGTATCCTACGACGGCATGAAGCTCCAAATCTAGGAGGAAACGCGAATGTACAAAATTCTCGAAAAACGCGCGCTCAACAACGAAGTTTCGCTCATGACGGTGCTCGCGCCTATGGCGGCGCGCAGGGCGAAGCCGGGTCAGTTTATCATTCTGCGAATTGACGATTCGGGCGAGCGCATACCGCTGACTATCGCCGATTTCGACCCCGAAAAGGGCACTGTCACGGTGATTTATCAAAAGGTCGGCGCGACGACGCGGCTGCTCAATCTGAAAAACGCGGGCGACTCGCTCTCCGATTTCGTCGGGCCGCTCGGCAAGCCCTCGGCGCTGGAGGGCATAAAGCGCGCCTGCGTGATAGGCGGCGGTCTGGGCGTGGCAATAGCGTACCCGCAGGCGAAAGCGCTCAAAAAGCTTTCAGCGGAAGTCGACCTTATCGTCGGATTCCGCAGCGAGTCGCTCATAATACTTGAATCGGAGCTTAAAAACGCGTGCGACCGCCTTACTATCATGACCGACGACGGCTCCAACGGCCGCAAGGGGTTTGTGACGGACGCGCTCGCGCTTTCGCTTGAGGGCGGCGCGGTGTACGACGAAGTCATTGCGATAGGCCCGCTGCCCATGATGAAAGCGGTGTGCGGCGTGACCAAACGGTACGGCATAAAAACCACGGTTTCAATGAACTCGATAATGATAGACGGCACGGGCATGTGCGGCGGCTGCCGCGTGTACGTGGACGGCAAGGTCAAATTTGCGTGCGTAGACGGCCCTGATTTCGACGGGCATTCGGTCGATTTCGACTTGGCAATGCGCCGCTCGCGCATGTTCAGGGCGGAAGAGGCTCGCGCCGCGAGCGAACACGCGTGCAATTTGACGAAGGGGGTTTGAGTTATGCCTGATATGAGCCTTAAAAAGCACCCGATGCCGCAGCGCGACGCCTTGGAGCGCGCGCGCGATTTCGGCGAGGTCGCGCTCGGCTATTCGCCTGAAACGGCTATAGCCGAAGCGAAGCGCTGCCTGAACTGCAAAAACCCGGCGTGCGTGAGCGGCTGCCCGGTGGGCGTAAAGATACCGAATTTCATAAGCGCGCTGGCCTCCGGCGACTTGGCGGGCGCGTATAAAACAATAAAGCTCGACAACTCGCTGCCCGCGATATGCGGCCGCGTGTGTCCTCAGGAGAGCCAGTGCGAAGCGAAATGCGTGCGCGGCATAAAGGGCGAGCCGGTGGCGATAGGCAGGCTCGAACGCTTCGTTGCCGACGCGTCGACGGGTCGCGAGCCGGAAGCCGACAAACCCGCGCGCAAAAACCGCCGCGTCGCAGTTATAGGCTCAGGCCCCGCGGGGCTTTCGTGCGCGGGCGCTCTCAACGCGCTCGGCTACGACGTGACGGTTTTCGAGGCGCTGCACACGCCGGGCGGCGTGCTCGTGTACGGCATACCCGAGTTCAGACTGCCCAAGGCGCTCGTGAAGCGCGAGATCGAGACACTCGAAAAGGCTGGCGTCAGAATCGAGACGAACGTGGTCGTCGGAAAGTCGGTGACTCTGCGCGAGCTGCTAGATTCCGATGGTTTTTCAGCAGCGTTCGTTTCGACGGGCGCGGGGCTGCCAAAGTTCCAGAACATTGAAGGCGAACAGCTCTGCGGCGTGTACTCCGCCAACGAGTTTTTGACGCGCGTGAACCTGATGAAGGCGTATAAATTCCCCGAAACGCTGACGCCCGTCAGGGTGGGCGAATCGTGCTGCGTGGTGGGCGGCGGAAACGTCGCCATGGACGCGGCGAGGGTCGCAAAGAGGCTCGGCTGCGAGCGCGTGAGAATAGTTTACCGCCGCAGCGAGGCTGAAATGCCCGCCCGCCGAGAGGAAGTCGAGCACGCCAAAGAGGAAGGCATCGAGTTTATGATGCTGTGCAATCCCGTCGCGTTTGCGGGCGACGAAAACGGAAACGTGAAGAGCGTGAAATGCGTGCGCATGGAATTGGGCGAGCCGGACGCGTCGGGTCGCCGCAGTCCCGTTGAAGTAGCGGGGAGCGAGTTCGAATTTGACATATCCTCCGCCGTAATAGCCATAGGCAACGCGCCGAACCCGCTTATACCGCAGACGACCGAGGGGCTTGAAACGCGCAAATGGGGCGGCATAGCCGTCAAAGAAAACACGCTTCAAACGAGCCTTGAGGGCGTGTTCGCGGGCGGCGACATAGTGACTGGCGCGGCGACCGTCATACTCGCGATGGGCGCGGGCAAGCGCGCCGCCGCCGAGATCGACGAATATCTGAAAACCAAATAATCATATAAAACAGCGCGGCGGCTGTCGGTTTTTTCCGACGCCGCCGCGTTTTTTGCGTTTTTTTGCGCTTCACGCTTTTCTGAGCGTTATTATGTAAACCTGCGCACGTGAACCGAACCTTAAAGGCAGCCATTCCGCGCCCACGCCGCTCGAAACCAGCATGTTCGGCCCTGTTTCGTTGTATGCTCCCGACAGAAACCTGCCCGCGTAGCCGCCCGGCAGGTTCGCGCCGAACGCGCGTATCTGCCCGCCCAGCGTATGACCCGCGAGTATCAGGTCGGCTATGGCGTTTCCGTTTCGGGAATCGCGCGGCGTAGACAGAAGCGCGTATGCGTCGGGGTCGTGCGAGAGCGCTATGACGCAGTCGTCCGACGATAGCCCCGCGAACAGGCCCGCCGCCGACGCGGTTTTGTCGTCGGAAAGCCCGACCACCGTCACGGGCATACCGTTCACAGATGTGCGCGCCTGCGCGTTGTACACGCACGCGGCGTTCGACAGAAACGCGTCGGAAGCAAGCTCCGACACCCGCGCGTCGCCGTCGCCCGCCACAACGAATATGCCGCCCGGCGGGCTTATGCCCTTTATGCCCTCAAAAAACGCGCGCCGCGCTGCCACCAGCCGCGCCTCGATTTCAGCCTCGCCCTGAGACGTGCCCGCCTTGAACAGATCGAGAAACGATTTCTGCGTGAAATCGCCGCCGAGCATTACTATGTCGGGCTTTGACCGGCACAGTTCGTTTATGAGGTCTGAGCATCTGCGCGCGTCCGCCTCGTCGGATATTTTGAAATCCGACGCGAACAGCACCGTCGCGCCGTCCAGAAACGGGGACAGCCCCTTTATTTTAACGTCCGCGTATTCGACGTGCACGATTCGCGCGCACGCGTAGCCGTAGACCAACAGCGCGACCAGCGACAAAAACGCCGTCAGTATTACTATACGCCTGAACCGGCCGCCCTTTTTGCGCTTTTTCTTTTTCGCCATGCGTCCTCCCGAATGTTTCACGTGAAACTTTCGCCCGCGTTTGTTTCACGTGAAACATTTTGTATGCTCTCATTTTAGCTTGCATCATCGTTCGCGATATATTATAATAGATACACGCCGCAAAATGCAAGCGCGACGCTTGTTTGCGGATTTCCGGGAGGCTTATAGATGGATTACAGCGGAAAAAGCGTTTTGAGCCGTCCCGCCGCGCTCGCGCTCGCTTTGGCTTTCACACTGGCGGCATATTGCTTCGCGCTGGCGCTGTCCAGCGGTTCGGACTCGCCGCTAGGTTCGGCGATACGGCTGTCTACGTCGCCAAACCGCGAGGTCAGCGTAAGCGGCGACAGGCTCTATTATCTTGAGGGCGGCAGTTTGCACTGCGTGTCGTCCGAGGGCAAATATCTGTGGAACATAGGCGTTGACGCGAACAGCAGCTTCACCGCCACCGAATACGGCGTCGCCGTGTGGAACGGCGCGCGCATAACGCTTATAGACTCGCAAAACGGCTACGCGCTCGCGTCGCAGACGATGGACGCGGAGATACTTTCGGCGCGCATGGGCGATACATACGCCGCAATACTGTTGGCGCCCGAGCACAACAGCACCGTCGTTCTGACCGACAGATACGCGTCCGTCGTAGACACGCTCACCGACTTTTCGGGCGTGACGGCGCTCGACTACGGCTTTTTCATAGGGCACAACCTGTTCTGGATAATGACGCTCGATTCGTCCGGCTCTCTGCCCACGTGCAGCATAAACACCTACACGCCCGGCAAGCGCAACGACGGCTCTATAACCGACATGGAGCAGGTTTTATATCAGGTCATGTTCCATTCGTCGCACATTGCCGTCGTGGGCATGAACTATATGCGCGTCTACGACTATCGCGGCAACGAGCAGGCCGACGAGCGCAAAACCGTTTACGGCTGGTATCTCGAGGCGGTCGACAAGGTTTCCGACAACCCGCTTATGCTGTTCGTGCCGAACGCGCAGATCGAGGGCACGCCCCTTATAAGCGACGTGCGCATGATTCGCGGCGGCGTCGAGCACATCGTGCATCTGCCCGTGGCGTGCAGTCAGATCGAGGCGTCTAACGGCACTCTGTACGGCTTCGCCGGGCAGTATCTGGCGGTGTGCAATTTCGGAAATCATGTGTCGAACGTGTATAAATTGCCAATAACGGTAGATAATGTAATCGGCATAACGTCCGATAAAGTCGCCGTGTGCACAATGGGCGGCTCGATATACCTGATCAAGCTGATATAGCCATCAAATAGATTTGGGGGGATCGTTTATGAACATAGTTGACTTACTTCTCTTGGCGATACTCGCGCTCGGTTTCATATCGGGTATGCAAAAAGGCTTTTTAACGTCGCTGCTGGCGACGGTCGGCTTCGTGGCGGCGTGGATAATCGCGATTACGTTGAACATGGAGCTGTCCGAACAGTTCATGACCAGCCAGTTCAAAACGTGGCTCAACGCGAACGCGGGCTTTGACGAGCTGCTCGCGGGCATGGGCAACGTTGGCGACAGCCTGTGCTCCGCCGTCGGAAGCTCTCTTGACGGCATTACGGCGACTCTGAAAGAAGGCGGCGTGCCCGACGCCGTGGTGAGCGTCTTCAGAACGAACATCGCGGGCTTCGGCGACATGACCGTGAACGACTACTTAGCGCGCACGATATGGCAGTCGGCTTTCAACATCGTGAGCTTCGCGATTGTGTTTTCCGTAGGCTATGCCGTTATGCTGCTCATCGTCAACCTGTTCAACAACGTGTTCCGTATGCCCAAACTGCGCGGCGTAGACATGCTGCTGGGCGGCGTGTTCGGCATAGTGCGCGGCTACGCGGTCGTGTGCATGATATTCGCCGTCATTCCGATGCTGTTCACGGCGCTCGATTCCAACGTCATAACCTCGCTGTTCGAGGGTTCGTCGCTCGGCGAGTTTTTCATGAACAGCGATTCCGCGTTCGCCGACCTGTTCAAAATTGGCGACAGGATACGCGACGTGATGGCTGAAATGCCCAAAGCGGCCTGATTTTAAGGGCTGCCCGCTGGGAGCGGTCGCGTTTTCGCGCCGCTCCTTCGCTTTATACGCTGTGGAGGTGTCGGCAAATGAAACTGTGGGGCGGTTCGAAAACTCCCGCCATAGAGAACGGAGTGCTCAAAAAATTCGCGGGCGCGGAGGAAAGCTTCTCGTTCGCGCCGTCTGACTGTCTTACCGAAATAGGCGGGTTCGCGTTTTATGACAACAAGAAGATAAAGAGCGTGACGCTGCCCGACGGCGTGGTCAAAATCGGCGAGAGCGCGTTTCGCGGCTGCAAGGCGCTTCAGACGGTCGCGCTGCCCGCGACGGTTCGCGAAATATCCGACAGCGCGTTTTACGGCTGCGCCGCGCTGGAGCGGATCGATATTCCCGATTCGGTCGAATACATAGGCGATTCCGCCTTCGGAAACTGCCGCCGGCTGGAGACGGTCATAATGGGCGCGAAAATCGCGCGCCTCGGCGAAAAGGCGTTCGACGGCTGTTCGCGCGCGCTTATCGCCGTGCTGCCTGAGGGTTCGCCTGCGCCCGACCCCGTAAAGAGCCTGTATTACAGAAACGGCGATGGTCTGACGCTCGCCGAACACGCGTGTCATGAAACCGACATAACGATCGAGTCCGACGTGGGCGGCATACCTGTAACGGCTCTGGGCGATCAGCTTTTCCGCATGTTCGCGTATCTTAAAAGCGTCGCCCTGCCGCGCTCTTTGCGCTCTATAGGCGACGCGTGTTTCGCGGGCTGTTCCGACCTGACCGAGATCGAGCTTCCCGAACGCATTGAAA
The DNA here is from genome assembly GCA_964453505.1 of uncultured Oscillospiraceae bacterium. Classification (GTDB taxonomy): domain Bacteria; phylum Bacillota; class Clostridia; order Christensenellales; family Aristaeellaceae; genus CAYVPJ01. The sequence continues at coordinate 186,918 of CAYVPJ010000001.1, read as the reverse complement.
GCATCGGCGCGGCGGCGTTCGCGGGGTCGGGGCTTGTGAGCGTAAAACTGCCCGAATCGCTGCTTGAGATAGGCGCGAAGGCGTTTTACGGCTGTTCGGAGCTTCAAAAAATCGAAATCTGCGGCAGTCCGCATATATGCGCGGGCGCGTTCGCGCGCTGCTTGGTTTCGGAGCTTGTTTTCCCTGACGGCGTGAGCGAGATACAGTCGGAAGTCGCGCGCGAATGCCGTTCGCTGAAACGCGTTATACTCCCCGACAGCGCGCTCGCCGTGTGGGAGTACGCGTTCGCGGGCTGCGATTCGCTCGAAAGCGTAACGCTGCCCGACCGCTTGGAGGTTATAGGCGAGGGCGCGTTTTCAGACTGCGGAAATCTCGCGCGCGTATATCTGCCCGAAACCGTGCGCGAAATCGGCGCGGGCGCGTTTTCGTTCACGCCAAAGCTGAATAAAATCGAGATCGCGCCCGACAACGGGAGATACCGCTTCGAAAACGGCATGTTGACGGACTTATCCGAAAAATCGCTGCTGGCGTTCGTTGCTTCCGGCGCTGATGTCGAAATCGTAATTCCTTTTGAAATCGAGTCTGTCGCCGCATACGCGTTCGCGGGCTGCGCGAATATTCGCTCTGTAAAACTGCACAGCGGAATAAAGAGCGTGGGCGACGGCGCGTTTTCGTCGTGCGAAAACCTGATGAGCGTATGCTTCATGGGCGAGCCGGAACGCTTGGGAGAAGGCATATTCATAAATTCCGATTCGGTTATGGTGAAAGCGGACAAAAGCGTGCTCGAAGCCCTCGAGCGCCCGATGTAAACGCGCTATTTTCTGTATTTCTTTTTGAGCGCCAACGCGCCCAAAAGTATCAGCGCCGACAGCTGCACCGCGCAGCCTATAACGTATATCATGCCCGCCGTTTCTGTTTTCACAGAAAGCTGTAGGCATACGCATACCGACCACATCGCCATGCTGAACGAAACCGCCGCCCACGGGTACAGCTTCCATTTGGTAAGGCACACGCCGGGCACGGTTAAGCTGAACGGCAGCGCGTATATGAACGCTAGCCACACCCTGTCTATGCCCGCGTCGATGAATGTGAGCGCGCTGAACGCTATCACCGCCGTGAGCCATATAGCGCTTTCGGCTATGAGCAGCGTGAGCGCGCGGCCTATGCCCGACGGGCGCGTTTCCGCCTGTTCGGGTTTTATCGTGCCCGCGCTTCTGCCCGTAAGCTCGTCAAGCGACACTTTGTACAGGTCGCACAGGCGCATCAGCACCGATATGTCGGGCGCTCCTTCCGCGCGCTCCCACTTTGAGACCGATTTGTCGGAATAGTTGAGCTTTTCGCCCAGCTCCGCCTGAGTGAAGCCGTTTTCGCGGCGCAGACGCGCCAGATTCGCGGCGAGACTGTCGCGCCATGCCTCGTTTTCCATTCGCCCGCTCCTGCTTTTTTGTTCTCTACCCACGGTAGAACGCGTGCTAAAACGCGTCTACCGACGGTAGGGTCATCTCTATTTTATACTAAATCATTATATTTTGCAATACTTCGCGCTTCTTCGTTCGCGATAGCCGAATTTTTGGGTTTGTAGAACCGACCGCGCGCGAAATGGCGTGTGCGCTTCGGCTTTTTTGCGTATAATGCATTCGTGACGGAGGTATACGCATATGAAACCCGAAAGACTTTGCATATGGGGAGATTCTATCGCGCGAGGCTTGGTGTACGACGCGGTCAATCAGAAATACACGCTGTGCCGCGACACGTTCGAACGCGCTCTGCGCGCGCTGGGTGTCTCTGTCAGAAACTACGCGAAGCCCGGCTGCACGTCCGAAGCCGCGATCAGCATATTCAGACAGAGCGAGCTTACCGAAAACGGCGTCGCGGCTATAGAGTTCGGCGGAAACGACTCCGACCTCATATGGCGCGAGGTCTCCGAAAAGCCCGAGACGGACCACGCGGCGCTCGTGCCGCTTGACAGGTTCAAGCGGAACATCGTAAACATGGTGAACGGCGCGAGGGGCGCGGGCATGAGACCCGTCGTTGTGACGCCGCTGCCCGTCGTCGCCGAGAGGTATTTCAAGTGGGTGTCAAAGCAGCTGAACGAAAGCGCGATACTCAGATATCTGGGCAGCGCGCAGTATATATACCGCTGGCAGGAGCGCTACGCCTACGCCGCGATGGACGCGGCGCGCGAATCCGACTGCCCCGTGTTCGATTTGCGTGGGCTGTTTCTCGACCGCAGGGATTTCGCTGACCTGATGTGCTTAGACGGCATACACCCGAACCCCGCCGGCTACGCGCTTATAAGCGAAGCCGTCACCGGCGCGTGGAAAAGCAGCTTCTGACGCAAGCACTTGAGTTTTTGCGGCGCTTTCACAAAGCGTCGCTTTTTTGCCTTCACATATGCGCCGTTGTGTCTCTTATTTGTCGATTTTGGGCATATTGACTATGGTTGGCGGCTCTGGTATAATTATTTGCGGCATAAACGGCGGCGCGTCGCCGCCGGTTTTTTCTAGCGGAGGTCTGTTCGGAGGGCTTATGGGAAGATTCCAAAATTCAATGGTCAGGTTTTTCAGCGGACGGCGCGGCACGGATCAGCTCGGCATGGCGCTTTTGCTGACGAGCGTGTCGCTTAGTCTTATATCGATGATATTTAACCTGCAATATCTCAGTTTCATAACTTTCGCCATGTGGGCGTGGGCGCTGTTTCGTATGCTTTCAAAAAACATACAGAAGCGCGAGCGCGAAAATCAGTGGTTCGTGAGCAAATATGCGCCCGTGGCGACAAGCGTGAAACAGGCGCGGGCAAGGTTCAAAAACCGCAAAATATATCTTTACTACCGCTGCCCCCAGTGCAAGGCGTGGCTCAAACTGCCGCGCCATATCGGCCTAAAAACCGTCACCTGCGGCAAGTGCGGCGCGACTTTCCAAAAAGAGGCGTGACGAATGTTCGGCTACGTCACCGTAAACCCCGAAACGCTGACAGACGCGCAAAAAGCGCGCTTCCGCGAGGTATACTGCGGCGTGTGTTCGTCGCTCGGGCGCTCGGGCAGGCTTACGCTGAGCTACGACGCGGCGTTTCTGGCGCTTGTGCTGAACTCGCTTTACGAGCCTGACGAATCCAAAGGCGTCGCGCGCTGCGCCGCGCACCCATTGAAGCGGCACGGGTATTCTGTGAGCGACATGACGCGCTACGCGGCCGACATAAACGTTCTGCTGTTCTATTACCGCGCGCTCGACGGCTGGGCAGACGACCGCAGCAAGGCGCAGCTTTTGTTGTCGAAGGCGTTCAGAAAGCGCGTTTCGGGCGTATGCGAGAAGCGCGAAAAGCAGGCGAACGCCGTCAAAAACGAGCTTACCGCGCTCGGCGAAATCGAGCGCGCCCGCTCGGACGACATCGACGCCGCCGCCGGCTGCTTCGGCCGCCTGCTCGGCAGCGTGTTTTCGGTGTACGACGACATATGGGCGGCGCCGCTTTTCCGCATGGGCGAGGCGCTCGGGCGGTTCATATATCTTATGGACGCGTGGGACGATTTGCAGAAGGACGAAAAGCGCTGTTCATACAACGTGCTTGCGTCCCTTTCGGGCGCGGACGACTACGAAAGCACCGTTTACAACATACTCACGCTCGAAATCGCGCGGTGCGCTTCGGAGTTTGAAAAACTGCCGATAGTCGCGGACGCGGACATAATACGCAACGTGATATACTCCGGCGTGTGGACGAAATATCAGATGAAGCGCGGCGCTCTCGAAAAGAAAGGAAAGAGCAGATGATTCAAGACCCGTATCGCGTGTTGGGCGTGAGCCAAAGCGCGTCGGACGACGAGATAAAGCAGGCGTACAGAAAGCTGGCGAAGCAATATCACCCCGACGTGAACCACGGCTCTCCCGAGGCCGAGCGTAAAATGAAGGAAATAAACGAGGCGTATGATATGATCGTCAATCATAAATATACGCCCAATCAGGCCGGCGGTCAAAGCCCCTATGGGCAGAGACAGGCCGACCCGCGCGCGCAGGGTCGCCCCTACGCCGACCCGTTCGAGGGCTTCGGCGGTTTCGGGGGCTTCGGGGGTTTCGGAGGTTTCGGCGATTTTGCGGGCGAGGAAAGGCGCGAGTACGCGGGCGAAGCGGGCGAATCCGCCGACATGCGCGCCGTCCGCAACTATCTGAACAGCGGCTACTACCGCGAGGCTATAAACCTGCTCTCGCAGATAAACGTGCGCGGGCCGCGCTGGTGCTATTATTGCGCGGCGGCGAACGAGGGTTTGGGCAACCGTATAAACGCGCTCAACTACGCCACGCAGGCGGCGCGCATGGACCCGACGAACGCCGAATACAGGGAAATGGTCGAGCGGCTGCAATACGCGGGCGGCGCGTATCAAAACTATAACCGTAATTTCAGAATGCCCAAAATGAGCTATTACAGCGTGTGCATGGGTCTGTGCGTAATGCAGATGTTCTGCCGCTTCTGTCCGATGAGCGGCTTCTACTGCTGATAAAAATCAAAGGGAGATGTTTTTACGGATCTGCCTTCTCTGCTTGAAGCGGCTATGCTTTTGTGCTTCGGCGCATCGTGGCCGATTTCGGTGTATAAATCGTTCAAAACGCGCTCTACGAAGGGTAAAAGCCTGCTGTTTCTGGTTCTGATAGACATAGGCTACATTGCGGGCATATCGCGCAAACTGTATATGCGCGACTATGAATACACGCTCGCGTTTTACATACTGAATTTTCTGATGGTGCTGCTGGACATTTGCCTTTACTTCATAAACCGCTCGCGCGAAAAGCGTCAGGCTGATTCGGCGCGCTGACAGAGCGCGCATATCGCTAGCAGAGCCGGAACGCCCGAAACTGTATATGCCGCTCCCGCGCCGCATACGCCCGCCGTTACCGCCGTCGCCGCGATCGCCGCTAAAATCGTATACACGCGGGCGGCGCGGCTTTTGCGTATTCTGTATATCAGATACGCGCACGCCGCTATGAGCATAACTGCGGACAGCGCCTGCGAGACCCTTACGCCGCCCAGATACAGACTGTCGCTTCTCAAACCCTCGACAATCGCGCGTTCCGCCGAATACATTATGGCGTAGCACAAAGCCGCCGCGCCCCTGAATCTGAAAGCGCGTTTGCGCTCGAGAATCAAAATAGTCAAAAATATCGCGAGGCACGCCATGGACTCATAGAAGAACGTTGCCTCGAACCACGCGTTCTCGCTTTTGATGTAAACCGCAATCGGAAAAAAACGGAGCGCCGGGTTTTCTATCGCGTTTCCGAACGCCTCCTGATTTATGAAATTGCCCCAGCGGCCTATCGCCTGTCCGAGCGCCAGCGCGGGCGCGCCTAAGTCCGCGAGCGTTAGAAACGGCGCGCGCTTCACGCGCGAATATAAAAACCCCGCGAGCACGCCGCCTATAACGCCGCCGTATATCGCCATGCCGCCCGCGCGAATATTGAAGACTTGCCAAAAGTCGTTTTTGTAAAAATCCCACTCGAACGCCACGTAGTACGCGCGCGCGAACACAAGCCCCAGCGGCACGACCCACAGCGACACGTCGAGCGACGTGTCGGGCTTCAGGCCGTAGAACTTCTCGCGCCTTTCCATCGTTATGAGCGCCGCGAACACGCCGAGCGCTATGAGTATGCCGTAATAGCGCACTTCGAAGCCCGATATAAGTATGCCGGTGTCAGTGAACCGCATCAGGCGAACCGTCCTTTTCAATGAGTTACAACCGTTAAATTATAGGCGTAAAACTGTGAATTTGTCAATCCGCAATCCGCCCGCTGTTGCAATGAGCTTGAAAATCGTATATAATCAGTAGATGCCGATTAATATGCCCATATTGTTTGGGATAATGCAAAGCGGAGGATATTAGTGGCAAAAAAGCGCGTTACCGCCAGATTCTATGTGTTTTTGCTGCTGCTGGCGGCAATCATAGTGTTCATAGTGCAGCGCAGTATGCTCGGCGGTTCGAGCGAGTTCGCCGCCATTTACGACGACACCGCCACCGACGTGCGCCGCGTTTCAGCCATAATTGTGCGCGACGAGAGCGTGTTTTCGCAAACGCAGGTCTCGCGGGTCGAGTATATAGCGACGGAGCACACGCTCGTGAACGCGGGCGACCCGGTCGCGTATGTGTATTCGCTCGAATACAGCGAAAAGCTGGTGCGCGAATTGAGCGCGGTGCGCTCGAATATACAGTCATATCACAAGACAGTGCTCGGCAAGGAGATCGACTCAGGGCTTGAGGTGCTCGACCTCACCGTAAAGCAGCGCGCTCTCGACCTGAAAAGCCTGGTAAACCGCGCCGCCTACGGCAACTTCCAAAAGCTCGTGAGCCAGCTTGAGGAAGCCATGGAGGAGCGCCGCGCTTATATGAGCAGCAACATGCGCTCCGACGCGCGCCTTATAAAATACTACGACGAGGAGCGCCAGAAGGTTAGCACGATTGAAAACTGGCGCATACTCGAAAGCGCTCCCGTGCCGGGCGTGGTGAGCTTCTACACCGACGGCTACGAGTCGGCTCTGACGGTCGATTCGCTCAAAGACCTTACAATCGCTCAGGTCAGAAGCGTGCTCGCGGGTCAGCCGCTCGATACGTCCGCCACGTCGCGCGTTTCCACCGACGTGTTCCGCGTGGTCAATCAGAATAAGTGGTATCTGGTGGTTCTGTCGTATGACGACGACTGGAACCCGGTCATAGGGCTAACGTATTCGTTCCAGATTAGCGGATACGAAGATTTGGTTTATTCGGGCACCGTCGTGCGCGTCCAGAAAACGGGCGACACGGTTATGACGCAGATAGAGGTCGCCGACCCGATCGGCCCGCTTATATACTGCCGCAGCGGCGATGCCGTGCTCGGCACGAACATATCGGGCTTGTCAGTGCCCGCGAGGGCTATCGACAAAATAAACGGGCAAACGGGCGTGTGGCTCTACGACGTGCCCGGCGGCACGTTCGTCGAGGTCGAGGTGCTTTCGAACGACGGCAAGACCGCCATCATATTGCCGCTGAGGGAGGGCGTGCTCAGTCAGGGACTGCGCGTGCTTATAAAATGACAGTTGATTTGTCGGACGACCAAAAACTCATATGCGAGCGCTATCTCGAGCTTAAACGGGCGCTCGGCGGCGTGGACATACTGCCGGTCACAAAGACCGTTCCGCCCGAACGCATACTCGCGCTTCGCGGCGTGTCGGTAGACATGATAGGCGAAAACCGCGTGCAGGAGGCGCTTTCAAAGCTCGACGCGCTCGGTTCGGCGTTCGGCATACACATTATAGGCCGGCTGCAAACGAACAAGGCGAAGTACGTCGCGAAATTCGCGCGCATGGTGCAGTCGCTCGACAGATTGGAGCTTGCCTCGGCGCTCGATTCGGCGCTCGAAAAAGAAGGGCGCGATTTGGACGCGCTTGTCGAAGTGGACATAGCCCGCGACGGCACGAAGGCGGGGGTCGAGATCGAACGCGCGGGCGAGTTTATCGAGTCGCTTTCGGCTTTCAGGCGCTTAAAAATCCGCGGGCTTATGGGGGTCGCGCCGTTTTCGGAAGATCCGACGCTCGCCCGCCCTTATTTCAAAAGGCTGCGCGCGCTTTACGACGAGATCGCCAAGACCCGCGCGGGCTTCGACACGCTGTCCATGGGCATGTCGCACGACTGCTTCGTCGCCGCTGACGAGGGCGCGACAATGGCGCGCATAGGCTCTAAAATATTCGGCGCGCGCGCGTGAGCTTTTCATATATGCAGAATTTGGGGGAATACGCCAAATGGCAAAGAAATCGGGTCTGAGCAAGATACTTGAATTTATCGGCTTAGTGGACGAGTCCGAAGCGGAAGCGAAACCGCGGCCGTCGTCGGGCTATTCCGAAAGCGCTTATGACGAACCGCGCTACACGCCTCGCGCCCGCGCGACCGCGCCCGACAGGTCGGGCGAGCGTCGCTATTCCTCCGAGCGGCGCAGGCCTGACGACGCGGCCGGCGCGGCGTATTCGCGCCGCGACCCGTATTCCGACGCAACGTACTCTCAGAGCGCCGGTCTGCCCGCCGTTTCCACGCGGGCGGTAAAGACCAGCCCCGGCACGATGGTATACTATCTGCGCTCGCTGAGCGAGTGCGGCGACGTTATAGAGGATTTGATATACGGTAAAAGCGTGCTCCTGAATCTGGAGGAGACGGACGCGGTGCTCACGCAGCGCATCGTTGACACGCTCGCGGGCGCGACTTTCGCGCTGAGGGCGAAAATACGTAAAATATCCGAAAAGATGTATCTTATAGCGCCCGAAAACGTCGAAGTCAATATGACTCGCAGCGTCGAGCGCAGGTATTAACACACGCGGGAGGTAATATGGGCGGGTACGCGCTTTCACGCATAGGCGTAGGTCTCAACCTGTTTTTGGACATAATAACATACGCCATAATCATTCGTTCTTTGCTCAGCTGGTTCGTGAGCCCCTTCAGCGGTATAATGCGCTTATTCGTAACGCTGACCGAGCCGTTTTTGGCGCCCCTGCGCGCGTTTTTGAACAGGATTTTTCGTTCGAACGGCATGTCGGGCTTCGACTTTGCGCCCATGCTCGCCATATTGATACTCTGGTTTTTGGGCGGGTTCGTAGACGCGGTGTTCCTTCGCGGCTGAACGTGAAATTATCGCGCGGCGCGGGCCTATTGCAGGAATTTCGCGCCGCGCGTAGAAATACCATATATCTATACTCATTTTTGTTTTGTCGCCTATCATACCAATGAAAGGAAGTTTATTATGGCGATTACAGTCAGGGAAATCAACGAAAAGCAATTCGCTTTGGTCAAAAACGGCACGGGTTACAACCCCGACGAAGTCGACGATTTTCTCGACGCTCTCGCGGGTCAAATGGAAGCGCTCGTGCGCGAAAACGTAGCGTACAAGCAGTCCGTCGCCGCCGCGAACGCCGAAATTGAGTCGCTGCGTTCAGAAAAAGAAGCGCTCGCCGCCGAAAAAGAGGCGCTCTTGGCAGAAAAGCAGGAAGTCGCGGCGGAAGCGGCCGAAAAGCCCGCCGAACCCGTCGACAACCCGCCGATGGTGCGCGAGGAAGCGTCCGCGCCCACGTTCAACGAGCCGAGCTATTTCAAGAACCTCGAGACCACTCTGCGCGAGACTCTCATAAGCGCGCAGCGCATTGCCGACGAGACCATCGACGACGCCCGCAAGAAGGCGCGCAAGATAATCGCCGAGGCCGAGGAGCAGGCGGAGAACATAAACGACCAGTCGTCCACAAAGATGGCGGAGGCGAAAGCCGATTACGATTCGCTCAAAAACGCGTTCGAGGAATACCGCCGCAATTTCAGCATACTCGTGGACGGTCAGGCGAAGCTGCTCAAGGATAGCCCGCTGTTCAGCTGACGAACTTTCGCGGGTCAATCGCAAAGCCGCCCGAACGCGCGTTTATAATGCGTTCGGGAGGCTTCGCTTGTCGTTAAGGGCGATTGCAAAACCGCGCGCGCGTATTATTTTTGTCAAAACGTACAAGCATATTATCCGGGAGGCGATCGAATGCCCGGCGATAAGCTGTACGCGAAAATTGAACGCCTTGCCGTCACGCTCGAGCGTATGCGGCTGGACGAGTATCTCGACTTTGTGAAGGACAGAAAGCGTATGCTGTGGCTGGCGCTGCTGGGCGGCGTCATGCGCGGCGTGGGCTTCATGTTCGGGTTTTCGGTGATAGGCGCGCTGCTCATCACGCTTCTGCGCGGCATCGTGATTGAAAACATACCGGGTATTAGCGGCTTTTTCGCGGAGGTGCTGTATGAAATCGAAATGCGAATGCGCTAGGCGGTCGGCATGAGGCTGGCGCTCTCGCGCCGCGCGGGCGTGTTCGCGCTCGTGACGCTTATATTGGTGCTCGTTGATTTTCTTACGAAACAGTGGGCTTTGTCGGCGCTGCGCGAAACGCATTCGGGCGCAATGTCGGCGCTGCCGGGCGTGTTCGGCTTTCTGTTCGTGTGGAACGAGGGCATGGCGTTTTCGCTGTTCCGCGATAATCCGACGCTCATAACCGCGCTGAGCGCGCTCATACTGGCGGCTCTGTGCGCCGTCATATTCATGACCCGCCTTATGTCGTCGCGCGTAAGGCTCGCGGCGTGCCTTATATTCGCGGGCGGGGTCGGTAATTTGATTGACAGACTGCGCTTCGGCGCGGTAGTGGACTTTATAAACATAGAGCTGTTCACGTTCCCCGTGTTCAATTTCGCCGACATATGCGTGACCGCCGGCGCGTTTTTATACGCTTTCACGCTGTTTTTTCCCGCCGGACGGAGGAAAGGCGCATGAAATTCGTTATCGGTCATGAAAACGCGGGCGAAAGGCTCGATAACTTCCTGTCGGACGCGGCAGATATGACCCGTTCCCGCGCGGGCGCGCTGATTCGCGGCGGGAACGCCAGCGTAAACGGCGCGATAGCGTCAAAAACAGGTCTGACGCTCAGAAACGGCGACTCTGTAGAGCTGACCGTTCCCGAACCCGAGCCGTCGGTTTTGCTCGCTCAGGACATACCCGTAGAAATTGTATATCAGGACGACTGCCTCGCCGTCGTGTTCAAGCCGTCGGGCATGGTCGTGCACCCCGCCGCCGGAAACCGCGACGGCACGCTCGTGAACGCGCTTTTGTCGCGGCTCGACGGGCTTTCGGGCATCGGCGGAACCGTTCGCCCCGGCATAGTGCACCGCATAGACAAGGACACGTCGGGGCTGCTGCTCATTGCCAAAAACGATTTCAGCCATGTGCGTCTGGCGTCCCAAATACAGGCGCACACGCTTGAGCGCGCGTATCTCGCCATAGTGTGCGGCGAATTGCGCTCCGATGAGGGCGACATTGACAAGCCCGTCGGCCGCAGTCCGAACGACCGCAAAAAGATGGCGGTCGTCGAGGGCGGCAGAGAGGCGAAAACGCATTACCGCGTGCTCGAAAAGCTGAAGGGCTGCACGCTGATAGAGTGCGTGCTCTCGACGGGGCGCACGCATCAGATTCGCGTACATATGGCGTCGATAGGTCATCCCGTGCTGGGCGACCCGCTGTACGGCTTCAAAAAGCCGCCGCGCGATGTCGCGGGCGGGCAGCTTTTGCACGCCTACAAGCTCGGTTTCACTCACCCCGCGACGGGCGAACGGCTCGTGTTCACGAAAGACCCCGAGCCGAGATTTCTCGACTGGCTCAAAAAGCTGCGCGCCTGATTCGCGCGAAAAACGCACGGAGGACATTTTATATGCTTGATACGCTTACGCGCGTGAGGCGCGACCTGCACATGATACCCGAAACGGGCTTCGAGCTGTGCGAGACCCAAAAATACGTGCTCAACGAGCTTAAAAAAACGCGCGCCGAAATAACCGAGATCGCGCCCTCAGGCGCGCTCGCGTACTTCGATTTCGGTTCTGACGAAACGTTCGCGTTCCGCGCCGACATGGACGCGCTGCCCGTAAAGGAAATGACGAACGCGCCCTACGCGTCGAAGCGCGACGGCTTCATGCACGCCTGCGGGCACGACGGTCACATGGCTATGCTTATTGCGTTCGCGCAGGCGCTCTCGAAGCGCCCGCCCGCCGGAAAGCGCAACGCGCTGCTTATTTTCCAGCCCGCCGAGGAGTTCGGTTTCGGCGCTAAAATGCTTATCGAGACAAATCTGATACAGAAATACAGACCCGCCGAAATATACGCGCTGCACGTAGAGCCGTCGCTGCCTGTAGGCGCGGTCTCGACCCGCGCGGGCGGGTTCATGGCGCGTTCGGCGGAGGTTCGGGTCAACGTTTACGGCGAAAGCGCCCACGTCGCGCGCGCGCATATGGGCGTCGACGCGACCGAGTGCGCCGCGCGGTTCTATTTGGAATCCGTCGACCTTATAGAGGAAAAGTATAAAGACACGCCGCATCTCTACAAAATGGGCAAGTTCGAATCGGGCGTGACGAACAACGTGCTGTCGGATCACGCGTTTCTGCACGGGTCTTTGAGGGCGCTCGACGATTCCGTTTTCTCGAATCTGAAAACCGACGTATACGACGTCGCGTCGTCGGTGTGCCAAAGGTTTGCGTGCCGCGCGAAGATAGACATTGACGGCGGCTGCCCGCCCGTCATAAACGACCCGCGCTGCTTTGAAAGATTCGCGCGCGTCGTTGACGGCATGGATTTCTCTGTTCTGCCCCGCCCGCACATGATTTCTGAGGACTTCGCGCGCTATTCCGATGTCGCGCCGTCCTTGATGTTCAACATAGGCTTGGGAATATCCACCACGCTGCACGCCAACGATTTCGATTTCGACGAGCGCGCGCTTTTAACGGGCTGTCAGGTTTTCGAGCGGCTGCTCGATTCGTGAAGGGGATATACATATGATTATACGCGAGCTTACATCCGACGAAGCGAACGTCGGGCTGTTCAGGGGCTTCATAAGGCATCAGGTCGTCACCCGCTGCCTGCGCCGCGAAAACGGCGAGTGGGTCGCAAAAGATATAGCCTTCACCGAGGAATGGGGAGAAAGCGATTATCTGGCGATCGCCGACGAAATCAAAACAATACTCGAATCGGGTGGCAGGTGCGCCGCCGCGTTCGAGTCCGACGCGCTCGTCGGCTTTGCGTATATCTCGAACGAAGAATACCTCGATTACGCGATACTCGTGTGTATGCAGGTGTCAGAACCGTACCGTGGGCGCGGCTTGGGCAGGCTGCTGTTCGGGCGCTGCAAGGATTTCGCGCGGGAAAAGGGTAAGCGCCGGCTGTACATATCCGCGCATTCGTCCGTCGAATCGCAGGCGTTCTACATGAAAATGGGCTGCGTAGACGCCGAGCATGTGCACGCGAGGCTCGCGGAGCTCGAGCCGGGCGACCGCCAGCTCGAATGTCTTGTATAAATATACGTTGGGGAGGATATTGCCATGGCTGAAATCAGAATCGGAAGCGTCGGTTTGGGAGGCATATCGTCGGGGGTTCACCTGCCGGGCATAGCGGAAAGCCCCGACCTGCGTTTGTGCGCGGTGTGCGACACAGACCCCGCGCGCCTACAGCTCGTCGGAGACAAATACGGCGTGCCCGAAAACATGCGCTTTTCGGACTACAGAGAGTTTATCGCCCGCGCGGACATCGACGCGGTTGACATATCCACGCCGAACGACTCGCATTTCGAGATCGCGATGGAGAGCGTGCGCGCGCGCAAGCCCTTCGTGTGCGAAAAGCCGCTGTGCATGGACTCGCGCGAGTCGGCGCTTTTGCTCGATTCGGTCACGCGCGCAAACGTGAAGGCGATGGTGTGCTTCTCGTACCGCTATAAATCCGCCGCGCGCTACGCGCGCGAGCTTATTTCGCGCGGCTTGCTCGGCAACATATATCACGCCGATATGCAATACGCGCAGGCGTGGGGCTTGCCGAACGCGAACTGCCGCCGCGTGTGGCGCTTCTCCAAGGAGCGCTCCGGCTCGGGCGCGCTCGGCGACTTGGGCAGTCACGGTCTGGATCTGGTGCGCTTCATAACGGGCGCGGAGTACACAAAAATCGTCGCCCACAACGAAACGTACATAAAAAAGCGCCCCGCGCTGTCGGGCGACGGCTGCGAAAACGTTGACGTCGACGATTTTTCGAACGCGCTCGCGAAGATGTCGAACGGCGGCGCGGCGAGCTTCCGCATAACGCGCTTCGCCTACGGGCGCGGCAATTACCAAAGGCTCGAAATATACGCCGACAACGGCGCTCTCGTGTACGAGCTTGACGCGGACGGCAAAGGCGAGGACGCGCTGTATGCGTGTCTTGAGCCGCTTGGGCGCGACACGAAGGAGTTCACGCGCCTGCCCATACCCGCCCGCCACAGAAAGTCGCAGATGCAGTCTTTCGCTGACATACTGCTCGATAGACCCGACGGTCTGGACGCGACCGTTTCCGACGCTCACACAAACATGCTCGCGATTGACGCGATAATTAAAAGCGCCGCCGAAGGGCGCTGGGTCGAGCTGTAGAAGGGGCGCGGGCGTTATGATAAGCAATAAAATGAAAACCGTGTTCGTGTTGTTCGTTATCTCGATTTCGCTCAGCATACTCGGCGCGATAGCCGTAAACATCGTAGACATATTTTTCGTGCGCGGCGCCGCCTATGCGATTTCGAGTATCGTCGCCGTTCCGTTCTCGCTGTTGGAGATCGTCATAGTTTTCTGGATGATTCGATACGAGAGTATCGACCGCGCCGCTTTGGAGTCATGCGGCAAAGGCGCGCGCGGGCTGGTCGCGTTTTCGCGCGTCATGACGGGCTCTAAATCGAGAAAGGTTTTTGCCGTCTTCTTCTTTGTTTACGCCGCTTATCGTTTATTTCTGTGCGCGACTAACATATTCTTCATTGCCAGATTTGCGGATAACGGGATCGAAAACATATTCATAGTGAACAGTTATACTTCAAACCTTGTAAACAACATATCGTCCGCGCTTCGCCTGACCGCGATAGGCCTGTTCATGCTGCCTTCCAAGGGCAGAGCGCCCGCCGCGCCCACTTTGGAGCATGACGCGCAGACGTCGCTTGACTGGCGCGCCTGACGCGATTGACACTTAGGTTTTGCGCGTGTATACTCATATTAAAAACGGGAGGGGACGCATATGAACAGACAGTGGCCGCTCGACACGGCGCTCGCGTTCGACACCATAATAGGCGAGCCGAACCGCGACGGCGTGCAGGGCTTTGAGATCCTATCCGACGGCAGGGTTCGCCTGCGCATAATCGCGCCCGACGCGAAAAGCGTCGCAATCGATCAGTTCGGAAGCGTAAGCCCGCTTGCGAAGGTCTCCGACGGCGCGTGGGAAGCGACGCTCGATCTGGGCAGGGGCTTTAAGTATATTTTCCTTAAAATCGACGGCGCGGACTTTTTAAGCCCGTATCTGCCTATAGGCTACGGCTGCTGCCGACCGATGAACTTCATAGACATACCCGTAGAACATCAGAAATTCGACGAATTGCGCGACGTGCCCCACGGCGGCGTTTCGCGCAGGTATTTCAAGTCGAAAACCAGCGGTAAAACCGAAAGCTGCCTGATCTACACGCCGCCTGGGTATAAGCAGAGCGGCGCGTACCCGGTTTTGTATTTGCAGCACGGCTATGGCGAAAACGAAACGGGCTGGGTGCATCAGGGGCATTTAGCGCGCATACTCGACAACCTTATACATGACGGCAAGGCTTCCGAAATGATCGTCGTAATGGGCAACGGCATGGCGCAGCGCAATTTCTCGTCGGAGCGCACGCTGTACACGCGCATACTGACGGAAGATTTGATAAGGTTCGTTGAGACGGAGTACGCCGCCAAGACCGACAAGTGGTCGAGAGCTATGGCGGGTCTGAGCATGGGCAGCTATCAGACCAGCATCGTGACGCTTTCGCGCCCCGATTTGTTCGGCTACGCCGGATTGTTCAGCGGCTTCCTGCGCGCGCCGTGGGGCGACAAGGACGAACCGCATCTGAAAACGCTCGACGACGCTCAAAAGTTTTCTGAGAGCTTCCGCGTGTTCTTCCGCGCGATGGGCACGGAGGACACATACTGGCACAGGTTCGCGGACGACGACGAGTATATCGCGAACAAAAACGTGAACATGCTCAGAAAGACATACCCGGGCGGGCACGACTGGACTGTGTGGCGCGACTGCGCGCACGACTTTTTACAGCTTATATTCAAGCCTTAAATTGGCGGGAGAGAGAATATTCCCGCCGCCCTATATGGCGTTTCTGTGCGGTTCGTTTAGGAAGAACGCGTACAGGCACGCCATCGCGCCCACGCATATCGGGGTATCCGATACCGCAAAATCGATAGTTGGCGCGGAAGTGTTGCCTTGCGCTATCACGCAGGGCAGCACGTTTTTTTCGAGGGCGCGTTTCAGCGCGTCGGGCTTGTAAGCCACGTCGCCCATCAGTATAATGTGCTCCAAATCGAACAGGTTCACGGCGTTGACTATCGCGGCGGACAGATATGTTGCCTCCGCGACGATGAGCGCCTGCGCTTCCGGCGACGTTTCGGATTCGTCCACGACCTCGCGCCAGCTCGAAAACGGCGTTTTGTTGAGCAGTGACTTAATCGACGCGTATGTTTCGAGACACCCGCGGTTGCCGCACGCGCACTTGCGGCCGTTGTACTGTATGCTCGAATGCCCTATCTCGCAGCCCAGCCCGTTCGCGCCCCTGTACAGCGTGCCGCCCGCCACCACGCCCGCGCCTATGCCCTCGTTTACGGGCATGACCATGAAATTGTCCTTGCCACGCGCCCTGCCGAAGAACCATTCGCATATTGCCATAGCGCCCGAAACGTTTTCGAGGAACACGGGAAAACCCGTGCGCCGCGAAAGTATGTCCGCCACGGGCAGCTTGTGCCACGCGTTGAAATTCGGCGGGTTCAATATCTGACCCGTTCTGTAGTCGAGCGGGCCGGGCGCGCACACCCCTATGCCTATCACGCGCTCGTCGGGCATTTTCAGTTCGGCCTGCTGCCTGAGCAGCATATCGGCAATCATTGTAAGGCCGTCCACCGCCGACAGGTCGTCGTTTTTGATTGTTTCGCTTACAAGCGTCCTGCCGCCTAAATTCACAAACCCGACGGATATGCAGTTTCGGCTTATGTTCACGCCGCCCACGACGCGCGAGTCGGGCACTATTTCGAGCATCACCGGGTGTCTGCCCACGCCCGTCGAGCGCGTGACGGTTTCGCGCACCAGCCCGCGCTTTATAAGGTCGTTCACCAGAAACGTTATGCAAGGCCGCGTGAGCCCCGACCTGTCGGCAAGCTCCGTGCGCGACGCGCTGTTGTTTTTGAGCGCGTTCAGTATGAGCCTTTGGTTTTCGGATTTCATATACAGAGCTTCGGGGTTTTTCGACGCTTTATTCATAAGGCAGCCTCGTTCCATCGCGCTCATTATTTTATGCGCGCCTTGAATTACACGTTCAATTATATCACGCTCTGTGGACGCTTGTCGAGTAAAATCGCGTTTTCGACTTGACAAAGCGCGCCAATGCGCGTATTGTTAGTTTAGTAAATTAACAAAATATCGGGTTGGTGAAATTGCTATGCCAAATGCTGCTAAAGCGCCGCGCGCGGCGGTTTTCGACTTTGACGGCACGCTTTCGACGCTCAGATGCGGCTGGGAAAGCGTCATGCGCGGCATGATGCGCGAAATACTGCCGCCGCTCGTAAGCGACAATGAAATCGACGCGTATATAGACGAGTCTACCGGCGTTCAGACGATCTTTCAGATGAAATGGCTCGCCCGCCGCGTCAGCGAGTGCGGGCTGCAGGCGCGCGACGCGTGGGATTACAAAGCCGAATACAACGCGCGGCTCATGCGCGAAATCAGCACTAATAAACGCGGGCTTGCGATGGGCGCTCTTTCGCGCGACGACTTCATAGTGAGCGGCGGCGAAGCGTTTCTGGGCGCGCTGTCCGAAAGGGGCGTTTCACTGTATCTGGCGAGCGGCACAGACCACGCGGACGTTGTGAGCGAAGCTGAGGCGCTCGGCCTGAGCCATTATTTTATGCGCATAGCGGGCGCGCCGCCGCGCGACGAAAAGTGCTCGAAAGAAGCCGTTTTGCGCTCGCTGATAGCCGAATCGGGGCTTGACGCGGGCGACATACTCGTCGTCGGCGACGGAAAGGTCGAAATCGCGCTCGGCAAACAGTGCTCGGCGCGCACGATAGGCGTGGCGAGCGACGAAGCCCGCAGGCGCGGGTTCAACGAAACGAAGGCGAGGCGGCTCGAAAAGGCGGGCGCGGACATCATTATAGGCGATTTCGAGCGCCTCGCGGAGCTTACGGAGTGGGTGTTCGGCGAATAGCGCCGATCATAGTTCAACCCTGACCGCGCAGACCTCGCCCGGCTTCAGGCGCGGGTTCAATTTGTTTCCCGAAAACGCGCACTCGCCCGTTTCGCGCTCGAGCAGGTCGCACAGCTTAGCCGATTTCACGCTTTTGAGAAGCGTTATTTCGGTTTGCCTATCCTCGCGCGTCGGGTTGCACAGGTGCAGAACCAGCGCGTTGCCGTCCTCCGAGAGCTTGATTCCCGAAAGCTGTATGTCGCCGTCCGCGATCTCCAAAAACGACGCTTCGGCGGGATTCGCGCCCGCGTGGCTTGAGCCGGAGACGAAATCGGGCGGCGTCAAAAACTCCTCTGTCTGCCTGTGAAGCTCGCGCCCGCCGCCTTCGAAAACCGACACGCACAGGTTGAAATTGTGGACGCCCTGCTCAGGCAGCGCGTCGGGGTCTATGGATGAGCGTATGAGAGATACGCGCATAACGTCCGCGTCGCCCCTGAAGCCGTAGCGCGAATCGCACATCAGAAGCGCGCCGTTCGCGCCTATCGCGAATTGCGAGGGCTTGTCCTGCTTTTCGCCCGCGCGGGTTATGAAGCCGCCCGCCGAAGCGTATAAAAACCCGTTGGCGCGTTTTGGCATACGCGCGGAAAAACCGAGCTGCGGAACGCGCTCCTTCGTTCCCGCCTCGCGCCAGTCGCATTTCACCGAATAATTCAGCTTTTTTTCGCCCTTGTCGAGCGATATTTCGCATTCGAGCTTCGAGCGCTCGCCTGTTCCGAGCTCTATCGTAAACGACTTGCGCAATTCGCCGTTCGCGCCCGGCTTTACAATGACGCGCTCGTGCGCGCTTGAAACGCGCATATGCCTGCCGACTATCCAGCTCGTCATGCCGCGCGACGGGTCTTCGTCTATTATGTCGAAGCCCGCGTCCGACAGGCGCGTTTCGCCGGTCTCAAGGTCGGTAAACCGCGCAATGCGCGCCGTCTCCGAATCGAACTCGGCGCGAACCAGCCCGTTGTCGAGCGTCATGTCGAACGGGCGCTCCTCCTGCCCGAACGTATACGTGTCGCTTATGTCGGGAACGGGCGGCGTCGGGTTTTGAACGGCCGCGACCGTCGCATAGCCGCACGCCGGCAATTCCGCGCGCACAAGCACCCGCGCATAGCGATGCCCCCAATAGCCGTCCCTGTCGGTCTTTAATACTGAATGCTCGACCGCGTTTCCGGCTGAGTCTGTGAATTTCAAAAGCGACGCGTCGCCCGCGTAGTCCCACAGTATAATTTCGGCGTTCGTGAGCCTGCGCCACGGAAGCGCGTTGAATATGTGGAAAATCCGCGTGTCGCCCGAACCGCGCGACACAGCGCCCGACATGTGCCTGTCAGCGCCGTAGCCCGCGCCCGCGCCGAAGCCCGTTTCGTTTTTTTCCGAACCCGATTCGCGAGCGAAAACGGAAGTGTCGGCGCTTCCCGCGAGCGCGTTTAACGCGCTCCGCTTGGAAGTTGCCGCCGCGGCGAACGCATTCTGATATTCGCCCATCGCGTATTCGCGCGTGTCGGGAACGCCCGAGCCTGTCAGTATGTCGTGGAAGTGATTGAAAAGCACCCTGCGCCACGCCGACTCGAACGCCGAACGGTTGTACTTCGCGCCTACGCTCTTTTGCGCCAGCGCCGAATACGCTTCCGCCTTATACAGCGAGCGCTCCGCCTGCGCGTTCGCGCGCTTTATACAGCTCTGCGACGTGTAGCAGCCCGTGAACATGCAGTTGCGCTCGCCCCTGAAAATCGGCAGGCTGTCCTTGACCCTTTCGGCGGACGCGAAAAATTCCGAGTATGTTGAAAACCTGACCGTCGGGAATATCGGCCATTCCGTCATTTCGATAATGCGGTTTATGTCGCGCCGCGTCGGCCCGCCGCCGTGGTCGCCCACGCCGTATGTCGTGAGCAGCATGTCGATTCCGTACTTTTTGCAAAACTCCGGCACTCGCGCCGCCATAGAGCCGTCGACCGCGCGGTTATACCAGTCAAGTTCCCGAAACTCAATTATATCCGCGTCGCCCTCGCCCGCGAAGCGGTGCAGTCCGTGCGCGTCCGTGCCGCGGCAGTGATACAGATATTTGACGCCCGCCGCCGCGAGCGCGTCGGGTATGCGCGAGTTGTGCCCGAAAGTGTCCGGCTCGTAATCTATGTTCAAAGAGTCCAAAGGCACGCCGAGCAGATCGCTTATGTATCTCTTGGTATACAGCAAATGCCGTATCTCCGATTCGAGATTCGGCATGTTCCTGTCCGGCTCTACCCAGCTCGTCGCGGTGACTTCCCACTGACCCCGCTTTATTCTGTCCTTTATCTCGTCAAGCATTTCGGGCTCGTATTTCTCAACGATTTCATATGTCGAGGCCTGCGACTGCGAGAACGTGAAGCTCGGAAACTCGTCCGTCAGCGTAAGCATCGTCCTGAACGTGTCGAGCACCACGAGCGCCGTTTCGTCGTACCGCCACAGCCAGTTCATGTCGATATGCGCGTGACCCGCCAGCCCCCATATGTACTTTTTGCACGCTTCACGCATATCGGAAAGCGCCCGCTCGGTTTCTGCGACGTGTTCTTCGCGGATGTACCCGTGTTTTTCGATGTGCGCAAGCGTCTTTTTGAGTTGTTCATTCAAAAGCGCGTCGAACGCGCCGCCTTCGGCAAACGACACGCGCCGCGCGTAGTTCAGCTCGCTTACGAGCCTGTCGTTTGCGAGTTTCTTTCCGTAAAGGTTTATGTTCGCGAGCAGAGCGTCCGTATTCATGTCAAGCCTCCCCCGTTCCGGCTTAAAAATGAGCCGCCGCGAGAACGCGGCGGCTGTCTGTTTGTTCCCCGGTTATTTGTTATTGTACCATTCGTTCGCTTCGTTGTAAAGCTGTTCGCCGCCGAGCTGCATGTACGTTTCGACATACGCGTCCCACTCGTCGAGCGATTTCTCGCCGCGAATCATGGCGACCCACGTTTCGTCGCGCAGCGTGTTAAGCTCGGGCTGCAGCGCCGCCTTGGAGGGCAGCACCACGGACACGGCGTTCATTATGTAGCTGTTGTACTGATCTTTCGCGTACCAGTCGAGGCGGTTTTTGATGGTCTTGTCGTTATAGAACGCGTGGCGGTACATCGTGTCCGAATACGGCGTGTCCGCGCCGTACAGGCTTCTTACCGCCCACACGCCCGCCGCGTTGAAGTCGGGGTTGGTGAGGTCGGGGTTGCGCTTGAGCAGGCCTGTGTCCGCGTCTGCATTGTAGTGCTCGCCCTCGATGCCGTACACCGCCAGCAGAGACAGTTCGTCGTCTGTCGCGAACGCGTTCAGCACTTTGAATATGAGCGCGAGCTTTTCGGGGTTGTCGTTGAGCGCCGCGTTATATACCGCGTTTTCGCCGATGCTCACCGGGTAGCCCACGCAATAGCCGTAATCTCCGTCGGGGCCTGCCGGCCACGGCGCGTACACAAATTTCGAGTCTTCGCCGTTGACCGCCCAGTATTCGCGGGCGACCTGTCCGCCGTTATCGTTGTTGACTTCCTTCAGGCGGAAGTGGTCTATCGAGGCGTGCGCCGACGCGCCTATGCGGCCGTTCACAAAACCGCCCGATATTCCCCAATAGCTGCCGGGCACGGATTCGGTGCCGGTCACAAACTCGGGGTCGATAACGCCGTCCGCGTACATATCGGCGAGTATGCCAATGATTTCTTTGGACGCGTCGCTCACGTCGGGGTTGAGTATTTCGCCGTCCTTTTCATACCAATAGCTGTCGCCGCCTATGAAGCCGCAATACATGCCGTAAGCGCCGAAGAAGGGCTTCACGCCCGACGCGCCTATGCCGTATGTGTCGTCGACGCCGTTGCCGTCGGGGTCTTCCTTGGCGAAGCGGTACATAAGCGCCACGAAATCGTCGACGGTTTTCGGATATTCCTCTTCGGTCACGCCCAGCGCGTCGAGGAAGTCGCCGCGATATAAGAGCGATTTGTAGGGCATAGAGCCGTCTTCCTTGATTTTGGCGACAGTCACCATCTTATCGCCTATGAACGAGTATTCGCGCCACATGTCCACGTAGTCCTTGAGTCGTCCGTCGACCGTGCCGCCCGTTATGAACGCGTACACGTCGGGGGCGTTCTCCTTGAAGAACTCCTCGTCCCAGCTCGCTATGACTCCTTGGTCGTACTGTTCGAGCATCGTCGTGTAGCTCATCGAGAGGAACACGTCGGGGGCTTGACCGCCCGCCAGACGGGTGTTCAGTATCTCGGAGTATTCGCTGTATTCGATGTACACGATGTCGATGTCTACGTTGAGTCCGTGCACGTCCTTCAGTCGCGCTTCGATGGCGGGAGTGATCTTGTCAAGCTCCTCGTCCACAGGGCCGAACATGTAGCTGGCGACCGAGATTTTGACGGGTTCTTCCTCCGCCGTCGCGATTTGCGCGCAGCCGATAAGCATTACGGCGGCAAGCAGCAGCGTCAATAGCCTCTTGTTCATGGGATGACCTCCTTTTATATTAGCATAGACACTAAGTCTATCCTTTCAGCGAACCGACCATTATGCCCTTTACGAAATAGCGCTGCAAGAACGGGTAGGCGCACAGTATGGGCAGCGTCACCACGAATATGCAGGCGGCCTTCAGGCCTTCGGAGCTTGTCTGCTCCTCTATGGTCGTGACGGACGCGGACGAGCTTACGTCGAGTATCTCGCGCGAGCCGGTTATTATTATGCGGCGCAGTATGATTTGCAGAGTGAACATTCTGTCGTCGCTTATGTATATAAGCACGTCGAACCACGAGTTCCAGTGCCCGACGGCGAGCCACAGCGCGACCGTCGCGAGTATCGGCAGCGACAGCGGCAGTATGATCTGGAAAAATATGCGAAACCTGCCCGCGCCGTCTATCATGCAGCTTTCCTCGATCTCCTCCGGCAGCGACGTGAAATAGTTGCGCATTATGACCAGATTGTACGCGCTTATGAAGCCGGGCAGTATCATCGCGAAGAACGAGTCGAGCAGCCCCAGATTTTTGACCAGCAGGTATGTCGGTATAAGGCCGCCCGAGAAGAACATCGTGAAAACGATAACGAGCGTCCAGAACGAGCGGTGCGGGAAGAATTTTTTGCTCAATACGTACGCGCCCATCGCGGTGAAGAAAAGCTGCGCAACAGTGCCTATTACGGTTCTGAGTATAGTCATCCAGTAGCCGCGCCATATGAACTTGTTCGTCAAAACCTTTTCGTAGTTGTCGAACGTTATCTCTTTCGGGTATAACAGCAGCCCGCCCTTTGTGGCGACGTGCGAAGGCGAGAACGACAGTATGAACAGGTGCACAAACGCCACGACTATTGAAAGCGCGAGCAGCCCCAGTATTATGTATATGATCAGGTCGCCTAACGTGAATTTTTGTTTCATGCGCGCAAACTCCCCTTACCAGATGCCGTTTCCGCTTATTTTCTTGGCGATCGCGTTAGTCGTGAACACCAGCAGGAAGCCCACGCCGTTTTTCGCGAGCCCGAGCGCCGTGCCTATGCTGTATTCCATCTTGCCGAGCGCCTGACGGTATACGTATGTGTCTATTATGTCGCCCGATTCGTAAACGGCGGTGTTGTACAGGTTCAAAACCTGATCGAAGCCCGCGTCGAGTATTGACCCGCAGTTCAATATGAGCAGCACGGTTATGGTGGGCATAAGGCACGGAATCGTTATATATCTCATGCGCTGCAGCCTGCTCGCGCCGTCGCACACCGCCGCTTCGTACAAAGACGGGTCTATTGACGAGATCGTCGCCAGATATAATATCGAGCTCCACCCTACGCTCTTCCATATGTTCGTCACAACGAGCGTGCCCCTGAAATAGTTGTTGTCGCCCAGAAAATATATCGACTTTTCCATGCCGAACAGCGACGTGAGCAGCGAGTTGACAGCGCCGTTGTTGGGCGATAATAGCTGCGACAGCAGCCCCGCCATTACGACCCACGACAGAAAGTGCGGCAGATAGCTTATCGTCTGTACCGCGCGCTTATAGCGCTCGTTGCGCACTTCGTTCAGAAGCAGCGCCAGCAGTATAGGCGCGGGGAAGCCCGCCGCGAAGTGGTACAGGCTGATTATGACCGTGTTGCGCACAGACCTTATGAACGTCAGCGTGTTGAACGCCTGCGTGAAGTTTGCAAAACCGACCCATTCGCTGCCCCATATGCCCACGCCGAGCTTGTAGTCCTTAAACGCCATCACCAGACCCGCCATCGGCACGTATTTGAATATCACGAAATACGCGATGACCGGCGCGAGCATCACGCACAGCGCGACGTTCTTTTTATACAGCCGAAAATCGCTCAAAAATGTCGGTTGGATATTGCGCCCTTTCGCGCCCGCAGTCATTTGCTTCATCTCCCGTTTATAAGCGGTATTCCGCGTCATATGCCTCCATGAGCTCGCGGCGCGTCGCCACGCCCGTCGTGCCGAGCTTGCGGATCGTCACGGAGCTTGCGAGGTTCGCCGTCTGCATGGCGGAAATAAGGTCGGCGCCCCCCGCCAGGGCGCAGGCGAACGCGGAGGTGAACGTATCGCCTGCGCCGCAAATATCCGTCTCCTGCGAGACGGGAAACGCCGGGCAGTAAACCGATTCGCCGCCCGTCGCCAGCATACTTCCGTTCACTCCCATCGTGAGCAGCACCGTGCAGCCTGTTTTCTGCGAAAGACTGATTGCGACCTGCCTAAGCTCCGCGGGCGTTCTGCCCTCTTTCGCGGGTATCGTCGCGTCGAGCGCCCGCACGCCCTCGACCTCGTTGGGCTTGAGTATCGCGTTTTTATAGAGCGATATGCGGTCGCGGCTGTCCGCTATCACGGTGACGCCGCTTCTGCCGAGCTTTTCAAGCTCGTCCCTCACGCGGTCGGTCACGCAGCCGAACTCTATCTGGTCGCAGACGCACACGGCGGAGACAGTACCCTTCATTTTGCGGATCTGCTCGATTATGCGCTGCTCTGTTTCGGAAGATATTTTTTCGGCGTTCGCGAAATCGAGCCTTTCGCTTTCGACCCCGCGCGCGTTGTGCCCGCGCCTCAAAGGCTTTATAAACGCGTTCGTCACGCTTTTATCGCACTCTATGACCCCGTCGGTGCTTATGCCCTCGCGCTTCAGCGCCGAAATAAGTAATTCGGCGCGCCAGTCGCGGCCGACCGTCCCCACCAGCACGGGCGAGCGCCCCGTGAGCGCCATGGCGTTCACCGCCACGTTGCCCGCGCCGCCGGGCGAATAGCTTTCGCCTGTTATGGGCAGCGGGAAGAACGGCGTTTCGCGGGAAAGCGCGCTCAGCGTCATGTCGGCGGTCCAGTACGCGTCCAGGCACAAATCGCCTATAACGCCTATCCTAACGCCCTCCATGCCCGCGAGTATTGCGGCAAGGCGCTCTCTTTTAAGTTCGCTTTGCTTTTGCAGGCTCATTTGAACAACCCTTTCAAGTGATCGTACAGGCTCGGTACGGTTTGCGCGTGGTCGGCGGTGAAGTTGAAGCCGCGCCCGCCCCGACTGACCGGGCGGTTTACGATGTTCTTGCGCGGGCGGTAGTAGTAGTCGGGGTCGTCGTCGGGTATCGCGCGCCTGTAATCGGGCAGCGCGCGCAGATCGAAATTCGCGGTGGTTATGTCGTATGTCGGAAATCCCAGATTGCGCGATATGGACAGCGCCTTCAGAAACACCTCCGGCCCTATCACGCCCGAACCGAAATTCAGGAAGCAGCCGCCGTCCATGCGCGCGACAGACGCGCAGAACTTTTTGAAGTCCGCGCCCGACGCGCGCCCTATCGCCGCGAAATCGGCGGTTTTGTGCTGATGGATTATGTCCGTGCCTATCGCCACATGATACGTCGCCTGAACGCCTGCTTTGTACGCCTGATACAGCACGCAGTCGTCCCTGTGCGGAAAGCGCTCGGGGCGCTCGTCTATGTATTTCGCGAGGCTCCAGCCGTAGCCCAAGCCCGCTTCCGCGCCCGCTTTAATGGCTTCGTTCATCCACGCGCCGGTTTCTTCCCACATGCCGAAGCTGCCGTCCTCTATGGCGTCGGGCACGTACTCCGACGTGCCGCCCAGATAGCACAGTTCGAAATCGTGTATGCTCGTCGCGCCGTTTCCGGCGATATGGGTTATGAAGCCCTCGCGCATAAGCGCGATTATGTATCTCGAAAGCCCGCGCTTTATAACGTGAGCGCCCATGAACGCTATGACGGGTCTTTTTCGCTTCACCGACTCCGCCACCCTGTTCACAAATTCGGGAAACTCTTTGTCGCTCCACGCGCCGTCGCCGCTTTGACCGGGCGTGAGAAGCGAATCGGTCGTCACCAGATTGCGCCTGTCAAACGCCGAATACGCGCGTATGTCTGAAAAATCAAGCTCGCCGCCCGCCTCGCGCAATTTTCTCACCTCGCCCGCCCGTCATTATGTCTAGCGCTTTAATCAATCGCCATACGTTATCTGAACCGAACATTCAACCGCGCATAAACTATATTCAGTAATTTCGCATAATTCAGACTGAATTTTATGCCAAACTGCCCAACCGCATAACCCGCGCTCTTAGCGATTTTGAATGGGTTACGCGAAACGCGATGAATGCGTGAAATAATTAGTTAATGCATTTATCTTATTATATAGCGCGTGTCGCCGTCTGTCAATGCGTTTTTTACATATTTTCATAAAAAAACCCCCGAACGGCGAGCGTTCGGGGCGAATGCGGGATATGAATCTGTATACGGGGACTTATTTCCTGAGGTTTATTATGAGCATCAGTATGAAGGCGATGAGCCCGACCACCGAGATCGTGAGCCGCTTGATCCGCGCGGCGCTGTTTCTTTTCGAGCGCAGGCTCAAATACGCGCCGACCGCCGTGAGCGCGAAGGGCAGTATTATCGCGGGCAGCTTGTCAAACGTCGTGGGTTCGGCGTCTGCCGAAGTTATCTGCATAACGACCCTGTCGGGCAGCGTTATGAACGAAACCACCGCCAGCGCGACCGCCGCGATTATGAGCAATATTTCTGGCAGAGCCTGCTTTTTCATATTAGCCTTCCCTTTTCGGCGGGTTTAGAACACGCCGCCGTTCTCCATTATCGTCTTATGCTCGAAGTCCATGAAATACAGTTTTTCCCAGTGGTTTATGTTGAGCGTCCCTTTTTTAAGGCGGATCGCGAGTATGCAGCAGTTTTTGTCCTGCTCGTTGTTAGCCGAATCGTACCACGCCGAGAACGTCTTTCTGATTTTGTCGCGGATTTCCGCGTTCTTGGGGTCGAGCACCCAGCCCAGATTCTCGCCTTTTCCGCTCGCCGTGAACATCTCCGTGCAGCCGGCTACGGAGACTTCGTCGTTTTCGCCTATCTGCAGCATCTTGTTCGACTTACCGTATGTTGACACATAGAACGAGCCGTCCTCGTAAAACGCGTCTACCGTGCGCACGACGGGGCGCGGTTCTCCGTTTTCGGCGTTTTCGCGCGCGACCGTAGCCAAGGCTATAAGGTTGTCCTTGAAATTGCCGAACTTCTCGTCCATCAGTTTATAACCTTCCTCGAACTGAGTCATATGTAATCCCTCCCAGAGTATTTTTGCTTAAACAGTATATCACCGTTTGCGTATGCGGGCAAGCGCGAATTTCGTTTATCTTAAACCAAGCGTTACGCGGGAAACGTGCAGACGATCAAAAGCGACTTGCCGTCGTCCGAAAACGCGCGAATGCTGCCCGCGTGTTTTTCCATTATGGCGCTTGCTATCGACAGACCTATGCCGTAGCCGCCCGCGGTTGAGCGCGACGCGTCGGCGCGGTAGAACCGCTCGAACAGCTTGGGCAGGCTGTCTTTGTCTATTTCGTCAGCCGTTTTGTTGTAAACGCCGAGCTTCACGTTTGAACCCTGTTTTTCGAGCGTCAGCCTGACCGTTCCGCCCTCAGGCGAATATTTTATGGCGTTGTCCAACAGTATGCTCACAAGCCTGCCCGCCGCCTTCGCGTCGCCCTTTATCGTGAGCAGCGGCTTTATGTCGGTCTCCAGTTTAATGTTTAGCGTCTGCGCGGGCGCTTTGAACGATTCCGCCGCCTCAGAAATCACGTCGGATATGGGAAAATCGACGAACCTTATAGGGTTTGACGACTCCTCCATTCGCGCTAAGTACACCAGATCCTCCGTGAGCGACGAAAGCCTTTTCACCTGCTTCTGAACGTCCGAAAGCCACTCGTTTTCGCCCAGATCCATTTCGAGCACCGATATGTCGGCGCTTATCACCGAAAGCGGCGTTTTTATCTCGTGACCCGCGTCGGTTATGAAGCGCTTCTGTTTTTCGTAGCTCAGCGAGATCGGGCGCACGATGCGGTTTGACAGAAACGCGACCGCCAGAAACACGAGCGCGTACCCGGCGAGCGTCACCGACACGCTTATGAGCAGAAACGTTTTCGCCGACTCGAGCTTTCTGCCGCAGTCCAGAAACACCGCCCTGTAAAACTCGCCCTCCGTCAGCGCCCTGTACCTGAAATTGCCTATGAAGCCCGACTGCTCGCCCTCCCTAAACGCCCGATTAGCGTATTCTATGGCTTCCGTTGTGTCGACTGACGCTATCCTGCCCGTGTCGCACAGCACCACGCCGCCCGTTTCCGCGTTCAGCGTCACCACGAAAAAGCGCGTTTCATACGGCACTTCGGGCGACATGTCCCTGAAAAACCGATCGTCGCGCCTGAACGGCTCTTTCGGAAACGCGCCCTTGTTTATCGACAGTATCTCTAAAAGTTCGTCGGCTGAATCGACCACGCCTATATAGTTGCTTATGTTTATGACAGATATTATGACCGCCATTACGAGCAGAAACGCCGTCATGGAAATCAATATCAGCTTTTTTTGCAGCCTCTTTATCATGAGACGACCTCCAGCGAATAGCCTAGATTGCGCGCGGCCTTTATCTGCACGTTCGCGTTCAGCGCCGCCAGCTTTTTGCGAAGGTACGATATATACACCCACACCACGCTTATGTCGGCGTCGGAGTCCGCGCCCCAGATTTTCTCCATCAGCCTTTCGGACGAAATAAGGTTGCGCGGGTTTCGCAAAAGCGTCTCCATTATCTGATATTCCTTGTTCGCGAGCCTGAAGCTGCCAAAGGGCGACGACAGCTCGAATGTCGACGCGCTGAGCTTCACGTTTCCGAGCGACAGATACGCGTCGGCGGCGTCTGTCTTGCGCGTGGCGCTGCGTATTCGCGCGAGCAGCTCGCGCGCGTCGAACGGCTTTGTCAGATAGTCGTTAGCGCCGCTGTCCAAGCCGAGCACTCGGTCGTCTATTTCCGATTTCGCCGTGAGCAGTATAACGGGCAGCCGCGCGTTCTCGCGCCGCAGCCGCTTCAGCACCGTTATGCCGTCGAGCTTGGGCATCATTATGTCGAGTATGAACGCGTCGTAGACCCCCGCCAGCGCGTATTCGAGCGCGTCCGCGCCGTTATACACGCAGTCCACGGTGTAATTGTTCTTTTCGAGTATATTCGCGACCGCGCGGGAAAGCGAAACTTCGTCCTCCGCAAACAGTATCCTCACGCGCCGCCCCCCTTTTCTTTATAGCCTACACGACCCTATTATAATCGGAAACGACGAAATAAACAATAGCGCCCGTAAAACGCGCCAGGGCAATCGCTTACGAAAAACCCCGGGGATGCTCGAAGGGGGCGCACCCCCTTCGACTTCAATCGTACCGGCGGCATGTACGCCGGGGCGGGCGGTTTTCCGAAGTTTACGTAGGAAAACAACCCGTGTCCCGGCGCCGCCCGGAAATTTTCGCAAAAATTTCAGGCGCCGTCCCCGTTCCCCTCGCAATCGCTTACGGAAACTCCGCAGAGTTTCCGTAAGCGATTGCCCTGAAAATCGCATGGCAAAGGGTCACTCCTGTAAAATGTACGTTTTGCAGTTGACACAATACAGTCCGCGTGGTATTCTGTACATGAGTTAGGCACGGCTAACTGCCGTTTCGGAGGTGCGAATATGAAGCTGCACGAACTGACCGTGGGGCAACAGGCGGTCGTCACTAAGGTTTCGGGCGAGGGCGCGCTCAGGCTTAGGTTTTTGGACATGGGGCTCATACCGGGAACGGGCATAAAGCTTATAAAGGCAGCGCCCATGGGCGACCCGATAGAGGTTCGCCTGCGCGGTTACGAGCTTACGATGAGGGTCGACGAGGCAAAGTGGATCGAGGTGAAAGCCGAATGAATTTCGCTCTCGCCGGAAACCAAAATTCGGGCAAGACCACGCTTTTCAACGCGCTCACGGGCGCGAATCAGCACGTCGGCAATTTCCCCGGCGTGACGGTCGATTCCAAAGTCGGCGACATAAGGGGACAGAAAAACGCGACCGTCACCGATCTTCCCGGCATATACTCCATTCGCCCGTATTCTCAGGAAGAAATCGTCACCAGAGATTACATTCTTAAATCCCGACCCGACGGCATCATAAACATTGTGGACGCGACGAACATAGAGCGCAACCTGTATCTGACGCTGCAGCTGCTCGAACTGCGCATACCGACGGTCGTCGCGCTCAACATGATGGACGAGGTGCGCGAGAACGGCGGCTCTGTCGACATTCGCAAAATGTCGGAAATGCTCGGCGTGCCGGTAGTGCCCATTTCCGCCATAAAGGGCGAGGGCGTGCAGGAGCTTATAAGCCGCGCCGTCGAAACCGCAAAATCGCGCGCGTATCCCGCCGTGACCGACTTTTGTATGTCGGGACCCGTTCACCGCTGCATACACGCGGTCGCCCACCTGATAGAGGATCACGCCGAAAATCAGGGCGTGAGCGCGCGCTTCTGCGCGACAAAGCTGATAGAGGGCGACGAGTCCCTCGCCGATACGCTGGAGCTTGACGAAAACGAGCGCGAAACGCTCGAACACAGCGTGCTCGAGATGGAAAGCGAAACGTCGCTCGACCGAAACGAAGCGCTCGCCGACATGCGCTATACGTTCATCGAAAACGTTGTGCGCGAGTCTGTCACAAAGTGCCGCGAGAGCCGCGAGCACATTCGCTCGCTCAAAATCGACAAAATCCTTACCGGCAGGCGCGCGGCTATACCTGTGTTTCTGGGCATACTGCTGCTCGTGTTCTATCTGTCGTTCAGCGTGATAGGCGCGTATCTGTCGGACGGCTTATCGAGCCTGATCGACCTTGCGACGGGCTGGGCCGACCGCGGGCTTACGGCATACGGCATGAACCCGGTCGTAAAGAGCCTCATAATCGACGGCGTGTTCGCGGGCGTGGGCAGCGTGATGTCGTTTTTGCCCATAATCGTCACGCTGTTCTTCTTCCTTTCAATATTGGAGGACACGGGCTATATGGCGCGCGTGGCTTTCATAATGGATAAGCCGCTGCGCAGGCTCGGGCTTTCGGGGCGAAGCCTCGTGCCCATGCTGATAGGCTTCGGCTGCTCCGTGCCCGCGATAATGGCGACGCGCACGCTCGCGTCCGACCGCGACAGAAAGCTCACGATACTGCTCACGCCGTACATGAGCTGTTCGGCAAAAATTCCGATATACGCCGTGTTCTGCGCCGCGTTCTTCCCCAAGACCGCGCCGCTCGTCATGATAGGCATATACCTGTCGGGCGTGCTGCTCGGCGTGCTTGTAGCCGTGATACTCAGGCGCACCGCGTTTCGCGGAAACCCCGTGCCGTTCGTCATGGAACTGCCGAACTACCGTATGCCGTCGTTCAGAAACGTGGCGCTGCTCTTGTGGGATAAGGCGAAAGACTTTTTGCGGCGCGCTTTCACAATCATATTCGTGGCGACGGTGGTCGTGTGGTTTTTGCAGACGTTCGACTCGCGCTTCAATCTGGTCGAGAACGCGCAGGACAGCCTGCTCGTCGCCGTCGGCAGGCTGGTGTCGCCCATACTCAAACCGCTGGGCTTCGCCGACTGGCGCATATCTACGGCGCTCATAAGCGGGTTTACTGCAAAAGAGGCCGTCGTGGGCACGCTGGCGGTTTTGCTCAACACGAACATATCCGACTTGGCGGGCGCGCTTCCGTCGCTGTTTCCGTCCTCCGCCGCGGCGTTCGGTTTTCTTATGTTCACGCTTCTTTACACGCCGTGCGTGGCGGCCGTCGCCGCCATAAAGCGCGAGCTGGGTTCGACATATAAAATGCTTTTGGTCGTCGTCGCTCAGTGCTCGGTCGCGTGGCTCGCGGCGTACTGCGTGTACAGTCTGGGGGTTTTGATATTGTGAACGCTATAGACATAATCGCGCTGTCACTGATCGCGCTGGCGCTCGCTTTCGCTTTATACTCCATAAAAAAGCGCGGGGGCAAATGCGGCGGCTGCGCGGGCGACTGCGCGAACTGCCCTCATAAAAAGACTTAACGACATTTCAACGCCCGAAACGCACAATTCGGGCGTTTTGTGTTGTATAAAGAGTCGGGCGGATATATACTTTACCGCGTTAGACCAATATGGGGAGTTGATATTCGTTGGGTTTGCAGGTAAACGATTTCGTAAAGACATACGGTGAAAAGATCGCGGTCAACCATTTGTCTTTTTCAATGGACGCGCCCGGCGTTTTCGGGCTTATAGGCACGAACGGCGCGGGTAAGACGACCACCATTCGCATGATGCTGGGCATACTTTCATCCGACAACGGCACGGCGCTTTGGAACGGAAAGCGCATAACCCGCGAAAGCGTGCGCTTCGGCTACATGCCGGAGGAGCGCGGCATATATATGAAAAACAAGGTGAAGGAACAGCTCGTTTACTTCGCCATGCTGCGCGGCATGAGCGGCAGGGACGCGCAGTCGTCCGCCGACATGTGGATGAAAAGGCTCGGCGTTTCGGAATACGCCGACATGAACGCCGAAAAGCTGTCAAAGGGCAATCAGCAGAAGGTGCAGCTTATATCCGCCGTCATAAACGACCCCGATTTGATAGTGCTCGACGAGCCGTTCAGCGGGCTTGACCCCGTGAACGCCGACATATTCCGCGACTGCATTCGCGACATGGTGAAGGCTGGCAAATACGTCGTTATGTCGTCTCATCAGATGGCGGTTGTCGAGGAATACTGCGAAAATCTGGTGCTCTTAAACAACGGCAGGGCGGTGCTCGAGGGCAGCCTGCGCGACATAAAGCGCGGCTACGGGCGCACGAATCTCGTCGTATCGTGCGAGGGCGACTACAGGCGGATCGCCGAAAACGCTCAGCTTTCGCTGATAGAGGAGCGCGCGACCGAGACCGAGTATAAAATTTCGGGCGAGCAGGCGGCGCGCGCGTTTTTGAAGGCGCTGATAGACGCGGGCGTATACCCGACCAAGTTCGAGATACGCGAGCCGTCGCTGCACCAAATATTCGTTGAAAAGGCGGGTGAAAGCGCGTGAACAGCTTTTTGACGGTTTTCAGATTCACATACAAGGATGCTCTGCGCAAGAAATCATTCAAGGTCTCGACGGCCATAATACTCGTTTTGATACTCGCGGCGTGCATTGTCGCGCGTTTTCTGGGCGACACGGATTCAACCGCCGATTCCGGCGTCGACTCCGGCGCGGGCGTTGTGACAGTGTCGTCCGGCTCGATAGATTATATAGACGACGCGAAACTGATAGCGAACGGCGCGGACGCGCTGCGCGCTTACGGATACTTCGTCACTGAAACCGCGCTTGCCGACATCGCGAAAGCGGAAGCGAACGTCAAGGAATCGGGCAGCGCCATTGTCAAGGTCGACAGCGCAAACGGTGCGCCCTCCATAACCGTCATGGTCGACGACTTCATGTCGGGCTACGACGCGGGCGTAATATCCGACTGCCTGTCCGCCGCATACGCCCGCGACATGCTGACCGAAATGGGCTTCGCTCCCGAGCAGATAGCCGTCGCGCAGACAAAGCTGAATTATTCGACAGAGGCTCTGGGCGAGCTTGATCTGACGGGCTATATAATGGGCATAGTCGTGTCGATGCTCATGTTCTTCTGCGTATACTTCTACGGCATAGGCGTGGCGAACTCGGTGTCCACCGAAAAAACATCGCGCGTCATGGAAACGCTGGTCGTGTCGGCGAAACCCCGCAGCATACTCGCGGGCAAGTGCGTCGCGATGGGCTTGGCGGGGCTTACTCAGATGGCTGCGCTCGTGCTCTTCGGAGTCGCCTGCGTAAACCTGATACTGCCGTCGGGTTTGGAGCTGTTCGGCATGGAGCTTTCGTTCGCGGGATTCTCGTTTGTAAAAATTCTCGCGGTCGCCCTGTACTTCCTGATGGGCTACGCGCTGTACGCCATGATGAACGCGGTGTGCGGCGCTTCCGTGAGCCGCATAGAGGACGTGAGCAGCGCCATGATGCCCGTAGCGATGCTGGCGCTGGTGTCGTTCTACGTGGGCTATATATCGACCGCGCTCGGCGGCGGCGGGACTGCCATAGAGACTATCGCGAAATACGTGCCTCTGTGCTCGCCCTTCAGTATGCCGTCGCTTATTATAAACAACACCGTCTCCGCGTCGGAAGTCGCCGTATCGCTCGGCATACTGTTTGTCACCATAGCCTTGGTAAGCGTGTTCGCGGCGCGCCTGTACGAAGCCAGCGTTCTGCACTACGGAAAGCGCCTGAAGCTCAAAGACATGCTAAAAATGAAGCCGTGACATAAATAACACCCGACGGTTGAGCGCCCGCCCGAAACCTTTTCAAAAAGGCTTCCGGCGGGCGTTTTTTTCGAGAAATTCACCCGTTGACATTGACATTTCTCTGCGGGCGCGAGATAATGAAAACCGATAAACGCGTTTGTTTATGCCTGAGAGGGGGAAACGCCCGCGTGACGCGCGTGAGAAGAGTCAGAGCGCCCGAAATCAGGGTGTGCGGAAAGTCGGTTTTCATAACGGGTCAGGATAACGCCCAGTTCGCGGCGTTCTGGGACGAGTGCCAAAAGAACGGCGTTATAGAGCGGCTGACTAAAATTTTTTGCCGCAACGCGGCGACCGTCACGAACAGCAGGGTGTTCGGCGTGTCGCGCGTGGAGAAAGACCCCGGAAACCGCGCCTTTTATTTCTATATCGTCGCCGAATGCGGTTCAGAGCCGGTCGACGGCGATTTTGACGTTTTCACGATACCCGCCTGCGAGTGGGCGGTGTTCGAAAACGAGGGCGAGCTGCCTATGTGTCTGGTCGATTCCGAGATATACGCGATGACTAAATGGCTGCCCGAATCGGGCGAGGAACACGCGATGATGCCCGAGCTTGAGGTCTACCCGAACGTAAAGTGTGCGTCGGGCGTAAAGACGGAGTTCTGGCTGCCCCTCAAAAAACTGTAGGGAGCGAAACAAAAGTGAGCTTGAAGATTGGTTTCGTGGGCGTGGGCTGCATAAGCGGCATATATCTGAAGAACATAACGTCGCTGTTTCGCGAAATTGAAATCGCGGGGCTGTGCGACCTCGAAAGAGACCGCGCCGAGAGCGCCGCTCAAAAGTACGGCGTCAAAAAAGTGTACTCCGACATGTACGAGCTGTTTTCAGACCCCGAGGTCGACATAGTGCTCAACATAACCCGCCCGCGCGAGCACTATTTTGTCACGAAACAGGCGCTGCTCGCGGGCAAGCACGTATATTCCGAAAAACCGCTCGCCGAAACGTTCGGTCAGGGTTTGGAGCTTGTCGCCCTCGCCCGCGAGCGCGGTCTGCGTTTGGGCGGCGCGCCCGACACTTTTATGGGCGCGGGTCTGCAAACGGCGCGGTTTCTCATCGATTCGGGCTTCATAGGAACGCCCATAGGCGCGACCGCCCACATGATTTCGCGCGGCCCCGAGGACTGGCACCCCGACCCTGAGTTTCTGTTCAAGAGCGGAGCGGGGCCGCTTTTCGACATGGGTCCGTATTACGTGACGGCGCTTTTGAACTTGCTCGGGCGCGTCGGCAAGGTGTGCGGCGTCGCCAGAAAATCGTTCGAAACGCGACCCATACTCACCGAACATAACTTCGGAAAGCCGATAGAAGTCGAAACGCCGACATACGTTTCGGGGCAGCTCATGTTCGCGTCCGGCGCGATAGCGAGCCTGTTCACGACTTTCGACGTGAACTCCGGCGCGCATTCGCGCCTTGAGATATACGGCACTGAGGGCACGCTGTTCGTGCCCGACCCGAACATGTTTTCGGGCGAGATACGCATACTGCGCGGGCGTGAAAAGGAATCGAGCGCGCTGCCGCTCATGTTCCCGTACACAGAGAACAGCCGCGCGCTGGGCTTGGCGGACATGGCGAAGGCCATCGAGACAGACAGGCCGCACCGCGCGAACAGCGCGCAGCAGCTTCACGCGCTCGAAATAATGAGCGGCATATACGCGTCGAGCGAAAACGAGAAATTCGTTAAGATCGAAACGCCGTATGAGCGGCCCGCGCCCGTCGACAGAACGGGGCTTACAGGAGTGTTATGAAAGACAGAATCATTCGGGTCGGATTCGCGGGCACGGGCTCTATAACGCGCAGAATAATGAAGGACTTCAATACGGGCGGCAACTACACGCTCGAAGCGGTCGCGTCGCGCTTGATAGAGCGCGCCGAGGCGGCGAGGGAGAAATACGCGGCGCGCCTCGCGTTCGGAAGCTACGAGGAAATGGCAAAGAGCGACTCAGTCGACCTTGTATACATCGCCACGCCGCACAACACGCATATGGAATACGCGCTTATGATGCTCAAAAACGGAAAGCACGTCATATGCGAAAAGCCGTTCGCCTTAAACGACGGGCAGGCGCGCGAGATGATAAAGGCCGCGCGCGAGAACGGGCTGTTCCTGATGGAAGCCATGTGGAGCAGGTTCATGCCCGCCATCGTGAGCGCTAAGGCGTTTGCGGACGCGGGCGGGATAGGCAACATAAACCTTATAACCGCGAACTTCGGCTACAGGTCGGCTTTCGACCCCGAAAGCCGCATATACAGCATGAACTTAGCGGGCGGCGCGCTTATGGACGTGGGCGTGTACCCATTAAACATTGCGTGCCATTTTCTCGGAACGGACGTATCCGACATGCAGACGATGTGCGTGAAAGCGCCTACGGGCGCCGATACGCGCTTTATGGCGCAGCTCAAATTCCGCTCGGGCGCTTTCGCGCAGATAAACTGTGCGACCGACACCGACACGGATTCAAGGCTCGTGATATACGGAAGCGAAGGGCGCTTGGAAGTGCCTGATTTCTGGCGCGCCGTCTCGTACACGGTTTACAAAAACGGCGAGAGCGTCGACTACGCGTTCCCGCGCGAAAACGAGGGGCACACGCACGAGTTTAGGCACGCCGCCGAAATGATACTCGCGGGCGCGTCTGAATCGCCCGTGATGCCGCTGAGCGACACTGAGGCTATCGCCGGAATGCTTGCCGAAATGCGCCGCCGGCAGGGCGTTATATACCCGGAGGAACAGTGACCGATGCCCAAGCTCGAACCATACGATAAAAGCTCCGCATACGGATATTGCTTAGGCGTGTTCCCGTGCCACGAGTTGCTCTCAAGCCGCCCCGAAACCGCTGCGCGGCTGCTTCTGCACCCGTCGGGGCTTGAAAACGAGGGCGTCGAGAAGCTGCGGGAGCGCTGCCGCGCGCTCGGCATACGCGAGGAAACGGCGGAACGCGTTTTGAGGCGCGAGTCGAAAAAGGACAACTGCTTCGCGGCGCTGTTGTTCGAAAAGCGCGAAAGCGAGCTGGCTTTGGATAAAAACCATCTCGCGCTGTGTCAGATTTCCGACTTCGGAAATTTCGGCACGATCGTCAGGGCGGCGGCGGGCTTCGGATACACCGAGATCGCGGTCATACGCCCGTGCGTAGACATATTCGACCCGCACGCCATACGCGCGTCGATGGGCGCGTTTTTCAGGCTGAACCTCAAAACGTTCGATTCGTTCGACGACTATGTAAAGTCGGCGGGCGAACGCTCGATAGAGCTTTTCATGCTCGACGCGTCGATTCCCCTAAACGCGGCGGCGCGAACGCGCCGCGACCCGCATACGCTCGCGTTCGGCAACGAGGCGAAGGGGTTAGACCCCGAAACCGCGAAATACGGGCGGCGCGTCATAATACCGCAATCGGACAAAATAGACTCGCTCAATCTGGCTGTCGCCGCGTCGATAGCCATGTACACGTACACAAACATCGAAAGCTGAGGTCTTGTAAAAATGAACCGCACCCTGAGGACGGGCATAATCGGCGCTGGCGGCATAAGCCGTATGCATTTGGACGCGCTCAAAAACATCGATTTGGCTAAAATCGTCGCCGTGTGCGACATAAGGCGCGACCGGCTCGAAAAGGCGGCTACAGAGACGGGCGCTAGCATGTATACCGATTACAAAGAGCTGCTCGCGCGGGACGATATTGACATAGTCCACATACTCACGCCGCACTATCTTCACGCGCCTATGGCGATAGACGCGCTGAACGCGGGTAAACACGTGCTGACCGAAAAGCCCATGGCGACTAACACGCTTGACGCGCGGCGCATGATAGAGTGCGCCAAAAAGTCGAAGGGCACGCTCTCTGTCATATTTCAAAACAGGTATAATCCGTCGACCGTCGAGCTTAAAAGGCTCATTGACGCGGGCGAGACGGGCGAGCTTTTATGCGCGAGGGTGTCGGTGTGCTGGCACAGGGAGCGCGAATATTACACCGAAAGCGGCTGGCGCGGCTTCTTCGCGACCGAGGGCGGCGGCGTGCTCATAAACCAGTCGATACACTCGCTCGACCTGCTTTCATATCTGGGCGGGCGCATAGCGCGCGTGAAGGGGCATGTGTCCACCGACGCGCTTTCCGACTGCATAGAGGTCGAGGACAACTGCCACGCCGTGTTCGAGTTCGAGTCAGGCGCGAAGGGCGTGTTGCACGCGACCACGAGCTACGGCACAGACGCGCCAATATTGCTTGAGATGGCGTTCAAAAACGGCGTGTATCAGATAATCGCCGAAAAGCTGTTCAAAATCGTCGACGGTATGCCGGAGCTTATTGTGAGCGGCGACGCCGCAAAGCATCTGGGGGTCAAGAGCTATTGGGGTTCGAGCCACAAAATAGAGATTGAGCGGCTGTACAACTGCATAGCGAACGGCGAAAAGTTCGAGATCGATGGCGAAAGCGCGTTCCCTGCCTTGAATCTGGTGACGGCGATATACGATTCGTCCGCCAAAAACGAGTGGGTCGGGCTTGAAAGGATATGAGATGAGCGTATACGACGACGTCAAGGCGCTTATAAACGAGCTGTGCGCGCGCGATCTGCGCGGTTTTCGCAAAATATCGCTGCTCGTCATAGGCTGCTCGACCAGTGAGATAGCCGGCGGAAACATAGGGCACGCGTCCGCGCCCGAAATAGGCTGCGAGTGCGCGCGCGCGGCGCTCGACATATCCGCCTCGCTCGGTTTCGACGCGGCGTTTCAGTGCTGCGAACATCTGAACCGCGCGCTCGTCATGGAGCGCCGCGCGGCTGAGAAATATTCATATGAAATCGTGTCCGCGGTGCCGCACCCGAAAGCGGGCGGAAGCTGCGCGTCGGCGGCGTACCGACTTATGAAAGACCCCGTTCTCGTCGAAAAGATCGAGGCGGACGCGGGCGTAGACATCGGTCAGACGCTTATAGGAATGCACCTGAAACCTGTCGCCGTGCCGGTGAGGACGGGCGTTTCGCGCATAGGCGCGGCAGTCGTAACCTGCGCCCTCACGCGACCCAAGCTGATAGGCGGCGAGAGGGCGAAATATACGCTCTAGGCCGTTTTCGCGCCGTCGCGCTTTTTGAACGTCGCCTCATACGCGCCCATCGCGGTGAACGCGACCACGAGCGCGTTGAGCATTACGGTCGGCACGTCCGACAGCGTCACGCCGTCCGCGCCGAACGCCTGTCCGCCGAGCGACAGCAGGAAGGCTATGGCGTAGGCGTATGCGCGCGTCGGTATTTTGAAAACGCGGTCGAGCATCTCTTTGGTGTACTGCACGATGAGCAGCGTCGCCGTCGCCGCGCCCGCGTTGCCCGCCAAGTATTCCCACGTGAAGCGCGTATCGCTTGAAAACCCCTCCGCGAGGGCGGCGTCCGAAAAAAACAGCCAGACGGACGCTATCAGGGCATGAATCATGTTTCGACCTCCCCGTTTCGGACTTTCGGTTTTGAATTGTATGGCGGGGCGCGGCGGTTGATGAATACGGATATTTTGGGGGCGAAGCCGATGAACTATATATCGGTGGACGGCGGGGGCACGAAGCTCAACGCCATATGGTATGACGAAAACATGCGCCTGAAAGGGCGCGCCCGCGCCAAGGGCGTGAACTCGACCATTACGCCCAGAGACGTGTATCTGAACAACATAAAGGCGTGCTACGAAGGCCTGTTCGCGGCGGGCGCGCCCGATAAAATCGACGGGCTGTACGTCGTCTGCGGAAACACCAAGGATTACACCGACTGCCTGTCGCCGCTTGCGGAGATCGCGAACATATACCCTCTGGGCGAGCGGACGGGCGGGCTGCTCGCGGGGCGCGGCGTCGAGAAGGGCATGTTGGCGATTTCGGGCACGGGCTCTGACATACTCTACGAGGGCGACGACGGCTGCGACGTGGTGGGCGGCGTGGGCGCTATACTCGGCGACGAGGGCAGCGGCGTGTGGATAGCGAGGCACGCCGTGCAGAACGCCATACGCTACGCCCAGGGTTGGGGCGAGCGGACGGCGCTCACCGATATGCTGATGTCGCGGCTTCAGCTCAAGCGCATAGAGGGCATGGTCAGGTATCTGTACGACTCCCCCGCGCCGTTTCAAAGGCTCGGCGAATTGCTGCCGCTGGTCGCCGAGGCGGCGAGGGCGGGCGACGAACCGTGCGTTCGGGCGTTTGCGAAGGGCGCTGAAATGCTCGCGAAACAGACGCTCGCGCTCATATCGCGCCACCCGTCGTTTAACGGCGACATTGTGATATGCGGCGGCGCGTGGAAGGCGTTCGGCGGCATGTTCGACGAATACAGGCGGCTCGTCTCCGAGGGCTTTCCTAAGGCTAACGTGCACAGGCCGTGGTTTGAACACGTGCTGGCAGGGCCTATGAAAACGCTTTTGCAGCACGGGAGCGATCCCGAATCGGCGCGGCGGACACTGCTTGAGGCGTTCCCCGACTATGAATGGAGGGCATGACATATGAAGGCTGTTGACGATTACTACTCTATAATCACAGAGACGCTCAAACGGGCGTTCGACACGCAGCGCGACGCGCTCGCGGCGGGCGCGGAGCTGCTCACGAAGGCGACGCTCGAGGGCAGGAACATATTCGGCTTCGGGTGCAGCCACGCGATACTGCCCATACTAGAGCTTTACTACCGCACGGGCGGCATGGCGACCATAAACCCGGTCAGAGCGCCGGGTCTGCACCTCGACCAAGACCCCGCCACGATGACGAGCGCCATGGAGCGCATGAGCGACTATGGCAAGGTGATAGTCGATTTCCAGCCCATAGGCGAGGGCGACGTGGTTATAGTGCACAGCGTTTCAGGCAGAAACGCCGTGTCAGTCGACGTGGCGCGCGAAGCGCGCAAAAAGGGCGCGAAGGTCATAGCGCTCACGAACATGGAGATGTCAAAGCATGTGTCGAGCCGCCACCCCGAAGGGCTTAAGCTGTACGACGTGTGCGACGTGCTCATAGACAACTGCGGCTGCATAGGCGACGCGGCGGTCGCTATAGAGGGGCTGCCCGAAAAGGTCGCGCCCACGTCAACTGTCGTGGGTTCGGCGCTTCTAAACGCCATGGTCGCGCAGGCAGTCGCCGACATAACGGCGGCGGGAGAAGTCGCGCCGGTGTTCATGTCAGCCAACGTCGACGGCGGCGACAAGCATAATTCGGACATGATGGAAAAATACGGAAGCCACATATTTTATATGTAGGGAGGGTCTCATATATGCTGCTTGACAGGTATCAGGAAAGGGTGCTTGAACTTCTGGGCGAAGTGCGCGACACTCAGCGCGAACAGATCATCAAGGCGGGCAAGCTGGTCGCCGACACGATAGCGAACGGCGGCGGCGTGTTTCTGAGCGGCATCTGCCACTCTATCGAGAACGACGTCATATACAGGGGCGGCGGGCCTATATTCTACAAGCATTTTTCGTGGAAGCTGGACGTTGAACAGCAGGGCAGGGAGCGCCCTAAGGACTCGTCCGACGACAACATGGAAGGTCTGGCGGCTTACGCCATCAAAAAGAGCAAACTGCGCAAGGGCGACGTGCTCATGGTAAGCTCCGTGTCGGGCAGAACCGCGAGCGTTGTCGATCTCGCATACGAGGCGCAGAAAGCGGGCATACACGTTATAGCGTTCATATCGATGAAATACGCGACGCAGGTCGACGCTGTGCACTCGTCGGGCAAAAAGCTGTACGAAATGGTTGACATAGTGCTCGACAACTGCGCGCCCGCCGCCGAGGGCATGATGGCGGTCGAAGGCATCGAAGCGCCCTACGCCGCCGCGTCGGGAATCTCGAGCGACTATATACTCTGGAGTCTCACAAGCGTTGCCGTGGACGAGCTTCTGAAGCGCGGCGTGACCCCCGGCATACTCAAGAGCGCGAACTTCCCCGGCGGCAACGACTACAACAAAAAGCAAATAGAGCCGCACTACGAGCAATTCGGCTGGTAAGGCCGCGAAACCGTATCAAATCCGCCCCTTTCGGCAACATTAACTGTGTGACGAAGGGGGTTTTTGTATGGACAGACGCTATCTTGAACGAATGCAGGAAAAGCTGGATCAACTCAAAAACGCGGGCGGGCCTGAGCCTATACGCTCGGACGGCGCGGGCGCGCTCGATTTGGGGCCGCGCGACATTGACAGGGATCGTGAAAACCCCGACATGCTCGTGCCGCCGGCTACCGAT
Organism: uncultured Oscillospiraceae bacterium; assembly: GCA_964453505.1. Classification (GTDB taxonomy): domain Bacteria; phylum Bacillota; class Clostridia; order Christensenellales; family Aristaeellaceae; genus CAYVPJ01. Next base: position 144,343 of record CAYVPJ010000001.1, on the reverse strand, counting down.
TTCGGGCTGCTGCCCAATCTGCGGTTTTCTATCTCCGACACGCACATGGTTATAAAGCCCGGCGGCTGGTCGCGCGAGATAACGTCGCGCGAGCTGCCTGTGTCGGACACTTTCGCGCTTGTCGACATGAACCTGTCGCCGGGCGTGCGCGAGATGCACTCGCATCAGCAGAGCGAGTTCGGCTTCGTTATGGTGGGCGGCGCGCGCGTCACCGCGGTAGACGAGATGGGGCGCAATTTCATCGCCGACTGTATGCCGGGCGAGGGCTGGATATTTCCGAAAAACATTCCCCACTCCATACAGGGGCTTCACGAGGGCTGCGAATTTCTGATGCTGTTCGACAAAGGCTCGTATTCGGAGGCGAACACGTTCTCAATAAGCGAATTGTTTTCGCACGTTCCGAAAGACGTGCTGAGCGCGAACTTCGGCTGCCCCGAATCGGCGTTTGACGATATACCGCGCGTGGAAGTGTATATAACCGACGGCGGCGACCCCGGCACGCTCGAATCGCAGACCGTGCGCTCGCCCTACGGCTTCGTGCCGAACACTTTCAAACACGAGATAAAGAACGTAAAGCCGGTCACGGGCGACGGCGGCTCGATCCGCATACTCGACAGCCGCAATTTTCCCGCGTGTAAGACCGTCACCTGCGTGCTGGTCGAGGTCGAGCCGGGCGCTATGCGCGAGATACACTGGCACACGAACAACGACGAGTTTCAGTATTACCTTCAGGGCGAGGCGCGCATGACCGTGTTCATGCCCGGCCCGAAAGCGCGCACATACAACTACCGCGCGGGCGACGCGGGCTATGTGCCCGTGGGCGGCTTCCACTATGTGCAGAACACGGGCACAGAAACGCTTAGATTTCTGGAGTTCTTCAATTCAGACCACTATTCCGACGTGTCGCTCGCCCAATGGCTCGCGAACACGCCCAAAGAGGTTGTAAAGAGCATACTGAACCTTTCGGACGACTTCATAAACGGCGTGAACGCCATAAGCAACCCCGTCGTCAAATACAAGGGCTTCGAGTTTCCGGGCGCGAACGGCACGCCGCAGAACGTCAGATATTTCAGGGGCTTCGACTACAAAAAGCGCGAGGTGCATTTGGGATCGAGCGACGTCTTAGGCGAAAACAAGTAACAGACCGCGTTTTATTGCAAAACCCGACCGCGAGGCTTCAGCGGTCGGGTTTTGTTCTCTGCAAAGGGTATGTCGGCTTGAAATTTCCCGTAAACTGTGATAATCTTTATCTGAAAGCGGGGCGATTTTATGCGCATTATGAAGTCAGCCGAGGATTATCTCGAGACGATGCTCATGATGAAGGAGCGCAACGGCGTTATACGCTCTATAGACATAGCCGGAGAGCTGAGCGTCACCAAGCCCAGTGTCAGCAACGCCACCAAAAAGCTGCGCGAGAGCGGCTATATCACGATGGACAAGGACAGCCTTATAACGCTCACCGACAAGGGAATGCAGATAGCTACGCGCATATACGAGCGCCACAAGCTGCTCACGCTGTTTCTGGTGAGGCTCGGCGTAGACGAGGCGACCGCCCGCCGCGACGCGTGCAATATCGAGCACGACGTGAGCGATCAGACTTTTTCGGCGATAAAGCGCCACGCGGCGCGCTTATGTCAGGAAACGGGAGGCGACGAATGATGGCTGAAATTATATGGACGGACAAAAAACGCACTTTTCTGGGGCTGCCGTGGAGCTTCACAAGGTATTCGCTCACGAAGGATAAACTGCTCACCCAAACGGGCTTCCTGCGCAGAAACGAGGAGGAGGTTCGGCTTTACCGCATACTCGACGTGACTCTGCGCCGCTCGCTTATGCAGCGCCTGTTCGGGCTGGGCACGGTGCACTGCTGCTCCGCCGACAGCTCCACGCCCGAGTTCGACATCAAAAGCGTCAAAAACTCGCAGGCGTTCAAAGATCTGTTTTCCGACGCCATAGAAGAAAGCCGCCGCAAAAACCGCGTGAGCGGGCGCGAATACATGCAGGGCGCGGACGACGATTCCATCGAAGCGCACGACATGGAAACGCTGTAAGGAGAATACAGACATATGCTTACGACAAACGAACGCATCAGCCGCATGTACGCGCGCAAAGAAGCCGACCACGTGCCCATATGCGATTCGCCATGGAAGGAAACCCTCGACCGCTGGCAGAGCGAGGGTATGCCCACGCGCGATTACGTTGAATTTTTCGACCTCGACAGGTGCGCCTACATATCGACAGACAACTCGCCGCGCCTGCCCGCGCGCGTGATCGAGGAGACGGACGACTACGTTGTGCGCTCAACCGAATGGGGCGCTACGACGCGCACATTCAAAACAAAAACGACCACGCCTGAGCACTTGGGCTTTCAAGTCACCACGCCCGACGAGTGGGCGAAAATAAAGGATCGTATGCAGCCGTCCGACGACCGCATACCGTGGGACATGCTCAAGCAAAACTACAAAAAGTGGCGTTCCGAGGGCTACTGGATAACGGGCGGGCTGTGGTTCGGTTTCGACATAACCCATTCGCACATGGTGGGCACTGAGAACATGCTCATAGCGATGATAGACGAGCCGGAATGGTGCGTCGACATGTTCAACCGCGAGCTGGACGTGTCGCTCGCGCTTCTGAACCGCGTGTGGGAGGCGGGCTACGTCTTTGACGAAGTGCACTGGTACGACGACATGGGCTACAAAAAGTCGCAGTTCTTCTCGCTCAAAATGTACAGGGAGCTTTTGAAGCCCGTCCACAAGCGCGCCGTAGACTGGGCGAAGGCGCGCGGGCTGAAAGTGCGCCTGCACTCGTGCGGAGACGTGCGCCCGTTCATAGACGACTTCATCGACATGGGCATTGACGCTCTGAACCCGCTGGAGGTTAAGGCGGGCATGAACCCTGTGGAGCTTAAACAGAAATACGGGCGCGAGCTTTTGTTCCACGGCGGCGTGAACGCGGTCTTGTGGGACAAGCCCGACCTTATAAAGGCTGAAATCGAGCGCACAGTGCCCGTTATGAAACAGGACGGCGGCTATATATTCGCATCCGACCACTCCATACCGCCGTATGTGAGCCTCGAAGATTTTTCGGGCATAATCGAAACCGTAAAGCGCGTCGGCGCTTACTGATAACGCCCAATCGGACAACAGAAAGCGTTTTTTGACATGACAGAAACCCGCTGTGCGGTTAATATGTAGTCGCGGGAGGGGATATGGATCATGGACTGGCTCGAAAGCATAAACGCGGCTATCGATTTCATCGAAAACCATCTGACGGACGACATAACCGTCGAGGACGTGTCGAAAAGCGTATACTCGTCCGACGCGCACTTCGGGCGCGTGTTCAACATCGTGACGGGCTTTACACTGGGCGAGTATACGCGCAACCGCCGGCTCAGTCTGGCAGGGCGCGACATGCTCGACCCGTCCGCGCGCGTCATCGACGCGGCGATGAAATACTGCTACGACACGCAGGAGAGTTTTTCTAAGGCGTTTTCGCGGTTTCACGGCTTCGCGCCGTCGGAGACGCGGCGCAACCGCAGTTCGCTCAAATTCTTTCACCCCCTCTCCGTAAATATATCCGTAAGGGGAGGATTCATCATGCCCGATAAATTCACCGAAGATTTCTGCTGGAACGACGGCGTTGACGCGCGGAACGGCGCGGAGAGCGCCGAGGAAACGTATCAACGCCTGATTGGTTGGGCGGGGCTCGCGAGGGGCACGAACCCGAGCGTGTTCGACAGGGTAACGGAGTGGATACTCGACGATTCCGAATGGACCGACGACAAGCTCGCCGAAAACAGGCAGATACTCATAAACGGCGTTATAAAGCGCTTCGCGCAGCAAAACGCGCGCCTGCGCGAGCTTATGACCGAGCTTGAGCCGTCGGGGGTCGTGAACGCGGCCGTGTTCTCGTCGCTCGACAGGTTCGATTTCGCGCTCGAAGGCAACGCCGTTGGCGAATCCCGCGAAACTGTCAAGCGCGTGTTCGCCGACTTTACGCTTATGAGCGACAGGAGGACGCGCGAGCTTATCGCGGGCGGAAAGACGGGCGTTTCGGGCACTGACTCCGTTGACATTTTCGGCTACATAAACGAATTGAAGGACGCGGACGCGCGCGTTCAGTGGGCGCTGTTCATGCCGCGCACCGTCATGAAGCAGCAGAAGGGCTTCCGCGTCGAGAGCTTCGAATATATGAAAATGCCCGCCCTGCGCTTCATAGGGCAGGAGGGCGACGGGCTTGAAAACGCCGAAAACCGTAAAAAGCTGTTCGAAACGCTCGACTCGATGGCAGAATACAAATCGGGCTTCGATTTCGATATGATGCTCACGCATCACTTCGGAAAATGCGTGGACGCCTGCGAATGGCATGTGTGCTGGGGCAGGTTCATGAAGGCGGGCGCGCCCGTGCCCGAAGGTTTCATGTTCATCGACTTCACCGAAAAGCCGCAGGGCGGCGCGGGCGTCCCCTACATGTCACAGTTCGCGTTTTCGGTGTTCTCGGGCGACGTTCGCGCGCTTCACGAAAGCGACGGCTACGACATGAACGCCATGTACGACGTTACGCGCAATATAATGCTCGGTCAGGACGTGAACATACCGTACCCAGACAAATATTGGGTCGCCGAGGTGTTCAGAAACGGCTCGGAAGAACCGAGCGACGCGTATATGTTCTCCGCAGACCTGCGATAGCTGAACAAAACGCCGCCGAGAAAATCCGGCGGCGTTTCGTTTGCAAAAGATTATTTCTTAAAACCCGTATGAGTCAACGTCGGCTACGACCGCGCGCAGGCGCTCTATGTTGTTCTTCATGGCGCGGTACAGACCTTCGGTGGTCTCGAGCGACGTGCGGTTAGACGTGGTGTGCGCGTTGACCTTCATGGCGTCGTCCATCGTCTTTACCCACTCGGCGGGCACTGCGTCTATCGTAGAGAGCGCGCCCGCGAGAGAGCCGACCGTATGCGCGCGGCAGTCGGTGTCGCGGCCGGAGTTCACCGCGTATATTATAGCCTTGCGCGGGTCGGCCTTGCACATCGTGAGCAGCGCGTGAGCGGCGGAGAATATCTCCACGGCGTTCGAGACTTGGCGGTTTTCGTATTTATACTGCATTTCCTTGCCGAACTTCTCCGGGTCGTCGCCGCACTTTTCGCCCAGCTCCTGAACGTCGTCGTATTCGCGGCGCGGCGTCGAGCTTAAAAACTTGGCGGCGGTGTTCTTAACGCTGTCTATGGTGGCGTTGGGTCTGAGCGCCTCGGCGACTCCCGCGCAGTGCGCGCCCGCCACTTCGACCGCGTAGTTGCCGGGCACGCCGCGCACGTCTTTCAGATGCGCGAGCTCCATGCCGTCCTGCGCCGCCTGATCGGGGTTGCACGCGTTGACCACGCCGACCGCGCCTATCATCTTGACGGTGCCGTACAGTCCCGGCCACGACGCGTGTCTGCCGACTTCCCACGGCGAAACGCCCGCGAGAATCGAATAGTATATGCGCTGGTCCTGCGAACCGAGCTGCCAGCCGAACTTATCGGGCGTTACGAGCGTAGCCCACGCCTTGGCGAGATCCCATATGTCTATCCTGCCGCCCTTGTCGATTATGGCTGTCGACAGTATGCGGAAGCGCTCCTCGCCGTCCTCTGTCGTGCCGGGCACGCGCACCTGATCGTGACCTATCGGCGGGTGTCCTAAGCCTGTGTCGAACGGGTTCGCGGCGCGGTTGTTGATGCTCGGGCGCGGGCGCTCGGCTGAACCTGAACCGCCGACGAATTTCTCGACTACGGGCAGATAGTCTATCCAGCCCCAATACTGCTGGCGTTCCTCGACCGTGTAGCCCTCCATGAGCTCGCCCATCGAGTTGCCGACCGAACCGGCGGCGATGTAGCCGTGGATCTTCTTAAAAAGCAGACTGTCGTGGTAATCCTTCTGTGCGTTAGCCATTTTTCCGTATCCTCCCATATATCCGTTTTATATGTTGGTTTGTTCGTCAGCCCTTGACCGCGCCTATCATAACGCCCTTCACGAAGTATTTTTGCAGGAATGGATACGCGAGCAGTATGGGCAGGGTCGACACCACTATAGCCGCGTATTTGATAGACTCGCTCATAAGCTCGCTGTCGGTGTTTTCGTTGTCGTTAGCTATCAGTATTTCGCGCAGCACCAGTTGCAGCGGGAACAGCTTCCTCGTGCGCAGATAAATCGACGCGGTGAACCAGCTGTTCCAGTACGACACGCAGTAGTACAGGCAAATGACCGCCATCGACGCCTTTATAAGCGGCAGCGCTATGCGCGCGTATATCACCAAATCGTTCGCGCCGTCGATGTCCGCCGACTCTATAACGCTGTCGGGTATGCCCGCGAACGCCGTGCGCAGTATGATCATGTTGGTTGTGTTCACGAGCACGGGCAGCATCAGCGACCAAATCGTGTCGTAAAGACCCAGCGTCTGAACCACGATGAACAAAGGTATCATGCCGCCCGAGAACATCATTGTGAACGTTATCAATATCATAATCGGCTTGCCCGCCTTAAAGCCCTTGCGCGAAAGCGAGTAGGCCGCAGACGACGACACGAACAGGCTGAGCAGCGTGCCCACGGCGACTATGCACAGCGTGTTTCCGTAGCCCGTCCATATGTTTCTGTTGTTCATGACCAGACTGTACGCCGATAGATTCGCCTTGAGCGGCGCGAGCAGCAGCCCGGAGTGCGAAAGCAGCGCGCCGGAGGAGCTGAACGACGCCATCACGACGTAGTACATCGGGTACAGGCATATGAAGCTGAACAATATGAGCACTATATAGTTTATGAAGTGGAATATTCTCTCGCCCTTCGACTCTCTCATATAGCCCGCCCCCTCAGAACAGCCCGCGGTCGCCGTATTTATTGCTTAGGAAATTGGCGAGCAGCAGCATTATCATGTTTATTACAGAGTTGAACAGACCCACGGCGGTCGAAAAGCTGTATTCGGCGTTTTGTATGCCACGCCGGTATACGTATGTCGATATTATGTCGGCGGTCTTGTACGTGCTCTCGTTGTACAAAAGCAGCACTTTTTCGTAGCCCAGCGACATTATCCTGCCGATCCTCAGTATCAGCAATATTATCATCGTGTTCACGATGCCGGGAATCGTTATGTGTATTATCTCGTGCCACAGGTTGCCGCCGTCTATGCGCACGGCTTCGTACTGTTCCTGCGGAATTGTGGATATTGCCGACAGATATATTATAGAGCCCCAGCCGGTCTGCTGCCATATGTCGGAGACTATATACACGGTGCGGAAACTGCCGCTTTCCTGAAGGAACAGGCTGCGTTCGCCGCCGACGGCGGCTATCAGGTCGTTTATAAGCCCGTCCGATTTTACAAAACTTATCACAAGCCCGCACACCACGACGAGCGATATGAAGTGCGGCAGATACGTTATTGTCTGTACTGTCTTTTTGATTGGATCGTTCTTCACTTCGTTTATAAGAAGCGCCAGCAGCACGGGCATCGGGAAGCCTATCAGTATGTTAAGCCCCGACAGAAGCAGCGTGTTCGTTACGACGCGCGTAAAGTAGAACGACGTGAAGAAGTTCTCAAAGTGTATCAGGCCGACCCAGTCGCTGCCCGCTATGCCCTTTGACACGAAAAAGTTTTTGAACGCCATTTGCGCGCCCCACATGGGCATATAGTGGAACAGTGCGTAATACATCACTGCGGGCAGCAATAGCAGATATAAATATTTATGCCGGGCGAAGTCGCGGGCAATGCGCGCCCTGGCCGATATGTTGCCGCTCATTTTGATCACTCCATACGCCGTAAAATACGCGTGTCATAAAAATTCTTCCTTTGGGGGAGGGGAACGCCGCTGTTAAGCGGCGCTCCCCGGAAAGCCGATTGCGCCAGATCAGCGCGAGATATAGGTGTCGTAGGAATCCTGCATAAGCGCGATCGCTTCGTCAAGACCCATTTGCTCGTGCAGAACGGTTTTGAACTCTTCAAGCTCGCTGAGCGGCTTGGAGCCCATTATGAACGCGTTCAGGTTTTCCCTGTAATACGTGCCGATGTCGCCCATGAGGCTCGTCAGGCGCGCCGCGTCTTCCTGGGAATAGGTCAGGTGTTGCGGGGTCTTGCGCTCGGTGGACGAAACGCTGACGGTCGGGTAAACGAGCTTCTGCTGCTCGGTCGCCATGACCTCTACCCAGTAGTTGGTGTCGTTGACCATTCTGGGCGCGATGCCGCCGATGGTGTACTTCGCTATTGCCTGAACCATCGACAGGTTTTCGGCGTTCGTTATCTTGTCGGTATACTTGGGCACGCCGTTCTCGTCGTATGTGAACGTTTCGCCCTCAAAGCCGAAGCTCGCCATGACCTGTCCTTCGGGGCTGTACATATAGTCGACCCAGCGCATAGCCGCTTCGACGTTCTCGCACTTGGCGGAAATCGCGCAGCCGCCCCTGTCGTATATGTCCTGAGAATAGAAATCGTAGGATTTGCCGTCGTCGGTTATGGCGTAGGGCACGGGATTGAGGCTGAAGTCGGGGTCTCCCGCCGCGTAGTCATAAGCGCCCAGCAGAGTGCCGATGCCGCCGTTCATCTTGCCGTAGAACACGCCCGCGCGGTCGGTGAGCGTCTTTTCCTTCCAGGTGGTCGGGTCGGTGCTCACATATTCGGGGTCGATCAGGCCTTCGGAATACCACTTGTTCATCTCGGCGACCCACTCGTCGAACTGAGGCGCGTCGCAGGCGAACGTTACGCTGCCATCAAGCACGCTGGTGGCGTACTGCTTATAGAAGCAGCCGTTGAATCCCCACAGAGAGCTCAGGCGGTACACGTTCATTTCCTCGTTGGTGTTGCCGACGTAGGGAAGCTCGTCCTCTTCGCCGTTGCCGTTCGGGTCTTTGGTTTTGAACGCGGACAGAACTTCGTACCATTCTTCGGTGGTGGTCGGGTATTCGAGCTCGAGCTTTTCAAGCCAGTCGCCGCGGATTATAAACGACTCGAAATAGCGCGTGGTCTCCGCCAGACGCATACTCGGCAGAGCGCCGATGTTGCCGTCGTAGGTGGTTATCTGAGCGCGCAGCTCGGGGTATTCGGTGAGCAGCTTGTTCAGGTTCGGGGCGTACTGGGGGATAAGATCTTTAAGATCCAGTATAAGCCCGTTCGCGATCAGCGTGTCCAGGTTCTCGCTGCCGTCGTTGATGTTGAATATGATGTCGGGCAGCTCGTTCGACGCAAGCACGAGGTTGACGGCTTCGCCGATTTTGGTCGCGCTCGACGGGTGGAACCACTCGATGTCCACGCCGGAGAGCTCTTCGTACTTCTGCATGGTCAGGTTTTCCTCAAGCGAGGACAGCGACACGGAAGCTTTGCCGTCCAGTATGCAGAACACGGACAGCTTTACTCCGTCCTGAGATATGGGCATGACCGTTTCGGATACGGCCGCGCAGCCCAACATCAGGCACAGAGCCATGACCACGGATACCAGTTTCTTCATTGTGTTGAAACCTCCTGTTTTACGTTTTGTAAGTCCTTTTGTAAGCGCCCCGAAGCCTCCCCCAAAGGTTCAAGGTCTATGTGATGCGCCACACGCGCGGCGCGGGAAAACTTTTGTCAGCGGTAGTATTTGAATCTCGTGCCGACGGGCAGGCGCGAATACACTTTGTCGATCGCCTTAAGCGTGCCTTCGTCAAGAGACTCGCCGAGCACCGCCGCCACGTTCTGCTGAAGCTGGCTTATCTTGCTCACGCCGACCAGCACGCAGTCGACGCCCGGCGCGTTCGATACGAACCTGAGCGCCATGTCGATTATCGAAACGCCCGCTTTGTCAGCTATTTGCTTAAGCTCTTCGGTCGCGTCGAGGTTTTCGTCGGACCAGTATCTGTCGGCGTACATTTTGTTCGTGGCGAGCCGCGTGCCCGCGACGGGCGCGTCGCCCTTTTTGAATTTGCCCGTCAACATGCCCGACGCGAGCGGATTGTACACCATAACGCCCATGCCGTGCTGCTTCGCCATCGGCAGAAGCTCGTCCTCGATGCCGCGCGTGAGCAGGTTGTAAACCGTCTGATTGATTACGGGCGCGGTCAGCAGATTCGCCTTGCACAACGCGATTATGTCGGCTATCTGCCACGCGGAGAAATTGCTGATGCCTATATAGCGCACCTTGCCCGAGCGCACCAGCGAATCCATGGCGCTCATCGTTTCTTCAAACGGCGTGCGGTGGTCGGGGCGGTGCAGGTAGTAAACGTCGATATAGTCGGTTTGCAGGCTTTTAAGGCTGTTTTCGACCGCCTTTATTATGTGGCGGCGCGAAAGCCCGTTGTCGTTCGGGAACTCGCCGACCGAGTTGCACACCTTCGTTTCGAGCACCCACTCGTCGCGTTCGCCTTTGAGCGCCTTGCCGACGATTCTCTCGCTCTCGCCCTCGGTGTAGACGTTCGCGGTGTCGATGTAGTTGATGCCCAAATCCTTCGCGGCCTTAATGATGTCGATAGCCTCTTTTTCCGTCACCTGACCGCCGAATGTCATAGCGCCCAGACACGCCTTCGAGACCACGAGCCCCGTTCCCGTCATGTTAATATACTTCATGCTTTCCTCCGTTTGGGTTTATCAGAAATCTATCGCGATTCTGTATTTTTCGCCGAGCGCCTTGAGCTCCGCGTATACCACGTCGGGCAGGTCGATGCCGTTTTGCATACGCGCGGCTTTTCTGTTGTGCTCGATCTCGCCCGGCAGGAATATCTCGGAAACGCCCTCGTTCTTGGGAAGCGCCTTTATTTCGGAAACCATTACACCCAGTCGCGCCTTGAACTCCGCAAGGTCGGTGAGCTTAGATATGTCGACCACTATGAAGAAGTGACCCACATCCTGCGTGTTTTCGAAGTCGTGCCACATGTTGCCCAGATGCGGGCCGAACTTCGCGCCGCTGAGCACGCCCGAGAAAATGTCCATGAACAGGCTCAGGCCGTAGCCCTTGGGCCCGCCTATAGGCACTACCGTACCCTTCATGCCCTCGTTCGGGTCGGTCGTCGGGCGGCCTTCCTTCGTGAGCGCCCAGCCCTCAGGGATCGTCTTTCCGAGCTTCGCGGCGAGTATGACCTTGCCCATCGCGACGACGCTCGGCGCCATGTCGAGTATTATGGGCGCGCCGTTCGTGGGCGCGGAGAAGGCTATCGGGTTTGTGCCCATATAGCTCACAGAGCTGCCCGTGGGCGCTATGTTCGGCGGCGCGTTCGTGCCGCAAATGGCGAGCATGTCGTTTTCGGCGGCGATCCTCGCGTAGTACGACGCCATGCCGAAGTGGTTCGACGCGCGCACCGTCGCTATGCAGCAGCCGTTTTCCTTCGCCTTTTCAATGGCGCGCAGCATAGCCTTTTTGGCGACGACCATGCCCATCGAGTTGCAGGCGGAGAACGCGACGCTCGCCGGGTATTCGCGCTCGGCGACGATTTCGGTCTTTGAGTTGACGACGCCCGTTTCGAGGCGCTTGAGATATATCGTCATGCGGCTAACGCCGTGCGACTCTACCCCGCACAGATCCGCGTCGACCAGAGCGTCGGATACGACTTCCGCGTCGTCCGATGTCAGCCCCTGAGCGACGAGCAGTTTTTGACAGTACGCTTTCAGCGTTTTCCAGTTTACGTTGGGCATATCGCGTTTCCTCCGTTTCCGCTATTTGAGCGCGTCCGCGCACTGCTGAATGAGCTCGCGGCTCGGCGCTTTGCGGTCGATTTTAGAAGCCTCGACGATCAGCCTGTAAAGGCTTACGCCGTTCGCCTTCGCGATCTCCTCGAACGTTTTCGAGAAGCTCGAATGGCAGCCCGCCAAACCGTAGATCAGGTCGTTCGGCGTCACGGGCGCGCGGTATTCGGATATTTGTTTCATGGCGGGCATAAGCTCGTTATCGATGAAACCGAGCAGCGCGTACAGATCGACGTACTGCATGTCGCCGAGCTTCTGGAAAGCGGCGGCGCAAAGCTCCGTCGAGCAGTTGCCCGCGCTGCGCGCCATGCCCATAAGCCCCGTGTCGACTATCTTAGCGCCGCCCTTTTTGGCGGAGAGCGCGTTGGCTATCGAAAGCCCCAGATTGTTGTGACCGTGGAACGCGAGGGGTATTTTGAGAGCGCCCGAAAGCGCGCGGCAGTATTCTTCAACTTCGTCGGGGGTCATCGTGCCGGCGGAATCCATTATCGTTATGGAGTCAAGCCCGCACGCCTCGAGTTGGCACGCCTCTTTGGCAAGCTCGTCCGGGGGCAGTATATAGCCCTTCATTATCGAGTAGAAGCACTTAAGCCCCGCCGCCTTGACCATGCGTATTTTGTCGTATGCCATATAGCCGTCGCCCGCGTTCGCGCCGACGCGCAGAAACGCCAGATTGTACTTTTTGGCGAGCGCGACGTTAGCTTCGTTCACGTTTTTGTGACCTATGAACATGCCTATTTCGGCAGAGCCTAAGTAGGGCTGAACCAGCTCCAAATATTCAACGTCCGTAAGCGGCGCTATAGACTTGTCGGCGTCATACGCGCCCAAGCCCAGCGCGTTGCCCATCTCGATGAGCTTAATGTTGCTTTTGATGAGCCCTTCGATCATCAACTTTGTCAGTTCCCGCGAAAAGCCCCTTCCGACGACGTTCGCGCCGTCCCTGAGTGTGCAGTCGAGAATTTTCATAAACTGTTACCCCTCCAACGAATTGAGAATAACCGATAACGCCCGTAAGGCCGTTATTTTCCGCCGAGAGTGCGCATGTAGACCGTAGGGCTCATGCACATGCGCGCTTTGAACGCGCGGTTGAACGCCGAGATCGTGCGGAAACCGCATTTGCGCGCGATTTCGGGCATTCCCGACTCGCTTCCCGCGCCCAGCAGCTCGCACGCGTTCTGTATGCGCACCGCCGTCAGATAGCCCATCACCGTCGCTCCCGTGAGCGCGTGGAACGTGTGGCACAGATAGTATCGGCTCACGTAAAACTTTTTGCACAGAAAGTCGAGATCAACGTCCTCGGAGTAGTGCTCGCGCAGATATTCGCTCACCGCGCGCACGCGTTGGTACGGAGGTTCTTCGAGGGCGGGAATAGCCTGCTTGGGCTGCGTCTGGTCGCATATGGTCGCTAAGAGCTGAACCGCCAGCAGGCGCGCTATGGCGTCCTGCCACTCTGTTTTGGCTTCCATGGCGGCGGCGAGCTTTTTTATCAGCGTTTCGACCCACGTTCGCTCGGCGGGCGACAGCCTGACGACCATGCAGTCGGTTTCAGTGAGTTCGCGCAGGCGCGCTTCGGGCAGCAGAGCGTCGAACGAGTTCAGTATCTCTGTGTCGATTATAACGACCGCGCGCACGCGCCCCGACGACTCCGTTCTGTGTATCCTGCCCGGCCCTACGAACGCGAGCGAACCGGCAGACACGAGGTAGCTGCAGCCTTCAATGAAGTACACGCTTTCGCCCGAAAACACATAGTTTATTTCGCATTCACGGTGCATGTTCGCGCCGGTGCTGCGGGGCGCCATTTCATGGTTGTACTCCATACGAACGCCCTTGACCGCCCGCAAAAAGTGTTGACTCACAGAAACCTCCGTATATTGTTCTATAGACGAATTATATATAGCATTTTGAGAAATTGCAACAAAGAATTACTGGTTAAAATGTCAGATTGCACTTGAAAAACAGGCGAATTATGGTCCTGTTGGGCGAAAATTGCTCAGTTTACGCTCAAAAAGCGATATAGCCCCCCGCCGATTGCGCGTTTATTGCTCAATTTTGTATGCGAACAAAAAAAGCACCCTTGTCGGATGCTTTTGTAATGCCTTGCGTTAAGCGTTATTTGGTGCCGAAAAGCCTGTCCCCCGCGTCGCCCAGACCGGGCACGATATACTTTGTTTCGTTCAGGCGCTCGTCTATAGCCGCGATGTATATGTCCACGTCCGGGTGCGCTTCCTGAACTGCGGCTATGCCCTCCGGCGCGCCGACCAGACACACGAGCTTTATGTGCTTGCAGCCGCGTTCCTTCAGAAAGCCTATGGCGGCCGACGACGAACCGCCCGTCGCCAGCATCGGGTCGACCAGTATCAGCTCGCGCTCGCCCGCGTCGGGCGGCAGCTTGCAGTAGTATTCCACGGGCATATGCGTTTCGGGGTCGCGGTACAGCCCGATATGACCCACGCGGCACGTGGGCACGAGATTCATGAAGCCGTCAACCATGCCCAGACCCGCGCGCAGTATGGGCACTACGCCGAGCTTCTTGCCGGATATGACCTTGCTCTTGCACTTGCATATGGGCGTTTCGATCTCGATCTCCTCAAGCGGCAGCTCGCGCGTCACTTCATAGCACATGAGCATCGCTATTTCGTTCAGAAGCTCGCGAAATTCTTTCGCGCCTGTTTCCTTCTGTCTCATGAGCGTCAGCTTGTGCTGCACAAGCGGGTGATTGATTACGTGTACACTACTCATACGTACCGACCTCCATATCACATATCCGCTCTATTATATAATCAGCCGCCGCTCGGTTCAACGCCTGCAATGTAAACATATGCGAAAACGCGCGCCTGCGAATGTGTCAGAGAAATGTATTGAAACCTAAATACAATGGAAATCAATGTTTATGCCGCGTGTGCTAGAATACCGTGTGGAAATTTGCCCGTTCGGGGGGAGGCGAAGCTATGCGCGCGGAGGACATGAGCATGTCGTTTCAAGGCGTGCGCGTTCGCTTTCGCGTGTATTTCCCCGACGGCGAGGCGTCAGCCAAGGCGCTGTTCGCGTGTTCGCCCGTGTGCGACGCTTCGGCTTTCGACGACCTGTGCTCGCTGCTCGCGGGCGACGGCTGTCTGAGCGTCGTTTCGGAGCTTCCGGGCTTCGGGCGCTGCCCGTGCGGCGAAAACGTGCCGCAGGACAACGAAACCCGCGCGCGCATAATGTGGGGCATACTCGATGCTGTCGACGATTTCACAGGCGATCATATGTCCAAGTGGCATCTGGTCGGGCACGGCAGCGGCTGCGCCGCCGTTATGCACATGGCGCTGTATCAGCCCGAAAGCACGCTCTCTCGCGCGTTCATATGCCCTGTCACCGACCGCTTCACGCCGCTTCCGCTGCACAGCCTGCTTTCGAAAAAATCGGGCGAGAAGATCATTCGCTGGTGGCACGGGCGCTATATAAAAGACAAAAGGCGGTTTCGCAGTCTCGCCGACAAACTGTACGGCAAATATCCGGGAAAAGCGCGGCTCGGCGACTCATACCGCTCGTTCACTCGCGACGGCGCTCTCGAAACGCTGTACGCGCTCATGCGCGACGGCTATTCGGTGCCCGACTCGGCTTTCGGCGTGAAAGGCTCGGTCATGCTCATATGGGGTTCGCGCGACCGCATATTCGGAGGGCAGATCCCTAAAAGGCTGCTGCGCCGCCTGCCGGATTGCGAAATTCACAACGTAAACGCGTCGCACATGCCTATGACCACGAATCCCGACATGATACGCGATTATCTGCGCGGCTGGTTTCGCTTCACGGAAGGTCGGCTGAAGCTGCCCGTAAAGTCGAAACAGCCCGTAAAATGAATGTTAAACCGTACATTTATTCGATTTGAGGCTTGCAATATGCGGCTGTCGATAGTATACTTAACAAGCCGTATCAAACAGGAAAGGGGCAGCGAAATGACTAACAAAAACCGTCAGATCCGTTCGGCAATGCGCGTGTCACGCGTAGGCTTTGTCACGCTTTCCGCGCTATTCGTCTGCCCGCCAGTGAAGCCGTAGTCATACCCGTAATCGGGTAAGCGTCACCGTCGGGTCTCATAACGCCCGACGGTTTTTTGCGCCCTCGGACAATAATTGGAGGATATTATGGCATCTCGAAAACTCAGACTTCTCAACATGTTCATGAAGGGCAACCGCCTGCGCTACGCCGGCGCGGTGCTTGCGGTCGGCGTGACCAGCGTGCTCGGCTTCGTAACGCCCACGGTGCTGGGCGGCATTGCCGACGCGCTCAGAGACCAGATCGAGCAGAACTCGAACCCGCTCAAGTTCCCGTGGTTCATGAACGACTTCTTCAACGCGCGCGGCGGGCGCGACTACGTCATACATAACCTGTGGCTGGTGGGGCTTGCGATAATCATTCTGTACGTGCTGAACGGCGTGTTCCAGTATTTCAGGGGGCGCTGGACGGCGACCGCGTCGGAGGCTATCGCCAAGAACATGCGCGATAAGCTCTACACGCATTTGCAGACCCTCCCCTACGACTACCACGTCAAGGCAAAGACGGGCGACCTTATACAGAGGTGCACATCCGACGTCGAGACGATACGCCGCTTTCTGCAAAACCAGATAGTCGAAGTGTTCCGCGCCGTGCTCATGCTGATCGTCGCTCTGTACCTGATGCTCAACATAAACGTCAAAATGACGCTCGTGAGCATGGTGCTCGTGCCGCCGCTGTTCGTGTTCGCGATGTGGTTCTTCAAGTGGGTGCGCCGCAGCTTCAAGCTCGCCGACGAGGCCGAGGGTAAGATGAGCGCCGTGCTTCAGGAAAACCTGACCGGCGTGCGCGTCGTGCGCGCGTTCGGCAGGCAGAAGTTCGAAATTGACAAGTTCGACGAAGCGAACGACGACCTGTGGAAGAAAAACCGCAAGCTGTGCAACCTGCTGGCGGTGTACTGGTCGGGCAGCGACTTTCTGAGCATGGCGCAAACGGGCGTGACGCTTATATACGGCGTGTTTTTGGCGGCGAGCTCGTCCGACGTGCTGTCGCTGGGCGACATGACAAAGTTCGTAAGCTACATATCGATGCTTCTGTGGCCCATTCGCCAGATGGGGCGCATACTGTCCGATATGGGCAAGTCGATGGTATCGTTCGACCGCATAGACGAAATACTGTGCGAAAAGAGCGAGACTGACGACCCCGAATCATACGACGCGCCGGTTTACGGCGACATAGAGTTTAAGCATGTCGGCTTCGAATACGAAAAGATGAACCCCGTGCTCATAGACGTAGACTTCAAGGTTAAGGCGGGCGAGACCGTCGCCATACTCGGAGCGACCGGCAGCGGCAAGTCGACGCTTATGCACCTTCTGCAAAGGCTCTACGACGTGGACGACGGGCGCGGCGAGATAACGATCGGCGGCGTGAACATCAAGAAGATAAACAAAAAGCACCTGCGCGGCCGCATCGGGCTGATACTGCAAGAGCCGTTTCTCTATTCGCGCACTGTCAAATCGAACATTGGCATAGCCGTGAAAGACCCGTCCGACGACATGATCGAGACGGCGGCACGCACCGCCTGCGCGCATGAGTTCATAACCGACTTCGAAAACGGCTACGAGACGCTCGTGGGCGAGCGCGGCGTGACGCTTTCGGGCGGGCAGAAGCAGAGGATCGCCATAGCGCGCACGCTGCTTAAACAAAACGACATAATCATATTCGACGATTCGCTCTCGGCGGTAGACACCGAAACCGACAAGGCGATACGCGAGGCTCTGAACGCCGGGCGCAGGCAGGGAGAGAAGGGCGCGACCACATTCATAATCTCTCACCGCCTGACCACGCTTTCGGAAGCCGACCGCATAATCGTCATGCAGAACGGGCGCGTCGCGCAAACGGGCACGCACGACGAGCTTATACACGAAGACGGCCTGTACAGGCGCATATACCTGATTCAGTCGGCGCTCGAAGAAGAGCTGAACATGGCCGAATTGGGCGCGTAAGGGGGGAACGCTTATGCAGTTTCAGGAAGAACAGGATTATACCAAACGATTCGATATGTCGCTGTGGAAAAAGCTGGTGGGCTACGCGAAGCCGTTCCACCTGCATCTGCTGCTCATAATGACGCTTATGCTTGTGAGCGCGTACTGCGACGTGCAGATACCGATGCTCACGAAGGAAGCCATAGACACATACATCGCGCCCGTCGGCGAAGCCGCCGCCTTAGCCTCTTCCGACAGGCTGGCAAACTTCGGCTGGTTCGCGCTTCGGTATTCGCTCGTCATTATAACGCAGGTCATATGCATATTCTCGTTCTGCTTCACGTCGGGCAAAGTCGAAGTGGGCATGACTCACAGAATACGCAAAATAGGCTTCCGCCGCTTGCAGGAACTGTCGTTCTCATATTACGACAAGACCCCTGTCGGATATATGATAGCCCGCATGACGAACGACACGCAGCGCTTGGGCGACACAATAGGCTGGGGGCTTATAGACCTCATGTGGGGCGCGGGCTACGTCGTCATGGCGACGTATAAAATGCTGACGCTCAACTGGATACTCGGGCTTGCGGTGTTGTCGGTCATACCCATAATCGCCGTGGTCTCGATGTATTTCCAGAAGCGCATACTTAAGAGCTACCGCGAAGTGCGCAAGACCAACTCCAAAATTACCGGCGCGTTCAACGAGGGCATAATGGGCGCGAAAACCACGAAAACGCTCGTGCGCGAGGAAGCGAACGGCGAGGAATTTGTCGCGCTGACTCACACCATGAAGCACAACTCTATTCGCGCGGCGCTGCTCAGCGCGCTTCTGTACCCGATCGTCATGTCGCTCGGCTCCGTGGCTATCGCGTACACTTTGTGGAGGGGCGGTTCTGCCGTGTTCTCCGACGGCGTTCAGATAGCGTCAACCGTCATAACGATAGGTACGCTCACCGCGTTTGTAAACTTCGCGAGCAACATATTCGAGCCCATAGTCGGCATAGCGCGCACATTCGCCGACCTGCAAAACAGTCAGGCGGCCGCCGAGCGCGTCATAACGATGATCGAAACCGAGCCTGAGATCCGCGACACGCGGGAAGTCGAGGCGGAGTACGGCGACAACTTCAACCCGAAAACCGAAAACTGGGCGGATATAAAGGGCGACATCGACTTTGAGAACGTGACGTTCAAATATTCTGGCGGCGAGCGCGTTCTGAGCGATTTCACGCTGCACGTGGACGCGGGTCAGACAATAGCGCTCGTCGGCGAGACGGGCAGCGGCAAGTCTACCATCGTAAACCTGATCTGCCGCTTCTACGAGCCGACCGAGGGCAGAATACTTATAGACGGCGTTGACTACCGCGAGCGCTCGCAGCTGTGGCTGCAATCGCATTTGGGCTACGTTTTGCAGCAGCCGCACCTGTTTTCGGGCACTATCCGCGAAAACATACGCTACGGCAGGCTCGACGCGACCGACGCGGACGTGGAGCGCGTGGCGAAGATGGTCGACGCCGAGGACTTCATACTGAAGTTCGAAAAGGGCTACGACACCGACGTGGGCGAGGGCGGAAACCGCCTCTCCACGGGTCAGAAGCAGCTCATATCGTTCGCGAGAGCGCTCATAGCCAACCCCGCGATATTCGTGCTCGACGAGGCGACGTCGTCGGTCGACACCGAGACCGAACAGAAGATACAAAAGGCGATCGTAACGTCGCTCAAGGGGCGCACGAGCTTCATAATCGCGCACCGCCTGTCGACTATACGCACCGCCGACCGCATACTGGTCATACAGAAGGGCGTGGTCACGGAGTCGGGCACGCACAGGGAGCTGATACAGAAGCGCGGTTACTATTACAACCTTTACGCCAACCAGTTCAAAGAGGAACGCGAGCAGATGATGCTCGGCATACGCTGACAAAACGGATACGCCGCGGAACAATAAAGCCGCGGCGTTTCTTTTTTTACCGCGAAGTGCTTACAACGCCCGATAAAAGCACTATAATCGTTATAGCGTTTTATGATACGCGAATATGCTTGCGGGCGGTGTTTTTATGCGCTGTTTTCTGGTCGCTGTCGATTTGCAGAACGATTTCGTTACGGGCGTGTTGGGAACCGCCGATTCTCCCGCCGCCGCCGCGTCCGCCGAAAGGATCATAGCGGACTTCAAGGGCGAGGTCGTGTTCACGCGGGACACCCACGAGCGCGACTATCTCTCGACGCAGGAGGGGCGGCGGCTGCCTGTTTCGCACTGCGTCAAAGGCAGCGAAGGCTGGCGACTGTGCCCCGAAGTCTCGCGTTTTAGCGAGGGAAAGAAAATATTCGATAAACCCGCGTTCGGAAGCCTCGAGCTTGCGGATTACCTGATCTCCGAAAACGCGAAAGCGCGCATAGACTGCGTGACTTTGATAGGCGTGTGCACCGACATTTGCGTCATATCAAACGCGCTCATAATAAAGGCGGCGCTGCCCGAGTGCCGCGTAGCCGTTATCCGTTCGGCGTGCGCGGGCGCGACAAGGGAAGGTCACGAGCGCGCGCTCGCCGCCATGCGGGCGTGCCAGATAGACATACTCGACTGAATTATGTAAACCGTCAAGGAGGCGCGAATGTTTCAGCAGAATAGAGAGCGCAATCTCTCAATGGTAATGGATTTTTACGAGCTTACGATGTCGAACGGTTATTTCCGCGACGGCGTCGGCGGCGTCACGGCCGCGTTCGACGTGTTCTACAGGCGAAACCCCGACGACGGCGGCTTCGCCATATTCGCGGGGCTTGAGCAGGTTGCGGACTACATCGAAAACCTGCATTTCACCGACGACGACATAGCCTTTCTGAAAGACCAACGCGTTTTTTGCGACGAATTTTTATCGTATCTCAAAAACTTCCGCTTCACGGGCAGCGTCTACGCGCTCCCCGAAGGCTCTGTGATGTACCCGCGCACGCCCATACTCACCGTCGTCGCGCCTCTCATAGAGGCGCAGCTTGTGGAGACCGCGATTCTTTTGGAGATAAATCACCAGTCGCTCATAGCCACGAAGGCGAACCGCATAGCGCGCGCCGCCGGCGGGCGAAGCGTGTCCGATTTCGGCGCGCGGCGCGCCCACAACATAGATTCGGCTGTGTACGGCGCTCGCGCCGCGTACATCGGCGGCGCGAGCGGCACGGCGACTGTGCTCGCGGGGCAGATGTTCTCGATTCCCGTGTCGGGCACTATGGCGCATTCATATGTTATGTTCTACGACGACGAATACACGGCGTTCGAGAAGTACGCGCGCGCGTATCCCGACGCGTGCACGCTGCTGGTCGACACGTACAACGTTATGTCGAGCGGCGTGCCGAACGCCATCAAGATCGCCAAAAACGTGCTCGAACCCATGGGCAAGCGCTTGCAGGGCATACGCATTGACAGCGGCGACTTGGCGTATCTGTCAAAGAAGGCGCGCGCCGCGCTCGACGCGGCGGGGCTTGACGACTGTAAAATCGTGGCGTCGAACAGTCTGGACGAGTTCACGATAGCGTCTTTAATTGCGCAGGGCGCGCGCATAGACGTGTTCGGCGTGGGCGAGCGCATGATAACCGCGCGCTCCGAGCCAGTGTTCGGCGCGGTCTATAAGCTCGCCGCCGTCTGGGAGAACGGGCGGTTCGCGCCGCGCATAAAGCTCTCAGAAAACGTTGAAAAGATAACCGACCCGGGGCTTAAGCGCCTTTTGCGCGTGTACGACGCAAGCGGAAAGAGCGTCGCCGACATGGTCGCGCTTTGGGACGAGCCTATACCCTACGGCGGGCGCGTGAGATATATAGACCCTTCGCGCCCGTGGCGCGAGACATATTTCGAAAACTGTTCGTTTTCCGACATTCGCAAGCCCGTGTTCATAGACGGTTCTCGCGTGGGCGATCGCCCCGACGCGCGCCGCATACGCGAATATGTGAAAACGCGCGTCGAAACGGAGCTTTGGGAGGAAGAGCTCAGATTCGAAAACCCGCACGAGCACTTCGTTGACATGAGCGTCAAAATGTACGAGCTGCGGGAGAATATGATTCGGGGGGAAAGATGAAATGAAGCGGCCTTGCCTGATTGTTTACGGCGGCGCGTTCAACCCGCCCACTCCCGCCCACGAGGCGACTATACGCGCGCTTTCTGAGCGGGCGGGCGCGAACGGGCGGCTTATACTGCTGCCGTCGGGCGCGGAATTTATCAAAATGTGGAAGCCTTCCGAAAGCGTGCTGCCCGACGTCGCGCGAATCGACATGCTTTACGACCTTATAAAGCGCTTTGGGCTTAAAAACGCGACGATCGACCTTTCGGCGCTCAAAGATAACCTGTGCACGTTCGACGCGCTCACTGCGCTCGGTCGCGAATACCCCGAAAGCGACATACTGTTCGCGATGGGCGCGGACAAGCTGCCGGAGCTTCCGCGTTGGGCGCGCGCTTCCGAGCTTGTCGCGCTCACCGAATTTCTGATAACGCAATACGAAAAGCAGGGGCGCGAGGAGCTTTTCATAGACGGGCTTCGGGGCGCGGTGCGCGTCGAGTATGTGCGCCTGCCGTCCGGCACTGAGACGACGCATTCGAGCGAACTGCGCGCGCGTATGCGCCGCCACGACCCTTCGCTCGCTTCCGAGAGCGCGGTCGGCGCGTATATGTCAAAATACCCCGAATGCGCGCGGCTCGCGGCGTGCTCGCCCGAAACCCGCGCGGGCGACCCTGTATATAACGCCGAAGCCATTATAAACGTCATGGAATCGGTGGACGCGGACGCGCTCGTATTCCCGGAGCTTGCGATTTCGGGCTTCACGTGCATGGACATGTCGCGTTCGCCGTCATTCGTCAAGGCTTGCATGGAATCGGCGCTTTCGGTCGTCGAAGCGACCTCCCGCACGGGTCAGCTGGTCGCGTTCGGCTGTCCCGCGGAAAACGCGGGCGCGCTTTACGACTGCGCCGTCTGCGCTTGCGGCGGGCGGCTGCTGGCGGTGATTCCGAAGTCGTTTACTGATGGCCGCATATACAAGCCCGCGCGTTCGGCGCGCTTCGATTTCATAGATTTCGCGGGCGAAAGCGTCCCGTTCGGAACCGACATACTCGTCAAGGCGAACGGCTGCGCGGCGGTGTTCGGGTTCGAGATAGGCGACGACTCGCAAGTGCCCGTGTCGCCGGGCATCAGGCACTGCGCGGCGGGCGCGAACGTTATATTCAACCTTTCGTCGGGCGCTGAAACCGCGTCCGATAACGATTCGGACGGCGCTGACGCGGATACTTCCCTCCGAGGAAAATGCGCGTACCTGCGCGCGTCGGCGGGCGCGGGCGAGAGCGTCGCGGACGCGGTGTATTCAGGCAGAAAAACCATCGCCTTCAACGGAAAACTGCTTTTCTCCGCCGCGCGTCCCATAGGCGGCGCGGGCGAACCCGCCGTTTGCGCGACGGTCGATCTATCTGAGCTGCGCTCTGTGCGTCAAAAGCTCGGAAGCCGCTTTTCAGAATGCGATAATACCGCATACAGAACCGTCGTTTGCGAACTGCGCGCCTACAGACTTCCGCCGCGCGTTTCGCGCAGGCCGTTCATGCCCGCCGAAACCCCGCTGAAAACCGTTAAATACTGCTTTGACACGCTTGAATTGCAGGCTATGGCGCTTGCGGAGCGGCTGCGCCTTTCGGGCATACGCAAGTCGGTCATAGGCGTGAGCGGCGGGCTTGACAGCACCCTCGCGCTCTTGGTCGCGGTAAAAGCGTATAAGGCGCTCGGATGGCCGCCTGAATCAATAATCACTTTGTCTATGCCCGGCTTCGGAACGGGCGGGCGCACGCACGACAACGCCGAAAAACTGTGCCGCGCGTTCGGCACGGATTTTCGCGAGATAAGCATCGTTCAAGCGTGCCTGTCTCACATGCAGGACATCGGTCACGACCCGAACGTTCGCGACGTGGCATACGAAAACATACAGGCGCGCGAACGCACGCAGATACTGATGGACATAGCGAACATGGAAAACGCGCTCGTCGTGGGTACGGGCGACCTGTCGGAGCTGGCGCTCGGCTGGTGCACTTTCAACGGCGACCACATGTCGAACTATTGCGTAAACTGCGGCGTGCCCAAGACGCTCGTTCGCGATATTGTTATGTCTTACGCCGAAAACGCGGCTTCGGGCGACCTGCGCGAGACGCTTTTGAGCGTGCTCGGAACTGCGATAACGCCGGAGCTTGTGCCCGACGGCGAGACGACCGAGCAGCGCATAGGCGAGTACGAATTGCACGATTTCTTCCTCTATTATTTCGCGAGCCGCTTCTGTTCGCGCGAGAAACTGCGCTTCATGGCGGCGGAAGCGTTCGGCGCTTACAGGATAGGCGAAATCGACAAAACTCTCGGCGTGTTCTTTTCGCGCTTCTTCGCGAGCCAGTTCAAGCGAAACTGTATGCCCGACGGCCCCAAGGTCGGCCCCGTGAGCCTTTCGCCGCGCGGCGAGCTTATGCTGCCGTCGGAGGGCGCCAAAAACTGGTTCACTCTATCGCGGGAGGAATGAGCTTATGAAGATACTTTCAAACCCCCACACTCACACGCAGTTTGTGGACGGCAAAAACACCGCATCCGAGATGGCGGAGCGCGCGTTTGCGCTGGGTTTTACGTCGTTGGGCTTTACGGAGCACGCAAGCCAGCCGTTCGACCCGAAATACGCGCTGTCCGCGGACGCCGAAGACGCGTACATATCCGAAATAGAGCGCCTCAAAAACGCATACGCGGGCAGAATGCGCATATGGAGAGGCATAGAGCGCGACAGGGTGTCCACCGCCGACAGAACCAAATATGAATACATACTCGCGGCGAACCACTACCTCGTCGCCGAAAACGGCGACTATACGGCGGTAGATTCGGACGCGGCGAGCGTCGAGAAATTCGTTTTCACCCATTTCGGCGGCGACTGGCGCAGGGCGTTCGAAACGTACTTTTCGGAGTACGCCGAATACGTCGAGCGCGAAAAGCCCGACATAATCGCGCATTTCGACATAATCGCCAAGAGCAACCGCGCCGCTAAGTGGTTTTTCGAAAGCGGCTCTGATTACATAAACGCCGGAAACGCGGCGCTTGGGCGCATGATACGCGCGTGTGGCGTGCTCGAGGTGAACACGGGCGGCATCGCGCGGAGCGGTCAGACAGTGCCGTATCCAATTAAAACGTTCTTGAAAACGTGGCGCGATTTGGGCGGAAGCGTCATACCGTCGTCCGACTGCCACCGCGCGCATCAGCTGGACGCGTGGTTCGAATGCGTTTACGAATATATAGAAAGCTGCGGCTTCGACTCGTGCCTCAGGCTCGGTTCGGGCGACAAACTGTTCGAGCGGGTTTCGTTCGCCCATTAAGCGGCTTTCAGACGTTATTTGCGGGTTTTTGGCGGCTTTGAGTTGAAATCAAGGCGAAAATGCAATATCATGTTCATGTAAAAACTTCGTATGGGGGCGGAATAATGGCGATACTTACGATCAAAAATCTGGTGAAAAGCTACGGCGGCGCGCACAAGGCGGTCGACGGGCTGACGCTCACCGTCG
This sequence comes from uncultured Oscillospiraceae bacterium, assembly GCA_964453505.1. Classification (GTDB taxonomy): domain Bacteria; phylum Bacillota; class Clostridia; order Christensenellales; family Aristaeellaceae; genus CAYVPJ01. The sequence goes on along the minus strand of CAYVPJ010000001.1, from coordinate 119,185 downwards.
AGCCGGGCGACGTGTACGGCTTTATAGGTCACAACGGCGCGGGCAAGACGACGACACTGAAGGCCGTCACGGGCATACTCGACTACGATTCGGGCGAAATTCAGATAGACGGCTACGACGTAAAGAAAGACCCTATAGAGTGCAAAAAGCGCATAGCCTATGTGCCCGACAACCCCGAGCTTTACGACTATCTGACGGGCATACAGTTTTTGAACTTTTTCGCGGACATATACAAGGTCGAAAAGAGCGAGCGCGAGGAAAGAATAAAGAAATACGCCGACGCTTTCGAAATCACGCAGGACTTGGGCGACCTTATAGGCGGCTACTCGCACGGCATGAAGCAAAAGCTGATGCTCGTCGCGTCGTTCATGCACGAGCCTAAGCTGTTCATATTCGACGAGCCGTTCGTGGGGCTCGATCCGAAGGCGGCGTACTCTATGAAACAGCTCATGCGCGCCGCGTGCGAGCGCGGTTCGGCGGTGTTCTTCTCGACCCACGTGCTCGACGTCGCCGAAAAGCTGTGCGACAAGATAGCCATTATAAAGAAAGGCAAGCTGATAGCCGACGGGCGCATCGACGCTGTTCGCGGCGACGAGAGCCTTGAGGAAGTCTTTCTTGAGCTGGTAGACAAGGGAGAGGAAGCGCTATGACGAACGTTCGGCTGTTAGTCGGCGTATACCTTAAAAGCATGTTCTCAATGAACAGGCTGCGCCATTCGCAAAAATCGTCCGACAGGCGCAAGCGCGTTTTCATGCTCGCGGGTTCGCCGTTCATGCTGTTGTTTCTGATGTTCATATCGGGCATGTACAGCTTCATAATGACCGCCAATCTGCAAGCTATAGGCAGCGGCTTTGAGGCTATGCTGGTTACGATGTTCACGCTGTCGGGCGCGTTCACGCTCATATCGTGCGTGTACAGGGGCGGCGAGCTTCTGCTGGGTTTCAAAGATTACGATTTGCAGGTCGCGCTGCCTGTGTCGCTTTCGTCGATAGCGGTGAGCCGCCTTGTTATTCAGTATATAACGAGTATGCTCACGGTCTTGATAATAATGATTCCGGCGGGCGGCGTGTACGCGTATTTCGCGACCCCCGAGTGGACGTTCTACCCCTTGTTCATAGTATGCGCGCTGGCGCTGCCGCTTTTGCCCGCCGTGATAGGCTCGGTGCTCGGTTCGCTTGTAACGCGCGTCTCGGCGGTGTTCCGCAAGTCGCGCTATGTGAACCTGATACTTATGTTCGCGCTTCTGTCGGCGTATATGTACCTCATATTCTCACTGAACGCCGAATCGAACGAGGCGTTCGGGGAGCTTGCCAAAACCGTTTCGAACGCCGCCACGCGCGCGTACCCTCCGGCGCGCTTGTTCGCGAACGCCATCGCGGGCGATTTCTTAAGTTTTGCGATATTCACGCTCGGTTCGTTCGCGGTGTTCTTCTTGGCGGCAGTGTTCTTCACATTCAACATTCGCACGCTTCACGACCGCGTGACGGCGAAGGCCGCGCGCCGCAAGTTCAAAATGAAAGAGCTGCGCGTGTCGTCCCCGCTGAAGTCGCTGTATAAGCGCGAGTTTTCGAGGTTTTTCGCGTCCACGGTATACGTGATGAACACGGGCTTCGGGTCTGTCATAGCGTTCATACTGTCGGCCGCCGTTATAATCGCGGGTCGCGAAACCGTGCTCGGGCTGTTCCCCGAACAAAACGGCGTGTCTATACTGAGCCTGCTCACCGGCATCGTGCCCTTCGCGCTCGGTTTTCTGTCGTCGTCGTGCTGCACGACCGGCTCGTCAATATCGCTCGAGGGCAAACAGGTCTGGATAACGCAGTCGCTGCCCGTGCGCGCCATGGACGTGTTCAACTCAAAAATACTCGTGAACATCGCCGTCATGTCGCCCGCGCTGACGCTCGCGCCCACCGCCATGTGCCTCGTTTTGAGGCCCGAACCGCTCGCGGGGCTGAGCTGGTTTTTAGTGCCGATTTCGTTCGGGCTGGCGGTGTGCCTGTTCGGCCTGTGGCTTAACCTGCGCTCGCACCGCTTCGACTGGAAGAACGAAACGCAGATAGTAAAATCGTCCATGTCGGCGGGCGTGCCCATATTCCTGTCGATGATACTGTGTTTCGGCGGCGGAATCGTCGCCAGCGCCGTTCCCGAACACGCGCTTCTGATAACATACGCGTTCATACTCGCGGCGTTCGCGATAGCCGCCATAATGTACTGCATAATCAGAACGCGCTCAGAACGCGAGCTCCGCTCGCTGTAAACGGCAAAAAATCCCGCCGCCGGCATTCCGGCGGCGCTTTTTTTCGATTTTATACGGTTGACTTCGACAAGGCTGCAATATATAATAAACTGATGTATGAACCACAGCGTCCGTCGGGCGCATACGGGGAGGATTTATAGGCAGATGAGGAAAAAGAGCTGGCTGACACTCGGCGTTGTGTTCGCGCTGATTGTCTTTTTCTCGGTGATCGCGTTCACGGGCTTAGAGATTGGGCACACGCAGATGCCCGCGCCCATTGGCGACGTATTGTCGCTGGGGCTTGACCTGCGCGGCGGCATATACACCGTATATTACGCCGACAGCGAAGGAATCGATTCAAGAGAGTTCGCCGCGCTTATGGACGGCACGGTCTCCATGCTGCGCACGCGCCTGACCGACCAGGGCTTCACCGAAGCGAACGTCACGATTCAGGGCACGAACTATATTCGCGTCGAGATTCCCGACATATCCGACCCGCAGGAGGTGCTTGAAATAATCGGCACTCCCGCGCGGCTGTCGTTCCGCGATCCGTCGGGCAAAGAAATTATTTCAGGCGAGCATATAAAGAGCGCGGGCGTAACGAACGACGATGAGAACCAGTTGAATTACGCTGTGGCGTTCGAGCTTACCGACGAGGGCAGGGATTTGTTCGCGGCGGCTACGGCGAACCTGGTGGGCAGTCCCGTGAGCATATGGCTTGACGACGACAATTTCGCCAGCCCGACCGTTCAGACCGAAATCGACACGTCAGTCGTTTCTATAAGCCTGAACCCGAACTATTCAAGCGACGAATCATACAAAGAAGCGTCGCGCATAGCGAAGCTCATCATGTCGGGCACGCTGCCGCTCGATTTGGAAGAAAGCGAAACGCGCGCCATATCGGCGACGCTCGGCGAGGACGCCATTGACACCGCGTTCATAGCGGGCATCATAGGCGTGGCGCTCGTGTTCATATTCATGATAGTGATGTACAGGCTGCCGGGTCTGATGGCGGATATGGCGCTTGCCGTGTACATGCTCATCGTGTTCTTCCTGCTGGCGGAATTGCAGATACAGCTCACGCTGCCCGGCATCGCGGGCATACTGTTGGGCATTGGCATGGCGGTCGACTCGAACGTCGTCATATTCGAGCGCTTCCGCGAGGAGCTTATCACAGGGCGTTCCTATGAGTCGGCGTTCGGCGCGGGCTACAAAAACGCGCTCAGGGCTATTATTGACGCGAACGTGACCACGCTGATAGCCGCGTTCGTGCTGATGTACTTCGGCACGGGCAGCATAAAGGGCTTCAGCTACACGCTGTGTCTGGGCGTAATAACGTCGCTGTTCACTGCGGTGTTCGTAACCAAGTTCCTGCTCAAGCGCGGGCTGCGCCTCGGTTTCACCGGGCGTTGGCTCTATACCCGATAAGGAGGCCTGTGAACATGCTAAAACAGACATTCACAAAACACACAAAGCTCTGTCTCGCCGTGTCGGCTTTGATAATACTCGCGGCGATCGTCATGAATATATTCGGCGTGGGTCTGAATCTGGGCATCGACTTCACGGGCGGCTCGCTGCTCGAATACTCGGTGGGCGAAGATTTTTCGACCGAGGAAGTCGTCGACATATTGAACGCGAACGGCTATAAAGATTCCGTGGTCTCGAAGGCTGCGTCGGGCGACGACGGCACGGGCGCTATGACGAACCTGCAAATCAGGCTCAAGCTCGCCGACACGACCGACGACATGATCAAAACCGTCTCTGACGAAATCGGCAAGGCGAAAGTCGGCGGCGGCGCGCACACCGAACTGAGCGCCAACTATATAACCGAGAACGAGCTTGACAAGTCGCTCGTGGGCGGGCATCAGTTCATGCTCACGGACGTCGCCGATACCGACGCTCTGGTAGAGAGCGTCAAGGCTGCGCTCAGCGATAAGAACATACCGTTCGACAGCGTGCAGGCGCTTACCGTCGCGGACGACGAAAACCAAATCCGCTTCGTAGTCACTATGGGCGACAGCTCGTCCGCCGTGCGCGAAGTGCTCGAGAGCGAAATGACCGCGAAATATCCGAACTTCACATACAGGTCTATAGAACACGCGGGCGCGGTCTCGAGCGCCGATCTGGTCAGGAACGCGCTGCTCGCGCTCGGCGTGGCGCTGGCTCTTATGCTTGTGTACATCGCGCTGCGCTTCGACCTGTATTCGGGCTTGGCGGCGATGTTCGGCCTGCTGCACGACGTGCTTATAATGATCGCGTTCATGGGCTTCTTCCGCGCGTTCTATCAGGTGAACTCGTCGTTCATAGCGGCGGTGCTCACCATCGTCGGCTATTCGATAAACAACACTATAATAATTTTCGACCGCGTTCGCGAGAACAAAAAGGCGCTCGGCGCGACCGTCAGCAACACTGAGATCGTCGAGATGAGCGTGAGCCGCTCCTTCACGCGCACGGTTAACACGACCATCACGACGCTGTTCACGCTGGTTACGCTGTACGTGCTCGGCGTCGACTCCATACGCGAGTTCACGTTCCCGCTCGTAATCGGTATGCTGGCGGGCGCTTATTCTGCGCTGTTCCTGAACGGTCCGGTGTGGGCGTTCCTGCTCGGCAAGGCCGAGGAGCGCAAAAAAAAGAAAGCGGAAGCCGTCAAATTCCAGAAGAACCACTGATACGCGCAATCGGATATGGGAGCACGCCCCGCGGGCGCGTTCCCATATCTTTTTTTCTCAATTTACGTTGCGGAGGTCATGAATGCTCAAACCCGTCGGCAGAACGCCGTGCGCGGGCGAATGGACAAAGCCCGACGACATGCCCGAAATACTCTACGACATACTGCGCCTGCGCGGCATAGGCGACGCGGAATCGGCGCGCGCGTTTTTGCGCCCCGATATATCGCAGCTCATAGACCCGTTTTTATTGAGCGACATGCGCGCGGCGGTCGACATGATAAACGAATCGGTCGCGGCGGGCGAGCGCATATGCGTGTGGGGCGACTATGACGTTGACGGCGTATGCGCGTGCGCGATACTGACGGGCTATCTTAAAAGCGCGGGCGCGAACGCCGATACGTACCTGCCGTCGCGGCACGCCGAGGGCTACGGGCTTAACGAAAGCGCGATACTCAAAATCGCGGAAACGCACGACCTGCTCATAACGGTCGACTGCGGAATAACTGCGGTAGCGCTCACAGATATGGCGAAATCGGCGGGGCTTAAAACGATAGTTACCGACCACCACAGACCCGAGGGCGAGCTTCCGCGCTGCCCGACCGTAAATCCGCTTCTGAACCGTTATCCATTTCCGTCTCTGTGCGGCGCGGGCGTGGCGTTTAAGCTGGTGTGCGCGCTCGCGGGCTTGGACGCGGCGATGGAATACATCGATTTCGCGGCGCTCGCGACCATAGCCGACATTGTTCCGTTGAACGGCGAAAACCGCGTGATAGCGCGCGCGGGGCTAAAGCGCATAAACATGTCGCCGCGCCCCGGCGTGCGCGCGCTTATAGAATCGGCGGGCTTGGGCGGGCGCGTAATAAGCGCGGGCAATGTCGCGTTTCAGCTGACACCGCGCCTGAACGCGGGCGGGCGCATAGGCAGCGCCATGCGCGCATACGACCTTTTAACGTGCGTAAACCGCGAAAAATGCGAGTCGCTCGCCGAGGAGCTCAATTCCGAAAACGCGTACAGAAAGACGCTCGAGCAAAAGGTGCTAAACGACGCCGAGAAACTGCTCGAAAACTTCGATTTTCCAAAGCACAGGGCTATAATCGTCGCGGGAAAAGACTGGAACCCCGGCGTGATAGGGTTGGCGGCTTCGAGGCTCACTGAGAAATATCACTATCCGTCGATAGTGCTGGCGGCGGAGGGCGACGTGTGCACAGGCTCGTGCCGCTCGACCGACGAAATAGACATACACGCGGCGCTCTCAAGCGTGTCTGCGCATTTGATACAGTTCGGTGGGCACAGGATGGCGGCGGGGCTTAAAATAAAGACCGACGAGATCGAAAATTTCAGAAGCGCGCTCGACGCGTACCTCAAAAGCGCCGTGCCCGACAAAGCGTACATTCCGAAAATCGAATACGACCTGCGCGTCGCGCCTGAGGACTTGTCCGACGACAGCATAAGCGCGCTCGACGCGCTCACGCCCACGGGCTGCGGAAACCCCGCGCCGCTGTTTATAATGGAATGCGACATACGCAACCCGCGCCGCGTGGGCGCGGATGGCGCGCACCTGAAGCTGACGCTCAGACGCGATTCGGACGCGATAGACGGCATCTGGTTTCGCAACGGCGACAGGTTTTCAAAGCTGCCCGCCCGCGCCGACTGCGTGTTCGCGCCGTCGGTCAGCGAGTTTCAGGGGCGCAGGTATGTGCAGGCCGAAATGCGCGAAATACTGCCCGCCGCGCCCGATATGTGCCTGACTCGCGAAGAATCGCTTACGCAGCGCATGTTTCAATCATTCTTAACACAGCATGTGTATAATCGTACACACATCGCGGACGAAAAGCCCGCAATCTCAGTCGAGGCGCTCAGAAAAACGCTTGAGCGCGAGTGTCAGGGCGCGCTCATAATAACCGCGTCGCCCGAAAGCGCCGCCGGGGTTTTGCGTTCACTGGGCGGCGATGTCGAGATCGACGTTTTCGCGGGAGAGTACCCTTCGGATAAGCGCTGCTTCAACGCGCTGTGCGTGTCCCCCGCGGGCGAACGGCCGCGCGGATACTCGACCGTCGTGGCGGCGGGCATTCCCGCGTGGCTCGTAGACGCAGATTATTCGCTTTCAGGCGCGCGCGCCTGCGAAGCGCTTTCGCTTTTGCCCGATATTGACGCTCTGCGGCTCGTGTATTCGCGCTTGCGCTCTATAGCGCGCTCAAGAAACGCGTTCGAGTCGCGCGACGCGCTCGTCCGCGCGTGTTCCGGAAGTCAAACAGCGGGCTACGCGACCGTCGCGCTCGCGCTTTCGGCGCTTGAGGAGCTGGAGCTTGTCAAAGTTTTGGAGTTTAACAAAGGCGCGAGGCTTGAAGTGCCGCCCATGGTCAGGCGCGATCCTGCCGAGAGCCGCATATTCAGTATAATGACCGTTCTCAGGGAATATTTCGCGGGAAGGGAGGCATGAGTATATGAACGAGAACGCGCAAACCGAAAAGGGCTATGCTCCGCTTTCGGAGATAATAGAGCACGTGCGCAAATATCACCCGACCGACGACGTTTCGGTCGTCGAAAACGCATACGCGTTCGCCGAGCAGGCGCACAGCGGGCAAAGGCGCATGTCGGGCGAAGCGTATTTCGCGCACCCGTGCGCCGTCGCCATAATACTCGCCGACCTTATGCTTGACCCGCCCACAATAGCGGGAGGGCTTTTGCACGACTGCGTAGAGGACGTCGAAGCCGTCACAGTGCAGACTATCGAGAAGAAATTCGGCTCTGAAATCGCGTTGATGGTCGACGGCGTTACGAAGCTCACGCGCATGGACTTCTTTACGCGCGAAGATCAGCAGGCGGAGTCGATCCGCAAAATGTTCATAGCGATGGCGAAGGACATTCGCGTCGTGCTCATAAAGCTGGCTGACAGGCTGCACAACATGCGCACGCTCAAAACGCAGAAACCCGAGCGGCAGATACCAATAGCTAAGGAGACCCTCGACATATACGCGCCGCTCGCGCACCGCTTGGGCGTGTACGCCGTAAAGTGGGAGCTTGAGGATCTTTCGCTCAGATATATCGACCCGGAGGGCTATTACGCGCTGGTCGAGAAGGTCGGCATGAAGCGCGCCGAGCGCGAAAACTGGATACAGAACATAATCGAAACGCTCAGGAAAAAGCTCGCCGAGGAGGGCATACGCAACGAGATAGACGGCCGCCCGAAGCATTTTTATTCGATATACAAAAAAATGAAGACGCAGGGCAAGACGTTCGAACAGATAACCGACCTCATCGCCGTGCGCGTTATCGTTGACACGAAGCAGGACTGTTACGGCGCGCTGGGCGTGGCGCATTCGCTGTGGCCTCAAGTGCCGGGGCGGTTCAAGGACTATATTTCAGTTCCGAAGGACAATTTTTATCAGTCGCTGCACACGACTGTCGTAGGCCCGGACGGGCGGCCGTTCGAAGTGCAGATTCGCACTATGGAGATGCACCGCACCGCCGAGTACGGCATAGCCGCGCACTGGCGCTATAAAGAGGGCAAGGCGGCGGACTCGCTCGACGAAAAGCTGAGCTGGCTGCGCCGCATACTCGAGTGGCAGAGCGAGACGGGCGACCCGGGCGAATTTGGAAACCTGCTCAGGGTTGACCTGTTCGCCGAGGAAGTGCTCGTTTTCACGCCTAAGGGCGACATTATATCGCTGCCCAAGGGCGCGACGCCACTCGATTTCGCGTATCGCATACACTCCGCGATAGGCAACCGCTGCGTCGGCGCGAAGGTGAACCACAGGATAGTGCCCATCGCGACGCCGCTCGAAACGGGCGATTTCGTGGAGATAATGACCTCCGCGAACTCGCGCGGACCGTCGCTCGACTGGCTTTCGATTGTAAAGACCAGCGAGGCGAAGGCTAAGATCCGCGCGTTTCTGAAAAACGAGTCGAAGGACGAAAACATACAGCGCGGGCACGAGCTGCTTGAAAAGGACGCGAAAAGGCTCGGCTATCAATTCCCTCAGCTTTGCAAGAGCGAATATCTTGAGGTTTTATACAAGCGCTATTCGCTTTCGTCGCTGGACGATCTGTATCTGACAGTGGGCTTCGGCGGGCTGTCCGCGCCGCAGGTGATCAACAGGCTTGCGGAGGAATACAAAAAGACCGTAAAGCCGGAACCCGTTAAAGCGCCCGAAACTTCCGAAGCGCCTCAGCCGCGCCCTACGGCGGGTTCGGGGCAGGGCATAATCGTCGAGGGCGACCACGGTATGCTCGTTCGCTTCGCGCGCTGCTGCAATCCGCTGCCGGGCGACGACATAATAGGCTACGTCACGCGCGGGCGCGGCGTTTCGGTGCACAGAGCCGACTGCGTGAACATGCTAGACGAGGGCGTAGAGCCGGAGCGCATGGTCAAGGTCGCGTGGGAGGGCACGGCGCACGGCGCTTACGACGCGGACATACAGGTCATAGGCTACGACAAGGCGGGTTTGCTCGCCGACCTGTCGACGCTGTTCGCGGCGCTCGAAGTGCCCATAGTCGCGGTCTCCGCGCGCACAATGAAAAACTCGACCAGCCAGATAACGCTGACGCTGTCCATAAAAGACACGACGCAGCTTGAAAAAATAATCAAGCAGCTTCGCAAGCGCAGCGACATTATAGAGGTGTTCAGGGTAAGCTCGTAACTTTATTGCCGAAAGGGTGTTTTTCAGTGAGGTGCGTTGTGCAGCGCGTCTTGGAGGCGCGGGTCAAAGTCGCGGGCGAATGCGTGGGCGAGATAGGCGCGGGCTTCGCGGTTCTGGCGTGCGTGATGGACGGCGACGGTCAAAGCGACACGGAATATATGCTCAAAAAGCTCTCGGGACTGCGCGTTTTCGAGGACGAAAACGACAAGATGAATCTGTCGGTCAAGGACGTGGGCGGCGAAATATTGCTGATAAGCCAGTTCACGCTCGCGGGCGACGCGCGCCACGGAAACCGCCCGTCGTTTTCGGCGGCGGCTGACCCCGAATACGCCGAAAAGACGCTTTCCGAGCTTAAAAAAGGGCTGGAGGAGCGCGGCGTGTGCGTAAAAACGGGCGTTTTCAGGGCGCATATGAGCGTGGAGCTTATAAACGACGGGCCGGTGACTATACTGCTCGACAGCCGAAAGGATTTTTAGCATGTCCGATATAGAAATTACAAAGGTCGTGTGCGGCGAGTACGCGTCGAACGCGTATATAGCGCGCAAAAAGGGCGCGGACGAATGCGTGCTTATTGACGCGGGCGACGATTACGCGCTTCTGAAGCGCGAGCTTGAGCGCTTGCGCGTAAGACCCTCGCACGCGCTTTTGACGCACGGGCATTTTGATCACGTGCTCTCGGCCGAACGCCTGCGCGCGGATTACGGAACGCGCGTGTTGATCCACTCATCCGACGCTTCCGCGCTCTCGAACCCTGAGATATGCCTGCTGCCCGCTCATCTTTCAGACGCTTTCAAACCCGTGAAGCCCGACGCTTTTCTGGATTCGGGCGAGGCGTCGTTCGGCGGGCTTGATTTCACTGTTATTCATACCCCCGGACACTCGCCCGGCTGCGTGTGCCTTCTGCTCGCAGGCGAAAAGGCGTTGTTCACGGGCGACACGCTGTTCGAAAACGGCTTCGGCAGGACGGATCTGTTGGGCGGCGACTGGGCGAAGCTGTACGGCTCGATCAAAAAACTGTTGGCGCTGGACGACGACATAACCGTATACCCCGGTCACGGCTCGGGCGGCCTTTTGAAAAACATAAAAGAGCGGTTCAAAAGATGAATACCGTGCGGATAGAGACCCGCGAAAACTGGCTGTTTCCGGAATTGTGCGACGTCGTGCGCCTGTTCTATGGAGACGTCGGCATATCGCCTGACGAAGGCGAGACGCGCATTGTCCACGCAAGCGAACCCGGCGCGGAAAGCTGTCTGCTGAACGGGCGCGTGTATAAAAGGCGCGAATACGCTTGCGGCGACGGCGACGATATTTCAGTAAAGCGCGAGCGAAAGAGAGCCGCCAAGAACGCGCTGTTTGACTGCCTTTCGGCTTTGAGCGATTTTTGCCCGCCGTGGGGCTCGCTCACTGGCATTCGCCCGACGCGGCTCATGTACGAGGCGCTGGCGCGCGGGTCGTCAACAGATGAAGCCGAGGAATGGCTTCAGCGCGAGTTTAGGGTGTCAAAAGAGAAAACGTCGCTGCTCAGCGAGATAATCGACATGCAGCGCAGGCTAATATACCCTGACGACGGCGAGTTTGACCTTTACATAGGCATACCGTTCTGCGTGAGCCGCTGCGCGTACTGCTCGTTTTCGTCGGGCGAAATTGGCGACGGTTCGCTCACGCAGCCGTATGTGGACGCGCTTTCGCGCGAAATTTCCGATATGGGCGCGCTCATGCGCGATATGGGCATGAAAATTCGCGCGGGATACGTGGGCGGCGGCACTCCCACCTCGATTTCCGCGCGACAGCTCGCGGGCGTGCTCGATTCGGCGATGCGCGAGTTTGACGGCGCGCGCGAATGGACGGTCGAGGCGGGCAGACCCGACACCATAGACCCTGAAAAGCTCGACATGCTTAGATCGCGCGGCGTCGGGCGCATTTCCGTAAACCCGCAGACGTTTTCGGACGACACTCTGATGCTCATAGGGCGCAACCACACAAGCGCCGACACGTTCTCGGCGTTCGATATGGCGCGGCGCGCGGGCTTCGACCATATTAACATGGACGTTATCGCGGCGCTGCCAAACGAGACAATAGACGATTTTTCAAACACCATAGCGACCGTCAAGGCGCTAGACCCTGAGAGCGTGACTGTGCATTCGCTGGCAATCAAGCGGGGCAGCAAGCTGCACGAGTATCTGACCGTGCAGAACGACCCGCATAATCAGGCGGGCAACGGCGCGGCGGCCGATATGGTGAATTTCGCGCGGCGCGAGCTTGAGGCGGGCGGCTGGCAGCCTTACTATATGTACAGGCAAAAGTATATGGCGGGCAACCTCGAAAACGTAGGCTACGCGAAGCGCGGCCGCGCGTGTCTTTACAACATAGGCAATATGGAAGAAACTGCGAGCGTGCTGGCTTTGGGCGCGGGCGCCATAACGAAATGGCTGTTTCCGCGCGAAAGGCGCATAGAGCGCACGCCGAACGTGCGCAACATAGGCGAGTATATAAACAGGGTGGACGAGATGTGCTTGAGAAAGAGAGCGCTTTTATCAGGCGCGGGCGTAAAACGGGAGGACAGGGCATGAGCAGATTTCGGAGATTCGTTTATCGTGCGTCTTTTTCGCTGCTCGCCGCCGTCCTTTTGTGCGGCTGCCGTCAGACGATCGAGATAAGCCCTTACGCGGATATTCCAAAGCCCACGGCGGTAATCACGATGGAGAGCGGCATAGAGATGACGTTCACGCTCGACCCCGCCTGCGCGCCTAACACCGTCTCTAACTTTATTACGCTCGCGAACAGCGGGTATTACGACGGGCTGAAAGTGGATTATCTTTATCCGACATATTTCCTGCGCGCGGGCGACCCCAAGGGCGACGGCACGGGCGGACCGGACTATACTATCGAGGGCGAGTTTTCGGGCAACGGCTATAAGTTCAATACGCTTAATCACGAGCGCGGCGTTATATCGATGTGCAGGCTCGTAAACAACAATAACTCGGCGGGCAGCCAGTTTTTCATAATGCAGTCGCGCCGGCCGGAGTACGACGGCGAGTACGCGGCGTTCGGGTATATCGAAAAAAACGATACGCAGAGCCTGAACGCGCTCAATAAACTGTGCAGCGAAACCGTAGACAAGGACTACAGGCCGCTCGTCAAGCAGGTGATTCGCTCGATTCGCGTAGACACGAAGGGATATGTGTACGAGGTCGTGAAATACGGGTCGGACGCGTCGGAACAAAATGGGTAGACTGCCTTAAACGGCATAACAATATTGGAGGGCAAACAATGCAAAACCCGATAGCGACGTTTGAAATGGAAAACGGAAATACGTTCAAGGTCGAGCTGTACCCCGAAATCGCACCCGAGAGCGTCGGAAATTTTGTCGAGCTTATCAAAAATTCGTTCTACGACGGCATCATATTCCACCGCGTCATTTCCGGGTTCATGATACAGGGCGGCGACCCGACGGGCACGGGCACGGGCGGCCCCGGCTGGCGCATAAAGGGCGAATTCAAACAGAACGGCGTTAAGAACGACCTGCGCCACGAGCGCGGCGTTCTGTCGATGGCGCGCAGCATGTCGCCCGATTCGGCGGGCAGTCAGTTCTTCATAATGCACGCCGACGCGCCTCACTTGGACGGCGCTTACGCCGCGTTCGGCAGGGTCATAGAGGGAATCGAGACTGTAGACGAAATCGCTAAGACGAAAACCGCGAGAAACGACCGTCCCGTAAGCGACCAGCGCATAAAGAAGGCGACCGTCGAGGATTTCGGCGCGGAGTATAAGTTCAAGAAGCTCAAATAAGCCGCACACGCTTTCGCGGACGGAGGGGGCGCGCACTCATAAACACAGCGCGCCCCGCTTTTCGTTGTGCGCGCCTTAACACGTCCCACGCGTTCCGACAGGGGCGCGCACTCACAAACACAGCGCGCCCCGCTTTTCGTTGTGCGCGCCTTAGCACGTCCCGCGCGTTCCGACAGGCGCGCGCACTCATGAACACAGTATGTTCCCGCTTTTCGTTGTGCGCGCCTTAGCACGTCCCACGCGTTTCGACAGACGCGCGCACTCATAAACACAGCGCGCCCCGCTTTTCGTTGTGCGCGCCTTAGTACGTCTCGCACGTTCCTACAGGCGCGCGCACTCATGAACACAGTGTGTTCCTGTTTTTTGTTGTGCGCGCCGGTGGGCGGTCGTCTTTTTCAAACGAGTACGCGCGTTCTGATAGAACCGCGAAACTCCGTCGTTCCCATTGATTCAAGAGCACGCGTAGCGTGGTTTCCGCGTCGAACGCGCCCGCAGGCGCGTTCTTTTCTTCATTTTTTATCTATTTTGTTCTAATGAGCGTGTGTTCGGGCAGAACCGCGAAATTTCGTCGTTCCCATTGATTCAAGAGCACGCGTAGCGTGGTTTCCGCGTCGAACGCGCCCGCAGGCGCGTTCTTTTCTTCGTGTTTCTTTATTTTGTTCTGATGAGCGTGTGTTCGGGCAGAACCACTAAATTCCGTCGTTCCCAGTGATTCAAGAGCACGCGCAGCGTGGTTTCCGCGTCGAACGCGCCCGCAGGCGCGTTCTCCTCTCTACGCGTTCTCCCAAAACTCGCGTATCGTCGGCGCAATATCGCCCGGCGACAGAGATTTCATTCTATAGTTTTTTGGCAACAAGCGCGCGTATTCCTTCTGATAATACCTGTCGTCTATGAACAGCACCGCGCCCCTGTCGTTTTCCGTGCGTATAACTCTGCCGGCGGCCTGCAAACACTTGCCTATGCCGGGGTATACGTATGCAGTCGCGTAGCCGTTCTCGCTCTCCTCGTCGTACAGAGCTTTGAGCGCTTCGCGCTCAAAGCACAGTTGAGGCAGCCCCACGCCCACTATCGCCGCGCCTATAAGTCTGTCGCCCGGCAGGTCTATTCCCTCGGAGAACACTCCGCCCATGGCGACGAACGCGACCATTGACTCGTTTCGGGCTTCCGTAAACTCGCTTATGTATTCGGTTCGCTCGCTTTCGGACATATCCCGCGTCTGTACGTGCACGCGCACGTCGTGGTACGCCGCTTTGAATATGTCGGCAATGCGGTTCAGATACGCGTGGCTCGGAAAGCACGCGAGATAGTTGCCCGTTTTCGAAACCGCCAAATCGTGTATCGCCTTAGCGACCGTGAGCGCGGTGTCCTCGCGCGATCGGTACCTGGTCGACACATTTACGCGCGCGGTGAACAGGTTTTCCTGCGGAAACGGCGACTTAAGCGTCAGCGCCTGATCGCCCTTGTCCAAGTCGAGGCTCAGCATACGCGCGTAATGCGTTATCGGCGTGAGCGTCGCCGAAAACAAAATCACGCCCTGCATACGCTTCATGCCCGCCGCTATCATATCCGTCGGATTCCAGCACCAGAGCTTCACGTTCGAGCGCTTGCCCTCCGGCGTTATCATCGTTTTGTGCGTTTTGTCGTCGAACTCGCCCGACGCGCGTATGAACGTCAGCACGTTGAAGTACAGCTCCATGAATCTTGAATGGTACTGGCAGTCGCGCGCGAAAAAGTCCTTGGCGACGTCCGAAAACTCCTTCGCCGCGTCGAGCAGTTTAAGCGGCAGCTCGCATCGCAATTCCGGGGCTTCCGCTTTATCGAGCGCGCGATAAAGCTTTGTAAGCGCCTTATACAGTTCGCAGTCCTTGCCGTCGATTCTGCCGACCTCGCGCCGCAGCGCGGAAATTTCGTCCGCGCGCATTTCCGCCGAATACATATCGCGCGCGCGGGTCTCTAAGTTGTGCGCCTCGTCTATCAGAAGCGCGTATGAACCGCGCCTGTCGAAGAACCTGCGCAGGCGCACCATCGGGTCGAACACATAGTTATAGTCGCATATGACCACTTCGGCGGTCTCGGCGAGCGTCAGCGACAGTTCGAACGGGCACAGACCGTATTTCGCGGCGATCTCCTCTATGCGCTCGCTCTTGAGCGACTGTTCGCGCCACGATTCTTCGATTGCCCGCTGCTGGCGGTCGAAATAGCCGCGCGCATACGGACAGATTTCTGGGTTGCAGCGCACCTCGTCCATCGGGCACAGTTTTTTCTTGGCTGAAATCGTCACGCTGCGCGCGCTCAGCCCTCGCGAGCGCATAAGCGCAAGCGCGTCCTCGGCGGCTTTTCTGCCCGTCGTGCGCGCCGTCAGAAAGAATATGGTTTCGATTTTCTCCTCGCCCAGCGCTTTTAGCGCGGGAAACAGCGCGGCGGCGGTCTTGCCTATGCCCGTCGGAGCTTCAATGATTATTTTCCGCTTGTCGCGTATTGCGAGATACGCCCGCGCCGCCATTTCGCGCTGACCCGCCCTGTACGCGTCGAACGGAAAATCGAGCGCGCGCATCGACGGAAGCGATACGCCCTTCCAGTCGTCCGCCTGCGCGAGCCTGAGCGCGTAGACGGTTGCATACATATAAAAAAGCTCGCGCAGGCGCTCCCGCGTGTAGGCGCGGGTGAACGCCGAGCGCGCGCCCGACAGATTCACATATAAAAGCCTGACGGTCGCGACCTGTATGTCTTCTGTCTCGCAGAGTATATGCGCGTATATTTGCGCCTGCGCCCAGTGAACCGGATAGTCGTCCGCGTTTATTGAGGTCGGGTTCATGCGCGTCGTCTTTATTTCCTCGACTGTACACGCGCCGTCCGAGAGTATCAGCCCGTCGGCGCGCCCCTGCACGATAAGCTTCACGCCCGACACGACGCATTCGAGTCGCACGGGCACTTCCGCCCTGTATTCGGGCGGATACTCCGCCTGCGTCGCGACGTGGGCTTTCAGCCCCTCCTGCATACGCTCGACCCTGTTGAAGTCCGAAAACAGGTCTCCGCCCTCGTAGTATGTCTCCGCCAGTGTGCGCACGTTTACCGCGTGCGCCCGCGACAGCGCTTCCATGTCAGTCGAACACCTGAAGTATCGCGCACTTCAAATATTGCGTTTCGGGGCTTGCGGGCAGTATCGGGTGGTCGCGTCCCTGGGAGCGCATGTCAACAAGGCGTATGCGCTTTTTGGAGTCTCGCGCGGCCTGATTGATAACGTCGGTAAACTGCTGCGGCGAAACGTGCTGCGAGCACGAGCACGTCGCCAGAAAGCCGCCGTCGCGGGTGAGTTTTAAGCCGCGCAGGTTGATTTCTTTATATCCGCGCAGAGCGGCTTCCACGTTCTGGCGCGTCTTTGTAAACGCGGGCGGGTCGAGTATCACGACGTCGAACTTCGCGCCCTCGTCAGTCAGCGAGCGCAGGTGGTCGAAGCAGTTGTGCGCCTCGAACTCGACGTTTGAAAGCCTGTTTAGCCGCGCGTTTTCGCGAGCGACCGACAGCGCTTCCTCTGAAATGTCTACGCCGAGCACCGATTTCGCGCCCGCCGCGGCGGCGTTCAGCGCGAACGAACCGTTGTGGCAGAAGCAGTCGAGCACCGACGCGTTTTCGCAGAGCTTCGCGACCTCGCGGCGGTTCTCTTTCTGATCCAGAAAAAAGCCCGTTTTCTGCCCGTTTTTTATGTCAACTGAATATTTTATGCCGTTTTCGGTCATTATCACGCGTTCGGGCGCTTCGCCGTAAAGCGTCCCCGTCGCCTGTTCCAAGCCCTCGAGACGGCGCACGGGCACGTCGTCGCGCTCGTATATGCACGCAGGCTTTATGACGTCTGCGAGTATGTCGACTATATCGCGCTTGATGCGCTCGATTCCAAGCGACAGCGATTGCAAAACCAGCGCGTCCGCGAACTTATCGACGATCAGGCCGGGCAGGAAGTCGCTTTCGGAATATATAAGGCGGCAGCTTTGCGGGTCGCACAGTTTCTGCCTGTATTCCCACGCGCTTTTAATTCGCCTTTCGAAGAACGCGCGGTCGGTGGGCTCGTCTAAATATGTCAGCATACGCAGCGTTATCTGCGAGCGCGGGTTATAAAACGCTTTTCCGAGGAACGTATGCTTCGAGCTGTACACGCTCACTATGTCGCCCGGCTCGCATTCGCCCTCCGTGCGCACCACGTCCGACGCGAACACCCACGGGTGTCCGCCCCTGACGCGGCTCTCGCGCGTCGCCTTCAAAATTGCTTCCGCCATTTGAAAAATCCCTTTCAGTTTATTCGAACCGCACGAACAGCCTAAGCGTATACTCGCCCGGAATGACTGCGTACTTTTGGTCGATCGCCGTAGACCAACCCATGTCGCCGCCTATTCCCGCGTGCGCCGCGTCCGTGTGCACGATAGTTTCGGGGCGCTTTATAAGCTCGTGATCGTGCATAGCGTCGCGCAGGTCGCTCACGGTGTAGTGGCGCGCGTCGAAGTGGAACGGCGCGTCCGACTGCATAATCACCTTCGCGCCTTCGTTCGTCGTAAACGCGACCCTGCGAACTGCGTCCCTGCCGCCGTTTTCGGCGGGCGGCGTGAACGGGAAATGCGATTCGTCGACGGTCGTCTGATACACGCCGAGCCGCGCCGACAGGCATCTGTCGGGGTAGCTCTCGCCCGGACCGCGCCCGAACCATTCGATGTGCTCAAATCCCTCGTTTAACGTCCACGAAAGGCCGAGCCGCTCGACGCTCTTAACGCCCGAAAGCGAGAACCGCGCCTCTATAGACATCGAGCAGTCGCCCGATATGAGCATACGCAAATGCATGTTGACGGAAGCGCCCGCGACGGTGTTAGACGTTAATCGCGTCACGCGCTCTATCTGCACGCGCCCGTCCGCCAGCGCCGACGCGTTGAGCGATATGAGCCTGCGCGAGCAGTTTTCGGGAGCGAACGCCGCCCACGCGTCGTACTCGCCCCAGCCCGGCTGCGCGTTCCCGCCCGAAAGCCCGCGCACCGCGCACTCGCTCAGAGCCGACAGCACGTATTCGCGCCCGTATCGCTGTATGCCCGTCACGCAGCCCGTCGACTTTGACACCGACACGCGGAACGCGCCGCCGCCCACCGTTATAAGCCCGTGCGAATCGTCGAACGCCGCGGGCTGATAGCGCGCGCGGCGCGGCGCGGGCAGCGACGATATAAGCGGGAACTGCTGCAAAAACGCGTGCGAGCGCGGCGAAAGTATGTCCAAATCGATATACGCGTCCTCGCCCTGAGCGCCGATTGGCCCGAACGCCATTTTTGCTTCGGACATAGGCGCTATAACGGGCAGCTTCATTTCGCCCGTACCCGTGGGCTCGCCCGCCGAATAGCTCGTCCACGAAAGCGTCATGTCGGAGGTGTCGAGCGTGTGGAAGCGGTTTTTGAGCAGATATGCGCCGTCGCCCGTCTTTTCGAAGAACACTGGCGCGTACACCGCAGCCGCTTCCAAGCCGGCGGGCTTCACCGTGAGGTCGTGAGTGACTATGCCGTTTAGGCACATAAATTTCGGCTCGAACGATTCCGTCACAGGCTCGTAGAAATCGCCGCCGTAACCCGGAAAGCGCCGCCCGTCAGCGTCGCGCTGCCACAGCGCTTTATCCTGAAAGTCCCATATGAAGCCGCCCTGAAAGCGCTCGTATTTTTCTGTAAGCTCGCGGAATTTCGAAAGCCCGCCGCCGCTGTTCAATATCTGATACGCATACTCGCACAGTATGACGGGTCGGGCGTCGCTCGCGTCGGACAGCAGCTTTTCGATTTTTTCGCCGGACGGATACATCGGGCAGCGTATGTCCGAAACCGACTTGGGCGGGTTGCCCGACTCGTACTGCACGGGGCGCGTGTCGTCATACGCCCTCAGCCACGCCGCCATCGCCGCGTGGTTCGGCCCGTACCCGCTCTCGTTGCCCAGCGACCACACGACGATGCACGCGTGGTTTTTGTGCGTCTGCGCCATGCGCCGCGCCCTTTGCAGATACGCCTCCGCCCATTCGGGGTCGTTCGACAGCATACCGTTCACGCCGTGGGTTTCAAGGTTCGTTTCGCACACGACCATCAGCCCGTGCTCGTCGCACAGGTCGTAAAAAAACGGGTCGTTCGGGTAGTGGCACGTGCGCACCGCGTTTATGTTCATGTCCTTCATGAGCAGAACTTCTTTTTTCATCTGCTCGCGGCTTACGTATCTGCCGCCGTCTATCGAGTGCTCGTGGCGGTTCACGCCGCGCACGATGACGCGCCGCCCGTTGAGCTTAAGAACGCCGTTTTCTATAGCCACCGTGCGGAAGCCGAAGCGCGCCTTCTCGCGGTCGGCCGCGTCGCCCGACGCGGGGTCGAGCAGCGCCAGATGCACCCTGTACAGCGTGGGCGACTCGGGCGACCACAGTTTCGCGTCGGGTATGTGCACGCTAAACCGCGCGCAACCCTGCATGGGTCTGTCCGCTACGTACAATGACGGCGGTTCGGCCTCGGGCGCGCGCTTTTCTTTGTATATTATTTTTCCGTCGGGGTCATATATGTGCAGCCGAACCAGAGTGTCGGCGAAGCCAGACACGCGCGAGACCGACGCTTCCAGCGTCAGGTTTCCGAACATGTCCGCCTTGAGATGCACATCTTCGATGTACATGCGCGGTTTCGCCATCAACGCTACGGGTCGGTTTATGCCCGACAGATGCCAATAGTCCTGATCCTCAAGCCACGTGGCGTCCGTAAAGCGCATGACTTGCAGGCAGATCCTGTTTTCGCCCGCGTATACATAGCGCGTCACGTCAAACTCGCAGGCGAGCTTGCTGTCCTGCGAATATCCGACGGGGTTGCCGTTCACCCACACGTAGAAGCCCGATTCTACGCCGCCAAAGCGCAATATCAGCTTTTTGCCGACGAAATGCTCCGGCAGCGAGAACGCGCGCCTGTAAAGCCCGGTCGGAATCTTATCGGGCAGGTACGGCGGGTTCAGCGTGGACGCGTAGGAAGTCTCGCGCGAAAACGCGGGCGTTATGCGGTGCGCTCCCGGCTCGTCCGTGAACGGATACGCCCAGTTTGTGTAAATCGGCTCGCTCTCGCCCTGAAGCTCCCAGTTGCCCGGAACTTCGATGTCGCGCCACTTGGAATCGTCATAGTCGGGCTGATAAAAGCCCTGCGGCAGCAGGCTCGGGTGTTCCGCGAGCATGAACCTCCACGTGCCGTCGAGCGACATGGACAGCGTGTTCTCCCACGGGCTGTGCGCGGGCATACGGTTTATCGACTGCACCTCAATGTTGAGCCATTCGGGTTTAGTGTGAAAATTCACTCTGTTTCCGCGCTCCCTTCTCACAAAACGTATTTTGTCCATTTTATCACGCCCGCGCCGATTTGTCGACAAAATATAACCCGCAATACGCCGTAAACGCTTAAATTCATATGCGAATCAGCGTAAAACCCCGCATCGTTTTATGACGCGGGGTTTTTGTATTGTATTCTTACGAATCTACAGCGCCTTGTCCTCTATAAACGATTTAAGCAGCTTTACGGCGTTCTCCGCGTCGCTTACAGAAACCGTCTCGGTCGCGGAATGCACATATCGGCAGGGGAGCGAAACCACGCCCGCGAGCACGCCGCCGCGCGACGCCTGCATTGCCGCCGCGTCCGTGCCGCCCGCCGTGAGCACCTCGCGCTGCCACTTAACGCCCGCGCGCGAGGCGGCCGACTCCAGCTTTTCGACGACGATGGGCGCGCACACGAGCGACGAGTCCATGATCTTGACGGTCGGGCCTTTGCCCAGCTCAATAGCTATCTTGTCGCCCTTGGGCGTGTCTCCGGCGATTGTTACGTCCAGCGCGATGCCTATATCAGGCTCTACCGAGAACGCCGCGGCGCGCGCGCCGCGCAGCCCCACTTCTTCTTGGCTGGTGAACACCGCGCACAATTCGTGCGGGCAGTCGCCGACCGACTGAAGCAGCTTTACGAGCACCGCGCAGCCGACTCTGTCGTCCATCGACGGCCCTGCAATAAAATCGCCCAGATCGAACACGTCCGGCGCGTACACCGCCACGTCGCCTATAGTTACCTTGGACAGCGCTTCCTCGCGCGAGGACGCGCCTATGTCAATGAACAGCACGCTCATGTCGTTGCTTTCGGGCTTGTAATCCTGCAATTCGAACGACAGGACGCCGCTCACGCCGTTCTCGAACACGACATGCCGATTCAGGCTTACGCTCCTGCGTATTCCGCCCACGTTGTGCACGCGCAGAAAACCGTTTTTGTCGGCGTCGGTCACGATGAAGCCTATGTGATCGGTATGCGCCGCTATCATTATCCGCTTGCCGCCGCCCTGACACGGCTTTTTTACGCAAATCAGGTTGCCGAGCGCGTCGGTCTTTATTTCGTCCGCATACGGGGCTACCAGATCGCGAATATAGTTTGTCGCGTTGCTCTCGCTGCCCGTAGCGCCGTACTGCGCGCACAGCGATTTTATAAGCTCTCTCATCTCAAAAACCCTCCTCTTAAAACTCCGCGCCGCCGGTCAGAAACGCTTCCGCCAGCCTGAACTGCGCGTCTATGTCTGAAAACGCCGCTACGCTCGACGGCGAATGAATGTAACGGCACGGCACTGAAAGCACGCACACCGCGCGCGCCCCTGCGTTTCTTTGCATAGCCGCCGAATCGTTGCCGCCCGCGACCGCCGTTTTGATCTGCCACGGTATGCCGTTTTCCTCGGCTAAGGCGCGCAGCTTCAGGTGAAGCCCTCTGTGCGCTATCGAGGCGCGATCCATAAACGATATGGCGACGCCCTTTTTGAGCGCGCAGACGCGCCTGTGTTCGTCTATCTCGCCCAAATCGTTGGCGCTCGTGCCCTCGAATGTCAGCGCGCAGTCGCTCTTTATGCCGTATGAGGCGGCGAAAGCCCCCTTAGAGCCTATCTCCTCGCCCACGGTGAACGCGTAGTAAACGTCCGACGGATAGCGCTTTTGCATGAGGCTCAAAAGCGTCGCGCAGCCCACGCGGTCGTCGAGCGCCTTCGCGCGCACGAACCCGTCGCCGAACTCCGTCCATTCGCCGTCCAAGGCTACGTAGTCGCCCGGCGACACTATGCGGGATGCGTCGTTTGCGTCCTTCGCGCCTATGTCTATATACATCTGGTCGTGCTTCAGAACGGTTTCGAACTCCTCGCGCGACTGCAGGTGTATCGCCTTGCAGCCCACCACGCCCGGAACGCGTTTTTCGCCCACGAACACGCGCTTCGAAACCATTGCGCGCGAGTCTATGCTTCCCACTGTGCGATAGCTCAAAAGCCCGTCGTCGCCTATGCCCACGATTATAAGGCCGACCTCGTCCATATGCGCGTTCAGAAGCGCCGTTTTCGCGCCCTCGCGAGTGCCCTTCGTAAACGCTATCACGTTGCCCATTTTATCTACGCGCGCGTCGTCCGCCAACTTGCGCGCCTCTTGGAGTATGTACTCGCGCACGCGGCCTTCGTCGCCGCTCACGCCCGATATGCCCGTCAGATCCTTCAGAACCATTTCCAATCCCCCCAACCGTGCGCCATGTCGTCTATGAACAGCGCCATCAGTCTCGCCGCGTCGCGAATGACGTTCGTTTCAAGCGTTTCAACGGTCGTGTGCATATACCGAAGCGGCACCGACACCAGCGCGCACGGTATGCCCGCGCGTTTTATGTATATCTCGTCGGCGTCCGTGCCCGTGTACATGCCGCTTATCTCGACCGTGTAGGGTATGCGCCATTTATCCGCCACGTCTTTCATGCGCGTATACAGCCCCCTGTGTATCGTCGGGCCGTATGTTATAGACACCTTATCCAAATCGAACGCTTCCCACTTGCCCGTGCCCGGGCCCGCGCCGTGCGTCACGTCGATAGCGATCGCGAAGTCGGGGTTTAACGCGTATGCCGCCGTCTCTGCGCCCACCGCGCCGATTTCTTCCTGCGTCGACGCCACGTAATGCACCGTCGCTTTCGGGTTTATGCGCTTTATGACTTCGGCGCACTCTATCATAGCGCACACGCAGGCGCGGTCGTCCATAGTCTTGCCCGCGAGCCTGCCGTTTTCGAGCTTTGTAAGCGGCATCGAGAACACGACCGGGTCGCCCACGCGCACCGCGTTTTTCGCCTGCTCGCAGTTTAGGCCTATGTCGATGTACAGATTTTCCATCTCGACGGGCTTTTTCATTTCGTCGGCCTTCATGACGTGCGGCGGCTTCGCGCCCACCACGCCGAACAGCGCGCCGTTCTTCGTTATGACGCGAACCTCGGACGCGGGCAGTATGCGCGGGTCTACGCCGCCGTTCTCCGTAAACCTCAGGCAGCCGTCGTCCTCGATCTTTGTGACCGCAAGCCCTATTTCGTCCTGATGCGCCGAAATCATCACCACGGGGCCTTCGCCCGCCTTGGTCGCTATTACGTTTTGCATATTGTCTATGCGCACGTCGTCCGCGAACGGGCGTATCGCTTCCGCGATGTATTTGTTTACGCCGGCTTCAAAGCCGGGCGTGCCCGGGAGCTTCGTCGCTTCGGATAGAAATTTCTCAATATCCATTATTCACACTCGCTTTCCCGTGTTATACGCATATTATACAATCATTTCGCCCATATGTGAAGCGCAAAACCGTTTTTTCATGAATCAATTTATTCTCTCGCTATTTCCGAAAGCCCGTTTTGCCGCCGTCCGCTAACATTTCTTTAATATAAAACTGTCCGCCCCGCTTGACGGTTAAGTCTGTTCGCAATATAATTATTTATGAACCGCGATTCGGCGATTGCGGTATCGCTGTTATTGGAGGCGAGATTTTTGACTGCCCGCAAAAAGACCGTCGTCGTGTTCGTTTTGGGGCTTGTGTCGATAGCCCTGCTGTTTATGTTCTGCGTCACGCAGATAATATGCAATTCCGCGTTCGGCGGGATAAATATTTTTACGGATATTTTCTCGTTCTTTCGCAAGAGCGCCATATATTTCGCCGCGCTGATAGCGATGATGAAGTTCATAAACGTGGACGGTATATCGCCCGTCGCCGGACGCGGAAGCAGGCTGACGCGCTTCGTAAATTGCCTGACCGGCGCGAAATGGCGAATCGCCGTATCCGTCGTGTTTTTCGTCTGCGCGGGTGTGATGCTCGTCTATTCCGCAAGTTCATTCATTGCGAATGTCCTGAATTACAGGGATTACAAATCTGTGTATTTCTTCTACGATTATCAGGAAAAAAACCGAACGTTCGATATTCTAAACTATATATCTGTGTCTTTGTTTGGCTACACCTCCCACGTTGTTCTTTACGTGGCGATTGCGCTCACGCTGCTGCCGTCAAAAGCCAAGCCTGTCTCCGAAATCCTGAAAGCGCCTGACGACATAACCGCCGAACCGAACCCCAGTGAAATCCCGCCCTCGCACGACTGAGGCGCGATATAACCGCGAAAAGCGATTGACACATTTACATAATCCGATATAATAGCCGTATATTGTTAATCGGAGGCTTGAAAATGACTGACAAAAAGACCGTAAGCGTTTTCGTTCTGGGAATCATCGCTATGGTTCTGTATCTGTCGGGCAGCGCGGCGCACATCATATCTCAGATAATGATGGACGCGCTCGGAAGCATCGAGAACGTGCTGACGCTTATACCTACGCTCAGCCTGTATTTCGTGATGTTCGTTTTGCTGATGAAGTTGTTAAGCCTTGACGGCGTCGCGCTTTCGCGCGAAAAGAACGGCAGGCTCGCCGCTTTCGCGCGCTGCCTGACGGGCAGAAAGTGGCGGCTTGCCATATCTATCGTGTTCTTTGTTTTCGCGGGCTTATGCTTGGCTTTCTTTACATATATAGTAATTTATCAGTTACTTATCAGGGACGCATATTTCAGAGACAATAGATCTATCATGCGGCTTTACTACATATCCGAAGCGATCGGTCACTATCTATCCCGCGCCGTTCTCTTCGCGACTGTCGCGCTCGCGATGCTGCCCCCGAAGGCGAAACCCTCTAAAGAAAAGCCGATAGTTGCGGGAAACATAATCGTCGAAGCGAAACCCGACGAAAGCGCGTCCACGCTGGACTGGCACGCGTGATTGACACAGAAACGACATACATTCGCAATATGCCGGGCTTGAAAAACCGACCTTGGCATGGTAAAATCAATTCCTGTTGAGGAGTTGAAGCGAATGACGCCTATCAGCCTGTTTTACGGCATTATAATCTACATGTACACCGACAATTCGCGCGCGGTGAAAGTGCCCCACATACACGCCGTCTACAAGGACGAGGAGGTCGTTTTGTCGCTCACTGGCGAAGTGCTCGACGGCTTTTTGCGCCTGAACAAGCTCAAGCTGGTGCAGGCGTGGCTGTGCATACACGAAGACGACCTCGCCGCTAACTGGCGCGTGATGGCGAGCGAAAACGAGGTTTTCAGAATAGACCCTCTCAGATAGCAAAATACGCGGGCGCGCCTGAAACGGCGCGCCGCTTTTCTTTTATATCAGCCTATTTCCTTCGCGAGCGCCTGAACCTGCTCCCTCGAAATCGAGCACAGAGCCGAGAAATTGCCGCTCAGGCACTTTTCGGCAAACTCGCGGGCTTTCTCTTTGTCGCCGCGCTCATCATACATTTTCGCGAGAAAATACATCGTGGGCACTTGCGTGGGTTTTTGGGCGTGCGCCCGCGTGAAGAAGTCGAACGCCTTGTCGCGCTCGCCCATGGCGTAGTAGAGCTGACCCATGTTGTCAAGCGCGCCCGCGTCTTCCTCGTCGTACTCATACGCCTCTTTGTTGAAGGCGAGCGCTTCCTCGAAATCGCCCGTCTGCATAGCCTTCTCGATCAAATAATAGCCGAGCGTCGTGTATATCATGGCGGTCTTGCCTGTCGACGCGGCGACCTTCATCTGCTCTATCGCCTTGTCGAGATTGCCCAGCTTCCACTGGCACACGCTGTAGTTTATGCGAAGCTGTTTCTTGGTTTTCGCGTCAAGCCCCGTCTGCCTTTCGCATTCGAGAAACCTGTCGCGCGCTTCCTCGCAGCGCCCGAAGCGCATGAGCAGCACGCCGTATGCCATCAGTATGTTGGCGGTGCGCACGCCGCCCGCGTAGGCCTTTTCATACAATGACAGCGCCAGCTCGTGTTTTTCGGCGGCGTGAACCGCGTCGCCCTTATCGATGAATTGATTGCCCTGCAAATGCGCCTGATACGCCTTGCGGCCGCTCCAGTTTGCCTGAAAACCCATGTGCGTCAACCTCCGTTGGTTTGTTTATTTAGCTTGTCTATCAAACGCGCCTCGCGCTTTTTAAGCGCAGGCATATCGCTTTGCGCGCATTCCTTCATAAGCTCGCGCGTATAAGACAGCGCCGCGTCCGGCCTGCCCAATCGATGCTCGTACAGCTTCGCAAGCTCCAGCCGCGCTTCCGCCGTCATCTGACCGCGCCTGAGCATACGCAGAAGCACTTCCTCGCATAGCGCGTATTCGCCCTCGCGCCTGTATATGTGGAAAAGGCGCATGTTTGCGCGCCCCGCGTACTTCCTCTGTATCAAACCGTCAAGCCCGTTCACGGGCGCGGGTATCGCCGCGATCTTGTACAGCTTTCGCGCCTGATCCGTCTCGCCCTGCCTTTCGAGCGCCCTGCCCAGACTGAACGAGTCCAGCGGGCCGCCCGCCTTTTCAGGCTCGGCATACGCCGCGTTAAGCCTGTATAAAAGCGTGAGCAGCGTGCGTATGTCCTGCCTGTTGTGGCTTATAACGTCCTCGAGCGTCGACATGTCGCCGTTTTTCAGAAACGCGAAGTAGCGCTCGGGAATCTCCGAGCCGGGCACGTCGCCGTCGCGGTGCGCGCCCAGAATTTCTGCCTCTATGTTCGACAGCCTGCAATTGCCCAAGCGCAGCTTCCACAGCCGACGCGTCGGCGTAAGCAGGTCGAGCTGGTCGAACTCGCGCCATCTATCCTGCATACGGTTCATTATGAACCGCGACTTCAGAAGCGGCATGTCGAACGATTTGCCGTTGTAGTGAACGACCGAGTCGAATTTCGGAAACAGCTCCGCCAGCGCGCACAGCAGGTCCGGCTCGAACGAGTAATCGGGCATCAAAAACTGCTCCACCCGAAACTCGCCGCCCGAAACATAGCCCGCGCCCACCAGAAACGCGACCGTGCCCGCGCCGCCCGAAAGCCCGGTCGTCTCGGTGTCTATAAACAGCGCCCTGTCTATGCTGAACGACCGCCCGTTATAGCCCATTCGCCTGAGCGCCGTGTGCGAAAGAGCGGCGCTTTCGCCGTCAATCGGACAGCTCCACGCGCGGCGAACGAGCCGCTTGTCGCTCTTTGGCTTGGCTGCGGTCTGCGCGTTCAAGGCGTTCAGTTTTCGCAAAAGGCTCGACGACATACTCATGCGCCCCCGAAACGGCATAACTCTCCATATATCATTATACCCGCCCTGCCCATTGTTTTCAAGTGCGATACTGAAAAGCCGAAAAAAGCCGCAATTCATACGCGCTTGCAAATTATTTATCCGACTGTTTCGAACCCTAAGAAAATATATGCTTTATGAAGGGAATATCAGAATCCCGCGTAGCGTTTATAAAACCCCTGACAGCAGCGCGACGGTTTCTATGTGGTGGGTTTGCGGGAACATGTCTATAGGGACGGCCTTTTGAAATGCGTATATGCCCGACGCCTCGAGCGTTTTTATGTCGCGGGCGAGCGTGGCGGGGTCGCAGGATACGTATACGACGTTTTTGGCGGGCGACTTTATGAGCGAATCGAGAACTTTTGAATCGACTCCGCGGCGGGGCGGGTCGAGTGTAACGCAGTCGGCGGGCGAGACGCGCGCAAGGCGCGGGTAGGCGGCGCTCGCGTCGGCGCATATGAAATCGGCTCTGTCCGAAAGCGAGTTTATGCGCGCGTTTGCAAGCGCGTTTGCTACGGCGGCGGGCACGATTTCGATGCCCGTCGCGCGCGCGCCGCTTTGCGCCGCCAATAGCGCTATCGCGCCCGCGCCCGAGTATATGTCGGTCAGGCGCGCGCCCGGTTCTACCGACGCGAATCTGAGCGCCAGATCGTACAGCTTTTCCGCCTGACGCGGGTTCACCTGAAAAAACGCGTCGGGAGAAGCGCCGAGCGTCAGTCCGTTCACGGTTTCATAAAACTCGAAGTTTTTGAGCGCTGTCGATATTTCGCCGTCCAGCGCGTGGGTCGGGCGGGGCTTCAGCGCGCAGCGATAGACCGCCGAGACGCGCGGAAGCCGCGCGTCGAGCGTCCGCGCGAGTTTATTTATGTCGGCGGGCGACGTTACGCACAGAGTAATCTGTATTTCGCCCTTCGCGTTCGCGCGGGCGACCATTCCGGCAATGGGCAGGTTGCCGCGTTCGCTCCTGACAAGCTGAAACGCCGCGTTAAGCTCGGGCTTTTGAAGCGGGCAGAAGTCAATGTCAACAATTTCGCGCCCGCCGCCCTCGCGCATACCGCACGCTGTTTCAGAAAACGCGAACTCCGCCTTGTTGCGGTAGTTGATCCTGTTTTCGGACGGAACGGTCGGTTCGACGTTCGGGTCTTTAACGCTTCCTATGCGGGAAAGCGCGTCGGAGACCTTTCGGCGCTTGTATATGAGCGCCGCTTCATATGTCATGTGCTGCGTATGGCAGCCGCCGCATACGCCGTAATGCGCGCAGAACGGCCGCGCCCTGTCGGGCGAGGGTTCTTCGACGCTCACAAGCCGTGCTCGCGCGAACCTGTCGCGGTTTTCGATAATTTCGATCCGCGCGCGCTCGTTCGGCAGGGCGAACGGCACGAACACCGCTCTTGAATCGGATAAGCGCCCCACGCCCTGCATTTCGGACGAGCAGCCCGTTATCAGAACTTCCTCGACCGTCATTTTATAGAGCCGGTCATGCCGACGAGGTCGTAAAACTCCTTGTCGAACGTGCTGCCCTTCATCGCGTCCGAAAGCGGCACGTCGATTATGCTGTTTTCATGTATGCCCACGGCGCGGCCCGACACGTCTTTGAACAAAAGCTCGACCGCGTAAGCGCCCGTACGCGTCGCGAGTATTCTGTCGTTCGCGGTGGGACTGCCGCCGCGCTGCGTGTATCCGAGCACGGTCGCGCGCGTTTCGTGACCCGAAAGCGTCTCTATGACTTCGGCGTACTGCGACGACGACATGTGTTCGCGGTTCACGCGCAATTTCGGATATTCCTTTTTAAGCCCGCGTATGTCCGTGCGCAGGGACGATTGCGCGCCCTCCGCGAATATCATGATCATAGAGCGCTTGCCGTTCACAACGCCCTTGTGCACAGTGTCGGCGACCTGCTCAAGCGTCCACTCGACTTCTGGAATTATTGCCATCTCAGCGCCGCAGGCGAGCGCGGTGTGCACGGCTATGTCGCCGCAGTCGCGCCCCATGACCGTCACTATAGACGCGCGTTCGTGCGCGTCGCCCGTGTCGCGAATGCGGTTTACCGCCTCCACCGCTGTGTTCAGCGCGGTGTCGAAGCCTATCGTATAGTCGGTGTAGCAAAGGTCGTTGTCTATAGTGCCCGGCACGCCCACGGCGGGCATTCCCAGCGCGTTCAGGTCCTGAGCGCCCGCGAACGTGCCGTTGCCGCCTATGCACACCACGCCCTCGACGCCCAAAGCGCGCATGTTGCGTATGGCTTCTTTCTGCACGGCGGGCTTTATGAACTCCTTGCAGCGGGCGGTCATGAGCACCGTGCCGCCCTTATGTATGATGCCGGACACGCTGCGCGAATTCATTTCGATATAGTCGTCGTCGGGTCTGAGCGAGCGCATCAGCAGCCCGTTATAGCCGCGCTTGAAGCCGACCACGCTCATTTGATGGTTCATGGCGGCGCGCACGACGGCGCGGATCGCCGCGTTCATGCCGGGAGCGTCCCCGCCAGATGTCAAAACGCCTATGCGTTTCATACTTTCAGCCCCTTTCGGATATTCGTCGGTTTCATATTATGATGCTTGTATTATAAGCCATCATGTGTTAATGTTCAACAGGAAATAATGTTGCGGGGTCGGCGTCAGAAAAATGATAATTACGGGAGCGTCAAATCAGGTCGTTAAGCGGCTGCGCTCGCTCAGGGATCGCAAACAGCGCTTGGAGAGCGGCGCGTTTTTGGTTGAAGGCTCGGTCATGATATCCGAGGCGCTCAAATGCGGGCTTACGCCGTTTGAGGCTTTGTGCGAAACCGAGGACGACGCGTACTTCGCGCTGAAGAGCGCGGGCGCTAATGTGTATATCGCGGAAAGGTCGGCTATAGACTCAGCGTGCGACACAAAAACGCCGCAGGGCGTGTGCTGCTCGTTCGCGCTGCCTTCGGAAAAGTCTGTGTCGGACGGCGACAGGCGCGTTATAGCGCTCGACAGGATTCAGGACCCCGGCAACGCGGGCACAATATGGCGCACTGCCGACGCTGCGGGCTTCGATTTCGCGCTGTTCTCGGATGGCTGCGCCGACATGTATTCGCCCAAGGTGCAGCGCGCCTCAATGGGCAGCGGTTTCCGCGTTCCGGCGAAGTCGTGCGACTTGATTTCGGAGCTTATAGCGCTTAAATCGCGCGGCTACGCCGTCGTTGCGGCGGCGCTCGGCGGTTTCGACATATATTCGCGCCGTCAGAGCTTCGAAAAGTTCGCGCTCGTGATAGGCAACGAGGCGCACGGCATATCGGACGATATACTCAGAATTGCCGACATGAAAATACAGATACCCATGCGCGGCGGCGCGGAATCGCTGAACGCCGCCGTCGCCGCTGGCGTACTTATGTACGAGCTTACGCGTCCACTAAATCCAACGCCCTGACGTCGCGCGAAATATAGCAGGTCAGGTTGAACAGAAAACCGAGCGTGCCCGTAATCAGAAACATGAGCGCCATGCCCGAACCGTCGCCCGAAAGGCCTATGCGCGAAAGCGCTGCCGCGAGCGGCGCGCCCGACAGCATGAACGGCTCGAACACGCGCTCGGCGAGCGTTCCGCCCGCCAGCAGGCCTATGGGTATCGTCGCGAACTGCATGGCGTTTCTCGCGGCGAACACGCGCCCCTGTATATCCTTGGGCACGTGTTTATACAGCGTGACGCTCTGACACGAGTTTATAAGCGGTATGGGCGCGCTCGCGCACAACCCCGCGAAGCACCACGCGATTGTCGACCGCCCCAAGCCCATAAGCACGTCGCCCAACAAAAACGAGAGCGCCGCCGCCGTGAACAGGCAGCGGATTTTCTTTTTCGGCAGTCCGCGCGCAGACACGTACAGCCCGCCCAGCACGCCGCCCAAACCCATCACGCCGCTCACCAGCCCGAACACGCGCTCGTTGCCCATGCTCCTGTCGAGCAGCATCGCGGGCAGTATGTTTTCGTATGTTAAGCGCGATAAAAAGTTCATAAACGCCATGCTCAGTATTATGTACAGAAGTCCCTTGTGCCGAAACAGAAAGCGGAAGCCTTCGCGAGCGCCGCCCGCTATCTTTTCACAAGCCTTGCGCGCGTCGGGAATGCGTATGAACGCGGCGAGCGCCGAAAACGCGACTATGAAAGTCGCCATGTCTATCAAAATGACTCCCTCGAAACCCCAGAACGACATTATGAACGCCGCCAGCATAGGCGTTATGATCGACTGCGCCGACTGCGAAAGCGAGTTCAGCCCCAGCGCCTTATCGAGCTTGTCGGCGGGCGCGATAAGCCCGACCGACACGCCCGACGCGGGCGACTGGAACGCGCCCATAACGCCCGACACGGCGTTTATCAAGTATATATGCCACGCGGCGAGGCTGTCAGTCATGAACAGCACAAGCGCCGCGCCCGTAGACAGAAACGCAACCGCGTCTGCAAACAGCATCACGCGCTTTTTGTCGTGCGAATCCACGAAAGACCCGGCGAACGGGCTTACGAGCACATACGGAAGATATGTAAAGAACGCCATAAGCGACAGCGTGAGCGCCGAGCCGGTCTGCCTGTACGCCCAGAGTATGAGCGCGTAGCCCGTCATGGCGCTTCCGAGCTGCGAAAGCGATTGCGACGACCAGAACAGTATGAAGGTTTTCCAGCCTGATGGTTTCATTTGCGACACCGTATCCCGATATTTTTTTACTCGCGTTTCAGACCGCTTCCTCCTCCGGGTTTACGTGCACCATGCAGTGCTTGACCGACGGGAAGCGCTCCTCTATCAAATCGTGAACGCTCTGCGCGACGGCGTGCGACTCGTTGAGCTTCATGTCGCCGTTCAGCGCGATCTCAATTTCTACGTATATTCTGTTTCCGAAAAGACGCGTGCTCAGTCGGTCGATGCGCGAAACTTCTTTCTGCGAAAGCGCCGTTTCGCGCATCAGGTTTTCGGTCTGCTCGTCGCACGCCGTGTCGAGCATTCGCCTAAACGCGTCTATGGCAATCGACACCGCCGCCTTCAATATGAACGCGCACACCGCCAAACCCGCCAGCGGGTCGAGTATAGGCAAACCCCAACGCGAGCCTATAAGCCCCGCGAGTATGCCCACGGACGCGAGCGCGTCGCTTCTGTAGTTTATGGCGTCCGCTTTGAGCGCGCTCGAATTGAGCTGTTCAGCCGCGCGGCGCGTCCTGAGCCACATGAAGCCCTTGACCATCAGCGACAAGCCCGCCACGATGGGCGCGAAAACTGAGGGCGGCGCGATCTCCGCGCGCGTAAACACGTTCACGGCGGCCGAATAGCCTATGCCCGCGCCCGTGATGAGCAGCATCACCGCCAGCGCGAGCGACGCTATGCACTCTATGCGCTCGTGACCGTAGGGGTGGTTCGTGTCGCTCTCGCGCTCGGCAAGCCGCACGCCCGCCATCACGACCAGCGTCGACAGCACGTCGGACGCGCTGTCAACGGCGTCGGACGTGAGCGCGCTAGAGCGCGCCAACAGCCCCGTCACGAGCTTGCACGCGCACAAAAGCGCGTTGAGTATTATGTTTATTGCGGACACCTTGCCCGCCTGCCTGAGACGCTCCGGGTTTTCGCGTTTCATTGATATACCTTCCGTTCTGTCCCTTGAGGGTATAAAAATCGCGGGACGGTCGTTTCACTGTCCCGCGGATACGCACTTAAAAACCCGCTGCCATCATTGGCCCGGCAAATGGGCGCCTTACTGCCCGCCGCCTGCTCAGTTTGTACTGTAGATTATATGCAGTGCAAAGAGATCAAGTGATTGCGGAAGCGTAACCGCTCCGCCGCATAAAGATAACACACGTTCCGCATTGTGTCAAGCGCAAAAAGATGAACGTTCAGGGCAATCGCTTACGAAAAACCCCGGGGATGCTCGAAGGGGGCGCGCCCCCTTCGACTTCAATCGTACCGGCGGCATGTACGCCGGGGCGGGCGGTTTTCCGAAGTTTACGTAGGAAAACAACCCGTGTCCCGGCGCCGCCCGGAAATTTTCGCAAAAATTTCAGGCGCCGTCCCCGTTCCCCTCGCAATCGCTTACGGAAACTCCGCAGAGTTTCCGTAAGCGATTGCCCTAGATGAACGTTTGCTCATATGCTTGATATTTATATCGTTTCATGGTTTAATATGTAAAGGGAGGTGTGCGATATTGGGTAAGATACTGGACTATCACGCGCCGTTCAGCGAGTTCGCGAAGCTGAACTTCGTAAACTGCTTTTCGTCGGCATACATGTTCTGCGAGGGCATGAAGGGCGAAGACGACTATGACTGCAAAAAGCGGCGCGGCGAAGCGTGCGACGGCTGCGGGCGCTGCCGCAAATCGTCATTTGGCTTGCAGGAGGATGTTTTCTTCTGGTTCGACACGCTGTGCGGGCGCAGCTCTCTGCGCCAAAACTTCGAAGGAACGCCCACCGAAATGCAATCGCGCTTAGGCGAAACCGCCGAATCGGGCATGGGCGAGCGCGAAACCGTCGATTTTCTGTTTGGCCTTGCGGGCTATGAATACAAAGAAATAACCGAGCCGCGCGAGTTCGAAAGCGCTGTTCGCGATTTTATCGACGCGGGCAGACCGCTTATCGCGGACACGGGCGACGGCGAAGGGCGCTTCCGCGTCATATCGGGCTATGAATCGGATACTCCCGTGTGCCCCGACTTCCAAAAGGCGCAAAAACCGCCCGAAAAGCCTCTCGCATACGCGGACATTCGCAGGCTGTTCGCGTTCGTTAAGAAAATTGACGCGAGATACGGCTTAAAGGACGGTTTGAAGCGCGTCGTGTCCGTCATGGAATACAACGAGTCGGCGGGGCTGTGGAAAGAATTTGAGGATCGCTTGGGCTGGTACGGCGAAAAGGGTATGCGCGGCCTGTCGCCCGAACAGATGAAAGAGCGAATGAAGCGCGTAAACGACGCCATGTGGCACACGTTCAACAGCCACAATTTCGCGGAGGTGTTCCGCGACAGGACGTTTAAGGAGACGCAAAGCGGCGAATACGACCGCCTGTGCGCCGTCGTAGCGCCCACATACGGCTATACTCACGACCTCGCGTGGGCGCTTATAGGCCTGTACGAACAACTCGACTGGTCGAAATTCTATGCCTTCGGCATTGCCGAAATGGTACAGCTCGCGCTTTCGCAGATACATAAAAACGACGTTCGGGTGCTCGGCGAAATAAAGTCGATTATCGCTCAGTTTGTTTGATTTCGCGTGATATCGCCTTTTTATAGGGCGATATCATGCCCTCGTTCAGCTTGCCGCCCATTTTGGCGCGAACGGCTTTCGAGCGCATAAGGCGACCCAGAAAGCACATTTTGAGCATTTTTCCGCGCTGTTTTTGCGGGAAATCGTATATGCCGTGCTTCTTATAGAAATCGTGGTCGGCTTTCATAAGCCCGCGCATCAGCCATATCAGGTCGCGGAATATCTTCATGCCGCCCACGCCGTAGAAATTGCGCGGCGGCGAGTATGAGTTTTCAACGGCGTAGCGAAGCCGCGCCGACATGAGCCTCACGCCGTTCGGGTCGTTTCCTATGCCGGCGATGAAATTGCGACCCACCTCGCCGCGCGCTTCGATTATCTGAATCAGGTTATTCTCGTTTTCTATGTCGCCGTTCACTATGTAGGCGCACGGCTTGCCCTCCGTTACCGTGCGGTGTCCGTTGCAAAACTGTCTGTCGTCGTACATTTTGAAGCGCGCGCCCATAGAGTGGTTTTTGACTGTGAACGCGTAGACCGTCGCGTCCGCCGACTGTATGCTGTCGCGCAGAAACGTGTCGAAACCGTCGTTATATACGCACTTGCCGTCCGTCGCGCACTTGAAACAGCCCAGACAGCCGCCCTTGAACGGATATTCGCGTATATTTATGAGCTTTACATCATACGGATACTCCGCGATGAAGACGTCTATAAGCGCTTTGAGTTTTTCGTCGTCCTCGCGAATATCGGCTACCAGCGCCGTTACGCGCCCCGCGCGCTTTTCAACGTTTGCTTGCGCCGTATACGGCTCGCACCAGCCGTTTTCGGCGCACGCCAGCGCGTATCTGAAAAACTCCTCGGCGTCGCGCCTGCCCCGCGCGCTCAGCAGGTCGTCCATATCAGCCGAAAGGCCGCGAATCACGCGCATACCCATGTCGCGCAGATTTTCCTCTACATATTTATGCGCGGTCACGTCGTAGAAGTGTTTCGACGTGGTTATCTGAGTCGCGTATTTGCTCGCAAGGCGCTCCGAACGCTCCGACAGCGCCTCTATGAACGCGCAGAGCTGCGAGGGCGCGGAGAACGTGTATACCGGGTAGGAAAACAGCAGCATGTCGGCCTTTTCCATTTTTGAAAGCGCGTCCGAAATATCGGGCTTTTTTACGGACGACTGCCGCCCGACTTTTACGAACTCAAATTCATGCGCGGGAAAGCGCTTTTGAAGGTAGAGCGCGGTTTGCAGCGTGACGCTATAATCCTCGCGCGGAGAGCCGTTTATAACGCATATTTTCATTGTGCAGCCTCTGTTTCTTCGTAATTCTCCCGACAATTTTAACAAATAACGCGGGCGTTGTCAACTTAACGCCCCTTCTCCGCGCGGCGGGCGGGTGTTATAATGAACGTGGGCGACCTGCCCGACCGATACACCGTCAGATATTGGGGGAATTGCGAATGGCGCGGCTTTGGGTCAGAATAATGAAGGATCATCGCATACAAAAACAGCTCGCGGTAGACTGCGCGCCGGGCGGCGAGTCGGAAGCGCTCACGGAAGTCTGCAAGCAGCTCGACATAGCCCGCCCGATATGGCTCGACAAGCACTTTCGCGAGTTCGAGTCGTTCAGGCGCACCGCGTTCACGCGCGACCATTTCATAGAGGAAATAAGGTTCGACAAGCTCGAAATCGAGTTTCTCGACGATACCGGGGAAAAGCGCAAAAGCAAAGACCCGCGCAACGATTTCAGTTTTTGAGGCGCGTTTGCCGCCAGCTTGTATGCATATATGTAACGGGCGCTCATGCGCCCGTTTTTACAGAAAGCCCTTCATGCGTTCAATCGATTCGTTCTCGTTTTTCAGATATTCGGCGGCGACGCGCTTCGCGTTTTCGTCGGCTTCCGGGTTGCGAGCCTGCGCTCGGGTCAGGTCAATAACGCCCATTGTCGAACCCTGTATAAGCATGTCCGCCAGATGCGAATTGCTCTGGTCGACGAGCGTGTCCATCTGTATGCCCATCCACGCGCCCGCCTTTGCCATAGGCCCTTTCGATTTGGGTTTCGCGCCCACTTGCGAGAGTTGCCTCTGCGCCTCGCGCTCGGCCTTTTCATATTGAGAGCGCTGTCTGAGCAATTCTTGGCGCATACTCTCGTCGTTCGTCTTTGTCATAAGGGTTTCTATGCTGTCGATGCCCATGCGTGCCGCTTCCGATACGTTTTGAAGCAGGTTTACGCTTTGCTCCATATTTCCACCTCCCGTTTTGATATATCATTTCCGCGCCTTGCGCGGCGAATGCCCGTTATATTAAGGAAAACGCGGGCATATCATTACGGGAAACGGAGGGATTTTATGGCTTCCAGCATGAAACTTTTCGCCGGCGCGAACACGGCCGAGGGTTTTTATTCGTGTTTCAGCTCGATTTTTTCAAATCGCGACGTCGTTTTATACATAAAGGGCGCGCCCGGCACGGGCAAGAACGGGCTGATGCGCAAGGTTTCGGATGCGATGACGGCCTCGGGCGAGACCGTTTACGAATACTACTGCTCGTCCGACCCCGACAGTCTGGACGGAGTCGCGGGCGAACCGCTAAACGCCGCGATATTCGATTCCACGCCGCCGCACGCTTACGAGCCTACGCTGCCCTCGGCGCGGGACATATACATAAACCTCGCCGACTTTGTGGACGAACGCGCCCTGCGCGCGCTCAGGCCGCGCATAGAGGCGCTGCAGGCGGGCATGGGCGCATTGTACGCGCGGGCATACGACTATTTCGCCGCCGCCGACCGCGTTCGCGGCGCGGAAAAGCCCGTGGAGCGCGCCGAAGCGAACGCTGAAATATGCGATATGCCGTTTACAAAAGATGCGGACGAAAGCCGCGAGGGGCTTGTGAAATACGCGTTCCTGTGCGCGTACACGTGCGCGGGGTTCGTCGATTTTTCGGAATCAGTATCGGCGGATCGCGTGATCTCAATTCCGGCGCGATTCGGATTCGGCATAACGCCGCTCATAAAAAGGCTGTCGGAAGCGCGCGCTTCGGGCGGGCTTGACACGCTCGTGTTTTTAGACCCGATAGCGCCCAAGCGCTTTCGCGGCGCGTATCTGCCCGACTCCCGAGCGTTCATAACTGTTATTGAACACGGAAGCGGAAGCGACCGCGACATGTTTTCTGCGCTTACCGAAAAAGCGCGCATGGCGCTCGCCGAGGCGAAGGCCATGCACGATGAGATCGAAAAATGTTATACGCCGCATACCGATTTTTCAAACATGAATCAAATCGAGGCGCGCGTCATGAGCGCGATTTTTCAGAAGGGTTGAGGCGCGAACATAGCCCTCGCCCTCACTATGCCGTCGCCCGCGCGTTCGAACGACACAAGCACGCACGCGTCGCCCTCGCCCGTGAAATACGCAAGGCACTCTGAAAAGCCTGTCGGTTCAGAAAAGCATTTCTCGGAAGCCGTGGCGTTCGCGGCGGTAGTGAAGTCCGCGCCGCCCGCGGACACGAGCATAGTCTGCGCAATCGACGCGGGACGCGTTCTCACGCGCTCCGCTGCCGATTCGGGTATCTGAAGCGCGTTTAGCATAAACGCGGGGTCGTCTGTGAACAAAACAACGGCTTCGCTGTTTTCGTCGACCGGAGCTACATTTGCGACGCTTGCCATTATGTCGCCCAGCCGCGCGTCGCCCAGCACCTGACGCAGGTACTCCGTGTCTTTCGCGTTTGCCAAAACTTCATTGGCAAGCTCGCGGGCGGCGCTTTCAAGCCATTCCGCCGTGTCCGCCCTGTCGGCGTCTATGAATATCAGACTGCCGTCCTCGCCGCTCTGCGAAATCCAGACGCTTGTCCTTTCGCCGCCCTCAGGCGTGTACGAAAGGCTCAGGTTGGGCATCGCGTCGGGAATGTAAACCCTCACCGAGACCGCGTCGCCCGCCGAAACGCGCGCCTGAGTGTATACGCGCTCTTCCGAAAACGCGGGGCACACCGATATTTTCACGTTCTCCGCGTTCACGTTGAACCTTACGGTTATGTCGTCCGCCGAATCGTCGACAGTCACATGACACACGACGCGCTCGGCATCGCTCAAATCAACAAACGAAACATGATCCTCCGACAGCGCCGCGCCCGAAAACAAAAATACCAGCGCCGCCGCCAAACAAAACAACCTCATAATAAACACCTCCGTTCGATTGATTATACGCCCCTCCGCGCGCCCGGTCAATTCCCACGCCGCGCAAAAAGGCAGTTATTATCTGGAAACGCCGTTATGCTGTCATTCAGTCAGTATTCAATTCGAAATCCGTTATGACGATTTTTTCTTCGACAAACATTTTTATCGCGCGGCTGGCGATCGTCTTTGTCGACAAAAAATCAACCGAACCGCCTACCACTCCGCCCAACACAGGCACGAGCTTTGCTATGTTCACAGACCCTTTTGTGCCGAATTTCGTTAGAAGCCGGCAGCCGACTCGCCTGTTGATTTTCTTAAGAACCTCGCCGGGTATTTTCTTTACGAGCCCTGTGCCGATTTTGTTGGCTATGCCGACAGCGGATTTCTTGAAGACGTCAGTAAGTGACATTCCGACAAGGCACATATATACGAACGTGCGCACCTGATCGTCTTTGGGATTATATCCTCCTATGATCGCGACCGCGGCAATCATTCGAAGCTGTATATACAACACGCTGGCTATGTTCGCTGGTATCGTTATAGGCATCGTTATAACGCCGCCCAGACTGGTTACGAAGCCCGATGTTGTGCATTTCATAATCTGCCAGCGCGCTAGATTTTCCGCCGCTTCTTTAGGTTTCGGATATTTTTTCATATACTCATCAGCGAATTGAAAACAGTTATCGAATTTCGGAAGGCCGTTCAGCGCGAGGTCATATCCTTTATCCAAAAATGCCATGACTTGTTCCTGAGTAATTCGCGGCAGAGCTTTTGTTTTGCTTTCCATACGAACCTCCTGCAGTATTATATGTATAATTATAACATAAAGCATATGAAAGCGCAATGTTAATAAGAAATATTCATTCTATAAAACGGTTCCAAAGGGCAGACTGAAAGGGTATGCATAAAGAAAAAGCCCCGTTTTGTCAAACAAAACAAGGCTTTTTTGTTTCTGCGGCTGACGAGACTTGAACTCGTACTCCTTGCAGAACACGCCCCTCAAACGTGCGCGTATGCCGATTCCGCCACAGCCGCGTGAACGAATGCTATTATAAGATACTCGCGGCGTTTTGTCAATATACGAAAAAAACTTAACCCGAAACTGCGTATACGGCGTAATGACGCCGCGCGTGATTTTATTGCGATTAACGCGGGTATGTGATATAATTTATACTGGATTTATATGCGAGCGGGGTGTTTTGAACATGAAAATAACTGAAGCGCGGCTCGCCCGGCTTTCCGCCGAGCTCAGAGTGCCTTTCAAGACGGCGCTCAGAACCGTCGAGCGGTTGACGGACGTGGTCGTGGAGATACATACGGACACAGGGGAAGTGGGTTACGGCGAAGCGCCGCCCACGGGCGCTATAACGGGAGACACGTATCTGGGCATAATCGGCGCGCTGAGCGACCACATAATACCCAAACTTATTGGGCGCGACGTGGAGGCGCTCGAACCGACGCTCGATATAATCGACGCGAGCTGCGTTCACAACGAGAGCGCGAAGGCGGCCGCGAGCACGGCTGTGTACGACCTGTACGGGCAGCTTCTGAACGTGCCCGTATACAAAATGCTGGGCGGCGCGCGTTCTCAAATCGAGACCGACATAACAATTTCGGTGAACCCGCCCGACGAGATGGCGAGGGACGCGCTCAACGCCGTTTCGCGCGGCTATGACTGCCTTAAAACGAAGGTCGGAATCGACGTGAACACCGACATACGGCGTTTGACCGCGGTCAGGCAGGCGGTTGGCGGCGGCGTGAAGATCCGCATAGACGCGAATCAGGGCTGGACCGCCAAAGAGGCCGTGTACGCGCTCGATAAAATGCAGAGCGCGGGTCTTGACATAGAGCTGGTCGAGCAGCCGGTCAAGGCGCGCGACATACGCGGCCTGAAATATGTGCGCGACCAGTCCGTCGTGCCAGTCATGGCGGACGAGAGCGTGTTTTCGCCGGAGGACGCGCTTGAGATTCTGAGGATAGGCGCGGCAGACTACATAAACATAAAGCTGATGAAATGCGGCGGACTGCGCAACGCGCTGAGGATAGCGACGGCGTGCGAGATATACGGCGTCGAATGCATGATAGGCTGCATGTTGGAAGCAAAAATCAGCGTGAACGCCGCCGCGCATCTGGCGTGCGCGAAGGGCATCATCACGCGGGTCGACCTGGACGGGCCTGTGCTTCTGAAGAGCGACCCTGTGCTGGGCGGCGCGAATTTTTCCGAAAAGGTCATTACGATGTCGGACGCGCCGGGCTTCGGCGTGTTCGGGGTCGAGAGCGGGCATCTGGAATATTTATAGGAGCGATTGAATGGCGGATATACGGGATTACGGATATACGGGCGAGCCGACCCCCGACATAGCCCGCGTTACGGCGGTGCACAAGGATTTGTTCGAAATTGCCTGCGAAAACGGCACGGGGCTTGCGCGGCTCAAGGCGGGCGCGTACTACGCGGGCGACAGCGTCGAATACCCGACGACGGGCGACTTCGTGCGCGTTATATGGAACGGCGCGGGCGAAAGCCTTATAACTGAAACGCTTGAAAGGCGCTCAAAATTCGCGCGCAACGATTTTTCGGGACACGCGGTCGGCTATGTGAAGACCGTGAAGGAGCAAATCGTCGCCGCGAACTTCGATTACGTTATGATTTTCGCGTCAATGAACCGGGACTTCAACCTGCGAAGGCTCGAGCGCTATCTGGCGTTAGCATACGAAAGCGGCGGCGAGCCCGTGGTGCTGCTCACAAAGGCCGACTTGGCGGACGCTCGCGAGCGCGCCGAGCGCCTGCTCAAGGCGGAACGCGTGGCGCTCGGCGCGCGCGTGATTGAAGTGAGCGTCGTTACGGGCGCGGGGCTGGAGGCAGTCAGCGAGCTTCTGCGGGCGGGCAAGACCGCCGTGTTTCTGGGTTCGTCGGGCGTCGGAAAATCTAGCCTGCTGAACGCGCTGGCGGGCGAGGAGCTTATGAAGGTGAACGTCACGCGCGACGTGGACGCGTCTAAGGGCAGGCACACTACCACTCACAGGCAGCTCATACGCCTGACGACCGGAGCTATGGTCATTGACACGCCCGGTATGCGCGAGCTGGGCATGTGGTCGGCGGGCGAGGGCATAGACGCTGTGTTCTCAGACGTCGAGAGCGTGCTTTCGCGGGGCTGCAAGTTTTCTGACTGCCGCCACAACAAAGAGCCCGGCTGCCGCGTGCGCGAGGCGCTCGAGTCGGGCGAATTGTCGCCGGAGCGCTGGCAGAGCTATCTGAACCTTAAAAACGAGCAGAAATTCGCGTCCGACCGCGCGCTTGCCATGCGCGAGAAGAACGCGAAATTCATGAAAATCGCGATGCAAAAGAGAATGATAAAGCCCAAATAGCTCACAATCTGCGAATCGGATAGTATATGTAGTCGCCGCCCGTCGCGGGGCAATGGAAGTCGTAGGCCGCGCCGATCAGCTTATGACCCTGCTCCTCGAGGGCGGCGAGACCTTTTTGGAACGCGTCGGGTGCGTCGTTTTCAACGACTATATATTCGGACGCGGGCGCTGCCCACTTTGTCCAGCCTTCGGGCGGGAGCGCGGAGTCTTCGCACTGCGCGCCCGCGAGGTACAGGCCGTCTGAAAAGCCGTTTTCCCACGGCCTGAAATTCCGCGTTCGGTCGCTCATAAGCCCCCACAAGCCCAATAGAGCGCCCGACGAATCCTTCGCGACGAGATTGGCGATTTCCGAAAAGCGGGCGTTCGCGTCCTGCCACAGCTTCCGAACGAAGCCCGCGCCCATGCGCGTGTCGCCCTCTCTGCCTATCACCGAAAACTCGTTCAGTTCGCGTTTTTCAAGTTTCATTTGTGTTTTCACTCCTTATTCCTTGTTCAAATCGGCCAACGCCCGCGCCAGTTCGGCGCGCGCTTCGTCCGCGAGCGGCGTGAGCGGCAGGCGCAGTTCGCCGTCTA
Source organism: uncultured Oscillospiraceae bacterium (assembly GCA_964453505.1). Classification (GTDB taxonomy): domain Bacteria; phylum Bacillota; class Clostridia; order Christensenellales; family Aristaeellaceae; genus CAYVPJ01. The sequence goes on along the minus strand of CAYVPJ010000001.1, from coordinate 76,162 downwards.
TCGCGCCCGACATTTCGAGCGCCGCCTTTACGGGAATCGGGTTTATGTCCGACGCGAGCGCGCGATACAGCGGGAACAGCTTATTGTATATATATCGCGCGTCGTCGTAATCGCAGCGGTACGCGCTTCTGACAAGCTCGACCGTCTCGCGCGGCGCGACGTTCGCCGCGACCGATATTACGCCGCGCGCGCCCAGAGCCAGCATGGGCAGCGTCATTATGTCGTCGCCGCAGTACACATAGCAGCCGTCGCCCGCGAGGTTTATAAGCCGCGCCGCCTGTGAAATGTCGGGGCACGCCTCTTTGACGCCCTGTATGAGCGGGTGCTTCAACAGTTCGACCACGGTTTCGGGCAGCAGATTCACGCACGTTCTCTGCGGCACGTTATAGAGTATCGTCGGCACGCACGCCGCGTCCGCGACGCGCGTATAGTGCTCGATAAGCCCGCGCTGACTGCATTTGTTATAGTACGGCGTGACGCTCAGTATACAGTCCGCGCCCGCCGTGCGCAGCATCGACGCGCGTCGCACGGCTGTGCGAGTCGAGTTTGCGCCCGCGCCCGCTATCACGAGCGCTCTGCCGTCCGCCTTGGCGACGGCGCAGCATGTTATGTCGCACATTTCGCCGTCGGTGAGCGTCGACGCTTCGCCCGTCGTCGCGCACACAATCAGAGCGTCTACTCCCGCGTCGATCTGCGCGTCTATCAGGTTTTCGAAGGCGGCGAAATCGACGTTACCGTTTTTGAACGGCGTGACGAGCGCGCAGCCCGCGCCGCAAAACATAGCGTTTCCCATATCATCCCCTCCACGTCAATCAATGCGCGTGAGCTGTACAAATATTCACAGAAACGTCGGCATTCGGCTTCGCCGTCTGCCGCCGGGGGGTGCGATGGGGATGCGTGGGGTGGGGCTATGTAGTTATGGGGTACGGGGCTTTTGAGTTACGGGGCTACGGGTTTGCGGGGTTGCGGGGGGCGGGGCTTGGGCGCTTAAATCGCTGCGGCGATTTTCGGGCGCGCCCAAGGCCGAAGGAAATGATTTTTCGTCGTCGTCGCAGGCTCCTCCTTTGGAAAAATCCAATTCCGACGCGCATGTCGTCAGAATTGAATGAAAATGGAGGGTTGCGACCCTCCATGCCTCCCGTGGAGGATTGTGCGGGGATTTTCGAAAGGTTTTAGCGGAGTATGTCGCTTGGTATAGAAGCGGTTGTCGGCGAGTTTGTTCTCGCCATTATGGCTTTCAGTTCTTCCGTCATATGCGCTATGTATTCGCTCGCGCCGTCCGCGCCCTTATCGCGTAGCGCGTTGAGTATGGCTCTTCCGACGCACACGGCTTTCGCGCCGAGGGCGAGCGCTTTGAACGCGTCCGCGCCCGTGGCTATGCCGCAGTCCACGAACACGTCGAGCGCGCTTCCGACCGCCGACACTATTTCGGGCAGAACCATGAGCGGCGGCGCGGCGTAGGGTATTATTCCGTGGTGATGCGACACGATTATGCCGCGCGCGCCCGCGTTTGCGCATTTCACGGCGTCGGCCGCGCTGAGCACGCCTTTCACCACGAAAGGCAGTTTCGTCGCTGACGCGAACTCGCTCAATTCGCGCGACGACACCGGAGACATATGTTCGCCCAGCACGCAGTCGTAATCGCCGTTGTGCCCGAACGCGTGGTCTATGTCGATCCCCACGGCGAGCGCGCCCGCGCTTTCGGCGTGCGCTATCTTCTTGAAAACGCGCTCCCTGTCGGCATAGGGCTTTATTATTTTTACTGTCTTTGCGCCCGTCGCGATTATGTCCTCAAGCTCCCGCTCGTCGCCCATACCCGCCCAGTTGAGCGCGTTTTGGGCTTTCGCGCCCTTCGCTATCTCGACCATGCCGTTTGCGCGAAACGGGTTCAGATGCGAAAACGCGGCCGTCATGACGGGCGTTGAAAACGTCTCGCCGAACAGTTTTACGTATGTCGAGGGCTTCACGCCGTCTAAATGGCGCATTTCAATCAATATCGAATCGAGATACGCGCGCGTTATCTGGTTTGAGTCGCCGCCCGCGACCGCCGCGAAGAAACTGTTTTTCATGCGCGCACTCAGCCTTTCGGGCTGAACGCCGCGTTCGCGCTCTTCATGCGCTCAGTTACGCGCACGCCGAACGGGCAGCGCGATTCGCACAGACCGCACTCTATGCAGTCGCCCGCGTTTTTGTCAAGCGCCGCGTACTTCGCGCGCACATCCGATGCGTCGCCCGCGCACGAATTGAGCTGGTCGAGCAGCCTGTTCACCTGCGCCACGTCGATTTTTACGGGGCAGGGCAGGCAGTGGTTGCAATACACACACCACTTCGTTTGACCAAACAGGCTCGTGCCCGCCAGCGCCGACACGTAGTCGCGCTCGTCCGCCGTCGCGTTTTCATACGAAAGCGCCCATTTCACCTCGTCCGTCGTCTGACAGCCTATCATTACCGACGCCACGGCGGGTCTGTCGAGCGCGTATGCTATCAGGTTGTTGGGCGACAGCGGCTTTCCGAATGCCGACAGCTTGGGATTGAACAACATGCCGCCGCCGAACGTCTTCATTACGGTTATGCCCACGCCGTTCGCGGCGCACGATTTATACAGCGCGGCGCGGTTCGGGTTCATGCCCGAAAGCCCGTCGGCGTTCCACGTGTCTATGTTGAAATAGTTGTCTATGTACGTGTTTTCGGGCAGCAGGTCGTATGCGGGGTTCACCGAGAACATCATCATGTCGAGCCAGCCCGCCTCTACCGCGCGGCGCGCGACTACGGGGTCGTGGCTGCTCATGCCTATCGCGCGAATAACGCCCGCGCGTTTCAGTTCGCGCGCCAGATCGAGCACGCCGTTTTTTTCGACGTTTTCGTAATCTTCATTAGTGTCGACGAAGTGTATCATGCCCAAGTCTATGTAATCGGTGGAAAAGCGCTTCAGGAAGTCTTCAACGAACGCGCGGCACGTTTTGACGTCGCGGCTGCGCGCGTACTGACCGTTCTGCCACACCGCGCCAATGTGCCCCTGAAGCACGACCTTGTCGCGCCTGCCCTTGAGCGCGCGGCCGATGTTGTCGCGCACGTCGGGTTCAGCCATGAAAACGTCCATTATGTTCACGCCGCCGTCCAGAGCCGCCGACACAACGCCGTTTATTGTGTCGAAATCCTTGCCCTGCAAGTGTTCGCAGCCCAAGCCTATTTCGGACACCGATATGCCCGTCTTACCCAACGCGTTATATTTCATGCGCCACCTCCGAAAATATGATGACAGTATTATAGCACATCTGTTCGTAAAAACAAGGAAATAATGAACGCGCGTTTTGCGTTCTTTTTTTGTCGAATCATTGTGTTAATTTTCGGTTTGTGATATAATTTGGAGAACGGCGACATTCTTATATATTCGCTTAAAACGGGGGGTGAGCGCATGGCGGAACGCATAGCCGCGCGAATAGTAAAATCGCGCTATATAATCGTCGCGTTCTTCGCGATAGCGACTGTTTTGTGCCTGACGGCGGTGGACGACGTCAACATAAACTACGATTTCACGAAGTATCTGAGCGAAGACACCGTCACGCGCAAGTCGCTCGATTTGATGAAGGACGAATTCGGATATACCGAGCAGCTTACCGTCATGCTGATTTCCCCGGCGGAGGGCGACGCCGCCGCTCTGCGCGATTCGCTTAACGGCCGCGACGGCGTTTTGACGGCGAGTTACGACCCCTCCGCCGACCGCAAGGTCGTAGACGGCGTCGTTCACGACCGCGTGAACTGCGTGCTCGACTGTCCCGACGCCGTGGCGTTCACAGAGGCTTTCAGGGCGGAGCTTGCGTCGCGCGAAGGCTTCTGTGAGTTCGTGCTGAACGGCGCGGGCGCTCAGACGCTTGAAATACAGGAGAATATTGCCGAAGAAGTGCCGATAGCGATGCTTATCGCGGTGCTGGTGGTCATTGCCGTACTGTTCTTGACGTCGCATTCATACATAGAGCCGCTCATATTTTTGATTGTGCTCGCCGTCTCGATTGTTATTAACATGGGCACGAACTTCATTTTTCCGTCCATATCGTTCGTGACGTTCGCCGTCGCCGCCATATTGCAGCTCGCGCTCGCCATGGACTATTCTATAATGCTTCTGCACAACTTTATCGACCTGCGCGACACCGGAATGAACGATAAAGACGCGCTTATAAAAGCGCTCGCGCGCTCGTTCATGCCCATAGCGTCTTCGTCGCTCACGACTGTCGCGGGCATGTGCGCGCTTATGTTCATGAGCTTCACAATAGGCTTCGACATAGGCATAGTGCTCGCGAAGGGCATTATAATGAGCATGTTGACTGTGTTCACGTTCATGCCCGCGATGATACTCATGTTCTCAAAGAGCCTCAAGCGCACCGCGCACAAACCGCTGCCGCTCGGCGGGAAATACATAGGGCGCATGGCGGTCAAAGTGAAGCGAGCACTGCCCATAGCGCTGGTTCTTATAATACTCGCAAGCGCGTATATACAGACAAAGAACGAATACAGCTTTTCAGACGCGGGCACGAACATCGAGTCAAAGCGCGTGAGCGACGTTTTCGGCGAGAGCAATCAGCTCGTGCTTTTGATACCCAAGGGCGACTCCGACGCGGATTACGATTTGCAGCGCCAACTCGCGAGCCGGCTTACTGAAATCCGTTCAGGCGACAAGCTCGCCGTCAACGAGGTCATGGCTCTGGTCACGACGGGCGCGCAGGCGCTTGAATATATGTCGCCCGCCGATTTGCAAAACATGCTCGAAAGCTCGGGCGCGCTCGCGGACGAAAACATAGACGTTATAATAGAGTCTGTCCCGTCGCTCGGCGGCGCGCTCGCCAAAACGCTGTTTAAGCAGATGGTGAAAAACGGCACGCTCGGCGAATACATATTCAACATGCTGGGGCTTAAGGGGAGCGTCCGCGCCGACAAACTGATTGAGGCGGCGAGCGAAAAGATGCCCGATAACCCGATGACTGCGGAGCTTGCGCGGACGCTTGAAACGGCTAAAGATATGTTCACAGGCGAAAACTGCACGCGCATGATACTCATAATGGACATACCGCTGTTCGGCACGGCGGGCAATAAGCCGCTCGAGGAGATAATGGCGCTCTTGGACGAACTGTATCCGGGCGGGCAGACCGGAATCGCGGGCATTTCAATGTCGTCATACGACATATCGACCGCGTTCGACACCGACATACTGCGCGTGAGCCTGATAACGATAATCGCGATACTGATAATCATCGCCATATCTTTCAGGTCGCTGTCCATTCCCGTGATACTCGTGTGCGTCATACAAGGCGCTATCTGGATAACAATGGCGATCTCCGTTCTGCGCGGCGAACGCATATTCTTCATGTGCTATCTGATATGCGTAGCCATTCAGATGGGCGCGACTATCGATTACGGCATACTGCTTGCGGGCAACTATAAGCGCCTGCGCGACACGCTCGACCGCGAAAGCGCCATCGAGCAGGCGGTCGAGCTGTCGCTGCCGACCGTGTTCACGTCGGGCATAATACTTATCGTCGCGGGCTTCGCGGTGGGCAACGTGTGCACGGTTTACTATATTTATTCTATTGGCCGTATGCTCGCGCGCGGCGCGGCGATTTCGGTGTTCCTCGTGATCGTGCTGCTGCCGGCATTGCTGCTCGTGGCGGATAAACTGATATACAAGAGAAAAGAGCATAAGGAGACATTGAAATGAACGAACAATTCTGGGCGGCGCTCGACAAACTGATTGACAGCTCGCGCGTCGTGATCGACCGCCCCAAGGGAACGCGCCACCCGCGTTTCAATGATTTTATGTATTTGGTCGATTACGGCTATCTCGAAAACACGACATCCATGGACGGCGGCGGGATAGACGTATACGTGGGCACTGACGAAAACAGGGCGCTGTGCGGCGTGGTCGTCACTGTGGATTTGATGAAGCGCGATTCCGAAATAAAGCTGCTGATAGGCTGCACAGGCGAAGAAATTCAGAAAATTCTCGAAACGCACAATCAAAGCGATTATATGAAGGGTTTGTTCGTGCCCCGCTCATAGGTCGGGGTTTTCAGACTCCCAAGCGGCTATTGCCTCCAGAAATACGTCGCCGTAGGCGGCGTTTTTCGCCGCGCCCACGCCCGTTATGTTCAGCATTTCAGTCTTGCTGCGCGGGCGCTTTTTGCACATGTCAAGCAGCGACGCGTCAGTCAGTATTATAAACGCGGGCACGCCCTTTTGGTTCGCAAGCCCGGCGCGCAGCTCGCGCAGGCGTTCGAACAGCCCGTCGCGCGGCGCGCTTTCAGCGTTCTTTCCGCGCTTCCGCTTCTTTTCGCCCTTCTTATTGAGCGCAAACGGCAGCGTCACGCTTTCAGCGCCCGACAAAAGCGCCTTCGCGTTCGCGCCCAAGCCGATAGTCGAATATTCGCCCTCGCCGCGACAGAGTATGCCGTTCTCAACCAGCGCGTCTACAAGCTGCGATATTCCGGATTTCTCGTATTCGCGTAGCGCGCCGTAGCTCGGAATCGCGTCGAGCCGTCTTTGCAGTATCTTTTTGTCCTCGCTCGCCGAAAGCATGCCCACGAGCATGGACGCGCCGTATTTCACGCGCATCTCGCGCACGCAGTTGACGACCGAAATCGCCTGCTCCGTCGCGTCGAAACCCGCGCCCTCGCGCGCGCAGTTGTCGCAGAAACCGCAGTCGTCGGGCGGGTTCTCGCCGAAATAGCGAAGTATGTGAGCGCGCAGACACGCGCCTGTCACGCAATAGCCCTTCATGCGGTTGAGCCTTTCGCGGGCTATGGCGCGCAGATGATTGGCGTCCGCCTCGTTCAGCCCGCCTTCCTCGCCCATGTGCTCTATGAAAAAGTTCTGCGTCGCCACGTCGCCCGAATTGTACAGCATCACGCAGTCGGCGCGTTCGCCGTCGCGCCCCGCCCTGCCCGCCTCCTGATAGTAGCTCTCGATGTCCTTGGGCATGGCGTAGTGTATGACGTATCTGACGTCGGATTTGTCTATTCCCATGCCGAAAGCGTTCGTGGCGACTATCACGGGCGGCGCGTCCATCGAAAACGCCTCCTGATTGCGGCGGCGTTCGTCGTCTGAAAGCCCCGCGTGGTAGCGCGTCGCCGCGACGCCGTTTTTGTTCAGAAAATCGCACACCTGCTCGACCTGCTTGCGCGTCGGGCAGTATATTATGCCGCTCATGCCCGCGTATGTGTTCATGAGCGATTTGAGCGCCGCGCGCTTGTCCTGTTCGCGCAGCACTCTGTAATACAGATTGCGCCTGTCGAAACCCGTGATAAGCGTGAACGGGTCTTTGAGTTCCAGCAGCTTCAATATGTCCGCGCGCACGTTCTCCGTGGCGGTCGCCGTGAACGCGCACACGGCGGGGCGCGTTTTGAGCGACGCTATGAACTTGGGTATGTCCAGATAGCTGGGTCTGAAATCCTGCCCCCACTGAGATATGCAATGCGCCTCGTCGACCGCTATGAGCGATATTTTGAGGCGCGACGCGAGAAACATAAACCTGTCCGTGAGCAGGCGCTCCGGCGCCACGTAAATTATTTTGTAAGCGCCGTCGAGCGCGTTCTGTATGGCGAGCGCCGTCTGCCGCTCGGTGAGCGAGCTGTTTATGTACGCCGCCTTGACGCCCGACTGCGTGAGCGAATTGACCTGATCCTTCATAAGCGATATGAGCGGCGACACTACGAGCGCGCAGCCGTCCATGGCGAGCGCGGGTATCTGATATAACAGCGATTTTCCCGACCCCGTGGGCATCACGCCCAGAACGTCGCTGCCCGCGAGCACCGCGTTGATTATTTCCTGCTGACCTTCGCGAAACCCGTCGTAGCCGAACACGTCTTTGAGTATGCGGTATATGTCGCTCTCGCCGATATATGTGAACCGCTTCGCCTCGACGCCGCCGCGCGTGACCGTGTCTTCCCACATAGAAAGCGGGCGCACCCACACGCGGTCGTTGTTCGGTGTTTCAGAGCAGTCGTATAACGCGCGGTACACGCACATGGGCTCGTCCGTCTCGGAGTGTCGCGCGATGTATAAAAGCTCGTATTCGCCGCCCTTGAAGTGGCGGTATCTGCCCTTTTTCGGGTATCGCGAATCCATCGTCACAAGACCTTCTCGAAGGCGACCCTCGATTTGTCGCCGTCGGTTATCTCCGCGTATTCGACCGTTCCGCACTTTTCAAACCCGCGTTTTTTGAGGAACGCGAGCATGACAGTGTTGCCCGCGTGAGTGTCGGCGCGCAGCGATTTTGCGCCTTTTTCGTAAGCGTATGCGACGGCGAAGTCCATAAGCGCCTTAGCGCCCACGCCCAGCGCCCTGTCGGCCGCCGCCAAGCGGTGCACGGTCATGTACGCGCCGTCCGTAAGCCACGCGCCGTCTATGTTCTGATATTCCGGCTCAAGCCCCTCGCACAGCGCCGCTGCGGCGAGTATGCCCGATTCGTCTCGCGCGACGAACAGCCTTTTCTGTTTTATATCGCCAAGCACGGTCGCTCTGGGCGGAAAGCCGCCGCCGTACTGCCACTGGTCAATGCCGAGCCGCGCAATGCGCGCCCGCGCCTGAGAGTAGACCGACATAAGCTCGTCCGCGTCATATTCCGTCGCGGGCGCGACTTCGGGCGTTTGCTCTTTGCGCGACACAATTATCGCGGTGTTCGCCTTACGCCATATAACGACGTTCGAACGGAAGCCCGCGTCGGCGCGCAGCGAAAGCAAATGCTTGATTGTGTGCGGCGTGTCCACGTGCACGATCTCGGTTTCAGAAACGCCGTACTCCTTTTTAATGTCTGCAAGCTCCGCAAACATGCGCCGCTCGGTCTCGTCGTCGGGCGACACGTAGTCGGTCTCGACGAACACGCCGTTTTTCGCAAGCGCCGAATATATCTTTTCATACAGGCGTAGCTTCATTTCATATGAAAAATGGTGGAACGACTCGACAGACACGCACGCGTCGAACTTTTCCGCGCCGAAATCGATGTCGAAATACGACGCGTTCACGATTTCGAGCGCCCTGTCGGGGTGTTTTTTCCGCAAAAGCTGCAGCGGCTTTTCGGCCATGTCGACGCATGTTACGCGCGCGTCGGGCGCGAGGCGGAAATATTCGTCAAGCTCCAAGCCCGTGCCGCAACCCAAATCGAGCAGTCTGACGCCGCTTGTCTGGGGCAGCGCCTTAGCCGTCTGCGCGTAAAACTCGTTCGCGTAGTCGATTTGAAGCATGTGAGACTCGTACATATCGACGCGGCTGTTGAAAAAATCGTCCATTCGTTCGGGTTTCATAAACGCCTCCGCAAGATATTGAAAAAAGCGAGCCTCCGCCACGGAAGCCCGCCAAGTCTGCGTTTTCGTCAGTCGGTCGTGTAGGGCAGAAGCGCTATCGTTCTCGCGCGCTTTATGGCGATCGAGAGCTGGCGCTGGTGCTTCGCGCACGTGCCGGACATGCGGCGCGGCAGGATCTTGCCGCGTTCGCTGGTGAAGCGGCGCAGACGCGCTATGTCTTTGTAATCGATATGCTGTATTTTATCTACGCAAAACGCGCAAACCTTCCTGCGCGGCTTTCTGCCGCGGGGACGGCGGGCGCGGTCGCCTCTGTCTTCAGACATGCCAATTCCTCCTTATACTTTCGGGAAAGCGTATTATTTCAGAAAGGAAGCTCATCGTCGTCTACCTCTTGCAAACCGGGCGCGGAATTTTGAGCCGCGCTCTCAAACGGCGGCGGCGTGGCTTCGTCCTGTCTCGGGGCGCGAGAGCCTTCCGTCGGGCTGGAGAGGAATTCGACCTCGTCGGCCACTACCTCGGTTACATATCTCTTCGAACCGTCCTGCGCATCATAGGAACGGGTTTGAATCGAGCCGATAACGCTGCATTTACGACCCTTGCTCAAATATCTGCCGCAGAGTTCCGCGAGCTGTTTGAAGCAGACAATGTTTATAAAGTCGGCTTCGCGCACGCCCTGCTGGTTTACATAGCGGCGGTTTATGGCGAGCGAGAAATTGCAAACGGTTATGCCGCTTGCGGAAGTTCGCACTTCGGGGTCGCGGGTAAGGTTTCCGATTAGAATCGCTTTATTCACTGTATAACACCTGCTTTCTTACGTCGGTCGTGGGTGTTATTCTACATCAGCCTCGGGCGCTTCGGAATCCGTTTCGGCCTCGGGCGCGATTTCGGGCGCGGCTGCGGGCGCGGCTTCTGCCGCCGCTTCTTCGGTCGCGGGCGCAGACTCGCTCGCCTCGGCGGCGGGCTGAGAATCGCGCGGCACGAAGGGCTTCAGCGGTTCGCGCTTCGCGGGTATAGCGCCTTCAAAGCGAATCACGAGATAGCGCAATACGCTTTCTGAAATCTGAAGGTTACGCTCCATTTCGCGCGGAAGCTCCGGCGGAGCGGTGACGTACATCAGCACGTAGTAACCCTCGGTTTTGTAGTTGATGGCATATGCCAGACGACGTTTGCCCCACTCATCTACTCGGTCGACCGTGCCGCCGTTTAGGGCGACCAGATCTGAGAAGCGTTTAATGAGATCTATACGCGCCTGTTCTTCCAGAGACGTGTCGATTACGTACATGACTTCGTATTGGTTCATTGGGCTTACTCACCTCCTTATGGACTTGACGGCCCCGACGCACATTCGTCGGGGCAAGGATGCGCAATTACGTATTATACGCGATATTTCAATATAAAGCAATATGCATCGCTCAATATTAACATTAACCCTTGGGGCTAAGCGTGAGCGAATACACGCAGAAGAACACGCCCGTGCGCGCGAATTTTGTTATCGCCGACAGCGCGAAGTTCGGAAACAGCGTGTCAATGACGGACGCCTCTGCGTTTATTTTGTCGGAATCGGTCAAAACGCCGCCCGGAAACGCCGCCGATAAGGCTTCTGTCAACTCGAAATCTTTAAGCGCGGTTTCGACGGACGGCGAAAACGCTATATACGCTATAGCGTAAGCAATCGCGCCCGCCGCCGACGCTATGCCCGCCGCGAGCGCGAACATACCCAGCGTTTTGAGCGGCGACTCTTCCTTGGTGCTGAGCGCGGTTCTCGCGCGCCTGTAGTATGAAAACAGCAAAACGCGGTACAGGAACAGTATAATGAAAAACGCGACCGCGAGCACCGTCAGAATCGCGCCCGCCTTAGCCATTATGAGCAGTATCGCGATCAAAACCGCCGCGAGAGCCAGCAGAAACGCGTATATTGCGGACAATGCCTGTCTTACGCACAAAAACGCGCTTATCGTCGATATGCAACCCGCCGAGCCGTTTATATACGCGCCCCACGCGCACGCTGCGAACACTGCGGCGACGGCCGCCAGAAATATGCCGTATACGAGCGCGAACCCGCTTTCAAAAAACGGGAAAACGGCGCTCGCGAGCGCCGACAGGCTCAGAGCGACCGACAGGCACAGCGTCTTTGCGGATTTTGCGGGCAGGTTTGCTTTTGTCGTGTTTTGCATATGCGACCTCCGTCAGTTTTTGTTTTTTGAAAGCGTATACGCGGCTATTAACGTAAGCGCGAACGATGCAATCTCGAGCGCGCTCAATATATCGTCGGGCAGCATGACGGCGATATGTTCGGACACTTTTGAACTTACCGCGCTAGCGTCGCCCAACGAAAGCGAAACAGCTATCGCGACTGCGGCAAGAGCGTTTACTATGCCGAGCGAGAGCGCCAGCCGCCCAAAACCCTTCCGGCTCTTTGAGGGCGCTTCCCCGCGCTTCAAAGAGCGCGCGAAATCGTTAAGCAGCTTAAACGCCGACATTCGGCATACGCTTTCGGCCGTCAGATACGCGACTGTCGCCGCCAACGCGCACAGATACGGCGCGTTTTGCGAAAACGTCGCTTCCGTCGCGCCTGAAAACGCCGTCGTGACAGCAAACAACACAGTCAGGCAGGCGAGCAGAACGGTCGCCGCGAACGCGACAGCCTGCGAAACGCTCGCAATGTATATGCCCGCAATAGACCCGCGCCTTGTAAACACCAAAGCGCCCGCGGCGGGTACGACCGCGAGTATCGTTCTGATTGCGGACGCCAGAATCAGAATATACGCGATAATGGGCAGATATTTCGCGTCAGGGCCGTATGCCGAAACTGCCTGTATCGCTATGCGCGGCGCGTCCAGAAAGCGAACGGCGACAAAAACCGCGCTCGCGCAGAGCGCGACCGTCAAAAAATGCGCGTTTTTGGTGCGCGACGCAGCGTCAGTTAACGGTTTTCTCCTTAATTGCGTTGTCATAGTATATGCGCTTATAGCCGCCCGCGAGCGAATATGCGGCGAAGTATAGAAGCATCGCAAGGAGAGACGATACGATGCCCGGTATGCTTACGGAACACACATTCCATAAGAAGATCGATATACTGTTGTTTATGGAATACGCGGAGCCGAAGTAGATCATCGGGTCTGCATACAGCGCCACTTTTACCGTCAGCAGAACGGCGGATATAATGCCGAACATAAGCGACAGCGCGCGCAGCTTGACCGCGTTATTTTGCGGCTCGCGGCCGCTTCTCAGGGCGTAGGACGCGTCCGAGAGCACCTTGCAGCAGGTCGAGTAATACATGACGTTGAATACGGACGCGGCGATTACGACGCTCATCACGAATTGTATGATAATGGCATTAGACGGATTTATTTCCTCTTCAAGCGAGAAGGTAAATAACACGAAGGCGAGCACCGCCAAAAGTATTATGAATATGATCGCGAAGACCTGCTTTATCTTTTGTACGACCTGCAATATGCTGAGCGCCTTCGCGCGCGCGTAAGTCAGCCACGCGCCCACTACGAGCAATATGGGCAGCGGCAAAATCAAAAAGTAATATATGAGCTTAATAACGCTCGCGGCGACGTACGCATCGTCATAAAAGCGCGTGAAGTTCGATATATCGACTATAGACATAACCAACTGAGAGAGCATCAGAACCGCGGACAGCGTGAGCAAAATCGCCGCGTAGAGCGATTTGCCCGACCGCGCCAGGCTCTCAACTTTGGAAGTACGGACATTAAAATACGCGTTTACCATTATTCTCCTCCGACGAAACCGTTTAGCGATATTTCCTCGCGAATGAGAACACCAAGAAATACGTTATGGGCGAAAGCGGAGCGACGAGCAGCGTGTATAATACTCCGTTTCCGCGGCCTCCCCAAAACGATTGGGACATGTCGTAAACCGAATAACCGAAACTATTGCGAAGATCCCTCGGCAGGTCGTATACAAATCGCCCTATAAAGTTTGACAGATTATAAGACATGGCAGCGAACACTATCGAGACCACCGCGGATATGCACGCCAGTATGAAGAACAGCATCGAAATCCCCGCGAGGGGGTTGACTCTGCGCGACACGGGGCAGCCCTTTTCCAAGCACGTCGCCGCGTCGCCGAGCATTATTCTGAGCTTACCGAGATAATTGCACACGAGTATGTTGTATATAATGATCACCGAGAACAGCAGGAAGAACGCGAACGGCGAACCGATTTCGTTTCCGACTATCGCTATGAACAGTATTATTGACGCGACGCAGATCGCGACGGTCGCGATAATCGCGAACACGTATTTTATCGTGATTATGACGCGCATCATCGACGCGCCGACATGCGACGCGTTCATGTATACGTTCCACGCGCCTATGCATAATAGTATGGGGAGCGGCAGTTCCAGCAGTTTATACGCGAGCGAAACATCCCGCGAGTGAAATATTTCGCTTATGGCAACAACGGCGGATATGGTCAGTATGATGGACAGGAACAACATTTTGCCCGACCGCGCCATGTCCGCGACGGGTGAGGAAAGCGCGCCCCCATATGACTTTTCCATATGCGCCTCCGTATATCACTATGCTGCGTTGATTATAAACGCTTGACACAATATTGTCAATAATTTCAAAAACGCTTTGCAGGGCAATCGCTTACGAAAAACCCCGGGGATGCTCGAAGGGGGCGCGCCCCCTTCGACTTCAATCGTACCGGCGGCATGTACGCCGGGGCGGGCGGTTTTCCGAAGTTTACGTAGGAAAACAACCCGTGTCCCGGCGCCGCCCGGAAATTTTCGCAAAAATTTCAGGCGCCGTCCCCGTTCCCCTCGCAATCGCTTACGGAAACTCCGCAGAGTTTCCGTAAGCGATTGCCCTGCTTTGCGCTGCATTGAAACTGCGGGCGCGCCCCCTTCGGGCGACCATGCGGTTGATTGCGGGCGATGGCGAAAGAGCTTCTAAACGCCAATATTGCAATGTCTTTTGATTTGTGATACAATGTGAAAGGAAAAAACTGTCTGTATTGATATTTATCGCGCGCCCGAACGGCGCGGAGGTTGATTTATGGCGACAAAGAGGATAGCGTGTTCGCTGCTCGCGGCTCTGCTCACGGCGGGCGCGGCGCTGCTTATGTTTCCCGCGTGGCTGTTCGAGCTGTATCCGGAGGCTGATTTCACGGGCACTATAGTAAACCTTGAACAGCTCGACATTCGCCACTTTCCGCTGTACGGAAACGTCGGCGCGGAAGGCTCTGAAAAGGGCGTTTCAGACCTGCTTCAGAGCTACGAGAGCTTTATAACGACGGGCGACGCGCCCGCGCCCAACCTGCTCGACAAGTTAGGCGAGATAACGTCCCAGGACGGCTTCCTCGAAATACTCTATTCTTTCGTGTTCATATCGCTGCTCACGATTCCCGTATACATGCTTTTGCGGCTGTTGCTCTACAACGCTGTGTACGAAGCGGCGGAGCACGTCGTGTGGCTGTTGCGCCCGTTCGCGAGGGGTATCGTCGCGGCGAGCGCGAGCGCCGTAACCGTGTTCGCGACGTGGTTTCTGTATAAAACGCTTATGTTCAATCTGGTGTTCGACTTTTTGAAAAACACCGCCTCAAAGCTGATAGCCGACGAAAAGTTCGCGAACATCGCGCTTAACGCGACGAATGTCGTGCTGCTTATCGTGCTCGCGATATTCGTGTTCGCGCTTCTGCGTAAGACGCTGTTTCGCGGCTCTATCAGCCTTTCAGTGCTCGGCGCTCTGTTGCGCACGCTTTTGTTCGTGGTGCTGGTGTCGTCGGTCAACGTGTTCATAGGCTCTATGACGCTGCGCACGATACTGTTCATGGCGGCGGCTCTGCTCGTGATAGGCATTATGAAGGACATATTCTTCAAGGACAAAAGGCGCTCCCGCGCCTATTCGAAGTGACGCATGAACGCTATAATTGAAATCGACCTGCACGGCATGAATCTGGAACAGGCGCGCAACGCGCTCGACGCGGCGCTGCGCCGTACCGACATGAGCGTGTACCGCGTGAGGGTCATACACGGCTTCAACAACGGCACTGCCATACAGGACATGATACGCCGCGAGTACAAGTCTCACTATAAGGTGATACGCGTGTCCCGCGGTCCTGCGAACGGTCAGACCGACCTTATACTTCGCGAATACTGAAAACCGCGCGTAACATTGTTTTGTTCTTAACTTGCCATATCATACGCCGTATGCTATAATCCGTCCGTTATACTTATTCACCGGAGGCTTAAAAACTTGATACTTCGACAAAAAACATACCGGCTGCCGGATCTGGTCGCGGTGTGTCTGAAAGCCGCGCCCGTTTACACGGTTTTACAGCTGCTGTCGACGGTCGTGCAGGGCCTGTGGCTGTCTTTCATGACGCTCGCCACGGCAAATTTCATAGACACCGCCATAAAAGTGAAGACCGGGGAACTGCTCAAGAGCGCCATATACGTTCCCATCATATTCGTCGTGGCGATGGTCGCCCTGAACTGGGTGTCTCAGCAGCTTTCGAAGTTTTCGTCAAAGATGGTCACGCTCAAACTGCGTGAAAAGCTGCGCCCCGCTCTGCTCGAAAAGCGGGCTCGGCTCATATACGAGCACATCGAAAACGCCGACACGTGGGACTTGATAAGCCGCGTCACGAAACAACCCGAAATCGAGATTTCTGAGGGCTTTTGCGGCTGGGGCGGCATTACGAGCGCCATTTCGCTCATAATGAGCATCGCGGGCGTTATAACGCTTCTGTTCGCGCACGTGTGGTGGGCGGCGCTCGTGACTATCGGTTTCTCAGTGCCGCTTACATATCTGGCGATAAAGGGCGGCAGGGCGTCGTATCAGGCGCAGCGCGACACCGAGCGCGACGAGCGCAACTGTAAATATCTGTCCGACACGCTGCTCGGGCGCGAAATCGCCGAGGAGCGCGCGCTGTTCTCGCTCACGCCGTTTCTCGACGAAAAGTACGCGTCGGCGTTCAAACGCGCGTACAAGGCGCGCTTCCGCGTGAACCTAAAGTGGTTTACGCGCATGAAGCTTTCGTCGATCATATACAGCGCGATATCCGTTTTGATTTCGCTGTCGCTTCTGTTCCCGACGGTCGACAATAAACTGTCGGTCGGCATGTTCATGTCGCTCACGATAGCCGCGTTCTCGCTCGTGCAGAGCATGTCGTGGCAGCTTTCGAACATCGCGGACAACATAACCAAAAAGCGCGAATATCTGAAGGATTTCACGCGCCTCATGAAGCTCGACGAGGACGACCGCGCTTGCGAAGCGCCGCCGGAAAAGCCCGCCGCGTTCGAATCGCTTGAAATAAAGAACCTGAGGTTCAAATATCCGAACACTGACAGATATGTGCTCGACGGGCTTTCGCTCACTGTAAAGGCGGGCGAACACGCGGCGTTCGTCGGCGTGAACGGCGCGGGCAAGACGACGCTCACGAAGCTGCTTACAGGGCTGTACGGCGGCTACGAGGGCGAAATACTGATAAACGGCACGGAGTTGCGCGACATGAAGCGCGACGAACTGCGCTCGCTCTACGCGCTCGTGTTTCAGGATTTCGCGCGCTATCCCGTGTCTGTCAAGGACAATCTGGCGTTCGGCATTCCCGCCCGCGAGAACGCCATTGGTCGTATGGGCGAGCTTCTGGGCTTGGACGAGATCGTCGCCGAATTGCAAAACGGCTACGACACGCGCTTGGGCAAGCTCGACAAGGACGGCAGGGAACTTTCCGGCGGTCAGTGGCAGCGCATAGCCATCGCGAGGGCGCTTGTGAACCCCGCGCCCGTGCGCATACTCGATGAGCCGACCGCGGCGCTCGACCCCGTCGCCGAGGCGGACATATACCGCACGTTCCAAACGCTGTCGCGCGGCATTACCACGCTTTTCATAAGCCACAGGCTCGGTTCGACAAAGCTGTCGGACAAGGTGTACGTGCTGTCGGAGGGCAAAGTCGCCGAATGCGGCTCGCACGACGAGCTTATGGACAAGGGCGGGCTGTACGCCGAGATGTTTGAGGCGCAAAGGATGTGGTATCAATGAAAAAGGAAGTAAACGGCGCGTCGTTTAAGCATATACTCGCGGTGCTGGTGAAGCTCGGCGTGAAATATGAATGCGCGTTTTACATATTGAACAACACGATGAGCATCGTCCACGGCGCGGCGTTCGGCGCTATCGTGTTCGCGCGCCAGTGGTTTTTCGACGGCGTGGCGGATGCGGCGGCTAAAACGAAGCCCGTCTCATACGCCATATGGATGCTGGTCGTGTTCGGGCTTGTGACCGTCGTTCAGCAGGCGCTCAACGGCGTGTGCAATTTTATGACGAACCTGTGGTTTGAAAAATTCAGCAGCCGTATGAAGCGAGTGCTCGCCCAGAAGGCCGCGAATGTAGACCCCGCGATATATGAAAACACCGACCTGCTCGACAAAGTCAACAAGGCGAACGAGGGCGCGTCGAACGCCAGCGGAATGCTGTTCACGATCGTGGGCATCGTTACGTTCTACCTTCCGTATTTTCTGGTCGTGGGCGCGTTTCTGTATATCAAAAAGCCGATACTCGCCGTGTCGATAGTGCTCGTGTTCGTGCCCGTTTTGCTGTCTCAGTTCATACGCGCGAAGGTGTTTACGAAGCTCGAGGACGAGCTCGCGCCGTTGAGGCGGCGCTACGAGGGCTTCGAGCAGTCGATCTGCGACCGCGATTTCTTCAAGGAAACGCGCCTGCTGGGCGGGTTCAGGTTTTTGAGGGGACAGTTCGCGCAGGCGCTGCGCGCGTTCTGCTCAAAATCAAACAAGGCGGAGCGCAAGACGGCTTTGTGGGAGACTGTTATGATGCTGCTCACGCTTTCGGGCTATGTTGGCATATTGCTTCTGCTGTTCAACGCGCTGCTCAATAAAGAAATATCGGTGGGCGCGTTCGCGGCGGTTTTCGCCGAAGTTGACATGATGTTCGACATTATGAACGAGGTCATCGTAAGGCACATAGGCTCTGTGGCGCACGAAATCGGCTCTGTGCGCAATTTCGTCGATTTCCTCGACTTTCCCGAGCGGCTTACCAAGGAAACGGGCGCGGATATATCCGACGAAAACGGCGCGCCGTCTTTGTCGCTCAAAAATGTGAGCTATAAATACCCGGGCGGCGACCGCGCCGCCGTGGACGGCGTAACGCTCGACGTGCGCCCGTTCGAAACGCTCGCGGTTGTAGGCGAAAACGGCGCGGGCAAGACGACGCTCGTTCGTCTGCTCACCGGGCTTTACCTGCCCACGGAGGGCACGGCGACGATCAACGGTTCAGACACGCGCGACGTGCCGCTGCGCCGCTTGTTCAGCCGCACGTCGGCGGTGTTTCAGAAGTTCATGCGCTACAGAATGACGCTCGACGACAACGTGCGCGTGAGCGACTGCGAGAGCGCCGACGACATTGAAGCGTCGCTCGTTAAGGCCGACATAAGCGCAAGCGACGAGAGTTTCCCCGAAGGCGCGAACACGATGCTCTCGCGCGAGTTCAACGGAGTTGACATATCGGGCGGACAGTGGCAGCGCGTCGCTATAGCGCGCGGCTTTTTCAGAAGACACCGGCTGATAGTGCTTGACGAACCCACGTCCGCCATAGACCCGCTGGAGGAGACGCGCGTGTATAAAAAATTCGCCGAGCTTTCAAAGTCGGCGACGTCAATAATTGTTACGCACAGAATGGGCTCGGCGCGCATCGCCGACCGCATAATCGTTATGAAGCACGGCAAGATCGCCGAGCAGGGCACGCACGACTCGCTTATGGCGCTCAACGGCTGCTACGCCGAAATGGCAAAGGCGCAGGCCGACTGGTATAAGTGATTTTTGTTACTGTCGGCGGCTATTGGCGGCTATGTCCCACGAGAGCACCGAGAGAGTGCAATAACCGCTTTTATTAAGAACATCGTCGCTGTCGGGCGGGTACGGAGTCGAGCCTTCGCCGTCAGCCAAAAACAGATAGCGGTTGTTGTAGTCGCTCGTGAACTCCTGATACCACGCGTCCGTCAGAAACGCGGGCGCGAGCGTCTGCGTGCGCCTAAGCCCGAGCATTTTGTCCCTCGGAAGGTCGGGTATGTTCAGATTGTACATCTCTCCGCGCGCAAGCGGGTTATTGAACGCCCAGTCCGCCGTTTCAAGCGTTATTTCTGCCGCCGTTGAATAGTCGTTCTGCGTAAACGAACGCAGACTGGACGCGAGCGCCGTGCAGCCCGCCATCGACGCTTCCATAGCCGCGCCGACCGTGCCCGAATATATGCACGCGCCGCCCAGATTCTGACCCCTGTTTATGCCCGATATTGTTATGTCGGGCATGTCGTTTCTCAATATGTACAGGCCGACGCGCGCACAGTCGGCGGGAGTGCCGTCGAGCGAGTACGCTTCGGCGCCCGCGATAGGAACTCTCCTGAGCCGCAAAGGCTTTGTTATGCTTATTGAGTGGCTCGCGCCGCTGCGCTCGCAGTCGGGCGCGACGACGGTCGCGCGATGCCCGCGCTTTACCGCCGCTTCGACCAGCTGCAAAAGCCCCTCCGCCAATATGCCGTCGTCGTTTACGAAAAGTATATGCATTTAACCCTCCCGTATGTCAGTCGTTGAACAGCCCGACCCGCTCCGCTTCCGCGCACATGAGCAAAAACGCGCCTACGCCGTGCAGGTCGTTCACGCTCGTCGGGCGGTTTATGTAGTGGTCGTAATCGCCCACGCCCGTGCCCACGCACACGTCGCCCAACAGCAGGTCGTCTGAATCGTATTTAAGACTGCCGATGACCCCTAAAAAGCCCTTTTTGGCGCTTATAAGGGCGTCCGAGCCTATGTAACCCAGGCGCGCCGCCTTGCATATCGCCGCGACGTACAGGCAGCTGCACGAGTTTTCGGGCCAGTTGCCGGGCGCGTCGGGCTTGTCGACGACCTGATACCAGCGCCCGCCGTCGGGCTGCGCCGCTATGAGCGCGGTTATGAGCCGCACCGCCTCGGCCTTTATCGATTCGCTGTTTTTATAGCCTTCGGGCATGAAATCGAGGTCGTTAAGCAGCGCGAGCGCCGCCCAGCCCATGGCGCGCCCCCATATTTCGGGCGACCGCCCGTCGTCGGGGTTCGCCCACTCCGCCTTTTTGGACTCGTCCCATGCGTGCCGCCACAGCCCGTTGCGCTCGTCGCGCGTGTATTTCTCCATTAGTTTTGCCTGTTCGGACACGAAATCGAAGTATTCGGGCTTGTCGAATTTCAGCGCGTACTCGCAGCACAAAGGCCCCGCCATATACAGCCCGTCAAGCCACATCTGGTCGGGATAGCGCGTCTTGTGCCACATGCCGCCAACTTTGTTGCGCGGCAGGCTCAGTATAGTCGGGCAAATCTCGTCGAGCGCTTTTTTGTAGCGGGAGTCGCGCTCTTTCGCGTACAGCGGGAAGAGCAATATGCCCGGCTGCATGTCGTCGGGCTGTCCCCTGTCCCACTGCTTTATGTCTCCGTTTTCATCTATCTCGTAATCGACCCATCGCTTCACATATTCATAGTAGCGCTCGTTTCCGTTCAGCAGATACGTCTGGTATACGCCCGACAGAAACACGCCCTGATGATAGTGAAACCTGCCCTTGGGCGGCAGATCCTCGGCGGCGAACTTGCGCATCATTGTGTCTACCGCCATTTCGGCATATTTCAAAGGTGAAACGCTCATATAATGCTCTCCGTTCATGTGATAAACTGATTGTAACACACGCCGCAAGCCTCTGGCAAGCGGAGTTGAGACATTTAAGATGCAAGAAAATGCGCGTTTTCGCGCTTATTGCGCGGGCAGAGGCTGCCACACTGCCTGAGCGCCGAACGATTCTGCCATAATGTCGCCCTGTTCCTCTCCCGCAATGAAAAGGGCGGTCGAGAGCAGGTCGGCTATGGCGGGGTCTGAGTGTATGACTGTAACCGACGCGACCGCCGCGGCGGGGCGAAGCGTAGACGGGTCAATTATGTGCGAGTACGATTCTCCGGCGTATTCGTATACGCGATAATAATCGCCGCTCGTCGCGCAGCTCGTGTTTTCAAGGTATAAAAACTCAGCCTCGCTTTGCCCGTCTGCCGCGCTTTTTACAGCCACTTTCCACGCGTCCCTGCCGTCCTTAGGCGCGCTTCCGCAGCTTATGTTTCCGCCTAACGAGAGTATATAGCTGTCTGCGCCCGCGTCCTCTAACGCCTTTATGACCGCCCTCGCGGCGAAGCCCTTTCCGACAGCGCCCACGTCGAGCCTGATCGCGGGGTCGGCGAAGAACACGGTTTCGTTTTCATAGTCGAGTATTACGTCGTCGAAGTTTACGTGTTCCGAAGCGGCCGAGAGCGCGTCGGGCGACGGGGGGGCGCCGCTCGTTTCCGCGGAGGCTTTCCATAATTCCGTTGCGGCGCCCAGCGCGGCGTTTACGCGCCCCGCGCATCGCGGCTGCGCGGTTTTTAACCACTTCAGTAGCTCGAACAGCTCTTTTTCGGGTTTCACGGGGGCGGCGGACGCGTGTCTGTTCACATACCATAGGTTTTTGACGCCTTCGTATTCGTTGTACGCGTCGAGCGCCATGTGGTACGTTTTAAGAGTCTGCCACGCGGCTTCCGTCTTTTTGATGAAATCGTCCTCGCTTTTCGCGTATGCGGTCAGAAACGTCACGGTATCGAAAACGTCGTACCGCGACCGCTCGTATTTCTGATAGCTCGCGCCGCAAGCGCCCGCAAGCGCGCACGCAAACAAGACAAGCGCCAATGCGCACAAGCGCCTTACGCGTCTCACGTATATCTCACCGCCTTTCAGCCGCTATGCAGGATATATGCGCGGGTTTGTCGAATCGATTATAATACCAACATGCGGCGGAGTTATGCGTATGATAAAAAAGTTTTACTGCCAGCTTGATTACGGGCACGTTAAATACCCGTCCCCTGTAGGCTCAAAAAACGGCAATCTCGCCGACAACGGTTGCGGCGTGTGCGTGACGTCCATGCTCATAGAGAGCATGACGGGAACGGACTTCCCGCCGGAAGCGGCGGCGGAGTTCTCGAAGCGCGTGGGCGCGCGCGAGGGCTTCGGCACTAATTTCTATATACTCGCGGGCGCGCTCGCCGGGCGCTTCGGGCTTACAATGCGCCCCACCGAGGACATCGAGCGCGTAGCCGACGAGCTCAGGCGCGACCCGTGCGCGAAGGCCGTCGCCAACGTGCGCGGCGACCGCGACGGCTATATAGGCGCGTTTTCGAACGGCGGGCACTACGTGCTTATAGACGGCATAAACGCGGACGAAATGACCGTGTACGACCCCATGTTCCGCCCCGGCCGCTACGACGCGGAGGGCAGGCGCGGCCGCGTGCGCACGGAGGGCTTCGCCGCCTACGCCGACAAGAGCGTGTTGCGCGACGACTGCTTCGAGCGCCCGTTCTTCATATTCTATAAATGACGCGCGGATATATCATTCGGCGGCCGATACGTTTTTTTCGCGTTCCGCTTTGAACGCCTCCATGCGCGTTTGCACGTTGTTTTTGAGGTTCATGCAGAAGAACTGATACGAATACACGTGGTATGAGCCGTAGGGCAGCACCGAGCTGCCAGGGCCGTATTCGTCGGGCGAAACGTCCGATACGATGATCGTGCCGCGCTCAGGGTCTATATACGCGCCGCAGAAACGGTATTTTGTCGTCTTAACGTTGCCTGTGTATCCGAAAAAACACGCGCCCTTGTTGAGCGACCTGTCGGCGGGTGTTGAGTCGGTCAGCCAGTTCAGCGGGTTTATAGAGTATGTGCGCGCGCCCTCCGGCACGGATATGCTGTCCTCTACGAACGGGGCTTCGCACTCCATGCACACTATAACGCCCGTGTCGTCCTCGCGGGCGGCGGGCTTCAAAAACGGATACGCTGTGGTGTCCGCCTCTGTGAGCCGCCAGCCTATCATATACGCGGCTATCATGTTCTCGTTGAAATCGTCGCGCGAGCCGAACTCCTTCATTATTTCCAAGCACATCTCTGCGCCCTGCGAGTAGCCCGCCAGTATGAACGGCCTGCCGCCGTTCACGTTTTCCAAATAATATCGAAACGCGTTCAGCGCGTCCGAAACGGCGATGTCGGTGTATTCCCGCCTGCCCTCGTCGCCCAGCAGATACGCGTCGAAGCTTAATTGCCTGTAGTACGGCGCGAAAAAGCGCGATTTATAGTCGTATATGTATTTGTGGCGCTTCGTCTGATAGCGATAGCGATGGTTCGCTATCGATTCTTCTATCGTCGCGTTGTACGCGCCCTCGCCTCCCGTGTGCAGCGTCGAGTATAGGAAGAACACGTCTACGTCCCTGTCCTCGTATGTTTCGAAGTACACCCAGTTTTGTTTGTCGGAATAGTCGGGCGCGGGGTTCTCCTCGCAAAAAGCGGCGGGCATAAGTGAGAGCGCCAAGAGCGCCGCAATAATTCGTTTCAGCATATACAGACCTCTCTTTTACGTATATTATACGCAAAGAGAGGTCAATGTCCATACGCAAATAATAAGGGTTTGCGGTTATATGTTTTTCACGCTCTGTTTTTCGACGATGTAGCCGTCGGTTATCTGCATACCGGGGCGGTACGGGTCGCCCAGCATCTGCTTTGACAAAGCGAGCACCGCGCAGCGCGCCATCTCGCCTATGTCGACCGCGTATGTCGTGATGCCTATGTCGCATAAAGCGGGGTTTATATAGTTGTCGAAGCCCACGACCGACACGTCGTCGGGCACTTTCACGCCCTGCTCGCGCAGCCGGCGTATAAGCACGCTCGCCATATAGTCGCAGTTGCACACGAACGCCGTGGGCAGTTTCGCCGGCAGGCGCATGTCGCTTGTCGCGCCGCTTTGCGTGTCGCGGTCGGATATTACGCATTCGGGGCGCGCCTTCCGCCCGTGTTCGAGCATCGATTTTTCAAAGCCCAGATAGCGGTCTGTTATCGAATCGGTCGCCAGCAGCGTGCCTACGAAGCCTATGTCGGTGTGCCCCTTTTCGAACAGATAGTTAGTCAGCGCGTATGTGCCGTAAAAGCCGTTTGAAAGCACCGAGTCCGCCGACACGTCGGAATCGTAGAAATCGAGATATACGCACGGCTTTCTGCACATCTGCTTTATATAGCCCGCGAAGCCGTGCAGCGGCTTGCCTATTATGATGTAGCCGTCCGCCTTGTTCTCGGTGACGAGCTTGGGAAGCCGTTTGTTGAGCGCGTCGTCGTCTGAAATCAGCTCCAGCATGACGAAGCACTCGCGCTGCATCGCGCGCGACGTGACCTCGCGGTACAGCTTCCAATAGAACGTCTCCGTGCTGTCGAGATAGCGCATCGGTATCAGCGCGCCTATGTTGAAGCCCGCGTCCGCGCGGGCGCGCGTCTTAGCGGACGGGCGCTTGTAGCCCATCTCCTGCGCCGTGCGCTTTATGCGCTCCCTGAGTTCCTCGCTTACGCCCTTCTGTCCCGACAACGCTTTGGACACGGCGACGGTGCTCACGTCCAGCGCCCGCGCGATGTCCGCCATTTTCGCGGGCTTCTTAGTGTTGATCATTGGATCTTCCCCGCTTCGCAGAATTTATGACCATATATCGCCCAGTGAGTTTATGAAATCGCATAGCTCGCGCGCCATTTCCTCGGCTTCCGGTATGCGCGTATGCCCCGGCGTGCCGACGGCGTTGCGTCTGTATATCAGGCGGTGAACGCGCTTGTCTTTTGAGCGTATCTCCTCTGTCGCCGCGTCGATCGCCCTGTCCCACGACGGGTCGTGGTTCAATATCGTGGTCGCGAGTATTATGTGCGCGTTCGGGCGCTTTTCCCTTAAAAGCGATATGAACCGCGCGTACTCGCTCCGCCAGAACGCAGCGCGCTCGCAGTTGAAGTCTGACTTCATGTAGTCGTCGGGGTGCGCGTCGTTCTGACCTATCGCGATTATAACGACCTGCGGAACGAACCTTGAAAAATCCCACGCCTTGAGCTCGCCGTTCGCGGGGTTCGAGCCGACTCTGTCATAGCAGCTCAGCATTCCTATCGGAAACCAGCCCGCGCCGTCCAGAAGCGCGATACCGCCCGTCGAGACGTTGTGAAGCTCCGCGTTCAGCATACGCGCGGCTATAGCCGCGTAGGAGTAATAGCTGTTCGAATAGCGCCCGTCGTGCTCGGGGTCGGGCTTGCCCACATATTCGGTAAGCTCGGTGACTTCGCCCGTAGATATTGAATCCCCGTAAACCTCGATTCGCCTGTTCGGAGGCGGCGCGGGGCTGTATATTTCGCCGTTCACCGTCTCTATGCCGCATATTGTCAGCGCGTGGCAGTCGTCCATGCGCTTGTATATCCAGACTTCGACGGGTTCGCTTGAGTTTACGGGAATCCCGACGACCGATTCGCCGTCGCGCAACGGTATCGACGTCATTTTTCCGTCCGCCAGAACTCCCAAAAAGCTGTTCCAGTATTGGCGCGAGTTGCTTAGGTGAAGCAACACCTTTTCGCCCTTATATTTGAAGCGCAGCCCGCTGCCCGCGAAGCGCAGAACGGGTCTCGCCTTGTTTTCATCGTCAATTCGGCCGGTATATAAAAGCCTTTCGTCGTTCGGGTATATCATGGCTGTTCCTCTTTCGCGCCGGACGCGTTTTTTGCGCGTCCGGCGCGTTTCCCGTTTACGCTTTACTTATAGTATCTGTCCAGAGCGTCCTGATATTGCTGCCTGAATGTCTCCTGATACTGCGCGGGGGTGTATTCGCCCCTGAACAGCGCGGGGAAGTCGGTGTTCACGTTGAGCGAATCGACCAAGTCGAACTGCTCGCGCATACCGCAGGTGAACATAACGTCAAAGTTGGAATCCTGTATGTCGTAGTCCTTCGCCGTGACTGAATACCACCAGCCGAGCGTTTCGGGGTCGTCGCGGATGACTGTGTCGTTGTGATACCAGTTGGTGAAATCGTAGAACACGTTGTAGACCAATTCGGGGTCTTCCGTGCCCACGGGTATCATGTAGAACTCGCCGCCCGAAAGCTTCATGCGGTTGGTTTCCTTGTCGCCGCTCGGGCCGACGGGCCACGGCACGAAGCACATGTCGAACTCGAGCGTAGAGCCGGCGGAGCCGTCCCAGTCGTAGTCGGCGTTAGAGCCGAGTATCCACGCCGCGCCGGGGGTCATAGCGGCCTTGCCGTCGCGGTACAGATAGCGCATCGTGTCGCTGGCGGAAGACGGGTCCGCGTCGTAGGGATACGCGCAGTTGTACACCAGATACATATCCTGCATGAACTTGAGCACTTCGCCGATTTCGGGGCTTGAGAAGTTTTCTTTCTCGTTCATGGCGACGTATGTGCCGTTGCTCATCATAAGGCAGTCGAATGTCTCCACATGGTAGCCGCCGAAGCCGTAAACGTCGATTATGCCGTCGCCGTTTCCGTCGCGTGTGAGCGCCTGAGCGTACTCAATGAACACGTCCCAAGTCCAGTCGCCCTTCTCCCACAGGTCGCGCGGGTCTTCGAGGTTCGCGTCCTGTATCATCTGAAGGTTGAACATGAGCGGATACGTCGCTTCGACGACCGCCGCGGCGGTGACGGGCTTCATAAGGCAAACCCTGCCGTCGCCCATGTCGAGGTAGTTCATGACGACCTGCTCGGTGAATATGTCGCTGTCTTCGGGCAGTATCGTGCGCAGGTCGATGCAATAGCCGTTCATGGCGGCGGGTATGCCCATCTGCGTGTCAACCAGATAAATGTCGCAGTCGGGCACGCCTGCCAAAATCGAGGTGTTGATCGATTCCTGAACGCCGGTGTACGTCATGTTGACGTATTCAAGGGTCACATTGTATTTTTCTTCGACTTCCTTAACCACGTCGAATGAGAGTATGTCTGAGAGTATGCCCTGATAGCCCGGGTTGTCCTCGAGGTTCTCATGGGTGCTGTCGTAGTATTTGTCCCACCACAGGCCAATGACTATGTTGCGCGGCGCTTCGTCCGCGAGCGACACCGTGAGCGACATGACGAGCAAGAGCGCAAGCGCAAGTGAGATCAACTTTTTCATATATGTGTTTACCTCCGTCCCCTACAGTTTTATTTCGCGGAAACGCCGAGCGTCACCGAGTATACTTCCCATTCCTGATCGCTTTCGCACTGTACGCGCTGAAGCGTGGCGGCGAAATCGGAACCGAGCGCCGCGACGATTTGGTCGTATGTGATCTGAACCTTGTCGCCCGCGTCGTTCTTGGCGGCTCTGCCGCCGTCGGCAATGCGAATCCAGTCGCCGTTCGGGTTGCCTGAAGATACGCCGACCAACCACATGTTGCCCGCGCCTTCATAATTTACCGTTATGACGCTTTCGGGCGTGAGGGTCGCGGGGTCGAACGTGCCGCCCGCCGCGAGAGTGTAAACGTCGGCAGCCTGCGCCCACGCGCCGGCTTTGCCCGCGCCGCCCAAGTCGAGCTGGTCTTTAGCCTCGACATACGGGCCGACAGCCGTTCCGAACGTCACGGCGTAAACTTCCCATTCCTGATCGCTCTCGCACTGTATGCGCTGAAGCGTCGACGCGAAATCCTCGCCGAGCGCCGCGACGATCTGATCGTATGTTATCTGAGCGTTGCCGCCATAGTTAAGCGATTTGCCGCCGTCGGCAATGCGTATCCAGTCGCCGTTCGGGTTGCCCGCGGAAACGCCGACCAGCCACATGTCGCCCGCGCCCGCGTAGTTTACGTTGAACACCGTGCCCGGCACGATTGTCGCGGGGTCGAAAGTGCCGCCCGCCGCGAGCGTGTAAACGTCAGAGCCTTGCGACCACGCGCCGCCCTTTGCGGAAACGCCCAAATCGGTCGGGTTGATGACGCCGTAGAGCAGGTCTGCGGGCACGCCCGCCGTGACCTTCGTCACCTTCCAGTCGGCGTCGGACTCGCACTGGAAGCGGTGCAGCGTCTCTTGGAAGTTCTCGCCGAGAGCCGCGACGATCTGCTTATACGTCACCTGAGCCATGTTGTGGCTCGCGTTGACGGGCGCGTTGCCGCCGTCGGCAATGCGGATCCAGTCGCCGTTCGGGTTGCCGGAGGACACGCCTACCAACCACATGTTGCCCGCGCCCTCGAAGTATATGGTTATGATCGAGTCTTCGGTGAGCGTCGCCGGGTCGAACGTGCCGCCGTTAGCGACGGTCAGCATGTCGGCGGCCTGCGACCACGCGCCGCCTTCGCCCGCTCCGCCAATTTCAACTTCCTTGTCAACCTTCACAAGGTTCGTGAAATCAGGGCCGGACGAACGCGCCACGAACACGGCGGACGTGTCGCATTCAAGCGCGACGCCGTTTTCGTCTAAGAAACTGATGTTGTCGATGTAGAAAGACAGCGGCGTGTTGCCGGTCTTTGTCGCGTAGTTATCGACTTCCTTCGAGAAGACGATGTAGTTTCCCGCGCCCGATATGAAGTATTCTTCTTCGGCTAACGGAGCGGACGCCGTTTTCGGGTTTTTGTTCTTCAAATATACCGCCCAGTCGTCCTTCGTTTTCACGTTCTCCGCGCCGGAATACGCATATACCGAACCGGAGCACGCATAGAACTTGCCGTCGCCCAGATCGACGCCGACGTCCATCGTTATTTGGCGCACGTTTACGATGTTCTCGCCGAGAAGCCCTTCCAGCTCGAACGCCAGATACGGAACTTTTTTGGCGACAGCCACCTTGAGCGCCTTAGAGCCGTTGTAGTCCACGATTGACAATTCGGACGCGTCCGCGTTGCCCGCCGTCATATCCATGCCGACGAAGCCGAACAGCCCGTCCTCAAAGTCGATGCTGACAGTCGGGGCCGCCTCGGCGACGACCGCGCCCGCCATGCCCGCCGCCAACGCGACAACGAGCAGCGCGCAGAGTAACTTCCTGTTCAAATCGTTTCCCTCCTATTTTATTGCCCCTTTGGGAGCAAGAATCCCGTTTTTGTTCGTCAGCCCACGATTCCGCTGCGCTCGACGCCCTCTATGAACCTGCGCTGCAATACCAGATACAGTATTATGACGGGCAGCATCACGAGCACAACTCCCGCGTATGTGTAGAGCTGCTGTATCGTCGGGTCGATAACGTTGTCGAAGTTGGCTATGTTCGCCTGCAGCGATGAAAGCTGCGTCGAAATCATCATGTCGGGGCTTATTTTGAACAACCGCGCGTAGAACGTGTCGTTATACTGCCATACGAGCGAGAACACCATGACCGTCACGCACGCCGGCAGCGCGTTTACAAGCATTATCCTAAAATACGTATACCACGTGCCCGCGCCGTCCACGAACGCCGCCTCCTCGATCTCGCGCGGCAGACCCCTGAAAAACTGATTGAATATGTATATATACAGCCCGCTGCGCAGGCCGCAGCCCAGCGCGGTCATTATGTACATGGGCGCGGGCGACGACATTATGTTTTTCGGAGAGCCCGTGAACAGCGTGACCAGCCCCAGCGGGTCGAACTTCGTAAACGTCGTAAACAGCGGCAGCATAATCGTGTGCGACGGTATGACTATCATGATTACAACGCACCCGAACAGCAGCTTTTTGAACGGAAAGTCGAACCGCGCGAAGCCGTAGCCGACCATAGAGCACACGCACACCTGCAAAACGGTGTTTATAAGCGTATAGAACATCGTGCGCAATGTGACAGGCAGGTAGTTCATTATCTCGAACGCGCGCGTGTACCTTTCGAATGTGGGGCGCATCGGGATCGTGAACACCATCGGGCTGTACGCGTCGTAGTTCGAGAAGAACGACTGCGTTACGATGCCTATCACGGGCGCGAGTATCACGTAGCTTATGCCGACGATCAGCACCAGCCCCAGCAGTTTGAGCAGCAGCCCCTTGAATTTGTTCTTTACGCTTGAAACCTCGTCCTCGAAGCGCGGGCTGTTTTTTATAGCCCTGAGCTTCGCAACCTGCTTCTGAACCATTTTCACAGCCTCCCGTCAGTTGTAATAGAACGTGCGCTTTTGTATTATGCGGCACGATATGAACAACAGCGCGCACACTATCACGGTGCCCGTCAGGCTGAACGCCGCCGACAGGCCGTTGTTTTTGTCGGTGAAATACGTCTGATACGCAAGCTCGACTATCTCGCTCTGCGCGAAGCCCACGACTATCGTGAACACAAGATTCGTTATTATGTGGGGCATCACAAGCGGGAAAGTGACCTTCCAGAACGTTTCATACGCCGTCGCGCCCTCTATGCGCGAGACCTCGTACAGCGAGGACGGTATCGACTGCAGCGCCGCTAGAAAGATTATTATCTGAACGCCCGACGCTGTTATTATTGTCGATATGCGCGAAACCGCGCCCACCAGATAGTCCAAAACGCTGCCGGGTATCGCGAGGTTCTCCATAAGCTCGAAATAGTACGACACGCTCACGCCCGCGCCCGTGAAGCTGCTCGAAATCTCCGACGATGTGGACGAAAGCCCGCCCATCATCATCTGGCGGCTCATCTCCATCGCGTCCACGATGGCGGGCGCGTTGAGTATGACCGGCAGGAAGAATATCGCGCGCACGACTGTTCTGCCCTTGAACTCGCGGTTTAACAGTATCGCTATGAACAGGCTGAAGAATATAATCAGCGGAACGTCTATCACCATGTTCAGAATCGACGTCGTGAGCACCTGCTTAAACGTGGCGTGCACCCGAAACGCGTATATGAAGTTGTCGAGCGCTATGAAGTCGGTCGAGTACCCGCCGCCCGGCAGAAGCGTGAGCGACGACAGCGAGAAATCGACCGCCATCACCAGACAGCGCACATAGAAGTATATGAAGCCCAACAGCCACGGCATTATGAACAGATAGCCGTTCACCGCGCGGCGCGTCCTCATAGTATACCTCAGCTTCATTTGCCGTCACCTCCGAAAGCCGCCCAGTCGCGCGCGGGCACTGTGTGTCCGTCTATTTCGGCGGGCGAATCGGCGTAGTTTACGTATATTGTAACGCCGTTTGAGTATTCCGTCTTTGAAACGTCGTCGAGCGGCCGCGAGTGGGCTGTCATGAAGCTATCGCGCACCAAGCTCAGCGCGTCGTTCACATACGCGTGCATGTCGCAGGCGTCCTGCTTCCACACGTCGAAAGTCGTCGAGTAATCGCGGTTAAGCCCCGTGTATTTCATCTGGTTCGAGTCCTGATGCGTGAATATGAAGTGCATACACTCGCCGTATTCTATCTGCCTGAGCAGGTCGAGCCTGTAGTCGTCCGACGGCACCGAGTTGCGCGCCGCGCCCGCGTACTCCACGCAGCCGTGCACGACAAGCTGATAGAACGGCACGCAGGAATCGAGTATGAAAAACTCCGTGTCGCTCATAGGCGCGTTTATAACGTGCGACGCGTTTTTGAGCGCGTATACGTTTCCGCCGGAGACCATCACGTCCTTGCCCGTTTCGCTTATCGTCTCCAACTGCGCCTTAACGACCGACAGCGCCTGCTCGCGCGTCACGACCTCCGTGCGCCGCTTGTCGGCGTACAGGCAGTCGCCCAAGTCGCGCAGCGATATGCCGGACACGTCTATATCCGATATTTCAGCGCAGAACGGCTGCACGTACTCGTGCAGATAGCGCGGCGACAGCAGGCTGTACAGCGTTTCGTCGTAGTACAGTCCCGACGTGCGCCTAAGCGTTCCGGGGTTCACCTGACCCAGCACCGCCGTGAAGCCCGCGCCGTAATAGCGCGACGCTTCCCTGCCCGCCGAGAAACGCTTCGATATGAACGTTACGTTCTGAAACGCCACGTCCGCGAACAGTTCGCCGCCCAGCTCTTTGACGCGCGCGTTCAGGCTTTCAAGGTCGTCCTCGCCGCCGAGCTTGCCCGTGACGCTCACGCGGTCGGGCACGTCGTGGTAGTAGCCGCCGTTGAACCAGCCCTGCAAATTCATGACCTGATTCGTCACGCCCAGCTCTTTAAGCTCCGCCGCCATGTCGCCCGCCTGCGCGAAAGTGGTCATCGGGTACACGCTCATATATTTCGTGCCCAAGAAATGCGCGGTCTGCTTTACGCCGCCTATTACGTCGTAGTAAAACGGTATGTCGCCCGAGAGATTCGCGTATGTAAGCGCGCCCTCCGAAAGCAGCCGCTCGCGGTAGTAGTTCGCCGCGCCGTTGTAGCCCGCGTGTTCGCTCGTTAAAAGCGTGTAGCGCACCGTGAAATTCTCGTCGTACATGTCGTCTTCCATGACGGGCATGTCGGCGTTCTGACCCGTCACTCCGAACATATACATCTTCTGGAAATTGCGCAGTATGAACGTCGGGTACGCGTTGTTATAGCTGTTGTTGCGCCCCGCCGTGTCGGCCGATATATAGCACATTGACGAACCCGTCTCGACCGTCGCGAGCACGCTCGAGTCTTCGCGGCATATCGCGAACAGCGGCAGCCGCGCGGGCACTGTGTTTTCCTTCTGAGTGTAGTCGGCGTCTATCGCGTCGACGTCGTATATGTACTGGCTGTAGGCGGCGACGTTCGATTTTCCGTTGTTGAAGTTCATAAGAGAGCCCGAACCGTTCGGAAGCAGCATATAGCCGCTCTCCGTATCGCCCGCCGCTCCGAGATAGCACAGAAGCTGCACGCTCGCGATCTTCGCGCCGCCGCTTTCGGTCATCAGGCGCGCGGGCATACTCACGTTTAGGTGATCGCCCTCGAGCCTGTATTCGAGCGACACCGAGAACCTGACGACCGCGCCCAGACCGCCCTCCGAGCCGAGCGCGTTCTGCTCGTAGTAGTCGTCGAGCGTGAAGCCCGCTTTTGTGAAATAGCCCTCGAATTTCTGCGCGACGCGGCGGTTGTTTACGGCGGACTTGCCCCTCACGTATATGCCGTCGCCGTCGGGGTCTGTGAACTGGCGCGCGAAGTCGTCTCTGTCCTTGCCCTCGAGGAATGATATAACGTGGTCGTATTTCTCCCGCGACAGGTATTCGGGCACGAAAAACTCGATCTTGGGCAGGTTGTCGAGCACATATGTGAAGCGCACGCCGTCGTCTATCGACTGACAGGTAAGCTGCCCCTTGTCGACGCATTTCGAGAACGAGTCGTATGTGCCGACCGCGCGGCGCTCGTTATAGTAGACCAGCATGAACTGCGAGCGCAGATAGTTTTTGTTAGTCTCTTTGGCGATCTTGTCCTTGTCGTAGTCGGGCGGGTTTGTGTACACCGCCTGACCGTTGCGCTTATCGTACACGCACACTTCGCCCGTGTCAGCCTTAACGTACATTTTGAGCATGTCGTTTTCGGACGCGAGCGAATACCCGGCGATCTTCGGGTCGCCGTCTTCGATCGGCTCGAAATCGCCCGCCTCCGCAAGCGCGTAGGGCGCGGGCAGGAATTGGCGGTATTCGTAGTTGAACTGATACCTCACGCAATAGTGGACGGCGTATATGCCTAAGGCGACAAGGCATACAAGCGCCGCCGCCCATATCGCGCGCCGCTTCTTGGGATTTTTCGGTTTTGCGACCGTTCTCTTTTTTCCCATACTGCGCCCCCGCTAAATCCTGAAAATGATCTCGATGTACAGACTGCGTATGAACGATATTACCATCGATATGAAATTGCCCAGCAGCAAAATCAAAAACAGCAATATGAATATCGCCGTGAGCGTCAGAAACATCGTTATAAGCGTCTTTCCGAGCGTGTAACCGTGCACCTGCATAACGCCCACGATCATCAGTATGAAGCCGTAGCCCACGCCGAGCGCGATTATTATGTAGTAAAACGCTTCCTCGTTTTCGGCGACCCCGAAGCTCGCGAGCGTCGCCACAGCGAAAGATACCGCCATCGGGAACAGCGAATATCCGACCGCGACCACGATGTCCTTAAACCGCCCTTCGCCCTCCATAAGGCATGTGACAGACCAGTTGCCCACGCACAGAAGCATGAACAGCGCCAGAACGCCCGTCAGCTCGTTCAGCGTGTCCACGCTGCGCGGGTTTATGTCGTTTACGATGAAGCTCGCGCTCATGCGGTTCACGGAAAAGCACACCGAGAACAGCACCACCGTTATTACGGCAATCAAAACGCTCCCCAGATCCGCGTGGCGAATCCAGTAGAAGCCGTCGGACGGGTGGCTCATCGTATGAAAAAACTGCTTCCATTTTTCGCGGCTCAATTGCTCTTTCACGTTTTCGCCCTCCCCGCGCGGCGCTTTTTGAGGCGCGGCTTTATGACCTTGAAAAACGCGAACAACAGTATTATGAACACCGCGCCGCCCGTCAGTATGTACTCCAAGTTCTCCTTAAAAAGCTCGTTTCTGTAGCGCTTGAACGCGACCGAGTAATACGAGCGGTTCATGCCGCGCTTCAGATATTTCATAGCCGACTCGTTGTCGCCCGCCGCCAGATACGCCTTGCCTATGCCCGTGTTCGCAAGTTCGTTGTTCTCGTCAAGCTCCAGCACCCGCTCCCACAGCGCGACCGCCAGCTTTTCGTCGCCGTCGAACCTCAGCGCGACGGCTTCGTCTATGAGCCTGCCGTATTCGGTGGGCTTGAACGTCAGAATCGTCGCCTGCGCCCTGTCAAGCGCTATGATGCGGTCGCCCGTATAGTCGATTGCCGACGGCGTGGTGAACGTGCCGACCTGCGTGCCCAGCCCGCCGAATATGTAGAGCAGGTTGCCCTCGTGGTCGTATGTGAATATCCTGCCGCGCCGCGAGTCGAGCAGAGAGTATATGCCGTTTCCGCGGTACGCGATGTCGACTATCTTCGAAGGCCCGGCGTATTCCGTGAACCCGTCTATCCACAAGTCGCCGCCGAGCGAATCGCGCACGCCCTTGCGTATAACGTCCTCGCCGCGCGGGTTCAGGCGGCGCGCCGCCTGCGTGCCCGTCGCGTCGACGTTGGAGGCGAACACGAAGCCCTCGTCGTCAACGTCTATGCCCGTGAACTCCGTCGGTATGTACAGCCGCTGCTTGGCGCGCTCCTCCTTCGTGGCGAGCCTGCGCCAGAACTTGTCCCACAGCGAGATCGAAACCTTTATCGTGCCGAAGAAGCCCGTGAACCGCCCGTCGGACTCGAACACCATTATGCCCTGAAACATGCGGTCGGCTATAACGTATATGCGGTCGGCGTAGTCCACCGCGACCTTGAGCGGCGAGAACACGAAATCCGCGCCGAGCACGTCGCTTTCGGGGTTTTCGACGATTTTCGAAAGCGTGCCGTCGCCGTTTAGCACCACGACGCGCTTGTTTGCCGTGTCGGACACGTATATCTGACCCTTTATCGACACCGCCACGCCCTGCGGCGAGCGGAACGAATCGAACGCCGCGCCGTTTTCGAAGCCTGTTATGACGCGCTTGACATACGTAAGGTTTGCGTCGAACACTATAACGCGGTTGTTGCCCGAATCCGCCAGATATATGTCGCCCGTCGGCGACACGCACAGATCCTGCGGGTCGCGGAACGCGCCCAGCGGCGCGCCCTCGAATGTAAACGCCGTGCCCGATATGTTTCCGGCGGGCAGGTACGCGGCGGGCGAGTACATCACGTCTCCCCAATAGTCGTAGTTGTACGTCATGTACGGAACGTCGGTGTCCGCCAAAGAGCATACCGGCAGAGCGATCAAAAGCATAAGCGATATGCACGCGATTCTCGCGAAGGGTTTTACACGCATACGCATACCTCCTACTCCTTCATGCCGGACGTGGTCATCGTTTCCAATATGTTGCTCTGGCACACGAGGAAGAAAACGATCGGCACGAATGCTATTATGAACGTGACCGCCGCCGCCTGCCCCGCGCGCGCCACGCCGCCCGCCGATATCTGCGAGAGCACTGCCTGCATGGGCTTCAATTCCTCGTCGAATATGAAGTATGAGCCTGTGTTCCCCCACATGTACTGAAACTGGAATATGGCGAGCGTCAGCCACGCGGGCTTCACGTTCGGCATTATGATGCGCCAGAATATCGTCCACTCGTTCGCGCCCGATATTCGCGCGGACTCGATTATAGAGTCGGGAAGCTGCTCCATGAACTGCTTCATGAGGTACAGACCTATGCCGAACGACCACGTCGGAAGTATAAGCGACAGATACGTGTTCAGTATGCCGAGCCGCGATATAATCAGATATTGCGGTATCTGCGTGACCGTCCACGAGAACATCATCGACAGCACCACCGCGCTGAACAACAGCGCCTTGCCCGGGAAGTGATGCTTTGCCAGCGGGTACGCCGCCATCGACGACACGAGCACGTGTCCGCCCACGCCGCCAACGATTATGATTAGCGTGTTCACGACATACCTCAAAAACGGCACGAGCGTGCCCGAGAACGACACGGTTAGGTCGGTAAAGTTCATCAGGGTCGGGTTGCGCACGAATATGCGCGGCGGGTATTGATACAGCTCGTCCAACGGCTTGAGCGCGTTGTTCACTATCATGACTATCGGAAGCACCATGAACAGCCCGCATATTATCATCAGCCCGAACAAAAGCGAGTTGCCCGCCATAGAGCGGTTCAGCTTGCCCGTGCGGAAGCGCAGCAGGCGGCGAACGCGCGCTTTTCGCGCGATTTTGCGGGCAGTCTTTTTGTATTGCGTCATATCTTACTCACCCACCCTTCTGAGCAGGCGCTGAACCAGCTTGTTCGTGCCTATCATTAGCAAGAACAATATGGTTGCGATTGCCGACGAATACCCAAGGTCGAATTTTACGCTGCCGTAGTCTATAAGGTGCGTGACCACCGTCGCGCCCGCGTAGTTTATTGACGGGTTGCCCGCCAGATATATCGATATGTCGGCTACGGCGAACGACTGCGTTATCTGCATCACCGCGCCGAACATCAGCTGCGGCTTCATCGCGGGCAGCGTCACGAACCACAGCTCCTGCCAGCGGTTCTTGACTCCGTCAATCGCCGCCGCCTCGTACATGCCCTTGTCGATGGTCTGCAAGCCCGCTATGAATGCCAAGAAGCCCGTGCCCAGAGACAGCCACAGCTGCACTATTATGAGCATCGGCATTATGTACTTTTCGGTCTTCATCCAGAGTATGGCTTCGTTTATAAAGTCGAACCGCAGTAAAAGCCCGTTTAGATAACCGTAGCGGTCGCCGGTGAGTATCAGATTCCACACCATGTACGCGTTTCCGCATATCGACGGCGCGTAGAACACCAGCGTCAGAAACGCGCGCGTTTTCGAGCGGAACTCGTTTATTATCCACGCGAACAGCAGGCACAGCATATAGCTCACAGGCCCGGTCACTATAGCGAACACGAACGTGTTGCGCAGAGAGATCAAGAATATGTCGTCCTCGAGCAGCAGTTTCACATAGTTGCCCCAGCCCGCGAATGACGGCGGCTGCAGCATGTTGTAGTTTGTGAAGCTCAAGCCTATCGACATGCCCACGGGCAGCACCGTGAACAGAAAGAACAATATGAAATACGGCGCCATAAGCAAATAAGACGCTCTGTTTTTCCAGATGACACGCCCCAGACCGCGCATACGGTTCATACGCTCATTCTCCCATGCCGTCCGCCACAGGCAGCCCAAATTCGGCGCGCTTGTAGTTTATTTCGGCGTTTATATAGTATATCTTGTCGGTAAGCTCCTCGCGCGGGGTAGCGCCGAGGTCTTTTTGGGCGCGGTTGGACGCGTCCTCCGTCACGGTGAAAAACGCGTTGTTCACGTTTCTCCACGTGTAGTAGCCGCCCGGAACCTGCGGTATGCCCAGCGTGAACTCCATCTGCTCAGAGAGCGTGGTGTACGCGGCAAGCGGCCACGACAGGTTTTTGAGGGCTTCTTTATTAGCGGTGGGCACTCGCGCCGACTTGCCCATAAGGCTCTCCATTTCGCGGCCGTAAGACGTTTGCGTCTCCTCGCTCGTCCACCACTTCAGAAACTCCCAGCACTCGTCGGGGTATTCGGTGTGCGACATTATGATGTCGGCAAGCCCCGTGCCGCCGACATAGCGCGATATTTCGCCGTCCGCGTCCACAGTGCCCGGCACGAGCGTGAAATCCCACAGCCCGAGTATGTCGGGCGCGGACACCTGCAAATTGTTGTAGGTCGTGTAGTCGCTTATTATGAGCGGGCACTCGCCCGTTCTGAACCGCTCCTCGACGCTTGTGGCGCGGTCGAGCTTGTAGTCGGTGTAATACTCGCAGAAGCGCTTGAACGTAGAAACGGCTTCGTCCGAATCGAGCAGCGACCTGTCGCCGTTCTCCGTGTAGTACGCGCCGCCGTTTTGATACAGCAGCATCGCGAATATCTGCTCGTCGGGCAGCATACCGAACTCCATCTGATTTTTGCTCAATACGGACATGGCGACCTTCACGTCGTCCCACGTCTGAGGTACTTCCAAGCCAATCTCCGCCAATATGTCCTTGCGATAAAACATCATCGGGAAAGTCTGCGTGTCGGGCAACGCGTATGTCGAACCGCCGAACGAGAACGGCACGAGCGCCGACGGCTGGAATCTGCGCGCCACTTCTTCGTAATCGTCAAACTCTGTGAGGTCGAGCACTGCGTCGCGCAGGCCGTAGTTGACGGGCGTGTCGTTGCCCGTGTTGAGTATCGTGCCCGCGATGGCGGTCGTGCTCGAAACCTGTATGGCGACGTCTGGGCCTTGCCCCGCGAGCGTCGCGCGCAACAGCGCGCTCATGTCGACCAGCTTCAGATTGACGTTTATGCCAGTTTTTTGAGTGAAATCCTCGTCTATTAGCGCCTTTATGACCGTCGCCTGATCGCGCCCCGTGCCCACCCACAGCGTTATGACAGGACCGTCCCCTGTGGATTCGGCGACGTTTCCGACTTGGTTGTAGTCTATTACGAACGAATAGTACAGCCGGCTGATCTCGTGCATAACCGAATCGTACCACGCGTCGTTCGTCAACGAAGGTTCGGTTTCGGGCGAGTGTATGAATATGCCGTCCAGCGCCAGCGGCTGCCTGAGCACCTGCGAGATCCAGTTGCCGCAGGCGCGCACGTTCGCCTTGTACGACGCTATGACTTCCGTGAAGCGCTCATTGTCGTCTATAAGCTCGTCGAGCTGGTCGAACATCGTTTTAAGCACAGTCAGTTTGTCGCTGTTGTTTCCGGCGGTTATTTTAAGCGCCTCGACCGCCGCGCTGAGCTCCGCGCGCACGCTTATAAGCTGCGAAGTGAGCGTGGGCAGACTGCGTTCGATCTGATAGTCGCGGTATTTGTCGGGCGCTACGCCCGTTATGTATATTACCTGCCTGTATATCGAGTTTAAGTCGAGCACGCAAAGCTGCACGCGCTCTATGATCGACGCCATATCGCCGAGCACGACCTCCATGCGCAGCGTGTGCGAGCCTTTTTCAAGATATATTTGATAATCGCCGTTTTCGTCGCCGAGAGCGCGCAGCTCCCACGACTGACCGTAGGAGAACGGGTATGAACTGAACTCTGAAAACGGCACTTCGCCGTCTATGTATATCTTTCTGTAAACGTCCAGCCCGCGCACGTAATTCTGGTTTACGTGAACCGATATGCCGTAATAGCCGTCTTCGGGCGCGGTGAACGACCACTCTATCCACTGACCCGCGTCGCGCCACGACGAACCGCCGATTATGTTGTTGAGCAAATATCTGGCGCTCGACGGGCTTAATGACTCGCTCGACAGATCCTGCCGCGCGTAGAGCATCTGCGACGACGTTTTCACCGCGTTTTCGGCCTCGATTTTTATGTTGGCTTTGCTTGCGTTTTTAGCGCCCGATAAATCGTTTGCTGTCTTATATTCCGCGTATGTCTTTATAGATTCCGAGTTTTTGAGTATTATTCGGCGCATTACCATCGGTTCGCGCAGCGAGAGTATCGAAATCGTGTGCGCGCCCTCTGTCAGATAGAACGACAGGCGCTCCGAAATGTAGCCGTTATTGTCGTACAGCCCGCGCGTTATCCATTCGGGCCGCTCGACCGACGACGGCTTTAGGTCGTTGCCCTGATTGTCCTTGAGCCACGTGTTCTTTATCGTGCCGTCGGAAAGCGCCTCGACGCTTTCGCCGTATGCCGTCCACACGCGGCTGAACTCTATGAGCGCCGCTTCCGAGTAGGGCAGAACGCCGTCTATGAAGAAAGCGCGCTGTATCTCGGTCGCCTTGCCCTCGCACGGGAAATATTGCAGATACAGGTCGTAAAAGCCCGCTTCCGAAACTGTTATGTCGTATTCTATAAGCGTGTCCTCGTCCGTTGACACGCTCTCGCCGTCCATGCCCTCGTAGGATGCGTATATATGAGGTTCGACGCTCTCGCCGCCCTCCGTGTAGTCGGAATAGTCGCAAGCGTCTATAACATATTCCGCCGCCGGGCGATTTTCTGAATTTCGCGATATATAGTCGCGGTATGACGGCACGCTTTCGTCTATTGTGTACGTGCCTATTATTTCCATATATTTGTCATACTTGCTCTCGGCGAGAGCGCCCGATAAAAGTAATATCAGCGCGGTAAGCGCGAGCGCCGCGAGCGATCTATTTACGCGCATACTCAATCAGCACCTCCGGCTATTCGCCCCTGAGCGGGTACGTTTTTATGTCGGGCAATTCTTTTCTGGTCACGACCGCGTCGCTCTTATATACTTTTACGAGCATTTCGGCGGACGTATACTTTTCGGACAGGTCGTTGAAGCCCTTCGCGGCGGCGACGAAATCGCCCGACCACGTGCAGAAATATGAGTACATTACGCCGTCGCGCTCGGCCTGCTCGGGGTCTATCAGACAGCCGTTTTCGCTGAGCGTTATCATCTTATTTGCGTCGGTATATTCGAGCGCCTGCAAAAACCGCTCGGCCTGCGGCGTGTGCACGTGTTCGCCCGGATATATGTCCTCGCCTATAATGTCGACCACGTCGTCGCCGGGATACCAGTCGGCGGCCTGACCGTTCCACACCCATATAAGGTTGTTAAGCCCATGGAAGTTTACGAGCCTGTCGTACATGAGCCTGTATAGTTTGATGTAAGCCTCCGCGCCCGCGTCGCCCCACCAGAACCAGCCGCCGCTCGCCTCGTGCAGCGGCCGCCACAGAACGGGCACGCCCGCGTCGCTTAGTGCCCTGAGCTTTTCGGCTATATGGTCTATGTCGTTAATCAGAGAATCGTAGCCCTTTTTGTCTGAGCCGTCCATTATCTTTTTGAGGTTTATGTTCGTGTGATCCGTGTAGAACGCCGAATACCACGCGCCCGTAATGTATTCCTCAGGCGCGTTCCAGTGCCAGCAGATAGTGACTATGCCGCCCTTGTTCCAGTATTCGACAGCTTTTTCGACCACTTTCGGGTCTTGCGATTTTTGTAAGCGCGATATGGAGTAGTCCATGAAATCAAGACCCAGCACCGCCGGATAGTCGCCGCCCGTCGCGCGCCACACGCAGGCGTTTTCGTTGCCGTACATGCCGCCGTCGCACTGCTGACCCGACAGCGTTTTCTGCCCGTATATGTCGCACATATACGTAAACAGCCGTCTTGCCGCGTCGTCGGCGTTCGGGTTGCACAGAACCGGCTCTATATCGTATATGCCGTTCGGAAGCTCTGCCGATTTTGCTATCGAAACCGAGTCCACGTTCACCCAGCCCCAGTTTTTATTGAGCGCGACTTCGTGTTCTCCCTCTTCCATATATACGCGCCTTACCGTTGAATCCTCGAAATGCGCGCTGTCCGACGAGACCGAGCCGACGCGCGCGCCGTCTACCGAGACATGGTTTTCTTTGTGAGAGCCGCCCACGGACGACAAGCGGAAAATTATGTCGTAATGCCCGCTTTCCGAAACCGAGACGGGAATAGAAACGCCGTCGGAATCGCCGATTATATTGCTCACGTATGTGACGCCGTTTGACTTTATGACCTTCGCGCCGCCGAGCAGAGAACCGTCCTCCGCCTCGTACATATTACCCTCTCCCAATGCCGCGGATAACGAAAAAAGCAGCGATATTATGAACGCGAACTTAAAAATGCTTCGCATGGCGAAAATCCTCTCCGATGCGTCTTAATAATTAACTTTATTTGCGATTAAATACAGTATACAGCCACTGTGCGCGTTTTGCAATAGCCATTTGAAAATTCGGGCAGTTTTGTCCAATATCTTTAACGAAACTTTTCGTTCGGG
Source organism: uncultured Oscillospiraceae bacterium (assembly GCA_964453505.1). GTDB lineage: Bacteria > Bacillota > Clostridia > Christensenellales > Aristaeellaceae > CAYVPJ01. The sequence continues at coordinate 33,897 of CAYVPJ010000001.1, read as the reverse complement.
CAGATTAAACGCATAAATTCCCGCGAGAAAATAAACCTTGCGGGAATGACCGCGCAAGCGTTATAATTGACATAAAATAAAGCGCGGGAGTGTAAATTATGAAGCGTATATGCCTTGTGTGCGCGCTTATGTGCGCGTTTGCGTTATCCGCCGGAAGAACAGAGGACATGTACTCCGCGTCGCGCCCGTTCGCGAAGGGCGACGCGGCAAGGCTCGCGAGCGTCATGCGGCGGGCGGCGGCGGGCGAAAAAATCGTGCTGGGGGTCATAGGCGGCTCTATAACCGAAGGGTATTCGGCGACGCGCCCTCAGGACTGTTACGCGAATCTTGTGCTCAAATGGTGGCGCGATAAATTCCCGAACGCCGACATATCGCTCGTGAACGCTGGCATAGGCGGCACAAGCTCGTATCTGGGCGTTCACAGGGTATATGACGACCTGCTCGCTTACGAACCCGATTTCGTTATAGTCGAGTTTTCCGTAAACGACGGAAACGACTATTTTCATCAGAAAAGCTATGACAATCTGGTGCGCAGAATACTGAAAAACGAAAATGAACCCGCGTGCGCGCTGCTTTTCATGACGACCGAGAGCGGCGCGAGCGCGCAGCAGGTGCATTCGAACATAGGCTTCCGCTATAAGCTCGAAATGATAAGCTACGCAAACGCCGTTTCGCATGAGGTCGGGCGCGGCGCGCTTTCGTGGGCCGATATATCGCCCGACGGTGTGCACCCGAACGACCGCGGACACGCGCTTTGCTGCGACCTGATATGCGCGTATCTCGAAAGCGTTTACGCGCGTCGCGACGACGCGGGCGCTGTAAAGCCGTTTACAGAGCCGCCCGCGACCGTCGAAACGTACATGGACGCGCGCCTCATAAAGGTCGCGGAGCTTCCGGCGGGCGGCTACGCCCTTTCGCGGGTCGCGGGCGCGTACCCCGAGGGGCTTAAGGGAACGGGCGAGTACGTTTTCGAGCTGGAGTTTGCGAACCTCGGCATACTCTACCTGAAAGCGCCGAACGCGGGCGGCGGCGAGTACGACATATTTATAGACGGCGAGCGCCAACTGTCGCTCGACTGCGACTTCGCGGGCGGCTGGGGCGCTTGCGCGGACGCGAAGCAGGTTTATTCGTCAAAAACGCGCGCAACTCACACGTTGACCATCTCCCCCAAGAGCGCCGATGAGGGCGCGTTCACGTTGCTCGGGCTGTTAGTGTCATAACTGTAAAAAGGGCAATCGCTTACGAAAAACCCCGGGGATGCTCGAAGGGGGCGCGCCCCCTTCGACTTCAATCGTACCGGCGGCATGTACGCCGGGGCGGGCGGTTTTCCGAAGTTTACGTAGGAAAACAACCCGTGTCCCGGCGCCGCCCGGAAATTTTCGCAAAAATTTCAGGCGCCGTCCCCGTTCCCCTCGCAATCGCTTACGGAAACTCCGCAGAGTTTCCGTAAGCGATTGCCCTGTAACTGTAAACAGCCGCCCTTGCGGTATGCATATGACGTATGCTATACTGTAAACGCGAGGGAAATGCCCGCGAACGGAAGGGGATTTTGAATATGAACATACTGTTATTGAGCTGCTCGACGGGCGAGGGGCACAACCACTGCGCTATGGCTGTCAGGGAGGCTCTCGACGGGCGCGGTCACAAGACCGAGTTTCTCGACATGCTGCACATGTTCGGCGACCCCGGCCCTTTGAGCATTGATAACGTACTCAACATGATCTCGACCAAAACGCCCGAGGTTTTCGGACTGATGTACAAGGCGGGCGAGATGTATTCGCAGACGAAGGCGACTTCGCCCATATACATAGTGAACAGCCTGCGCGCCAAGGCGCTGCGCGCGTTCATAGCCGACCACGGCTACGACGCGGTGGTCTGCTCGCACCTGTTTCCCATGGAAACGCTCACATATATTCGCCGCCACTTCGAGCTTGACGCGAAATGTTACGGCATACTGTCCGACTATACTTGCATACCATTCTTCTCAGAAACAGAGCTCGACGGCTATATGCTGCCCCACGAGGGCGTGTTAGGCGAGTGCGTCAAGGCGGGAATGCCCGAAAGCAAGCTGACAGTCACGGGAATGCCCGTGTCTAACAGGTTCGTCAAAAAGCGCCCGAAAGCGGAAGCGCGGGCGCTAACGGGGCTGCCCGCCGATAAAAAGATATATCTGATAATGACAGGCGGCATAGGCTGCGGCGACGCTTTGAAGCTGTGCGCCGCCATCAAAAAAATACCCGACGAAAACGCGCTTCTGTGCGTGCTCGCGGGGCGCAACCGCGAACTGATTGACGACATACGCGAAAAATACGCGCGCGACGAAAGCGTGCTCGCGGTCGAGTTTACGGACAGGGTGAGCGATTATATGAGCGCCGCCGACGTGCTGCTTTCAAAGGCGGGCGGCATATCGAGCTCGGAAGCCGCGGTTCTGAACGTGCCGCTCGTTCACACGATGGCTATACCCGGGGTCGAGACGCTAAACGCCGCGTTCTTCCAAAAACTCGGCATGTCGTATTTCGCCAAAAACGAGGATGAGGCGGCGCGCTGCGCCGACAGGCTGATATACGATACCGCCGCCGCCGAAAAAATGCTCGCTGCGCAAAGGCTGGGCGTGCCCTCGGACGGCGCTGCAAAGATTGCCGAAAAAATCGAGGCCGATTTCGGATAACGTCAGTTTTCGTATATGAATTTGATGAATAATTCTGTGTTGCGGGCATAGTCAACGTCTTTGAACATGCCCCCGTCGTCCGAATACGTGCCCGAAACGGGCAGGCGGTATGTCTTAGGCGAGCTTGCGAACAGCACCTTCTCGCCCAGAGAGAGTATTTCTAGCGCGCCCATGTTTGTGTTTATAAGCCGCGTCGCGCTCGCGAACGTTTTAATCAGCGTCACCGGTTTTGCGGTAAGCCCTTTCAGCTTGTCTGCCGCCGCCGACAGCACCTCGCGTTGGCGCTGTGTGCGCGCGTAGTCGCTGTCCAGCTTGCGTATGCGCGCGTAGCCGAGCGCCTGCAGGCCGCTCAGATGCGTTTTGTCGCCGTATGTCTTTAATTCTTCTTTTATGTATAGTGCCCGCGCCGCGTCGTATGTGTACTCGCCGTTTTTATAGCGGTAAGTCAGATTCGAGAGCACGTTGCGGTTTACTTCGTTCATTTCGTCGTATGTCACGTCCGCGTCCACGCCGCCCAGCAGATCTATAAGCTTCGAAAACGCCGAATAGTCGACCGACGCGTAGCGCGTTATGTTCAGCCCGAAATTGTGGTTTATCGTCTTTACAAGCAGTTCCGCGCCGCCGTAGGCATACGCGGCGTTCAGCCTGTGCGTGCCGCTCCTGCCCGGAATCGTCACGCCCGTATCGCGCATGACCGACGTGAGTTTCAGTTTGCCGTCGCCGACAGACGCTATTATCATTGTGTCTGAGCGGCTCGTGCCCGCCGAATCCACGTCCACGCCTATCAGCAGTATGTGCGTATATCCGCCCGGAAGCTCGTTGTTCGCCGAAAACAGGTCTTTGTCGTGCGAGCCGAACGCCCCGGCGGGCAATATGTACAGAGCGAACGCGAACAGCGCCGCGAGCGCGATAAGCCACAAAAGCAGCCTAAAAAACGCGCCTCGCCCGCGCTTTTTCTCGCGTTCGGGCGGGCGGTTCGGCGTTTCCGTCAGATAGCGCCATATCGAGCGCCGCCTTTGAAGCGGCGGCGGCTCGATTATGTCGTCTTCGCGGGGCGCGTCCGGCTGTCGCTCTTCGCGCCTTTTCCGCTTTTTGTCGGGTCTTTCGTAGAACACTTTACACCTTGCTGTTGTGCTTTATGAAGTCGATGACCTCGTTGACCTCGCAGAACGCGAGACATATTACCGTGTCCGCGCCGCCGTAGTATATGGCGATTCGGCCTGTGTCGGCGTCCGTCAGCGCGGCGCACGGGAACGCCACGTTCGGCACGTCGCCCACCTGTTCGTATATCATCTGAGGCGAGAGCAGATACGGCTCTGTGCGGTAGAGCACCTTCCACGGTTTGTCAATATCCAGCAGGCACGCTCCGAACGAGTATACGAAGCCGTTGCAGCTCGTGAGCACGCCGTGATAGAACAGAAGCCAGCCCTCGTCGGTTTCAATGGGTATCGGGCCCGCGCCTATTTTCGTGGACTGCCAGCCGCCCTTCGTGCCCATAACGTAGCGGTGCTTGCCCCAATAGCACAGGTCGGGCGATTCAGAGTAGTATATGTCGCCGAAGGGCGTGTGCCCGTTATCGGACGGGCGCGAGAGCATAGCGTAGTTTCCGTTTATTTTGCGCGGAAACATCACGCCGTTGCGGTTGAACGGCAGGAACGCGTTTTCCTTCTGAACGTATGTTTTGAAGTCTTTGGTCGTCGCCACGCCGATTGTCGGGCCGTGATAGCCGTTGCACCACGTCACGACGTATTCGCCGTCTATCTCGCAGCAGCGCGGGTCGTAGCCGTACACGAAACCGCCGACTTCGTCCTTCATCGGGTTCACGAGGTTGAAGGGCTCTTCGTCTATCTGCCAGTGTATGGCGTCAACGCTCTTTGCCGAGTGTATGCGCATTTCGCGGCGCTTATCGTCTATGCGGAACACGCCCGCGAACTCGCCGTTGTAAGGCACGACCGCCGAATTGAATATCGAGTTGGCGCATTTTACGGCGTTCCGCTTGACGATCGGGTTATCGGAATAGCGCCATACTGCGTCCGTGCAGCCCGACGGTTTGTCCTGCCACGGTATGTTCTTCAGTGCCTTGCCAATGATTTTTGCCATGCGGTATTCCTCCGATCGTATTTTACAGTATTTTCTTTATGAACCCGTCCAGCCAGTCGCCCTCGAACAGCTCCAGCATACCCTTGTCGCACGCCGCCGCCAGCTTTCGGTTTATGGGCAGGCGCGCCGTGTTTTCGGTCTTCGCGGCTTTCGCCATTTCGTTTACGCGGCTTTCGCCGAACGGCTCTATGCGCGTTTTGCAGTCGGGGCACTCGATATAGCTCATGTTCTCGATCACGCCCATGACGGGAATGCTCAGCATTTCGGCCATTTTAACGGCCTTCTCAACCACCATGCCCACCAGCTCCTGCGGTGTTATAACGACGACCATGCCGTCCACGGGTATCGACTGGAACACCGTCAGCGGCACGTCGCCCGTTCCGGGAGGCATGTCTATGAACATAACGTCTATGTCGCCCCAGTTCACGTCCGTCCAGAACTGTTTGACCGTGCCCGCGATTATTGGCCCGCGCCATATAACGGGGTCGGTCTCGTTTTCGAGCAGCAGATTTATGCTCATGACCTTTATGCCCGTCTTTGTGACGGCGGGCACGAGCGCGTTTTCGTCGGCCGATGCGAGCTTTTCAAACTTGAACATCTTGGGTATCGACGGGCCGGTTATGTCGGCGTCGAGTATCGCGCATTTAAGCCCCGCCCGCGCCGAAAGCGTCGCCAGCAGACCCGTCGCCAGCGATTTGCCCACGCCGCCCTTGCCCGACACGACGGCTATCGTCTTTTTCACGTTAGTAAACTCGTTTGTGCTCTCCTTGCGTATGCCCTCGCGGCTTTCGCAGTTCGCCGCGCAGCTCGCGCAGTCGTGCGTGCACTCGTTTTCCATCAAAACTCCTCCGAACAATGTGTTTTCAGCTTTATTATACCAGTTTTGCATCGAAACTACAAGCCGCCCAACCCGCCGGAATGGTAAACGCCTCGCGAAAGCCCGCGCGTTTGCACAGGCTTTCAGAGCCGCCCGCCCACATCCAGCACGGCGGCAGAGAGTTTTGTTCGGCGTATTCGAGGGCGCGGTTTATGAGAGCGCCGCCGAAACCGCGTCCCCTCGCGGAGGGCGCGGTCACGATATAGTCGAACCGCGTGTTTCCGCGACACGACGCGTGCATATGCATATACGAGCGGGCGCGCCCGTTTTCGAATGCGGCTATTATAACGCCGCCGTTTCGCGCCGAGCGCTTCGTGACCTCTATCTCCCACGGTTCGCCGCCGGGTATCAGTATATCCTCGGCAATGCGCTCGTCCCAGCCGTCAAGAACGCGGGTTTCAATATCGGCGCGACGGGGAAGCGCGTTTTCGGCGGTTCTTAACATCACGCGATAGTCGTCGCTCGGACAATACCTGAAACCGTGCCGCGAAAGCGTGTCCGCGTTTTGCGCGAAATAGCCGCTTTTGTGCGGGTGATATATCGACGGCCTTATGTTCCGCTTTTCGTAGAAGGCTCTTATGTCCCTAAGCGCGAGACCCAAGTCGTCCACGCGTTCGGGATATATGAACGCGTGGTTTCCGTCGTATGAGTCGCGGTTATCGTCCATGTGGAAGAGCAGGCCGTAACCGCGCTCCTCGCATTCGGCGAACGCGCGCGGAAACTCGGCCTCCTCCGCCATTATCGAGTATTTAAGCGCGTCGCCTGTCATTTGACCCTCAACGTCACGATTTCATACGGCTTCAATTCCAGACTTACCTCGCAGCCGCCGTTCGCCCGCGTAAACGCGGCGCTTCCGAGATCGTCCTCCATAAGGCTCGTATGCAGTATTTCGGACGCGTTTTCGCGTATGAAGAGCTTCGCTCTCGTTCGCGCTCCGAAGCACTCGTACAGTTTGATTATTGTGCCCGAGCCGTGCAGCGCCGCCTTCACGCTCTCCACTATGACGTTCGGCGCGTCCACGCGCGCGTAACCGCCTATATCGGCGCTTCCGCCGCCCGCTTTCAAAGCCGTGACGGGCATGTTGAGCATATACGCGTTGTCGGGCACGTTCGCGCGCCGCCAGTCGCCCGTGTGCGGGTACAGCGAGTATGTGAACTCGTGCGTCTCGCGGTCGGCTTTCGGGTCGGGATCGGACGACGACTTTATCAGCGTGAGCGCCAAGCCGTTTTCGTCGGCAGTGTAGCCATACTTGCAGTCGTTCATCAGCGCCGCGCCGTAATCCGGCTCGGATATGTCGGCCCACTTGTGCGCGCACACCTCGAACCGCGCCGCGTCCCACGACGTGTTCTTGTGTATCTGGCGGGTCACGTTGCCGTACTGTATGTCGAACTGCGCGGAAGTGCCGAAAACGTCGACAGGGAAGCGCGCCTTCAGCACCGCCTGTTCTTCCTTCCAGTCGGCCTTCGTGCGGAAATCGATGCGCGGTATGTCGGCGTATACGATTATTTCCTGCTCTATTGTCGATTCTCCCGTTTTGTATGAAACTTCGAGCGCGCCCAGCACGCAGCCTATATATTTCACTCTGACGGACAGCGGGTTTTCGACCTCCCAGCCGTGCTCGTCGTAGTATACGTTTATATCCCACGCGTCGTAGTTGTGCGGGCGGTTTTCGTATACGACCAGCCTGTTGAGAGCCTTGCCGCTTGCGCACACCTCGCGGTCGGCGCGCTTGTCGTAGAGTCGGGATATGCGCATATCTTTGTCGAACTCGCCCGCGAAGTGCTGTGTTTCGAAGCCCTCCGCGCTGAGGGTTATGCTCGCTTCATTTTCAGAGCCGTATTCGAGCCACATCGCGGTCAGACCCATAGGCGTTAGCCCCTTTACGAACGCGACGTATTCGTCGCCCACGCGCTGCGCGGGGAAGCGCTCGCCGTTTTTGTTTCGTATGGCGCAAACGCCCGGCTCGGCTTTGAACCAACACACGTCGTCGCGCGAATGCGACAGCGAGTTTAAGAACACTATGTCGCCCTCGGAATCGCGCGTCAGCGCCTTCACGGCGGAGTCGTTCAGTTTTTCGAGCCGCGCGAACAGGTCGGCGTATATGGCGTTCGAGTCCTCGTACACCTTGCGTATGGACGAACCGGGCAGTATGTCGTGGAATTGCAGCGTGAGCATCTGCCGCCAGATTTCGCGCAGTTCGTCCTGCGGGTATTCGAGACCGCGCTCGTTCGCCGCCCGCGCGAGCCACAGTTCGGCTTCGCGCAGCGCGATCTCGAGCTTGCGGTTGTTGCGCTTGTTGCGCGCCTGAGAGGTGTACGTGCCCCTGTGGTATTCGAGATACAGTTCTCCCGCCCACTTGGGCAGGCACCTGTCGTTTCCGACGCGCGAATCCAACTCTTTGAAAAATTCGAGCGCCGGGATCTGGCGCACCGCCGGGCATTCCGCGACCGGGTTTTCCATGCGGCGCGCGTTCTCTATCATCCAGTCTGTCGAGCCGCCGCCGCCGTCGCCGAAGCCGAAAGTGACCAAGAAGTGATCGTCAAGCCCCTTCTGCTGGAAGCGCTGCCAGCCGCCCTTCACCTGATTCGGGCTTAACATGGCGTTGTATGTAGTGAAATTCCTCAGATCGGCGGGCATGTTTTCGCTGCCGTAGTCGCGCGACGGCGTGAAGTGTGTGAGCACGCAGCTTCCGTCGATGCCCTTCCACATGAACGTGTCGTAGGGCGACTTGTTGTATTCCGACCACGACAGTTTGCTAGTCATGAAGTAGTCTATGCCCGATTTTTTGAGTATCTGGGGCAGCGCAGCCGAATACCCGAACACGTCGGGCAGCCACAGTATGCGCGAACGCTTGCCGAACTCATTCATGAAAAACTCGTTGCCGTATAAAAGCTGGCGCACGAGCGCCTCGCCGCCCGAAAGGTTGCAGTCGGCTTCGACCCACATGCCGCCCTCGGCTTCCCACTGACCGCGCTTCACCGCCTGCCTTACGCGCTCGAACAGCTCCGGCTGGTCTTCCTTCACGAACTGATAAAGCTGGGGCTGCGACGACATGAACTTAAACTCCGGATATTTGTCCATCAGCTTGAGCATCGTCGCGAACGTGCGCACCGCCTTATGCCGCGTCTGATACAGATCCCACAGCCACGCCACGTCTATATGCGTGTGACCTATGCAGTCCGCCGTCGCGACGGGCTTTTCGGCCGCGAGCTTGTCGTAGTAGTTTTCTTTCAAAAACGCGCGCGCCGCCTGTATGGATTTCGCAAACTCCGCGCTGTGCGGCTTGCGCAGGTCGAGCAGGTTTACGCAATCGCTCAGCGCGTAGAGCGTCCGCTCCCTCGCGCGCGAGTCTTCGGGCATCATGAGCGCCGCCTCGTGCGGCACGCTCAAATCGTATACGAGCTGCCGAACTTCGTCGTCAACGTCGTCTATGTACAGGCTCATGCGCGGCGGCGTTCTGTCGTCGTCGCGGCGCGCGTATGCCTCGACCAGTATATCGTATTTCTTGCCCGCCTCGCTTTTTTCGTCAAGCTCAAGCTCGGTGTGGCGCGTGTCGAACGACTGCTCGATTTTACCGTTCACCCACACCACCGCCTGCGGGTTCGTCGCTTCCCACTGACCTTCTCTGCCAGAGCGCATAGAGAGCGTCGGCACGCCTGCAAAATCGTCGGGCACGGCGACTGTGAACCTGAAATCCTGCCAGTTGTCGCCGTAGGCGCACGCCATTTCACTTCCGTTTGTGAACGGCTTGAAGTCCTGCTCGCCCTTGAGGCGCGCCTCTATGTTTTCAATGGGTATGTGGCGGCGCACGCTCATCGACTTCAGATCCCGTATGATGCGGCGAACTCGCGCATCGAGCTGATGCATAATCATTTGTCGTCCCCCCGTCGGCGTTTTCGTTAATTTTGAGTTGCGATTAAAATCGTGTGTTCACGCATACGTATCATTTTTTTTTATGATTGTCGCTCCCTCTTCGAGTGAGCGACCCGCGCAACCGCTTCGCGGTTCGCTAATCATTATATCATATCCCGACCCGTTGACAAGCCGATACGCCTTCATTTTTAAGAATCTTTCCCACAAATGTGAAATTTTGATTGACTGAACGGGCATTTGACTATATAATGTTTATGATAGACGTACATACGGTAAATAATTCGCTTTGTATTTTTGTTAATCATCTTTTCAGGAGGAATGTAAATGACGCTTCCCGGTAAACTCACGATAGGCTATTTGGAGGAGGACGTGCCGCAGAAGGCATATTTCCGCGTAAAGCCCCTTTTTGTTAAAGGCGAAGGCTCATTTGAGCCGTTTGAAAATCCGATCGAAATTTTTCCCGACGAGGGCGGCATACGCATCGTGCCCGACAAAAACGAGTCGGGGCGTTTTAAGGCGCGTATGCGCACGCTCGGCAAATACTGCCTTTTGGATCTGACGCGCCACCCGAACGAAAACGACAAAATCCGCCCGAACAAAAACCACAGTCCCGAAAGAATGGAAACGAACCGCTACATAGTTTATTCAGACGTTATAACGCGCTGCCCGCAGGAGCTTATGTGCGAAATATTCGAAGTCGAAAACGTGGACGGCGATTCGGCGCATTCCGACTCTCAGCGCAGACCCGGCACGCTGCACGTCGTGCTTTCGTCAAACGGCGAGATGTCCGGGCCGTGGCTCGCCGCCACGGGCGACGACGGCATAACGTTCACGCCCGACGACGCTTACAAAATGCGCGCAGTATGCGAAGACGCGGGCTGCCGCGCGTTCACTGTCGAAACGCCGGAGGGCGCGGTCGATATGCTCGTATCGTTAAACGGCGAACCGCTTTTTAAGTCAAGCGTGGAAGCGCCCGCAACCCCCGCCCCGCAGGAGGACGACATAATCGCGGAAATCGACGAACCCGCGCCCGATATAGAAGCGCCTGAAATCGCCGACGAGGCGGCTGAAGAGATCGCGCCCGAAATCGTCGCGGAAGAACCCGCGGCCGAGCCTGTCGCCGACGAGCGCCCCGCCGCCTATCCGGCGCTCACGAACGAGCGCGCTCGCTCGCCGTTTAGGCTTTCGCAGCGCGAGTACGGCGCGTACTCGCAGACGGGGCTTAACCCGCGCCGCGGGCGCAGCCTTTCGGAAGTCGTTGACGACGGCTGGCGGCGCTCACGTTTAGAGCAGCTCGGCGCGCCCGTGCCCGGCGACGTGACGGCGACCCCCGTCTCAAACCCCGTCGAACGCGCTGTCGAGGGCGTGAAGGAAGCGTGGGCATACAAAGAAGCGCGCGGCGCGATAGCGGCCGAGCTTATGCGCCTGGAGGGCTTCTCCGACGCGCTCGGAGCGCGCGAGAGCGCAAACGGCGCAGGCTCCGCGGCGCGCGACGAGCAGCTGAACGAGCTTGAAGCCGAGCGCCTTAAAATGCTTAGCGAAATCGACGAACTGCGCATAAAGCGCATAGAAAAGCGAACCGAGCTCATGGAAGAAGCGCGCAGCGCCCATCTGAGCGAGGTGCGCAAGATGGAAGCGGACATCGCCCGCCTGAAGACCGAGTGCGAAGCGCGCCTGCGCTCCGCCGAAAACGCGCGTCAGGCGCAGGCGCAGGCGCGCAAGCTGCTTGAAGGCGCGGCGCTGGGCGAGTTCGAACAGGATTTCATGAAATTCGCGGTGCAGTCGAGAGCCGCCGAGCTTATACGCGAATGGGAGGATGTCGACGAGACCGACTTCGCGCGCTGCCCGGAGCTTTACGAGCCGACGGGCGCGCAGCTCGTGTCCGACGTGCGTAAAACATTTGAAAACTGCGGAAGACCCATAACGAACGATTTCGCCGTGAACATGATCGCGTGCGCGGCGCTCGGGCGCGTCTGCGTCGTGTCGGGCGAGACGGGTTCGGGCAAAAGCTCGCTCGTAAACATACTCGCGGCGGCTTTGGGTCTGACCGCGCAGGGCTCGCGCCGCTTCATACGCATAAGCGCGGGCGGATCGCGCGCCGACGAAAACGCGCGCTTCAAGGCGCTCACCCGATACGAAGACATGCGCACGCCGCGCATCGTTATGCTTGACGACGCGAACTCGCTGCCGGGCGTCGATCAGGCGCGCGGCCTGCTCACATATTCCGAAGACTCCGAGCGCGAAACGTCTGTGCGCGTGTGGCTGACCGTGCTCGACGACCAGATCGGCTATCCGCTTAACCCGCGCATACTCGACCGCGCGTTTTTCCTGCGCCTGCCGCCGCGCGCGCCCGGCGCGTGGAGCGCCGCCGGACACGCGCCCGTGCCCGCCGAAAAGACGGCGTCGCTTGCGGCTCTTAAGCGCATATTCTCGCCGGAGCGCGGCGTGCCACGCGAGATTGACGACAGGCTGCGCGTCTTAATCGAGAAGCTCGATTCGTTCAACGTGCATTTCTCGCCGCGCACGCTGATAGAGCTGCGCGCTTACTGCGCCGCCGTCGCTCCGCTGTTCACGCAGCCGCCCAAAAACGTGTTCGATCTGGCGCTTTCGCAGAGGGCGCTGCCGTACCTGCTGGCGACGGCGAAGGTAGACGTGCTCCGCCGCCTGCCCGACATATTGAGCGACCTGCCGATATGCTTAGACCTGCTCGCGCAGCCGCTGCCGCTTCCCGAACTGTAAGCGCAGATCCACCGATAAAAACCCCGCGCCGGCCGGCGCGGGGTTTTTTACAAAACATATGTCATTCGACCGAGATGTACACGTCCATATACGTCACGCCGTCTTTTTCGTAGCTCTTTTCGAAGCACGGTATGATTTCCTTGACCTGCTTATGTTTCATGCCGTTCGACATTATGAAGCGGTCGAGCGTTCTGTACGCCTTAGGGATAATCGTGAAGGGCTGTACAAACGGCTCTTTTATTGTGATGACCGCATAGTCGCATTCGGGCTGCTTCACCGCGTTTTCGCATTCGAAGCCCGGTTTGAGCCTCAGAGCGGCGGCGTATCCGTGCATATGATACACGTTGATCTGCTCCTGCGACACAAACGGGAAGTCCCAGCCGATTATGTCGGGGTCTTCGTCGCCCAGCGCCTTCGCCATGTCGCGGACGCGGCGTATGGCGTCGTCCTCCGGTTCGGCGCTTATCACCGCGTAGCGCGCATACGAAAACGCGGGCACTTTCTCCAGGCGAATGTTCACGTAGTGCGGGTCGTCGGTGTTTATGTTGTTGACTATCAGGTCGTCAAGCGAGCACGAAAACGCCTTGCACAGCGCCATCGCCTTGTCCATCTCGGGAAACGCCGCGTCCAGCTCCCATTTCGACACCGTCTGCCGCGACACGTTCAGCATCTCGGCGAGCGCTTCCTGCGTCATGCCGTTGCGCATTTTCCTCAAAAACTGCAAATTCTGACCGAAGCTCATTCGATTGCCCCCCTCATGTGTGATGCGTGCATTATACAGCGTATTATCATGCGATTGAACCGCTTTTCGGGTTCTGTTTTTGGAAACTTGTCAACTTCAGGTTGCGCGATGCGCGATTGTAAATAATTCAGGCGTTTTAGGTACGCTTAGGGTTCGCCGTATATATTTCATGCGGTAAAACGCCGAAAGGGAGTAATCTGATGAAAAAAACAATCGCCGTCATTGTGCTGGCGGCACTGACCGTTTTCTCAGGCGCGACGTTCGCCGAGACGGGCGCCGACATGTACGCGGACATATTCACCGACCGGGATTTCGAGGTCGGCTACGATCACGACGAATGCGTCGAAATTCAACTCACGGGCGACTCGGCCGTCTGCGCGTCCGAAGGCGTTGAAATCGACGGCGGGCTTATACGCATAACCGCCGAGGGCGAATACATACTGTCGGGCGAGCTTTACGACAGCTCTGTAATGGTCGACGCCGACAAACAGGACAAAGTGCGCCTGATACTGTCGGACGCGAAAATAACGAGCGCGTCGTCAGCCGCGATATACGTAAAACAGGCCGACAAGCTGTTTATAACGCTCGCGCCCGATACGGACAACTCGCTCGCAAACGGCGGTTCGTTCACGGCTGTCGATGAAAACGACATAGACGCCGTCATATTCTCAAAGGACGACCTCACTATAAACGGCGCGGGTCGCCTGACAATCGTATCGCCCGCGGGGCACGGCATAGTCTCAAAGGACGACCTGCGCGTCACCAGCGGCGAATATAACATAAACTGCGCGTCGCACGGCATGACGGGCAACGATAACGTGTCGGTCGCGAACGCGAAAATAACAGTCGTTTCGGGCAAGGACGGCATACACGCCGAAAACTCCGACGACGCGAGCTTGGGCTGCGTGAACATCGTAAGCGGTTCGTTCAGCATAACGTCCGAGGGCGACGGCATAAGCGCTTCGGGTCGGCTCGACATTGTTTCAGGCGATTTTTCGATAGTCTCGGGCGGCGGCAGCGCCGAATCCACCAAAACCGCCGCTGATTCGCGCGGCGGCTTCTTCGGCGGGCGCGGCGGCTCGCGGCAAACCGACACGTCGGTCGCTGAAAGCGAAGGCGACAGCTCAAAGGGCATAAAGGCGACGGGTAACCTGACCATAAGCGGCGGCGCTTTCAAAATCGACTCGTCCGACGATTCGGTTCATTCGAATACGTCGATAACCGTAAACGGCGGCGATTTCACGCTGTCAAGCGGCGACGACGCGTTCCACGCCGACGAATCGCTCGCCATAAACGGTGGCGACATAGACATAACGGCGTGTTACGAGGGGTTTGAGGCGCTGAACGTCTTGGTCGCGGGCGGCGACGTGAGCCTCATAGCGTCCGACGACGGCATAAACGCGGCGGGCGGCACTGACATGAGCGGATTCGGCGGCTTTCGCGGAAACGACAGGTTCGGGCGCTCTTCAGGCTCGTCGTCTGGCGGTAGCATTATAATAAGCGGCGGAAACGCGTTCATACAGTCGAGCGGCGACGGCATAGACGCGAACGGCACGTTCGAAATGACCGGCGGGTACTTGGTCGTGTCCGGGCCTACGCAGGGCGACACCGCGACGCTCGATTACGACGTGAGCGGCACGATTTCCGGCGGCACGTTCATAGGCACGGGCGCGTCGAATATGGCGCAGACTTTCAGCGGCGGCTCGCAGGGCGTTATAGCGGTGAGCGTGGGCAGTCAGGCGCAGGGCACGCTCATAACGCTTAAAAACGCTTCGGGCGAAACGCTTATATCGCACTCGCCCGACCTGCCGTTCGCGGTCGTGATACTGAGCAGCCCTGATGTCGTCGCGAATGAAACGTATTCGCTTTCTATAGGAAACATGACTGAATCGTTGCTCGCGCGCTGATTTTAATGTATAATCACAAAAAACCGTTGCGGAGGTTTGTTGTGATGGAAAGTTCAACGCGGTTCGATTCGCGCGGGGCGGCTCTGGCGCTATTGTGTATGCAAAGACACTCGTGGGAGCAGGGCGTGACCATGCAGGCGTTTCTGGAGACGGGCGAGACCGAGACCGTCATACGTCTGGCGGCTGAGGCGGTCAACCGTCGCCTGCCCGACGGGCGCGTCGCCGTAATGGGCGACGTAAACGGCGCGACCGACCCGTGCTGCGCGGGCGAAGCGCTCCTGTCGGCCGCGCGCGAAACGGGCGACAAACTGTTTTACGACGCGTTCGAAGGTCTGAAAACGTGGGCTTTGACGGGCGCTCCGCGAAACGCCGACGGCATCGTGTATCACTTAGTCAACGCCCCGCAGTTCTGGGTCGATTCGCTCTATATGCTGCCGCCGTTTCTGGCGGCGGCGGGCTGTCGCGAAGAAGCCGTGAAGCAAGTCGAGGGCTACGAGCGCGCGTTGTTCGATTCGCGCGCGGGTCTGTTTTCGCATCAGTGGGACGACGGCGCAAAGCGCTTCATACGCGCCGCGCATTGGGGCGTGGGCAACGGCTGGGCGCTCGCCGCGTATGCGCGCCTGTGCGACCTGATACCCGAATCGGCCGAACGGTTTGCTAAAAGCGCGCGCTCGCTTATAGACGCGCTGCTAAAATATATGCGCCCCGACGGACTGTTTCACGACGTCGTTGACGACGAAAACACGTTTGTCGAGGCGAATCTGTCTCAGATAATATGTTACGCCATATGCCGCGGCGTTCGCAGGGGCTGGCTCGGCTCTGAATACGGCGCTTTCGCGCGCCGCCTGTACGCCGCCGCCATGAAGAACGTAAACGCATACGGCGTAATTGAGAACGTGTGCGGCGCGCCGTCTTTCGACAAGGCGGGCGAAGCGCCTGAGGCGCAGGCGTTTCTGCTCATGATGAACGCGGAGTATTCGCGCTTATACTAGCTTTTTTTCGAGCAGGTCGTAGCTGTGACCGTACATGTCCGCCTCTCCGACGCGCTCGAAGCCGAGCTTCAGATATGTTTTGAGCGCGGGCATGTGCCCCTTTATTACGCTCAGTCGCGCCGACGTGCGTCCGCGCGCCTTGAGCGCGTTCAGAACGCCCGCAACGGTCTCTTTCGCTATGCCCCTGCCGCGATATTCCTTGCCGACCACGACTCTGGCGATCTCCGCGTGTTTGCCGTCCGAAACCCGCCACGCGGGCTGGTCGTCCATTTCGTTTTCGGGCACGATCGACGCCGCTGATATTATGCGCCCGCCTTCCTCCATAACGAACAGGTTGCCCGTCTCAAAGTCGTGGTTTATTTCTCTTATGGTCGGGTATTCGTCGTCCCACGCGCAGAACTCGCTGCCTATGGCCGACGCGTACAGCGCGAGCACGTCTTTCTGCTCGCCTTGCGCGCAGTTTCTGAAAATCATGTCTGTCACAGTTTGCCTTTCGCCGTCTGCCAGTCTATGAACAGCGTGTATTCGTCCGCCGTGAAGCTGATAACGATATAGTTCGGATCGTCCGGCCCCTTAAAATGGTGCGAAAGCCCCTGATACCACATCTCTTTTTTGACTTCCGGGTCGGTCACGACTTCGGCCTTGCCCTTGAGCGATATGTGATACGTCTTCGAGTTGAAGCATACGCACGCGTCCTTGCGGTAGTTGATGCGCTCTGTGCGAGTGCCGTAGCCCGTGCAGAACGTTATCTTTTTGATGCCGTCCGCCTTCGACGGCGTTATGGTGGTCGTGTTCGGGCGGTCGTCGGTGTCCATGAGCGTAAGCGCGCAGTAGCCGTCTTCGTTGCACTGTCCCTGTATTATCTCCGCCGCCTTAGCTATCAAAGCTTCGTTTTTATCCATATGTACATGCACCTCTTTCGTAATATTCACTCCTTCATTATATCACTTGACCCGCCCCGCGTAAAGCGCGAAACGGAGTTGAAAACGTTCGCCGCGTATGCTATACTCGTTTACAAAAAACAAAAGGTCGTGCCGTATGGACGCAAATAAATGGCTTACGAAATATCCCAAAACGAGCGAACCGTCTTACGCGGAGCTGCTCGAGTTCATGCCCGACGGCGTTCGCGAGCTGTTCCTGCGTTTCGACGCGAAAATGAACGCCGACTATAAAGTATACAACAAATGGCAGCGCTTCGAAAAGGACGCTGGCTGGGTGTACGGCTATTGCCGCAACTACCGCTGCGAAATGTTCTCAGTCGAAATATCCGACGACTGCTTTACGGCGCTCGGCGTGCCCGTTAGCGACGAAGCGTCCCTGAACCTCGCGCTCGAAAGCGCGAAGGCGGCTTACGAAAGCGGCTATGAGGAAAAATACGCGCGCGTCGTCGCCGAAAAGAAGGCTAAGCAGATCGAGGGCGCGAAAAAACGCGTCGCGCGCGAAAAAGCGCAAATGGAGCTTATAAAACAGTCAGTTGCGCCCGACAAACTCAACGTGTTCCGCTGGCCCGCGAAGGTGTCGCGCCGCAAGCTGGAGCAGCTTTACATAAGCGAGGCGCGCGGATTGCTCGACGAGGATCTGCTCGACGACGTGGGCTTTTCGTTCTTCGCCCGCTGCGATCAGGCGCTCAAAATCCGCGAGCTTATGGATAAGGGACAGCTTATATGCCACAACTGCGGCGCTCTGTTAAGCGCCAAGAGCTATACCGACCCCATAGAGTGCGCCTGCGGCTACAGCTATACATACCGCGAATACAGGCGCTCCTGCAATTCCGCGAGTATGCCGGGCGGCCGCGCTACCCCTATATTCAAAGCCTTCGCCGACGGCTGGCAAAGGTGTTCGGACGCTAAAAGCAAAATGCTGTTGATAGACAGGCTCGTTCACGAGTGCCACGTTACGCTTATGTCCGGCGAAAAGGGCAGGAGCGTGTGCATGAACCTGATAGAGGGCACGACCGCCCAGTTATCCGAAATGCTTGAGCGCCTCGCGGGGCGCGCGTAAGCGTATTCAAGCCGTCAAACAGACAGCCCCGCTATGTAATCCAATGCGAGCGAGCGCGATTCCGACATATCGGGCATATCGCCCGACGCGCTGCGCTGCCCTTTCGGTATGGCTTTCGGCGGTTCGCTGCCCCGACTGCTGCCGCCGCTCCATATCTGTTCGCCCGTAGCCGTTTCGAACACGCGCACTCTGGCGACGTATTGATACGCGTTGCCGCCGCCGTTTTCATAGAAGCCGACCTGCTCGCGCTCGTATTCGGTTAGTATAACGTATGACACGAGGTCGGCGCTTTCGGGGCAGAGAGTTTCCGAAAGCGCGAGCGTGCTCTCCGTATCGACTTTGTATGTTGTGTTCCCGAACAATATGTCCTTTTCGCTCGTCAGCATTATGACTCTGCCGTCCGCGGCTTTGCCGAGGCGCGAAATCAGGCCGTCTATAGAGTCGGTTCTGAATGCTAACTCGCGTTCGTTTCCCGTTATTTTGCGTTCGTCCGAGACCCGCGCGTTGTATTCCCTATAGAACTCGCCTAGCGCTATGCAGCGAGCGATGTCGTATTCGGTGTCGTACACGCTGAAAGCGTACCTCGCGATATTCTCGTGCGGGAAGCCCTTCCATTTATCGAGCAAACCGTATAGTTTATCCGCGTCCAGTTCGCGCAGGCAATCGTAAAGCTCGATATATCTGTCCGTATCGCGGTATCCAGCAGTCTCCTCAGCTTTCTCGCGGTATGTCGCGTCGCCCTGCATCATTTTTTCGACGTTGCGTTCGTAAGCGTAGTTTGTGTTCGTATACCAGTCCAACCCGAAGAACGCGCCCACAAGCAGAGAGAATCCCGCGATTCCGAGCACTATATACTTGACCGGGCTTCTACGGCGGCGCTTTCCTTCGCCGTTTTCGCGCTCTTTTTTCAGGCGTTTATTCAACCACACCGCGCCCAGAGTTATGAATATTGCGGCTATCGCGGACGAGGCGATTATGTTCGATATGTCGCTGTCGGCGGCTATCAGCAGATACGCGTTATACGCCAGAAAACACACCCCGATAAATATTAGAAGCGCCGCAAGAAACTTTTTCATACGGTTTCCCCTTTTCTTTGCCGTCGTTCGCTCTTTCGCGACAACAATACAGCAATCCGACGGCTGTGTCAATGATTTCCATAAATGTAAGCGTGAATTTATGTTCTGGTCCGCCGCCTTTCCGGCGGCGATTGCAATAATCCGAAAGCTGTGTTATTATATCCTTGGAAATCCAAATAAGTCGGATATTGGTTTATGAGCGTATGAAATATCTGATACTGTCGTTGGGCACGGGCGGCGGGCATAACGCCGCCGCGAACGCGATAGCGCAGTCCCTGAGGGAGCGGGGCGCGGAGGCTGAGGTCGTCGACTGTTTCTATGTCGTCAGCCCGTTTCGCTCGAAGCTTGTGTGCGCCGTATACTTGGGCATCGTAAAATACGTGCCCAAGCTATTCGGCACGGTCTACAGGCTCTCTTTCCATATAAGCAGCCCGCGCCGCAAGAGCGTCGTATACGCCGCGAGCGCCAGCAACAGCGGTCGGCTCGCCGATTTCATAAACGAAAGAGCGCCCGACGGCGTTATAACTACGCATATATTCGGCGCGCAGCAGCTCACGTATCTGCGCCGCCACAACCGCCTCGCGTGCTGGCTGGCGGGCGTTGTGACGGATTATGACGTGCAGCCGTTCTGGGACGAAACCGAGCTCGACGCGGTCTTCACGCCGCACATATCGTTCAATCTAAAATACGAAAAGCTGGGTCTGTCGCCCGACGCGCTCTTGGCGACGGGCATACCCGCCGACCCGTGCATAACCGAAAGGCTCGACGTAAGGGCGGCAAAAAGGGCATACGGCCTCGACGAAAACCGCAAGCATGTGCTCGTCGCGGGCGGCAGCATGGGCGCGGGCAAGCTGCCCGACAGCGTATTGGCACTGAACGAGGGCTTGGAAAAAGACGTGCAGATCACCGTCGTGTGCGGAAACAACCGCAAACTTATGCGCAAGTTTAACCGCCTGCGCCTGCCCGAGAGCCGCCTTAAGGTTCTGGGCTTCGTGCGCCCGCTGCACGAAATGATGAGCGCCGCAGATGTGATCATAACAAAGCCAGGCGGGCTTTCGAGTACCGAGGCGTTTTTGCGGCGCGTGCCGGTGGTCGTCGCGCACCCTATAGAAGGCGTCGAGAGCAACAACGCGCGGTTCATGCGTGAGAACGGTTTGGCGCTGTGTCCCGAAACCGACGCACAGCTCGTTTCGGATGTAAAAAAGCTGCTGTACGATTCCGATGCGGTCGCCGCGATGCTTGAAAACCAGCGCCGCGTCGTAGGCTTCGGCGCGAGTTCTCGCGTAGCCGACGCCGTGCTGTCGGCTACAAATAAAGATAAACGGGAGATGTAGCCCTTGACGGAGATCGAGTCCAACAAACGCGCGTGGAGCGCGCTTTCGGAAGACCACTACCGCGAGTTCAAAAATCGGCTCATATCGGGCGAACACAGGCTCAATAAATATATACTCTCTGAAATAGGCGACATAGCGGGCAGGGACGTTATACACCTGCAATGCAATACGGGCGCTGACACGCTCGCGTTGGCGAAGCTCGGCGCTGAGCGCGTTACTGGGGTCGACCTGTCGCCCGAAAACGTGCGCTTCGCGCGAATGCTTGCAAAAGACATGGGCTTTGAAAACGTGTTCTTTGTGGAAAGCGACATTATGTCGCTCTCTGAAAAACACTCAGAAAAGCACGACATGGCGTTTACCACCGAAGGCGTGCTCGGCTGGCTGCCCGATTTGCGCGTCTGGGCTAAGAACGTGAGAAGCGTGCTCAAAACGGGCGGTTTTCTGTACGTGTTCGACAGCCACCCGTTCTATTTGTCGCTTGACGAGTCGCTTTTGCCCGAGCGCCGCTTCGAAATCAAATATCCTTACTTCTCGAAAATCCCCGACGTCGACGACGGCATAGGCGGCTACGCGTCCGAGCGCAAGACGGGCGTCAAGGCTTATTTCTGGATGCACACATTCTCTGAAATAATCAACTCGCTCGCGAACGAGGGCTTCCGCATAGACTTCCTGAACGAGTACACCGAAAACTTTTTCGATTCTGGCGGGCTTGTGAAGGCGGAAGCCGACGGCATGTACGCGCTTGATTACAATAAAGACATGCTCGCAATGTCGTTCAGCCTCAGGGCGACGCTGTCGCCCGCGTAAACTCAACACGATTGTAAAACCGCGCGCATTGACACGATAAACGCAGAATGAGTATACTTAATGCCGATATATAACAAATCGCGCGGAGGTCTTTCATACATGAACCAAACCGTTGTGATACTCGATTTCGGCGGACAGTACAAAGAGCTTATCGCCCGCAGAGTGCGCGAGCTCGGCGTGTATTCCGAGATAATGCCGTATTCGGCCGGCGCGGATGAGATTCGCGCAAAGCGCCCCATAGGCGTTATATTTTCGGGAGGTCCTGACAGCGTATACTCGGATTCAGCGCCCGTGTGCGATCGCGGCGTGTTCGACTTATGCGTGCCCGTGCTGGGCATTTGCTACGGTATGCAGCTTATTGCCCACATGCTGGGCGGCGAAGTCGCGCCGGGCGAGCGCATGGAATACGGCGTGACCGACGTGAACATCAATTCAGACTGCGCGATTTTCAAAAACGTGAATGATTCGCATATGCTTATGAGCCACACCGACCGCGTGTCGAAAGTGCCCGACGGCTTCCGCGTGACCGCTTCCACGAAGTCGTGCCCCGTAGCCGCGTTCGAAGCGCCCGACAGGCGCGTGTACGGCTTCCAGTTCCACCCCGAGGTCGAGCTTACCCCCGACGGCGCAAAGCTGCTTCACAACTTTCTGTACGACATTTGTCAGGCGAAGGGAGACTATACGATGGACGACTATCTGAACAAACAACTCGCTGAAATCAAATCGCTCGTGGGAGACGGTAGCGTGCTGCTGGGTCTTTCGGGCGGCGTCGATTCGTCCGTGTGCGCCGCCATTATATCGCGCGCGATAGGCAGGCAGCTCACGTGCGTGTACATCGACCACGGCTTCATGCGCAAGGGCGAAACCGAGCGCGTCAAGGCCGCGTTCAGCCCGATGGATCTGAACCTCAAGTGCGTCGACGCGAGCGACGAGTTCATAGGCGCGCTTCAGGGCGTTATCGACCCCGAACAAAAGCGTAAAATAATAGGCGCTCAGTTCGTAAGGGCGTTCGAGCGCGAGGCAAAGGCGCTCGGCAAGATCGACTATCTCGCGCAGGGCACGATATACCCCGACGTTGTGGAATCGGGCGCGAACAAATCCGCGCTTATAAAGAGCCACCACAACGTGGGCGGCCTGCCCAAAGACTTGGGCTTCAAGGGCATAATAGAGCCGCTGCGCGGCCTGTTCAAAGACGAGGTGCGCTCTCTCGGCAGAATGCTCGGCCTGCCCGAGTCGATAGTCTCCCGCCAGCCGTTCCCCGGCCCGGGACTCGCGGTGCGCACAATGGGCGAGATAACCCGCGAAAAGCTCGAGATTCTCAAAAACGCCGACTATATCGTGCGCGACGAGATCGATAAGCTGCCGTCCTTAGCCGACCAGTATTTCGCCGTGCTCACAAACCAAAAATCCGTCGGCGTGATGGGCGACCACCGCACATACGACTACGCCGTGTGTATCCGCGCCGTCAAAACAAAAGACTTCATGACCGCCGAGGCCGCCCAAATACCCTATGAAACCCTGTTCCGCATATCCTCCCGCATAACGAACGAGGTCAAGGGCATAAACCGCGTCCTCTACGACATAACCGCCAAACCCCCGGCGACCATAGAGTGGGAATAAGCGCCGAAGCAGCCTGATACCTTGCGTTTACAGGCAATGGGTTTCAGAATGTTCGTTGACGCCATAGACTTATAAAACAAAAGCCCTTCCGTTTGAACGCTTCGCTCAAACGGGAGGGCTTTTTCGCGCTTATTGTCGGTTTGATTCTTTCTTTTTTGACAAGCGCAGAGCGTGTCAGACGATGCTGGAATGGCGGGTTTCTTTTGCGCTACGTTCGGGGCTTGGGTTACGCTTGTTATGTTCGGCTTGTATGTCGTGCCGGGAAGGCGGGCTGACGATGAACGACGCGTTTCGTCTGGGGTCTGCTTTTGTTCGCGACGTATTTCTGGGTTACTCGGCGAACAGGAAGCCGTTTTTGCCCAGTTTTTTGCGGCTGTACAGCGCCGCGTCGACTTTTTTGTACAGCGTGTCGAAGTCCGTGCCGTCGTCGGGAATCATGGCTATGCCTATGCTTGCCGTGACGGGCTTATGGGTGTCGTCGGGGAAGAACTCGAGCGCGCATATTTGTCTCGCTTTCTTTTCGGCCGCGTCCCTGTCGGGAATGCCTATCAGGAACACGAAGAACTCGTCCCCGCCCAAGCGCCCTATAAGGTCGTCGCGTCGGAGTATTGTGCCGATCTTCTTTGTAAGCTCGCAAAGCAGCCTGTCGCCGACGCTGTGTCCCATTGTGTCGTTCACTTTTTTGAAGTCGTCAACGTCTAGCATATAGAGCGCGTGGCGCTCGCCCTGTTTCGACTCGCGCAGCGTTTTTTCCATGCGCGATATGAACGTTGTGCGGTTGAGCACGCCCGTCAGCGGGTCGGTTTCCGAGCGTTCGAGCGTGATTAGGTCGGCTCTTTTCTGTTCGTCTATGTTTTCGTACATCAGATACGCTTCGATGTCGTTCGAATTGGGGTATTCGACCAAATCGACCGTCAGCTTCAGCCAGCGCGCGTTTCCGTCCTTCATGCGCTCGCGGTACTCTATAACGCCCGAAGGGCGGCCGCGGTGGTACTCCGCTAAAAGCCTGTCGGGATTCAGGAACGAAACGTATTCGTCGCGGTCGTCCTCGCACACACACTGACTCGCGTATTCCAGCGTCCGTTCGGCGAAGCTCTGTCTGCGCGCGTCAAAATCGACCGTCAGCAGCTTGCCCTCCCAACTGTCATACGACGCGCCCCGACTCAGGTTGCACCTGAACAGCGCGTATGAGTCCTCCGGCCGCGCCGTCAGCGACTGCTGCCATTTGTTGTATACGACCTCTTTCTCCAGCCTTTCGGTTATATCCGAAAACGATATTACCGCCGAAACCGGCTCGCCTGAGTTTGAGAACACCGTCGTGAATTGTGCGTCGAGCCAGCGCCAGCCCTTCGTCGAGTTCTGCTGATACACAGCCGATCCCGAAGGCTCTCCGCGCGCGATGCTCTCGAACAGCTCCGTATACGCCTTGGCGGTCTCGGGCGACACGCGCCCGAGCGCGATCTGCTCGTCCGGCATGTTATACAAAACGCGCGGCACCTCGTATATAGGCGTGAAGCTCTCCGGCAGCGTGAGCGTTCGCGCTCTCACGTCGAACCGCGTTATAATGCTTCCGCTGTGCTCTATGGCGAGCCTGTTCAATTCCTCGCTCACCCGCAGCCGCTCCTGCGCCTCCTGCTGTTCGGTTATGTCGAGCAGCACCGCGTTTATCAACAGCGCGTTTTCGCTTCTCTGCGCGATCTGTCCGCTATGGTGTATCCATTTATAGCCCCCGCCGTTCACGTGTACCCGATATGCGCAGTCGATAGCCGGGCCGCCGTTCATCAGCGCGTGATACTGCGCTATAAGCGTCGCCCTGTCCTGTTCGAACACATATTTAAGAGGATCGTCGGCGCTTCCCGCCTCATACTCCTCGCGCGTCAGCCCGAACAGCTTTAAGAACCCGCTGTTGCAATACGAAAGCCTTATGCCGTCGGGCGCGCACAGATAGCTTGCCAGCCCGCCTGGTATGCTGTTTAACAATAACTCAAGCTGCGATTCCTTTTCTCTCTGCGCGGTTACGTCTATGCTCAGGCAGTACACGCCGACGGCGTTTCCCGACGCGTCGAGCAGCGGGTATTTCGACGTTTTCGCCATGTAAACGCGGCCGTTCGCGCCCGGAATATGTTCCGGCGCATCCACTATAGCCTTGCCCGACGCTATTACGCTTCTGTCGTCTTTGTCAAACCGCGCGGCGTTTTTCTCGTCGAACAGGTCGCGCGCAGACTTTCCGATAATGTCGCGTTCGCTTTCAAACCCTGTCAGATTCGCCAGTGACTTGCTGCAGCATATGAAGCGCATGTCCTTGTCTTTTACGTATGAAATGTTGCTTGAAGTTGACATCATCGTGGAGATGGCTATCGGAATCATTTCCTGTATTGACATGCCCTGCTCCGATTTGGGCGTGTACGACGTGAACAGCATATAGCTGCCGTCCGCTTCACGGCTTATGTTCGCCACGACATGGAACGGTCTGTACTGCCCGTTTCCGCCGAGTATGCGTATGTCGACCATAGCGACCCGCTGCTGTCTGATAGCAGATTCGATCTCCTGATAGGCTATTTCTCTGTCGTCAGGGTGTATAACGCCGAGCACCGACGCTTTTCCGTACTCTGTTGGCTCGCGCCCCACAAGCTCCCAATAGCGCTTGTTTATGTGCACGGCTGTCAGGCTGCCGCCTTTGAAGCGGTACAGCGCCGCGCCGTTGGGCAGATGGTCGAGCAGGCGGACGGGGAGATCCCTCAGCATTTCGGCGTCGCGCTCTATCCTGCGGCTCAGGTCGCGCCTTGTCAGCAGCACCGCTATATAGTCGCTCAGAGCCGTCAGCCGCTCCGTCTGGCTGACCGCCTTCGACGGGTTGTCGACCCCCGCGAAGCCTATAAGCGAGCCGTCCCTCCAAAGCGGAGCGAGTATCATCGAGCGTATGCCCTGTTTTTCGAGCATATCCCGCAGTTCCCGCTGCGCTGAATCGAGCAGGTCAATGCTTTCGAGTATGTAATAGTTTTTGCTGATCAGCGACGCGTACCAAAAATCCGACGCGCTGAACGGAACGTCCTGCAGCCCGCTCATCTGACCTGCCACGCCGCTTGCGCACCTCTCGTATGTGTTGCGCGACGTCATGCTCGCGTTGTCAAGCTCGACCACATAGCCCCTGTCCGCCCCGAAGTATTCGACCAGCCTTTCGAGCGTTTCGTTTATGGCCTGTTCGCTGTCGGGCTGCGCGAGTATCTCCCGCGCGGATTCGTTCAGAAACCTGAGCTGCGCGCTCGCTTCCTTTTCGACCGTTATATCGGAAAACACCGCGATCTGCACCGGCGCGTCGACGCCCGTCAGTTTCGTTATGGTGACTATCGCCCGAACCCACGCCTCGCTTCCGTCCTGCCTTACGATTCTGTAGTCTATAGTCTCGCGCTCGCCCGGATTGCGCACCGCCATGACCCGTTCGCGTGTGCTTTCTCGCTCGTCCGGGTGAACCACATTGAACATATCCCCGTGAGAAAGCTCCTCGTAGCCTTCCTTCGTATAGCCCACGATCTCGAAGAATTTGTCGTTTACAAACAACAGCCTTGGACCGGAAGCCTCCATTGTCACGGCGGTTATGCCGTTTCCGGCGTGATCCATGACGGTTCTGAGCCTTTCGATCGATTCAAGCTCGTTCTCCTGGGCGCGCCGCAGTTCGGTAACGTCGCTCGACGCGGCTAGCAGCACCGTGTTTCCGAGGCTGTTGTGGTCGATGACCGTGTTCGTCACCTGCACCCATATAATGCTCCCGTTGCGCTTGCGGCAGCGGTATTCGTATGTCGCCGTGCCGCGCTCGCGCACTATGCGCTCGACGGTCTCCATCGTTTTTTCGCGGTCTTCCGGCAGTATCAGGTCGAGCAGGTTGTCAAGCTCCGCTTCGAGCTGCTCTTTCGTATATCCGAACATATCGTAAAAGCCGTCGTTCGTGAATACGATTTCAACGTTGTTCTTGTCGTGGAATATGGTGGCGGTGATGCCCCCGTGTATGTTTTCCATTATCGTTTTGAGCTGAACCGCCATGTCGTGCTCTTTTATTTCTGCGACGCGCTGCTCGGTTATGTCGGCGAGCACGCAATACAGCAGATAGCGGTCGTCTGCGCGCGCAATGAGCCTGACGGTCACTCGCAGGTGCTTTTTTTCCGCTGACGCGCTTACAAGGCACACTTCGCATGTGGAAGCCTTCCCTGACGTGATCGCCTCCCACACGTTGTCCATGAGCCGCGTTCTGTCGGAATCGTCCATGAACCCGAGCGTTTTCGTGCCCGCTCTCGTGAAATCATAAGCGAAGCCGCCCGAGAATATCTGCTCGTACTCCTTGTTTTGCCTGAGCACCTCAGCCACGCCGTTGTGCAGCTCGAACACGCAAGCCCCGCCGATATAGCTGTTGAAAACGAGCGTCTCCATCGACTTGGGATTCCAGAACTCGTTGTTGTCGAGCGTTTCGAGCGTTTCGAGCGCCTTTCGCTGCCTGTTTTTATCGGCGCGGCAAAGCAGCGCTTCGTAATCCCGCGCGGGCATGGGCTTCGCGTAATAATAGCCCTGTATGTACGAGCAGCCGACCGACTCAAGATAGTCGGCCTGATCTTTGTCCTCGACGCCCTCGGCTATGACGGACATGCCGAGCCACTTCGCCATGCGCACTACGGATTCGATTATGTTGCCCCCGCGCTTTGAGTTGCGGCTGTTCTCGAAAAAGCGCATGTCCATTTTGAGCGTCTGCGCGGGCACGTCTTTAAGCGTGTTGAGCGACGAGTAGCCGCTGCCGAAGTCGTCTATCTCGACTGTGAACCCTGAGTCTATAAGCCGCCTGACGACTTCGATTATCTGCTCCGCCGATTTCGAGAACGCCGATTCGGTTATCTCAAGGCGCAGCATATCGGCGGGCAGTCGGTATTTTCTGACCAGCCCTGTTATCACGTCTATAAGGTCCTCGCGGAACACGTCGTAGCGCGACACGTTCACGGAGACCGGCACGGGCGAGATGCCACAGTCAAGCCAACTTCTCAGGGCTTTGCAGGTCTGCTCCCAAACGTATTTGTCAAGCTCGTACACAAACCCGTTGCGCTCGAATATAGGTATGAACTCCGCCGGCGGTATGAGCCCGTCCGTATTGTGCCGCCAGCGCACGAGCGCTTCCGCGCCCGAAAGCGCGCCTTCGCCGTGATGATACTGCGGCTGAAACCAGACTTCGAACTGACCGTTTTTCAAAGCGGAGTTCATCTGGCTGATAATGCTCTGCTGGCGCAATATGCCTGTTCGCATGGATTCGTCGTATACGGCGATATGCTCGTCGTAGCGCCCCTTGACCGTGTCCTTGGCAATCGTGGCGCGGTCGAGCAGCAAACTGACGCTGAGCGACTTATCGTCCACTATCAAGCGCCCGACGTATATTTTGAGCCTCGGAAGCGACCCGTCGAGTATTTCCGCCGCGCTGTGCATATCGTCGAGCATACCCTTGTCGAGCAGCCTGAGCGGGTACAGCATCGCGAAGCTGTCCGCCATTACACGGCAGCACACGCTCTCTCCGCCCTCCTGCAGCTCGCCTATCACATTCGCGAACCCGCGCAGCACTTCGTCGCCCTTCGCCGTGCCGTACTGATCGTTTATGACCTTGAATTTCTCGATGTCCGCGACCGCGAGCACGTAATAGCCCGCGTCATGCGCCGATATAAGCTCCGCCGCCTTTTCGATGAACCCGGCGCGGTTGTAAAGCCCTGTAAGCTCGTCTCTGGTCGCCTGAAACTTCAGTTTTTCGTTCGCGAGCACTTCCTCGTGAACGTCGTTGAACGTGATTATCATCTTTTCGGCAAGCCCGAAATCGTCGACCTGTTTATATACGTTCACGCGAAACCAGTGCTTTTGCCTGTTCGGCGTTTTGAGCACGACCATCTTGCTTTCGCTCGAGCGCTCCCTGTCGTTCGCAAGGGCGAGCAGCATTTCCTGCATCGATTTAACGTCCGAAGTGTCGGCGACCATGTCGGTCATGAACACCGTCCACAGGCTGCGGTTTTCGAAATTGCCCGCTATGTGCTTGCTTATGGTGTTGTCGTATATGAACACGTGGTTGCGCCAGTCATATTCCACAACCACCGTGCCCGTGCTTTCGAGCACCGTATGGAACTTGACTTCCTCGGTTCTCTGCAATTGCAGATAGCTGTTCTGGGCGCGCAGTCGCTCGTTTTCCGCCTTGCTGACGGCGGACTTCACGCGAATGCGTATCAAATTCGCGTCCACGGGCTTCGTCACGTAATCAGCCGCGCCGCTCTCGATAGCCTTGAGCAGCGTTTCGTAATGCGTGTCCCCGCTTACGACGATTACGGGTATAGCCTGCAATTCCGCGTTGTTC
Organism: uncultured Oscillospiraceae bacterium; assembly: GCA_964453505.1. GTDB lineage: Bacteria > Bacillota > Clostridia > Christensenellales > Aristaeellaceae > CAYVPJ01. The sequence goes on along the minus strand of CAYVPJ010000001.1, from coordinate 4,797 downwards.
TGCATTCTTTTCAGAACTTCGAAGCCGTCCATCTTGGGCATCAGCAAATCGAGCAGAACGACCGAGATCGCCGACCCGAAATGCCTGATGCGAATCATGGCGTCGTTTCCGTTTTTGGCGGTTTCGATTATGTATTCGTCCTTGAATATCTCGCTGAGCAGCTCGCGGCTTATTTCGTCGTCTTCGGCTATCAGCATACGCCGTTTGGGCTTCGCGGCGGGAGCTTTCGCTTTTACCGAATCGTCCCGCGCGTCGTCTTTATCGTCGTCCGCGCCTGAACTGAACAGAGCGTAGTTGTCTTTGCCCGCGTTCTTCACCTTATACAGCGCCTTGTCGGCGTTTCTGTACAGTCCGTCGAAATCGCCGCCGTCGCGCGGATATACGGCGACTCCTATGCTCGCCGTGACCTGCACCTCGCGGCTGTACGCCATGCGCACCTGATCGCATATCTGCCGCGCGACTTTTCCGATCGCCGCGTCGTAGGGTATGTCGTGCAGCCATACCAGAAATTCGTCGCCGCCCAGTCGGCACACATAGTCGCCGTCGCGTATGAGCGAACGCAGCGTCGCCACAGTGTCTATGAGCGCCTGATCGCCTACGGAATGCCCGAACCTGTCGTTCAGCAGCTTGAAGCCGTCCATGTCGATCATGAGCAGCGCGTGCTGCCTGCCCGGCTCTTTGTATATCACCGTCTCTATTTTTTCCGCGAACGCGATTCGGTTTATTGCGCCCGTCAGCGGGTCGGATTCGGCTTCTTCCTTCGCCTTTATTTCAGCCAGCTTTTTGTCGTTTATGTCCTCGTACAGCAAAAACGCCTGTATGTCGGTTGAATTAAGGTATTCGACAAGCTCCACCGAAAGCCGCCGCCAGCGTATCTCGCCGCTGTCGATTATTTCCCTGTAGTCGATGAACGTTTCGTGCTCGCCTCTGTAGTACATCGCGAGCAGCGAGTCTGAATTTAAGAGCGCCATGTATACAGCCCTGTCGTCGGGGTATACATAGCGCTCGGCGTATTCGCGCGTTCTGTCCGCGAAAGTCATTGCGTCTTCGGAAAACTGTATCTTCAGCAGCTCTCCGTTTCTCTGGTCTATGTTCGCGTCTTTGCTTATATTGCAGCGGAAAAGCGTGTACGACTCCGGCGGCCTTGTGTCTATTGACTTCTGCCAGCGCTTGAAAACCGCTTCCTTCAAAAGCTGGTCGGTTATGTTGTGCAGAACCAGCACCGCTTTGTCGGGCTTTCCGTCCGCGTCGAACACCGTCGTCGCGTTGCACTCAAACCATTGGTATTCGTCCCGACCCGTGTACATACGCAGAGAAACCGTTATTGACGATTCTCCCAAGCGTATTCGGTCGAACATCGAGCGCAGCTCGCTCACCGATTCGGCCGCCACTACGCCTTTTTTGAGCAGCGAGTCGGGGACGTTCGCAAACGATTCGCCGTACTTCGCCGAAAACAGTGAGTTGCTGCCCACATGGCAGATGTTTTTCTTTATGTCGTATGTCACGAGGGCGCGCCTGTCGGTCTCCGCCGCGATGCGCAGCATCTCTTCGTTTACGCGCAGCCTGTCCTCCGCGTCCTTCCTCGGCGTGATGTCAACCTGCACGATGTTTATAGTGCAAATATCGTTTCGCCGCTCAACTAGCTGACCCGTGAGCAGCAGCCAGCGGTAGCCCCCTGCCTTTGTGGCGCAGCGCGCCACGCCGCTCCCCGTCGTTCCCAATTCGCCGGAGCACACCTGCACCGCCACGTTTATAATGCTGTCTATGTCCTCGTCGTATATGAAACCCATGCGGTTTTGAAGCAGGTTCGCGGCGTACTCCTCGCGGCTGCACCCCGAAAAGCGGTAAAAGCTGTCGTTATAGTATACGATCTTCAGCGTGCCCTTTACGTCGCGCCTGTCCGCCTCTATCACAGCTATGCCGCCGGGCGTTTCGTTCATCAGCTTAACGATTCGCGCTTCCTGTAAGTGAAGCTGCCCTTCCACTTCGACGGACTGGGTTATATCCTCGAATACCGATAGCATCACGGGCGAGTCAACGTCCATAAAACGCATTATCGAAATGTCGACTTTGAGCCATATAACGCGCCCGTCGCGGCGGATGGCTCTGTACTTGAGCGTTGCGGAATCGCCCGGCTCGCGCATGGCGGCTGCGATACGCCGCACTTCCGCTTCTTCGTCTTTGTGTATAAGCGAAAATGGGTCGGACACTTCCCGCCTGTATATTTCGCGCGTATAGCCCAGCATTTCGTAGTATCTGTCGGACACGAACACGTACTCGACGTTCCCGTCCTCGTGAAGCAGACACGCGACGACTCCGCTGCTTATGTGGCTCAATATGGCGTTCAGCCGCTGACCCGCCACCTGCGCCCGACGCTCGTTGGTTACTGCCGAAGTCACGTCCGCCATGATTGACAAAACGATCTTTTCGTTTAGGCCTTCTATCGATACAAGCGACGATCGGCAGCTTATGTTTATAACGTTTCCGTCGCGCGTTCTCGCGCGGTAGAGGAACGCGGCGGGCTGACCGGTTTCGCATATGCGCCTAATGGTCTCGCGCACTCTGTCCGCGTCCTCGGGAACGACGATGGCGTAGGGCGTGTCAAGCTCCGCCGCGAATTGCTCGGCGGTATAGCCGAACATGTCGAAGTAGCGCTTGTTTCTGTATTCGCGCTTAACGTTTCCGCCCTTGTCGTATACGATTGCCGTCACGCCGCCGTTTACGTTATCCATAATGGCTTTGAGCTGCGCAACCGAACCCGCCCCGGCTAAAACGTCGGCCTGCGGCTGAGCGCGTTTCGCGTTTTTATCGTTGGGCATATATGAACCTCCCCGGGCACTCGCGCCGCCGTCCGTCGTATATCGCTCGATGTGAATGTCGTCTGTGAAAATGTCTTAAAAACTGTTCCGCGACAGCGTTTTCCGATTATGTCATATGTCGCTCATATATTGTAAACTGTATACGCTTTTGATTCTACCATATATGCTAACGAAATACAACGAAGTCATAAAAATTCATTTGTAACATTAGCTTAAATATGATATATTTCCCGTGGATACGTATGCGTTTCATAGGCTTATGGGGGAGGGGAACGTTCGTGAGCAGAATACTTATAATGGAGGACGACGTTTCGATCCGCGAGGAATTGTGCGCGCTTCTCAAGGCGAACGGATACGCGCCCGTTTTCGAGCCGCCGTGCGATCTCGCGCTGCTCGACATAAACATGCCCGGCGAAAACGGCTACGAGGTTTGCCGCAAGCTCAGAAAAACGTCCGATGTGCCCGTCATATTCCTGACGGCGCTTGCGACGCCTGAGGACGAATTGCTCGGTTTCGCCGTCGGCGCGGACGATTTCATACGCAAGCCCTATAATTCGGCGGTGCTGCTGGCGAGGATAGGCAGATACCTGAAACGCGGTCTGTGCGCCGTTCTGCGCGCGAAAGGGCTGGAGCTGGACCTGTCCGCGCTCACCGCGCGGTACGGCGAAAAAAGCTGCGAGCTTACGAAAAACGAGGCGCGCGTGCTCGCCTGCCTTATGAAAAAGGATATTTGCGCCAAGGACGAAATTATTGAGGAACTTTGGAACAACAGCCTGTATATAGACGAAAACACGCTCTATGTGAACATAAACCGCCTGCGCGAGAAGATGAGGTCGATAGGCGCGGAAGGCATGATAACGAACGTGCGCGGCGTGGGGTACAGGCTATGAGATTCAAAGACTACGCCGCCTCAAAGGGGCTGACCGTCTGCTTTATAGGCCTTGCCGAGGTGCTCGCGTTCGTGTTTTTGTTGTTTCTGGGCATTCGCATGGGCTTTATACTGTTCGCGGAGGCTTCCATAGCCCTGCTCGCCGCCGCGTGGCTGGCGCTCGGCTATATCATACAAAAAGAGAGATTCAAGCGTCTAACAAAAATAATATCCGCTCTGAGCGACAGATACCTGCTGGGCGAGGTGCTTGAAAAGCCCGCAAACGAGCACGAGTTTATGTACTTCGAGATAATGAAAACAATATCCTCCGACGCCATACGCGCGGTCGAGGCGGCGCGGCGCGAAAAGGACGAATACGGGCTTTTCGTAGAGGGCTGGGTGCACGAAATCAAAACGCCGCTCACGGCGTGCTCGCTGATGCTCGAAAACGGCGCGAACGTTCCCAAGCTCAGGCGCGAGCTGAAACGCGCCGACAACCTGACCGAAAACATACTGTATTATTCGAGGATCGGGCGTCCCGAAAACGACACCGTCATTCGCCGCGTTTCGCTGGCAGCCCTGACAGACGACGTTCTGAAAGACCAGATGCCGCTTCTGACCGCCGCCGGCATAAGCGTCGAGACGGACGGGGATTTTTTCGCGTTCACCGACGACAAGGCCGTGGGCTTCATATTGAAACAGCTATTGTGCAATTCCGCGAAATACTGCCCGAACTGCCATATCTCGATACGCTTGAGCGACGGCGTTATCGTGTATGAGGACGACGGCATAGGCATTCCGGCATGTGATTTGCCTCGCGTCACGCGGCGCGGGTTCACGGGAACGAACGGCAGAAAACAGGGCGGCAGCACGGGAATGGGGCTGTTCCTCGCGAAAGAGCTGTGCGGGCATTTGAACATTTCAATGAAGATCGAGTCGGAACAGGGAAAGTATACCCGCTTTGCGCTGTCTTTTGATTCCCTTACAAAACCGTAAGTCAACCGTTAGAGTGCGTTAGACGATTTTATGACCGTCTGTGGTATTCTTAGCGCGTGAAACGGAGACTAACTATTAAAAGTCAAGCCCAGAAGAGGGGATTTAACAGGTTCA